>JAGYOG010000018.1 GCA_018399495.1 Sphaerochaeta sp.
CTTCAATTTGGGCAATATTATGCTTGGCTTGAACTATACGCTGGATACTGACTATACCTTTAGGAATGCAGCTGAGGTGAATGACCTCTTCAGTGCCGAAATAGATGACGGCAAGATTGGTGTTTCTGTCTTGTTCTCCCTATTCTAAAAAACCTAAATTATCTATGCAGGCCCGGAGAAATCCGGGCCTGTGTTGCTTTTCGCCTTTGTCCAAGTATGGTAGAGTAATGTCAGGAGATCCGCCATGGCAAAAAGAGGGTTTTTTCACTCGTTTCTTTCTGCTGTAATTACAGCAGTGTTGAGTTTTTTTGTGATGTATTTCTTCATCCCCAGCATGGGGATGCAGTTTCTTGGAGTCAGCTTTGCCCTCCGTGAGGGTTCAATTAATGCACAGGTTTTGGATGTGATCAGTGAGCAGGCACAAGGTAATCCAGATTTCTCCAGAGAGTCATTTGCCCGACTACAACAGCTTCTAGCTAGTCCTGAGGTTCGAGATCGACTGAAGGATGCCGCAAAGGATGGGCGACAAGCGTTGGAATCTGCAGTCCTACAAGTAACGGAACAAGCTGAATGAAGCCATTTGAAGTTCTCTTCCTCGGAACAGGGACAAGTCATGGTGTTCCTGTTATTGGTTGTAAATGCCCGGTCTGTACTTCCAGCGATCCTCGGGACAAACGTTTTCGTTCAAGTATCCTCATTAGGCGTGGGGAGCACTCACTCTTGATAGATACCACCCCTGAGTTTCGCCTACAGGCTTTGAGAGCAGATATTTCTCACCTTGATGCAGTGCTCTATACCCATGATCATGCAGATCACTTCAATGGGATTGATGACCTAAGGGTATTCTGCAAGGATCAAGTGCTGCCCGTCTACTGCCAGGATGAAGTGAAACATGCGATCATCGATCGTTTTCCTTATGTGCTTACAGGAAGCACGGTAGCAGGTGGGGTTCCTCACCTCCAGCTTAATACAGTGAAGGCATACCAGGAGATCGAGATCGGACCTTTTAGGGTGATACCTATTCCCATCCTGCATGGCAAGAAGGAGATTTTTGCATTCAGAATCGGGGATTTTGCCTATGCAACCGACTGTAGTGAAGTCCCGCCTGAGAGTATTCCCTACTTTAAAGGACTCGATACCCTTGTGGTGGGTGCCCTTCGATACTGGCCGCATCCAACCCATTACAGTGTGTTTGAAGCAAAGGCCTTTGTAGAATCTGTCGGTGCAAAGCGTGCCTATTTTACGCATCTCAGCCATAATGTGAGCCACCAAAAGCTGGAAGATGAACTTCCTTCTCATATCCATGTGGCCTATGATATGCTCTCGTTAACCATAGGGGGATAAGATGGACGAACTGTTTTCCAGTCAGGATTTTGATCAAGAGAAGTTGCAAAAGGAGGCTAAGGATAGACCCCTATCCGTACCCCCTAAGCAGGATGAGAAAAAGAGGGCGTCCACGACTCTCAGCGACCGAAAGAAACTGTATATCATCGATGGCTACGGCCTGATCTATCGCTCCTACTATGGGTTCTTCAAGAATCCGATGCAGGACACACAGGGAAACAACATATCTGCAGTATATGGATTTTTTTCCACCGTCCTGAAGTTGATCCGCGAATATTCACCAGCCTATCTGGTGGTTGCGATGGACGGGAAGGAGAAGACGTTCCGCCATATTATGTATGAGCCCTATAAAGCAACCAGAGATGCAGCTCCAGAGGACCTGCACAGCCAAGTCCCAATTATCAACAACATCCTCAAGGCTTTGAAGATTCCATCCATCACGATGGAGGGATATGAGGCCGATGACATTATCGCCACCTTGAGCGAGGAGGCGACCCGACATGGAATTGATACCATCATGTTTACCGGTGACAAGGACTTGCTCCAGCTGGTGGATGAACACACCTTTGCCTTGAGACCTGCAAAAAAGAATGAAAAGTTCTACCAATTGATGGGAGACATTGAAGTTGAAGAGATGCTTGGGATAAAACCATCCCAGATAGTCGATTACCTCTCCCTGTTGGGTGATTCTTCGGATAATATCCCAGGGGTAAAGGGAATCGGGGAGAAAGGAGCTGCAAAGCTTTTACAGCAGTTTGGCAGTCTTGACGGTATTTATGAACATATAAAGCTGGTTGCTCCCGGTTTACAGAAGAAGCTGTTGGAAGGGAAGGAGAATGCCCTCTTGAGCAAGAGCCTGGTTGTGCTGAGACGGGACCTTTTCAACGTAGAGACATTCGATACCGAGCAGTATTTGGTGAAGGGTGTGGACTATGAGGCTGCTATCCCCCTGTTCCAAGAAATCGGGATGCGAACCATTTTCAGGGAACTTGGACGGGCCTCAGGAGGGGATGCCTCCTCCTTCCTTCCCGAGAAGCCTGTGAAGAAGGCATCCAAACACGGCTCATATGAGGCAGTGACTACCATAGAAGAGCTTTCTGAACTGCTTGCATCATATGCAAAGACAGGCAAGCCTGTTGCCTTCGACCTAGAGACAACCAGCATTGATGAGATGGTTGCCCAGGTTATTGGTTTTTCCTTCACCAATGAGGCGGAGAAGGCCTACTATGTTCCCTTGGTCCATGAGGGAAAGGAGCTGTTACCATCTGATGAGGTGAGAGGCCTGCTTTCTGATTATCTTGGTTCCGGGAAGCTTGCGCTGATCGGACAAAATTTCAAGTACGACTACAAGGTATTGGTACGTTGGGGAGTGGTTCCAAAACGTGTTGTCTTCGATACCATGGTCGCTGCATGGCTCTTGGACAGTACCTCGGTGTTCAATATGGACTATCTTGCCGAGAAGTATCTGGAGCATAAGACAGTCCGTTATAGTGACATTGTTCCCAAAGGAAAACTGCTGAGCGATATCCCCTTGGACCAGGTGGTGTTCTACGGTGCAGAGGATGCAGATGTGACCTTCCGCCTCTATGAGGTGTTCCTTGAATTGCTCAAGGCAAGAGGGTTGCTGGATTTGCTCAATGATATTGAGATGCCCCTGCTCTTGATCATCGCAAAAATGGAACTTGCAGGCATCCATCTGGAGAGAAGCCGCATTGAGCCACTCTCAAATGAATTTGAGAATCGGATTGATGTCATAAAGGAGGAGATTTTCTCCATCTGTGGACATAGCTTTAATCTCAACTCCCCCCAACAATTGCAGGAAGTTCTTTTTGTGGAACGTGAAATTCCCACCGGTGCAAAGACTCGCTCAGGATTCTCCACCGCGACTGAGGTGTTGGAACCTTTGCAGGAGACCTACCGAGAAGTAGCTCTGATCTTGCAATACCGGATGCTCAACAAGCTCAAGAGTACCTATATCGACAAGCTTCCCCTGCAGATAAATGCTGAGACAGGGAGGGTGCACCCCTCGTTCAGCCAGACAGGGACTGAGACAGGACGTCTCTCCTGCAAGGACCCCAATCTGCAGAACATTCCGGTTAGGAGTGAGGAGGGGAGAAGAATCAGGTCTGCGTTCATTCCGAATGAAGGTCATAGATTCCTTTCTGCCGACTACTCACAGATAGAGCTTGTGGTACTTGCCCATATGGCAGACGACCCTGGGCTTAAGCGAGCGTTTGAGGATGGAGTGGATGTTCACCGTTCTACCGCGAGCTTGATCTTTGATGTTCCGCTTGATGAGGTTTCCTCCGACCAACGTCGGATTGCCAAGACGATCAACTTCGGTGTCATGTACGGTATGGGGACCCATAGCCTTGCGAAGGACCTCAAGATCTCACACAGTGAGGCAAAGCAATTCATCGATCAATATTTCCAACGCTACAGTGGGGTGCAGGCCTTTGTTGAGTCCACGAGGAGTCAAGCCGAGAAGGATGGTTATGTGACCACCTTGCTTGGACATGTAAGAACCATTACGGAGATCAACAGCAGAAGTGCCGTCGAGCGTGCGAAAGCACAACGTATTGCGGTGAACACCGTAATCCAGGGAACTGCGGCAGATATCATGAAGCTTGCAATGCTCCGTGTCTCGGCGGCCATCAAGGAGAAGAGCCTTACGGCAACCTTGCTGCTGCAGATTCACGACGAATTGGTGTTCGAGGTTCCTGAAGATGAGGTGGAAGAGACCAAGACTGTAGTACGCGAAGCACTGGAAGGGGCTGTGAAGCTCAATATTCCTCTGAAAACCAGTATCGAAGTTGGGGACAACTGGGGAGATATCCACTGATGATGGTTATCGGACTGACCGGTAGGGCGTGTGCCGGCAAGGACCAATATGCAGAGGTATTCGCTTCTTATGGATGCCAAGTGGTCGATGTGGACTCTTTGGGACATGATGCCCTTGAAGCAAGCAAGTCAGAACTAAGGCAGGCTTTCGGCCAAGACATTATGGTTGATGGAAAGGTCAATAGGAAAGCACTGGGGAAGTTGGTGTTCAGTGATCTGGAGAAACTGAGAGAGCTGGAGTCGATAACCCACCCAAAGATGGTTGGAGCGTGTAAACGTCTGATCCAAGAGGCAAAAGAAAAGCAGAAGCCTGCAATCATTCTCAATGCAGCACTACTCAAGCGGATGGGCTTGGAACCTCTCTGTGACCGTGTACTGTTCATCAAGGCACCGCTCTTCTTACGCTTTTTCCGTTGCAAGGAGAGAGAGGGACTCTCTCTCAAACGCTTCTTGGAAAGGGAACAAGCCCAAAAGGATATAGTTCCTGAGACTGATGAAAAAGGTGTTGATCTAGTGGTGTTGAGTAATCACCGCTCAAAGAAGGTAATTCATCGACAAATCATAACCTATTGTGATACCATAGGATTATGAATTTCATCCCAGCGATGAAATCTTTTCCATACGAGGGTTTGAAATGAAAAAGTCTGTCCTAATCAATTTGCTGGTCATTACCATTGTTGTTACCACGTTTGTGTTTGTCGGAATGTGGTATCTTCGCCCAGGCGTGCCCAATGAGATTCTCCAGCAAGCAAAAGAGAGGCAGTTGCAACCCTTGATGGAGGTTACTCCTCCGGTGAAAAAGCCTACAGTAGAGGAGGTTTCTCAAGCAGAAACCCTTGCAAAAGAACTCCTGCCCCGACTCCAAGAGCAGCTCGAGCCGGTATTGAAAGAATCCATCGCTGCACAAATCCTCGAAGATCAAACGCTACTCAATTCCCTTGCAGGACAATTAGAAGAACTTGTACTTCCGTCCCTCAGCGAGACGCTCAGGGCTGATCAAGAGGCTTACCAAGGAGTACTTCGTAGTGAGATCGAGGCGTATGTTGAAAAGAATTTGGCAGAACTGAGAGCGGAAGCGGTTAATCTGCAGACAAATATTAAGGACAATGTTGCCACACAGTTGGAGAACATGAGAGATGAGCTGACCAAGGAAGTTGACTCCTATGTTCCTCAGCTTGTTGACCGTATGATTCCCCAAGTTGTCTCCCAAGTTGTTAGTCAGCTTGAGGCAAACAAAGAGGCCTATATAGCAGAATTGCAGGAGTCTCTTCCCAGTCCAGGGCTGAGTGAGGAGGAGGCAATTGTACTCTATGATCAGTACCGTAGTGACATTGTCATGGATTTGGTTCCCTCCCTTCTCGATTCCATGGAAGAGCCAGTGAGAAAGGCAGTGCAGGACTACCTTGTTGAAATGAAATTTATCCCACCTGTGCCCAAGATGCCTACTCCCAAGA
Source organism: Sphaerochaeta sp. (assembly GCA_018399495.1). Classification (GTDB taxonomy): domain Bacteria; phylum Spirochaetota; class Spirochaetia; order Sphaerochaetales; family Sphaerochaetaceae; genus Sphaerochaeta. The sequence continues at coordinate 5,640 of JAGYOG010000018.1, forward strand.
TCAGGGTCCAAGTGGATGAGCCTGTAGTGGTGGAAGAGGCAGCCCCGGTTGCAGAGCCTGTAGTGGTGGAAGAGGCAGCCCCGGTAGCAGAGCCTGTAGTGGTGGAAGAGGCAGCCCCGGTTGCGGAGCCTGTAGTGGTGGAAGAAGCCGCCCCTCCTGTTAAAGAAGGAGAGGAACCAATTCTCGTGCCAACGTTCGAAGAAAAGGAAGAGGTCGTATTCATGGAGCCTGAGGTCTATGAATCACAGCGACAGGATATTCGCACCAAAGCTATTCAAGATGTCCTTGATCGGATAGCTCCTCTCTGATTGGATCAGGGTATGTTCTAATTACTCCTTCAGTATTCTTGAACATCCACTCACCTTGTTCGTTTTTCCCAAGTAGATAATTTCTCCCCAATGGAACCTTCCCGCCACCTTCGGGAAGGTCTATTGCATATACCGGCATGGCAAGCCCTGAAAGTCGTTTTCTCAACTGTTCCTCCAAGAGAAGCCCTTTCTGGACTGGAACGCGGAAGTGGGCAGTTCCTTCCACAAGGTCTCCTTGGAAGAGATAGTACGGTTTGATCCGGTGGGAGACCAACCGATTACAGAGTTCAGCAAGTACATCGGCATCATTATTCACCCCACGAAGCAACACAGTCTGATTCATTGCAGGAATACCTGCCTCCACAAAGCGGTCTATTGCCTCTACTGCCTGCTGGGTGAGTTCCCTTGGGTGGTTGAACTGGCACATGAGGTAGAATGGAGCACTCGAGAATTGCTTCAGCATGGTGATTAAGGAATCTGTAATCCGCATGGGGTAAGAAGCAGGCATCCTTGAACAGAGGCGAATTACCAGGTCGGGACGTTTGCTTCTGAAGGCTCTGATCATGGACTCCAGACGAGTATCACTGAGCGTGAGTACATCACCCCCGGTTAAAAGAATCTCTGTTACTTCCTTGTGGTCTGCGACATAGGTTGCTGCCTCACTGATTTGTGTTTTACTTGCAGGTCCTTGGAAAGTTCCTGTGAAACGACGACGGAAACAATGCCTGCAATACATAGGGCAAATATCGGTGGTGAGGAAGGCAACCCTGCTCTCATAGCGGTGAATAAGGCGGTCGGTTACGCTGTACCTGACTTCCTCCAAGGGATCAATCGTACCTTTGGATTCAATAATCTGTTCCTCTCTTGTGGGAACCACCTGGCGCCTGAGAGGGTCTTCAGGATCCTCTGGATTGATCAGTGAGAGAAAGTAGGAGGGTATTTTCATGGGGAGGGAACAGCTCAAATGTTCATCAAAGGAGATTTCATCCTCTTTGAGTATAAGGTAGTGTTGCAGTGCCTCTTTTGTAGTTACTACTGCCATATCATCACGTGTTTGCATGAGCATGGTGTACCGTAAACACGGGATTTCGTCCAGAGCCAAGGAAAGCCTACCTCCCTTTTGAAAATATATGGTACACTTACTGCAATTGGAGCGTAACAAGGAGTCTTTCGATGGCCAAAACACAAAAAAAAGGGTTGAAAGGGTACTACACGACCACCTTTCTGATCGGTCTTGGATTTTTTACCATGGGACTGATGGACCCTCTCTATGATACCTATGTTCCTATCTTTCTTGCCCGTTTTGTAGAGTCCAAGGCCCTGATCGGGTCAATCATGACCTTCGATAACATTTTGGCCATATTCCTGATACCCGTATTCAGTGCAATCAGTGACAGGACCCATACGAGGATAGGGAGGAGGATGCCATTCATTGTCATCTGTCTTCCCGTAACAGCTGTTGCATTTGGTCTGATACCCTTCTCAGCCTTGAACAGCCTATGGTTGCTCATCTTGTTGGTTTTCATCCTCAACCTTTTCAAACAGGCGGTGAGAGGGCCTGTGGTTGCCCTCATGCCCGATCTGATACCCGGAGACCTTCGTAGTGAAGCCAACGGTGTTATCAATACCATGGGTGGCATTGCCACCATCGTAGGCACAGTCGGCCTTGCACGACTGATGGATGTACCGATCAATCTGCCCGGACGTGGGCCTACCACTGAAATCCTCGCGTTCCCTATCTCCTCTGTTCTCGTCATCATTGCAGTACTACTTCTCTTTTTCTTTGTTAAGGAGAGGAAGGCGACTGCGTCTGAGCAAAGCGAGAAGAAGGAACCGATTCTCCACTCATTGAAAGTCATCTTCGCAGAGCAGGACAAGAGTGCTCTCTTTATTCTGCTTTCTTTGCTGTTCTGGTTCATTGGGTATCAGGGAATCCTTCCATTTGTCGGTTTGTATTCCAAGGATATTCTGAGAACCAGTAGTGGAACGGCAAGTTTGGCAGCCGGCATGGTGGGCATCGCATACGCTCTCTTTGCCATTCCTTCAGGAATTGTGGCACACCGGATAGGAAGAAAGAAAACAATTCGTTTCTCTCTGGCTATTCTGGTTATCTTGCTTGCTGGGGTTTTCCTGCATGATCCCCTTACCATTGGAATGAGTGATGCATTGCGCCAATACACCTTCTGGGCGTTGCTTTTTGGTTTTGGAATATTCTGGGTGTCGGTGGTCACCAACAGCTTCCCGATGCTCTGGCAGATGTCTACCTACCAAACAGTGGGAATTTACACTGGTCTATACTATTTCTTCAGCCAGCTTGCTTCCATCATCAGCCCTCCGATCACTGGAGCCTTCATTGATTTGTTCGGATTTAGGGCAATATTCCTCTATGGTTCAGCTTCCATGTTGATTGCATTCTTCCTGATGGGACGTGTAAAGAGAGGGGAGCCTTCTGATGATGGTATGAGTGAAGACCTAGAAACCGATAATGCCAAGGTGGGAGAGTAAGATTTTTCCTCCGATGAGGATAAGCACAATCCCTCCCAAAATTCCTGCCTTGCTCTGAAGACGATTGCCAAAGTGGTTTCCGATGATGACGGCTAGCAGCGAAAGGATAAACGTGACGATGCCGATCAAGGAAATAGATAGAAGAATGTCGGTATTCAGAAATGCAAGGGTAATTCCAACAGCTAACGCATCGATGCTGGTTGCGATGGAGAGAAGTAAAAGCTCTTTGAGATCGAGATGGTCCACTGTCTCCACCGGACAAGTGGGGTCTTCTGTAATGGAATCATAGAGCATCTTCGCACCTATGATGGAGAGAAGAATGAACGCAATCCAATGGTCAACAGGTGTGATGAATCGTTCAAACTGAGTACCGAGCGCCCATCCAATGAGCGGCATTCCCGCTTGAAAGAATCCGAAAGAGAACGCTATGAGGGTTCCCTGGCCCCAATTGATTCTGCGCATCCTGAGTCCTTTACATAAGGATACGGCAAACGCATCCATAGCAAGTCCTACAGAGAGCATAAGCAGTTCTATGATTCCCAAAACAGGGTCCTCCAATAGTTCATGAAGCTTGAGTATAGGAGGTTTTTGCATGAAACTCAAGATTGAGAAAAAAACCTAAACTGTTGTATTTCCAACATACGGACACATATGGTTCTTATACGATGCATGTATGAAGAGACATAGAATGAATCAATAAAGGAGTTATGACTGCGATGATAAAGAATTTCAAACCATCAGAAGTGCTGAAATTTGCTGACCAAGTTACCTATCAGGAAGGACAGGTCGTGAGCAAGACTCTTGCACAGGACAAATATCACAGCCTAACCCTCTTTGCCTTCGAGAAAGGGGAGGAGATCAGCACACACGCAAGTAGCGGGGATGCTCTGGTCATCGCCCTGGACGGAGAAGGACTGGTGACCATAGGTGGTCAGGAGTTCAAGCTGGGCGCAGGGGATTCAATCTTGATGCCGAGTGATTTACCGCATGCTATCTACGCACCAGAACGTTTCAAGATGTTCTTGGTTGTCAGCTTTTAACAGTATAAGGAGATAACGAATGGACAACAAAATGTTCTGTTTCCAATGTCAGGAAACCGCCCGCAATTTCGGATGTACCCAAGCAGGAGTATGTGGCAAGCAGCCAGAGACTGCCAATCTGCAGGATTTATTGATCTATGTAACCAAAGGCCTGAGCCAGGTTGCAACCAGACTACGCGGGGAAAACAAGTCGGTCAGTAAGGATATCAACCACATTGTTACCTATAATCTGTTCACTACAATCACCAACGCAAACTTTGATGATGAGAAGGTGACTGAGAGAATTCTTCTTACCATCGAAGCAAAGAAGGGTTTGCTCAAAGAGCTCTCCAAAAAGGAAGGTTTGAATGAAGCTGCCTTCTACGACAATACCGATACCTCTACCTATGAAGAATTTTCCAAGACTGTCGGAGTGCTTGCTGAGAGCAACGAAGATGTACGCTCCTTGAAGGAGTTGGTCACCTATGGTCTGAAGGGTATCAGTGCTTACACCAAGCATGCAAACAACCTGATCAAGGAGAATGAGGAGCTTGATGCCTTCATCCAGAGTGCACTGAATGATCTGCTTGAAGAGAAGCGTGTTAATGAACTTGTCGCCCTTACCTTGAAGACAGGTGAGTGGGGTGTTGCAGGCATGGCACTGCTCGATGGAGCTAATACCGGTACCTATGGCAACCCCGAGATGACCAAGGTCAAGATTGGTGTTGGCAAGAATCCTGGTATCCTGATCAGTGGACACGACCTCAGGGACCTTGAGATGTTGCTTGAGCAGACCCAGGGTACTGGCGTTGATGTATATACCCACTCTGAGATGCTTCCCGCACACTACTATCCGGCATTCAAGAAATTTCTCAACTTCTATGGCAACTATGGGAACGCATGGTGGATGCAGAAGAAGGAGTTTGAATCCTTCAATGGCCCGATATTGATGACCACCAACTGTATCGTACCTCCTTCTGTATCGTACAAGAGCCGTCTGTACACCACCGGCGCAACCGGCTTTCCAGGATGCAAACATATTGAAGGTGGTATTGGGGATAAGAAGGACTTCAGTGAGATCATTGAACTTGCAAAGACCTGTCCTCCTCCAACACAGATTGAGTCCGGTGAGATCATCGGTGGCTTTGCTCACGAGCAGGTCTTCGCTCTTGCTGACAAGGTTGTTGATGCTGTGAAGCGTGGTGCGATCAAGAAGTTCGTGGTCATGGGTGGTTGTGACGGCCGCTCCAAGAGCAGGGATTACTACACTGAGTTCGCAAAGAACCTGCCCAAGGATACCGTAATCCTGACCGCAGGGTGCGCAAAGTATCGCTATAACAAGCTGAACCTCGGTGACATCGGTGGTATCCCCCGTGTATTGGATGCTGGCCAGTGTAATGACTCCTACTCCTTGGCACTTATTGCCTTGAAGTTGAAGGAAGTCTTTGGGTTGGACGACATCAATGACCTTCCCATCGCATACAATATTGCTTGGTATGAGCAGAAAGCTGTCATCGTACTACTTGCATTGCTCTACCTGGGTGTGAAGAACATCCACCTCGGGCCTACGTTGCCAGCATTCCTCTCACCGAATGTAGCCAGCGTGTTGGTCGAGAATTTCGGCATCGCCGGAATCTCATCCGTTGAGGATGATCTTGCAGAGCTAATCGGCTAGTCAGTTAGTCTAGGTTTTCTGGGAGCTTCCAAACGGAGGCTCTCTTCTCTACGTGAAAGGCTGCCTCTCATTTGAAAGGCAGCCAAGTTGCAATGCGATTGATAAAGTATTAGAAGTACCAGCGAAGTGCAGCCCAGGCCATGGAGTTATCCTGGTAGACACCGAAGGTCCCCTCTTCATCCCCAATAAACAGTTCCACGCCACCTTCGAGCAGAACTCCGTCCCCAAAGTTGTAAGAGAGGGAGGGCCTGATCAGGGCATTGGCAGGTTCAAGTTCCACATAGGTGAAAAGTCTTGCTGTCAGGCGTTCATCCAAGAACGTATCCTGTACCCTGAAGGTGAGCGTGTGGGCAAACTCCTTGATTGGTTTCATCTGGCTTACCAATGAATCATTATGGTCATGAGTATAGGTCAATAGATACTGACTCGACCACTGGGCTCCCAGCATATTCCAGTCCAGTCCCACCAGGGTCTGTACCTGGTTATGGTACTCAATGGAGATGGGAGGATTACGTGTAGTATCCATGCCATTCATCGGCTTCTCCAGCGCCAGAGCTGCTTCTCCCCTGAGGACCACACTACCCAAAGTAGTATTGAAACTTCCTCCGACAAATCCGTACCGCTCATAACCTTGAGATATTTCTCTTGAGGTAAAATCAGGGGCCGTTACCCCTGTTACCAAGGGTTCATCGGTGAACACATATCCTCCGTTTACCTTCCAGCTGATAGTATTCCCGAATCTACCCAATGAGAGAAATGCTTCGCTGTTCTCCAGGGTAGTATCGGGCATGACGGGATCATGTATCGTAGTGGTAATCGTTGGAGGAAATGGCATGGAAGGAGACTGAGCCCACATCGAATTCTGGGAGGGAAGGGTGGATGGGATAAAATGCGTCACCCAGATTCCCTGCAGGGTGTAATTTCCTGCATAGTAGTCTACCTTGATGGCTGGAACAGCCTTGCGGATCTCAGTAAAGTCAGCAAGGATGAATGAGCGCATATCCCTTGGACTTACCAAGTCAGTAATGAATGCTCCTTCTGCTTCCCCCCAGATAACCTTCTGCTTACCCACCCTGATATCCGCGTCCTGCAGATAGAAATCGAAATAAGCTTCCTGGAGGTCGAGTTTTATTCCTTCATTGGGGTTGCTGTATGCTACTGGGTGCAAGGTGAGCTTACCCAGATCTCCGTAATAGTCATACCTCAGGTCAGCGGTTATCTCATGCACTGGCATGTCTGCTTGTTCGAATCGGAAAGTGGCATAGTCTCGAACCATGCCGCTGAAAACCCCGTCCCCGGCAACTGCCGGGAGTAGGAAGGTGGCGAGAATAATACATGTGAGTAGAATGGTCTTGTGTTTCATCATTTATCTCCTTGGTCCAATTTTCATTTGTCGTTCACTGAAGAAGCTGTCATTGAAGTCAAGATTGAATTCGACTTCTTCCATCTGTATCCTGGTGGAGGTGTTCTCCTTCACGTTCCTCATGGTCATGTCGGTAATGACGTAGATGTCGTCTATCTCTTCATATGTGTCAATGGTAAGCGTCTTGCCCAGTGTTCCATTGGGAAGATAGAACTCCTTTTTCAAACCGAACCACTCTCCATCTACAACCCACGAGAGGGTTCTGGGATAGTCCTCATCACCTTTTGCTATACTCTCTACAACCAGGGTCGAAACCCCGTCGACTGTCTCTTTCCTCAAAACTGTGTGGGTGTCCAAATCAGGATGTCGGCTTCCCATATCATCGTAGGTAAAGTCAGAACCCATGAAAGAGTCGTTCTTGCTGTCGCTTGCGATACGCTTCACTCTCCTGAGGGCTGGCAGGTAGATGTACTGGTCATCACTTCTGCCATCCTCATAACTGAAGCTGAGGAAGCTGGTGTTTCTTACATCACTGGGGGAAAGGAAGAACATAAGCTTGCTTTCCACTCCATCCTTATCCATTCGGTACTGGGCAATTGTTCGTTCCCTGACTGATCCCCTCGAGTTGGTAATGGTCATAATCAGATTGGCACTCATCGTTTCGCCGCTATCGCGGTTGTATACTTCCCACATTACCTCACTGCCACTTGGGGTGGTTGCGCTTACGGTAAGTAAGACGAACGTCATAAGCAGTGTAAGCACACTGATTCGTTTTGCTGTACGTGTTTTCATGATAATCTCCTTGTATTGTTGTCTGATATGCGTTTTGGAAGAAACACATGTTTTTTCTCAAGGTAGTGCACCAGCACCACCAGAATGGTGAGTGTTCCCAAGGCACTGGTTGCCATGTTCAGGACAATAAGTGCCCCGACCTGTCGGTTGGGAGGAAAGACACTGAACATCAGGATTGCAAAGCCACCCATTACGGCGATTGCATTGAAGATGATTGCCCTTCCCGTATGTTTCAGCGTCGATCTGGTAGCTTGTTTAAGCGAAGATCCACCAAGGCGTTCATTTGTGTAGTGCTCCAGGAAGTGGATGGCATAGTCCACTCCGATTCCGATGGCAATGCTTGTGATCAGGGCAGTCGCACTACTGAGTGGGATTCCCAGTAGTCCCATCACCCCAAAATTCACTACAGCCGTGATGGCGATCGGGATAGTTCCAACGACGCCGATACGGAGGTTCTTGAACAGAAGTGCCAAGAGAATGATGATAATTGCAAAGCTGAGAGCCAAGCTGATGATCTGACCCTCCAGCAAGAGTTCGCTGAAGATGAAGGCCTTGTATCCACTACCTGCATAGGTTATTTCAATCGCATGATCTGCAAAGACTGGACGGGAGGAGTCGACCACAGCAAGTATATCCTTCAGAACAGCTGAACTGTCACTCTTCAACTGAATGGTGATATTTGCACTCGTATACTCATAGTCAACGACCTTTTCCAATGTTTCTGGATCACCGGAGAATTCATAGAGCAGGAGATACTGACTCACCAGCTCCTGGGAGTCTGGAATGCTGTAACTGCCATCCTCGCTCTCCAACATTACTTGGTTCATCTGCTTGATGAAGGTTGCCAGAGAGAGGGTGTTGCCCACAATTGGGTCCTTCTCTATATCTTCTTGCATGGAATCCATTGCCTGAAGGACCTCTGGATGTTTGAAGAGATCTGCCTCATCTCCGCTCAAGATGATATTCAAGGTTGATGTCCCACCAAATTTATTGTTTACGAATTGGTCGGTCTGTGCGATGGTACTGTCTTCCTCGAAGTTTGCAAGAAAGCTTGTATCAATCCAGACCATGCTTGTTCCCCATACCCCGATGATGAGTACAGCCAGGGAGATGAAGACAATCATCTTTGGACGACGCAACAAGAGAGCTTGCAGTGAATCTGACAGGGTCCCTTTTCCCTGCTGTATCTCAAGGTCTGCCTTTGCTTTCTTGTACTTGGGTTTGCCCAGAAGATATATGGATGCAGGAAAGAGCAACAGAGCAAGCAACATCTCCGATAGGACACCAATCGCAGCAAACAACCCGAAGTAGCGGACAGGAAGAACCTGGCTGCTCATCAAGGCAACAAAGCCGATTGCCGTGGTTATCGCTGTCATGATAATCGGCCTGACCATCTGCTTCAGGGACAGCGTGGCAAGTTCCCCTTTACTGAGGTCGGGGTAGGAGCGCATCAGGTGGTGGATGGTGTTGTGCATGTGGATACCATAGGCAACCCCGATGGCAATCAACATGACAGGGATCATAGTATCAACGGCATATATGGGGATGTGTAACAACGTCATCAATCCGAAGGAGACCAGTGTACCAAAGAGTACAATGACCATGTTCAGTACCGTATCCCGTAGTGAACGCAACAACAGAAAGAGCAGGATGATCATGGTGATGATGACCAAGGGGAACATGATAGCCATGTCCTTCGGTCCAAGTTCCGCAAGGGCCCCTTCAACTACAGGTCTTCCTGCAACCATGAGTGTTTCAGGCCCTTCCCACTGCTTGGCCCAATTCTGCAAGATCTCTGCGTCCATGTCACTGTTCAATTCAGCTATGATGAGAGTCGCGGTTCCATCCTTGCTGACGTTACGACCATAGATCATGGGATTGGCTTCTACCTCTGCCTGCATCTGTGAGATAGCCGCCTCACTTGTTTTGCCAGAGTAGAACGGCTCAACCTCAAGAAAACCATCATCACTCTTGATGTTGTCGGCAGTCGTAAGACTGGTTACCGATTCCACTGCATCGAACTCCTCTTGGAGTGCTCCAGTGATGGCATCAATCTTTTCAATCGTGCCTGGATTGTAGATACCCTCAGGGTGTTCTACCACTATGAGAATTGCATCCTTGATACCGAAAAGACTCTCTGCCTCGTCACTGGCCATAAAGGCAGGGTGGGTCTTTGGCATATACTCATCCAGGTCCGTCTCCAGTGTTGCATTGTTTGCAATGGAGATACCAAAGATGAAGGATAGAGCCAATACCGTGAGTAAGAGAAGAAACGGGCGTTTAGCGAATAAAGTGAAGAATTGCATAAGTCCTCCGATAGTTAACGTTAACTTACATATAATAGAAATGAACATTCCCTTTTTGTCTTTGAAATGTACGGTTATAGCAATGAGAAGAGGGTACTCAGGCTAGCGGTGATAGGCCCTGCCTGTTCTCTCAGGTTTGTTGGTTCATCCTGCATATGCCAGCGTGAGACATAGAGGCGGATGGTACCGAAGGTGATCATAGCAAGTTCGACAGGATTCATATCATCCCTGCAACGTTTCTCTGCTATGGCATCTGTATAGAACTTAGCAAGTTGCTTCAGGTTTCCCTTCAACAGTGCATCCAACTGTGGTTTGAGTTGGATGTCTACATTGAATGTTTCCTCGGCAAACAGCATCAAGGTAAATGCTGCATTCTGTTCCAGAAGTGTGAACAAATCATGCACGAATTTGGTGAGAGCTTCTTGGTAGGAACCTTGGTATGCGTGCAATTTTGCGAACTGAGGGGTAAGCAAGCTATCCAGATGGGTAAGGATGGCTTGAAGGAGTTCGTGTTTGCTCGTAAAGTGTCGATATACAGCGGCCTCGCTGACACCGATGGCAGATGCCACATTACGGATGGTCAATTTTTGAATTCCGTCTTTGGCTGTTACGCGGATTGCTGCTTCAACCAATTCAGCCTGTCGTTTTGTCTGCATCGATTCCTCCAAGATAAGTTAACGATTACTAACGTACAGTTGTTTCTTGGTTTTGACAAGAGGGTAGCATGTTTTTTTTCACGCTTTGTTTGCTTGCTCTTGCAACCTCACCATTTCAACACGATACTAAAGACATGGAGGGATCAAGCCCTATGAAGAACCTTTCAACAATGGATGCAGCAAAAGCAATAGTGGAACGCTATCTCACCTTACATGAGCGAGGGGAGTATACGTGGCGACCGTTTGTGAAACGAGGAATCTATCGACGAGAAGATTACCGCTATCATGCAGACCTACAGAGTTTGCTTCCCTCAGCGCCTCTTGGTTCCTATAGCTATATCTGGGGAGTTTATCCAAGTACAGGAGAGTCAACCCTCCGTTTTGCTCTCATTCCCTATGGACCGGTCAAGGTATATGTGAATGGCACCTTGGCAGGAGAGAGCGATATCTTCAGTGAGCGGTATCGCAGCAAACAGATTCTCGAACTCCCAATGAAAAAGGGCCTAAACGATTTGGTTTTGCTCTGTGAAAACACCAGTGGGGGGTTTGGTTGTGAATTTGGTACTTGGGTCGGGAAACTGGACTATTACTTTCTCATGCCTTCCCTCTACGGCGAAATGGAAGGATTGTGTTATTCAGCCCCTCAGGAAAACTTGCTGGAAGCCCTCTCCTTGGATTCTTTACACTCGTTATTGTGGTTTCCAGAGCGTCCTGAATTACTTGGGGAATCGGTAGATCTTACACGTGTTTTTCCTGAGGCGAAGGAAGGCCAATGTGCGGTACTCGCCACATCCTTTACCGTGGAAGAGAATCGATGGTGTACTTTCCAGAGCAATGCTCGACTCTTTCTTGATGAACTGCCTGTGGAAGGGTCTCTGGAACTACATCCGGGGCGGCATATTCTTATGCTCAATGCCAGGATTGGGAAACCAGTCTCCTTGGTGGTTCAAGATGCAAAGACCAATGATGCAATCGTTGTATCTAATCCAGTCCTTCCAAATTCTTCTCTCTATCGCTACCTGATAGCTGGTCCGTTTGATTCACGTCCCGATATATTCTCTCTTCAGTTCACAAAAACGTTCCCTACCGCTGATGGAGATGATTTCTGGCATCTTGAAGGGGAGAATACCTATTTGAGAATGTACAATGACAATCCTTTGTTTGGCCATTGGAACTATCCTCTTGGTGTCACCCTCTATGGTCTGGCTGAGACTGAGAGAATGCTTTCTTCCTCTGATCCTTCACTGGCATACCGTATTGCAGAGTATCTGGAGGACCACATACAAGCCAGTCTCGATTCTTACGCGTATGCCATGTGGGACAAGGAGCATCTTGGAGGCAGCACCGCAGTACATCACCTGATGACAAGTCTGGATAGTCTTGATGACTGTGGTTCCTTCGCCTCGACAGTCCTGGAGGTAGGGAAGGATCATGAGCTCCATGGGTTTGAGGAAGTAATCGAAGTGGTTCGCACATACATCAGTAAAATCCAGCCCCGCTTAAGCGATGGGACGTTCTTCCGAACCGGCCTCATGCATGAGTTCCATGAAAACACCATGTGGGTCGATGACCTGTACATGTCGGTTCCTTTCCTCATCCGCTACAGCATCTATGCAAAAGATGATTCCTACCTGGAAGATGCAATCAACCAATTCTTTGGGTTTGCCAAATACCTCTATATGGAAGATGCGGGGTTGATGAGCCATGTCTATGATTTCGAGCGCAATATTGCCACGGGGATTCCCTGGGGAAGAGGGAATGGATGGGCATTGTTCAGTCTCTCCGAATTGCTGATGGTACTCTCTGAAAATCATCCGAAACGGAAGAAGCTGATCATGTTTTTCCGCGCTCTCAGCGAAGGCTTTCTCCGCCATCAGGATGAGGAGGGAATGTTCCACCAAGTGTTGGATATGCGCTCATCCTACCAGGAGAGCTCCTGTACTGCGATGGCCGCCTGTGCCTTCTCAAGGGGGGTCAGGCACCAGTGGTATGAGGATCCAGAACCCTATCGTGAGGGGTGTGTGAAGGCATGTGAAGGACTCAAGAAAAAAGCCATCGATGGGGAAGGCCATGTGAGAGGGGTATGTCGTGGTTCAGAGTTCTCCTGCTCACGTCATTACTATGCCGAGCAGTTGCTCCCCCGCCTAGATGATACCCATGGTATAGGTATCATCCTACTTGCGCTCTGTGAAGGAGAAAAACTCTCCTAACCCTTCAACCCGGTGGTAGCCAACCCCTGGACGATGTACTTCTGGAAGATCAGGAAGATAATCAGTACAGGAAGGAGGCTCAGTGTTCCCATAGCAAAGATGGCAGACCAGTCTGTGGAGGTTTGTGGGTCACTGAACATCCTGAGGGCCAAGGAGACGGTGAAGAGTCTTGGTTTGTTCAAGAAGAGCAGTGGGCCAAGAAAGTCATCCCATCTCCAGTAGAAACTGAAGATCGTACTGGTGATTACCGCAGGCTTGATCAAAGGGAAAAGAATTCTCGAAAAAATCATGAAGCGATTGCACCCGTCAATCTTAGCAGAGTCATCTAGTTCATAGGGGATCTGCCGGATGAACTGGACCATGAGAAAGATGAAGAAGGGCAATCCTGCAAACTGGGGAATGATCAGGGGTTTGAACGAATTGATCCAACCAATCTTGTGGAAGATGATGAACTGGGGAACCATGACTACCTGGTAGGGAATCATCATGGTAAGGAACATGCAAGCATACCAAAATGAGCGACCCCTAAACGGTACCCTGGCAAAGCCATAGGCAACCAAACTGGAAGCAATCACCGCTCCAAAGGTTGCGAGGATTGTATAGTAGAATGAGTTCTTGAAGAAGGTGGTGAAGGTAATGGTATTGTTGAACTTCCACCCTCGAATATAATGCTCCAAGCTCAAGGATTTTGGAATCAGGGAGCTGGAACCAAATATTTCTGCATTGGTCTTGAACGAATTGGAGATCATCCAGAGAATCGGGTAGAGCATTAGGAATCCGAGCAGGATGACAATGATGTGGAATACGGTCTGGCCGAGTAGATGTTTTGTTTTTCGGTTCAACATCTTATTTGCCCTCCTTTGCTTCGTAGAAGACCCAAGTACTTGAGGTTTTGAAAACTACCCCAGTCATGATTCCAATTATAAGTACCAGGACCCAGGCAAGAGCACTTCCATAGCCCATGTCATAGTACTTGAATGCTCTTTGGTAGAGATAGAGCGCATATACCAATGTTGAGTTCAAGGGGTCTCCGGAACCTCCTGAGACTACGAATGCCTGGGTAAAAACGGTAAACCCGTTGATCAGCTGCATGACCAGATTGAAGAAGATTACCGGGGTAATCTGGGGTACTGTTATGTGCGTGAATTTTTTAAATGGGTTTGCCCCATCGATGGAGGCAGCTTCATAGAGCTCCCTAGGAATTTGTCTGAGTCCGGCAAGGAAAATCAACATGGAGGATCCAAACTGCCATGCTGCAAGCAAAATCAAGGTCCAGATGGCTGTTGAAGGATTTCCAATCCAGGATATGTCGGTGACGATCCCAATTTTTGCCAGTGCTGCATTCAGTGCACCATCAGCCATGAAGAGACGTCTCCACATGACCGCTATGGCAATTGAGCCACCGACCAAGGAAGGTACGTAGTATATTGCTTGATACATCCTGATAGCACGGGTGCCACGGTTGAACAGCATGGCGACGAAGAAGGCGAAGAGCAAGCGTAGTGGTACCGAAACAAATGCATAGAAGAAGGTGACCTTCAGTGACTGCCAGAAGAGTTCATCGCCTAGCATCCTCCTGAAGTTCTCCAGCCCATTGAATGTCGGGTCCCCGAGGATATCGTATTCGGTGAAGGAGTAATAGAGAGAGAAAAGGATAGGAATAATGGAAAAGGCTATGAACCCCAACAGCCAAGGACTGATGAAGGCATAGCCAGATAGATCGTCCAAAAACGATCGCCTGCGAGATGTGAGTTGCTTCATGGATGCTCCTTCCGGCTATAGAGGAAGACCTGCTAGAGCAGGTCTTCCCCATAGTGTACCGTTGCTCTTACTTCAGAATATCGTTTCCTCTGCTCATGATCTTGGCAACCCCTGCATCGAGGGATACCCGCTTCATGAGTATCTCTTGGGTAACATCACGTACCATCTTAAGGAACTCACCGCTGCCTGCCGGATCGGGAGCGTCAATCGGTCCTGCATTCTTGGAAGCAAGACTGATGTAATCGAAAATCTGCTTGTTGATTGGATCAACCTTTGTCGACATGTATGCACGCACGTCATCAGGAATGGGAACTCCACGTTCGCCCATCAACATGTCATTGACTTCAATGTTGTTTACAAAGAAGTTGAGGAACTTAGCGGCAAGTTCAGGATTCTCAGCGGAAGCTGGGATACTGAAGAACATGGAAGGCTTGAGGAATGTTCCTTTTGCCTTTGCGTTCTTGATGTTGGGAAGCAGCGCAATTTCAAGTGGGCGCTGTGCAGCAGCCTGGGTGGATACAAACTGGTTGGACCAGATGAATTCAACCCATGTTTCTCCCTTGGCAATAGCTCCTTCCTCGGGGCTGACGGTCACAAAAGCTGTTTCTGGCTTAATGAGAGCGCCTGCATCAAGGAGTCTGAGCTGGATGGCATAGAATTCACGTAGAGCTGCAGGATCGGTAAAACCGATTCCGGTTTCCCCATAGGTGGATGCGCCGGTCTGACGGATCATGTTGTCAAACCCAACCTTTGGATCGGTGGTGAAGAATGGGATGGTCTGTACACCGGTCTTCCGGTACACCTGCAGGGCTATGCGTTCAAAGTCTGCCCAAGTCCAGGTTGCACTATTGATTTCAGAAATGCCCGCCTTCTTGAGAACAGCAAGATCATAGGTCAGACAAACTGCGTTGGTGCCTAGGCTGATGCCATACAGTTTTCCGTCAACCATACCTCCGGTAAGGAAGGAGTCATTGATCTTGGAGAGGTCGATGATTCCCTTGTCTACATACGGGGTAAGGTCAGCAAGCTGATTCCTCTCTACCCACTGAAGCATGTACGCATAATCATGCTGCATAAGGTCGGGAAGGCTTCCTGCGGCTGCCTGGGTGTTCATCTTGTCCCAATAGCCACTCCAACCGGTTGTCTCGGTTTCAATCGAAACTCCTGGATTCTTGGCTTCGAACATCTCGACAGCTTTGTACGTGCGTTCATCTCTGGTTGGGTTGCCCCACCAAGCAAGACGCATCGTGTTCGAATCAGTTTCCTCGGTAGCTGCCTGGGCAAAGAGGACGCCCGGTAGCAACAAGAGGGTTACCAAAATGGTGATGAGAACGGTTCTTGCTTTCATACAAATCACTCCTTTTGTTCATGTTGTTACTAGTGTACGGGCTCGAACACGAGATGTCAAAAACTTACTATAAATATTTTTAAACAAAGAAGATAACAGGTATGTATTGTCCAAGAAAAAGTCGGAATAGGACAGAATTGTCCAAAGAAAAACCCCCAAGGAGACCCTGGGGGTTTTGGAGTAAGGGGGTATTTAGTTGTTGACTCGCTCAATATACTCTTTTGTTTCGGTATTGATGCGAATCTTCTCACCTTGTTTGATGAAAATCGGTACACGAATTTTTAGTCCAGTTTCCGTGGTAACGTACTTGGTTGCACCTTGCACGGTGTCACCCTTAATGGCTTCTTCAGCCTCTGCTACCAAATAGACAACTTTCGGGGGAAGCTGGATATCGAGCAACTGTTCTTCCCAGAATGTACACCGATAGGTCTCCCCATCTTTCATGAGAAACTCATAGTCTGTGAATGTGCTCATAGGAACTTCAATCTGTTCGAAGGTGTCAGTCATCATAAGATGAAACTGCTCTCCATCATTGTACAGATACTGACAGTCACGGTCTATTACGGTGATGTCTTCAGCGTTATCCTGGGTCTTCATCGTCTCACTCAAGGTCTGGCCTGTTGAGGGGCTCTTCATCTTCAGTCTTACGAAGGCGGAGCCTTTGCCGGGATTCACGAACTCTCGGTCAACGACCACAAAGGGTTGTCCTTTGATCAATAAGGCAGTTCCCTTATCGATTTGGCCTGCTTTAATCATGTGTATTACCTCGTATTGTTACAAATTACGTGTATTGCCATTCCTCAGCATATCAGAAAGTGGAAAAAGAATCACCCCCTGTAGATCCATTTTGTTCATGAGCAACATCAACAAACGGTCAAGTCCCATAGCAACACCAGAGCACTGGGGCATGGAAGCAAACGTATGGGCAAGTGTTGGGTCGGTATCGGGGATGACAGAGCCACTATCCATCCTGTTTTCCACCAGTTTTGCATATTCACTTTGGTAGTAGGCGGAGATGGTGGTCACGGCCCGCTCTTCATCATAACAGTTGGCAATCTCTACGCCTCGGATATACAGCTCCCACCTGCGTCGGTAGAGGCCATCTGCCTTGGCAAGGCAGGGGATTTGCCTTGGGTACTGTTCGAGTACCAACGGACGATCCTGGGGAAGTTTTGGTTCTACAAATGTAAGAAAGATTCTGTTGAATGTGTCCTCCCAGCTTTCTTGTTCATTAGGAAGTGAGAGACCCAGTCTTTTTGCTTCTGAAGCAAGTGTGCTCTGTCGTTGGTGCTGCTTCAGGTCTACTCCTGCATAGGTGAGCATTGCCTCTTCAACGGTCATTCTCCTGAAGGGAGGCCTCAGGTCCTGCGGGCTGTCCTCGCTCAGTAGTGAGGCGACAAGCTCTTCTGTCAGGGTAATGGAGTCTTGTTCGTCTGCTCCTACGGTATAGTATTCAAGCATAGAGAACTCGATGTTGTGAATATGCCCCAGCTGTTCACTATTCCTGAAGCAATGGCTGATCTGGTAGATACTGCCGATTCCCTCTGCGATGAGCTGCTTCATGAAAATTTCGGGCGAAGGAACCAAATATAGGTCCTTGGAAGGGAGAAATGGGTTCTCAAACTGTGTGGAGAAGTTCTCTATGGTAGCCTCAGGTATAAGGGTAGGGCTGAGAATTGGGGTGTCGACCTCAGTGTAGGAACGTTCGTCGAAGAAGGTGCGGATTGCCCTGTTCATCCGGCTTCTTTGCTGTGCTGCTGTTTTCATGGGTGCATCATAGCCAGAGGGCCGCTTGTGTTGCAAGCATACCGTGCAAAACAGTATACTCACTTCTATGAGAGAGTATGTAACTGACGATATCATTTATGCCCTTGCCACGCCATGGGCACAGAGCGCGTTAGCGGTCATTAGGGTGAGTGGGGAAGGGTGCAAAGCATTGCTTGCAACCCGGTTTTCCCGACCTAAAGCCTTGGAAGATGCTGGTAATGCTACCTTGATACATGGATACCTGCAGGATGAAGCAGGGAAAAAGATTGATGAAGTTATCGCTGCCGTTTATACGGAAGGACATGGTTATACCCTTGAGGAAGCATTGGAGTTCTCTTGTCATGGTTCCCTTGCTGTAATCAAGGAGATTTTGGCTCTGTTTTCCCGATTGGGTATGCGTAGTGCAGAAGGTGGTGAGTTCACCTTTCGTGCGTTCTTGCATGGCAGGTTGGATCTAACCCAAGCAGAGGCTGTCCAGGAACTGGTAGTAAGCCAGAGTGAACGTTCCAGAGCACTTGCCTTGGGAAGGCTTGAAGGAAGCTTGAAGGATCGGATCAGTTCACTCAAGCAACAATTGATGCTGGTTATGGCAGCAGTCGAGGTCCAACTCGATTATGCGGAGGATGAACTGGATGAATTTGTATTTCCCCATGCTCAACTTGTCGATCTGACTGAACAGCTCCACCATCTTTCTGAGACGTATCAGGTAGGGAAACTCTATAAGAGCGGAGCCAGAATTGTACTTGCCGGTTCTACCAATGCAGGGAAAAGCTCGCTGTTTAATCTGTTGCTCAAACAGGAACGTTCGATAGTCAGTCCCGTAAAGGGGACCACTCGTGATTACATTGAAGCCGATCTGTCGATCGAGGGCATTCCTATCCGGTTGTACGATACAGCAGGACTTAGGGAAAGCTCTGATAGCATTGAGAGTGAAGGCATAAAACGAACAGAGCGGCTGATCGGGCAGGCCGACTTGGTGGTATTCCTTGTTGACAGCACTATGATGGGTCATGTACCTGATGAGGATGAGCGCACCTTGGTGGTGTACAATAAGAGCGATCTTGCTAAGCCACCAAAAGGGAAACTGTCTATCAGCGCTCAAAGTGGAGAAGGAGTGGATCGTTTACTTCATGAGATTTCCAGCAGGCTTACCAGTGGTTTCTCTGTAAGTCCCGATGAGCTTTTGATTATTGAATCGGAAAGGCAGTACCAACTCTTGAATGCGAGTGAAGAGGCACTTAGTCGAGCACTCGTATTAGTGGACGAGGATATCCCGTTGGATATTACTGCAGTCGAATTAAGCGAAGCCATGGATAATCTTGGTCAGTTGACTGGAGAGGTAACCCCCTCCGATATCCTTGAGACAATCTTTAGTGGATTTTGTGTAGGAAAATAACAAATGGATTATGATGCAATAGTAGTGGGAGGGGGGCATGCTGGTATTGAGGCCGCCTTGGCTCTCTCCAGAATAGGATACAAGACGCTCTTGATCACCCAGAACCTTGATGCAATTGGGCGTTTGTCGTGCAACCCGGCAATTGGTGGGCTTTCAAAGGGAAATATCGTCAGGGAAGTTGATGCCCTTGGTGGCGAGATGGCCCATCTGATAGACCACTCCATGATACAGTACCGTATACTCAATAGGAGACGCGGGCCAGCGGTGCAGGCTCCCAGGGCACAGGCTGATAAGTTCACCTATGCCAGGCTTGCCAAAGAAACATTGGAAAGCGAACACAATCTCTCCATATTCATGGATACAGTTGTTGACCTCCTGCTCGATTTGTCGGGCAAACGTCTGATTGGGGTCATCACCCAGAGACGGCATACAATTTCTGCCAAGGTAGTTGTGCTGACCACCGGGACATTCATGGAAGGACGAATCTTCATTGGTGAATATGATGCACCCAACGGGCGGTTGGAAGAACCGGCTGCCATTGGATTGGGTACCAACCTCAGAAAGAAGGGCTTTCCGGTAGGAAGGTTGAAGACAGGAACACCCGCGAGGGTTCGTAAATCCACCTTGGATTTTGACAAGATGGAAATACAGGACGGGGAAGAGCTCATGATGCCCTTCAGTTTCGATTATGACAGCATCAGTAGGCCTATGGTTCCTTGCTACATAACTTGGACCAATGAAAAGACCCATGCGATCATCCAAGAGAATATTCATCGATCCCCTCTCTATGGGGGGAAGATTACTGGTACTGGTCCTCGCTATTGCCCTTCAATTGAAGATAAGGTAGTACGATTCCCTGACCGTGATCGCCATCAAATATTCGTGGAACCAGAGGGTATTGAAACTGAGGAGATGTATCTTAATGGTATTTCTTCCTCCCTTCCGGAGGATGTGCAATGGGATTTTGTCCATAGCATTGCAGGCTTGGAGCATGCCCAGATTATGCGTCCTGCCTATGCCGTTGAGTATGATTTCATCGATCCACAGGCCCTTTTCCCTTCCTTGGAGAGCAAGCTGGTTGAGAATCTGTTCATCGCAGGACAGACAAATGGTACCAGTGGCTACGAGGAAGCAGCCTGCCAAGGCTTGATGGCAGGAATCAATGCAGCCCAGAAACTCAAAGGGGAACAACCTTTGGTGCTCAGCCGAAATGAAGCGTACACTGGGGTACTTATTGATGATCTGGTTACCATGGGGACCAAAGAACCCTATCGTATGTTCACTAGCAGAGCAGAATATCGACTCAATCTCCGACATGACAGCTGTGACCAACGCCTCACAGAGAAGGGCTACCGTGTAGGATTGCAGTCTGAGGATGGCCTGTCCCGTCTGCAGCATAAGCTGGAGAAGATGGAGACGGTTAAGGATTTGCTTCGTCAGCGTAAGGTAGCCGATAAGAGTGCAATCCAGGCACTCAAAATGCCTGAAGTTACCATGGACAGTCTGCAAGAAAGTATCCCAGAGCTTGCCGGTTTTGAGGAGCCCATCCGGTATCAAGTGGAACTGGATGTGAAATATGAAGGGTATATCAACCGACAAGAGCGGCAGATCAACCGATTTGAGAAACTGGAAAGTTTTCATATCAGTCAGGATTTCGACTATGATACATTGGATGGACTGAGTACAGAGGGAAAGGAAAAACTGAAACTGGTAAGACCGATATCAGTGGGACAGGCCTCTCGGATCAGCGGGGTGCGCAATAGCGATATTGCTCTTCTGATCGTTCATCTGGACAGGGAAGGACGCCGTGAGCGGTAAATACAGGATCTTGATCGAGGAAGGCCTTAATGCTATGCAGCTTTCCTTTTCATCTGAACAGATGCAGCAATTGGAACGCTATATAGCAGAAGTGGAGCTCTTCAATCCAGTCTACAAGTTGGTTGGTGCTGAAGGAAATGATTTGGTTATTCGTCACATCTTTGATAGTCTTGCGGCAGTAGGAAAGATCAGTGACCTTGCCCGGAAGTATGAGAATCCCTCATTTGCCGATCTTGGTTCTGGAGCAGGGCTTCCTGGTATCCCGCTTTCCATAGCTCTGAAAGACTATTCATTCACCTTGGTGGAACGGATGGAACGGCGAGTAAACTTTTTGCGAAATGCCCTTGTAGCTACCTCTCTTTCTCAGCGGGTCCAGATTGTCTCCGAGGATTTAAAACAGGTACGCCAGCAGTTTGATGTGATTACGTTCAGGGCATTCAGGCCGTTGGTGGAGATTCTCGATGATGTAGATTCCATCTTGCACACCGGTGGCGTCGTCTGTGCATACAAAGGTTTGGTAGAACAAGTTGAAACAGAGCTGAACCAGGTAGCAACACAGTGTAAAAGCTGTTGGAGTGCGGAATTTATTCCCCTTACGGTCCCCCACTTGGATGCAAATCGTACGCTTTGCGTTCTTACAAAGATTTGATACCATCTGAAGGCAAGGGTGTTTACCTAGAAAGGAGCGAGTTGTGAAGGAAGGCCGTGGAAAAGTTTCATTGGTATTGGGGATAGCTTCCCTGGTGTCAACGTTGGTGGTGGGTGCGTTGGAGATCCTTCCGCGTTTTGGAATCCATCACAACTTGTTGGATATGGGAGTATCCTTCCTGAATCGATTCTTCTCCTTTACCGTTCCCCCTTCCTCTCTCTCTTTGGTGCCCCTTGCCGTACTCCTCGGGCTTTGGACAATCATGATTTTCACTTTTAGGGTTCGAAATCATTTTCTCTATGTATTGATCCCGCTCACTGGAATCATGGCCTACACACTCTATGCCCTCAGTCACTTGATGCAGGGCAGTACTCGTCCGTTCTTGATACGAACCATTCCGGAGGACCTGCGTAGTGCTTCCTTCCGTGTGGTACTCGTATTCTTTGCGGAAATGGCACTTTTTGTCATTCTCACCTTGATCGGAGATGGGATGAAACGATTCAAGGTCGCCAGAGGCGAGCGGGTTCAAATCAAACAAGAGAAAGATAAGAAAAAGAAAAAGCGTAGTCTCAAGGGTAAGGATTCTACCGAGGATGAAGAAGAAATCATTACCCTTAACAAGAAACCTGTCGAGGCTGAAGAGGTCATTGAAGGAACGAGTTTCGCTGACCAGCAAGTAGCCTTCCCCCCGATTGCGGAGGTGCCTTCCCTGGAGAGCTTGTCGAAAAAGCATACTCCAGTTGACCGGAAACCATCACAGGAAGAGACTATTGCTGTGAAGGAGATGCAGGTAGGCAAGGTTAGTATTGGTGCGTTGCATACACTTGGGGAGGAGAGAAAGCGAAACAATGGGATCTCCTACCTCGAGAGGAAACAGCAAGAACTGGAAGCCCAGAAAAAAAAAGAAGCAGAAACACACCACCACAGAGAAAAAGAAGAAAAGCCAAAGAAAGAACCAGTTCAGCTTTCAGGGTTTCTGCAAGGTGCTCTAGAAGCTGTTGGCAAAGCACCAAAGAAACACAATGCACGAAGGCATGAACCAGAAGGCAAGGTAAAGAGCATGCTTGCTCAGGCAGTGGAGGAGCAACAGGGGAGAACGGAAGTGCCTCCTGCCAAACCATCCCAAGCCATGAATATCAGGGAGCGGATTCTTTCGGTCCAGTTTGAACCAAGAGAGAAGGAACAATCTACACAAAACAGAGAGGTGAATGATCCTTTCTTCCAGCCAAATCCACCAAAAACGGAACCGTTTCTCCCTCTGTCACATGAGCAAGAGATGCTTTCAGAAATGGGATTTGCACCAAAGAGTACCGCTCAACCAACTGGGGACGGTGTTTTAGAAGGAGATGCTGTGCAGGCTGAAAGCCAGGAGCATGATGAAGATCCCCTGGAGAGTGCGAGCGGAGTGGGTGGCCTCTCCTCTAAAAATGACGGAAGTACCTTGATCAACCGTAAACGCATTACCTACCAGTATCCAGATGAATCTATTCTGGTAACATATCCACAGATTGGTGATGTAGTAGATGAACAGACCGTCAACCAAGGGAAACTGTTGGTTGTTACGCTGGAACAATTCAATATAAACGCTGAATTGACCAATATTGTGCGTGGCCCTACTGTTACCATGTTTGAATTGCTTCCGGCCCCAGGGATACGAGTAAATTCAATCGTGAATCTCTCAGACAACATCGCCCTTGCCCTTGCAGCCACACAAGTGCGTATTGTTGCTCCTATTCCCGGAAAATCTGCGATAGGTGTTGAGATTCCTAATCTTAAGCGGGACATTATTGGGTTTAGGGAGATGCTTCCTTCTCTCACCGAATCCTTGGGTATTCCCATGGTGTTGGGGCGCAACTTGATGGGAGAGCCAATAGTTGTGGATGTAATCAAGGCTCCCCATCTCCTAATCGCTGGAAGCACCGGAAGTGGTAAGAGTGTCTGTGTAAACTCCTTGATCTGTTCAGTGTTGTTCAGACGTAGTCCCAAACAGGTCAGGATGATCCTGGTCGATCCCAAAATTGTAGAATTGAACATCTATAATGGGATTCCTCATCTGCTCACTCCTGTTATCACTGATGCGAAGAAAACACTGAAGGCACTGGATTTCTGTCTCTATGAGATGGATAGACGATATAAATTGCTACAAGCCTTGAGTGTCAGGAATATCATTAGTTACAACGAAAAGATTGATGCTAGCCGTCTTGCACGCGAGAAACTCCCTTATATTCTGGTAGTTATCGATGAATTTGCTGATTTGATGCATCTGGTCGGCAAGGATATGGAGAGTAAGGTAAGCCGTCTTGCAGCCATGAGCCGTGCGGTGGGCATACACTTGGTTCTTGCTACCCAGCGTCCTTCGGTTGATGTTATTACCGGTGTAATTAAGAACAATATTCCTACCCGTATCGCTTTTGCTGTCACCAGCTCGACCGATAGTCGTATCATACTAGATGAACCTGGGGCAGATAAACTACTTGGAAAGGGTGATATGCTGTACATGTCGAGCAGTAGTCCTGCAACCGAGCGAATACAGGGTTCATTTCTCAGTGACAATGAGGTAGAACAGGTAGTATCATTTGTCAGTTCACAAGGCAAACCTGAGTATATTGACGAGTCGTTCTTTGAGGACGATGAACCAAAGGTAAGCGAAAGTAGTGATGATGAAAGTACTGATTCAAACGATGATGAAGAGTTGATGGATAAGGCGCTTGCAATCGTGGTTGAACGCAAGTGCGCTTCAGCCTCCTACCTGCAAAGACGTTTGAAGATTGGGTACAACCGGGCTGCTCGCATGGTTGAGCAGATGGAAGAGTTGGGGTATGTTGGTCCCCCCAATGGGAGCAAACCCCGTGAATTGATCAAATACCCCTAGGAGAAACAAATCGAATGGTTGGAGAACATGCCGTTTACAATGGAAAGATCATATTGCAGAGTGAAGCGGTGATACCTGTCACCCTCCGGGAAGTTCAGTCAGGGTTCTATGTGTATGAATCCCTTAGGGTCATCCAAGCACATCCCGTGCATCTGGATGACCACCTTTTGCGGCTTGAGAACTCTGCAAATCTTATACATCTTGAATATCCGTTCAGTCGGGAAGAGATTGCTACCTGGGTCCATGCTTTGATTGAGGTGGACCTGGTGGAGAGATCTTCACTGAGAATCCAGATCTATGGCGGGGGGCAGCCTCAGTTGTTCATCACCACGAGTAAGATCCTGACCTATCCAGATTCCTTCTACACCGATGGGGTGAAGGCTCTCACGTATGAGGGGGAACGTTTGTTTCCTGGTGCAAAGACGGGGAATCTGCTGCTGAACTATCTCGCCATGGAAGAAGCCAGGAG
The DNA here is from genome assembly GCA_018399495.1 of Sphaerochaeta sp. Lineage (GTDB taxonomy): Bacteria > Spirochaetota > Spirochaetia > Sphaerochaetales > Sphaerochaetaceae > Sphaerochaeta. Next base: position 30,554 of record JAGYOG010000018.1, read on the forward strand.
ACAGGGGTGCTTCGAAGCACTCCTGGTTGACGGTGGGCAGAACATCTTGGAAGGGACACGTTCCAACTTCTTTGCCATCAAGGACGGGAGAATCTATACCGCGCATGATGAGAAGGTCCTCCTTGGTATCACCCGCGATCGAGTACTCAAGGCAGCAAACCAACTTGGCTTGCAGGTAATCTACAACACTCCTTCTGTAAATCAAGTGAGTACGGGATTCTACGATGAGCTATTCATCTCAGCCACCAGTATGGCTGCGATGCCGGTTTCACAGGTGAACGGTAAGGTCGTGGGAAAGACCTTTCCATTCACCCGTGAAATAAGTAGCCTTGTCAGGCAGTGGGAGTTGGAGGATTGACCATTTTTCCCTCCATGGATGGGAAGATCCAAAGGACTGGTTGTTCATATCAGATTTGCACACAAAAAAACAAAACCTTGAATTGGTTGTGATATATCGATAGGAACATCCTGTCCTTTTTTAGCAGAGGTGGACAAGGCTTTTATTTTCCTCTATCTTACTAGAGTAAGGTTTGTAAAAGAACCTCTCTTATTGCGAATACTGCAATTACTTATAAAGGCGAAATATATAACGAATGAAATTTACTGAATTACCCCTAAGCGAGCAAGTGCTCAAAGGCATCGAGACTGCAGGCTTTAGTGACTGTACCGAAGTACAGGAAAAAGTACTCCCCACAAGTCTTTCCCGTCGCGATGTCATGGTCCAGTCAATGACTGGAAGCGGAAAAACCGCAGTGTATGTGTTGACGATTCTTGAATCGTTTGTCCAAGCAATCAAGGCTGGAAAGGGCAAACCGAAAGCATTGATTGTTGCTCCAACCCGTGAGTTAGCTGTACAGATTGAGGAAGATACCATCCTCTTGGGATCAGGTATCGAGGACCTTACGATTGGAAGTTTTTTTGGTGGTGTTGGATACGGAAAGCAGGATGAAATCCTGGACAAGGGGTGTGATATCTTTGTCTGTACCCCTGGACGTATTCTTGACTACCAGAAAATGCATAAGATCGACTTCCGTGAATTTGACATCTTTGTTGTCGATGAGGCAGACCGAATGTTCGATATGGGTTTCTATCCAGATATCCAGAAGATGTTCAGCTTGCTTCGTGATTGCACAGAGCGACAGACCATGTTGTTCTCGGCAACGCTCAGCACGAAAGTTCGTAACCTTGCCTGGTCATTCATGAACGAACCAGCTGAGATTGAAATCAATCCTGAGGAGATTACTGTTAAAGCAATCACCCAGGAGCTGTTCCACGTTGCGAAAGATGAGAAATTCTCCCTTTTTCTGCAGCTGCTGAAGAAAGAGAATCCTGAGAACTGTTTGGTTTTCACCAATACAAAGGCACGGTGCATCGAGGTTTCCAAGCGACTTTCACTCAATGGATATCCAACCAAGTACCTAATGGGAGACCTCCCTCAAGCCAAACGCTTACAGACAATCGATCGTATGAAGGAAGGGAAGATCCGCTTCCTCGTTGCAACCGATGTTGCTGCCCGTGGGCTACAGATCGATGACCTGGAATTGGTTGTAAATTATGATATTCCCGATGATTTTGAGAACTATGTTCATCGTATAGGTCGTACAGCCCGAGCCGGTAAAAGCGGAAAATCCATCACCTTTGCAGATGAAGAGTATGTCTTCAACTTAGAAGCCGTCGAAAACTTCATACAAATGAAGATTCCGGTAATCTGGCCCGAGGAGGGTGAACTTGAGCAAGTCGAGGACAAGAGCGCATCATACTCCTTTAGGGAATTGGTGAGAAATGATGAATATGGAGGGCGTTCAAGCCGTGGACCCAGAAGTGGGGCAAAACCCTCTCGTGGTGGATCTAGACCTCAAAAACGAGGTCGACCACAGTCTTCTAATCGTCCAAAGCGTACCAGAGACGAGAGGGACGTTAAGCCTCGAGGGCCAAGACCTGAAAGACAAGAGAGAGCACACGAGTCTCAGAAACGCCGCCGTTCAGGCTCCAAGAGTTATGCAGAAATCCAGAATCTTTCACTTGAAGAGCGATTGAACTACTATAAACAGCAGTATCAGAGTGAAGGCGGTCAGATTCCTAGCAGCACTTCTGAATCCAAGAAGAGTCAGCCTGCAGTGAAGAAAGAAAATCCTGCAAAGAGAGAACCTGCTGTTAAACAGCCTGTTGCTCATAAACAGGTGGCCCAACCGAAAAAGAAACAGAATTTTTTCTCTCGATTGTTTAGGAGAGACAAATAGCATGCTCAAACGGTTCATCGCTTACTATCGTCCATACAAGGGATTGTTTTTCCTTGATATGGGGGTAGCAATCTTTGCTTCAATGCTTTCGATTCTGTTTCCCAGCTTGACCAGACAACTGCTCAGGGTGGAAATACCTAACCAGAATCTGAAAAACATGATTATCATTTTTGGTTTTATGCTCCTTATCTATATCCTGCAGGCAATCTGTCAGTATATCAGAGTGACCTGGGGCCATATCCTTGGCGTAAAGATGGAGACGGATATGCGAAGTGAATTGTTCGGTCACTTGCAAAAACTCTCCTTCGGGTTCTTTGACAAGACGAAGACCGGACATATGATGAGCCGCATCACCAATGACTTGTTCCAGATTACTGAGATGGCCCACCATGCTCCTGAGGATTTGATTATCAGTGTAGCCACCATCTTGGGGTCATACATCCTTATGTTTAGCTATAGTGCCCCTCTTGCCTTGGTATCACTCATTCCCTTGCCGATCATGGTGTTCTACGGGGTGTACTATGGGGTTCGTATGAAGGCAACCTTCCGTCGTGTACGGCGGACCGTTGCTGATGTGAACAGCAATGTGGAGAACTCTCTAATGGGGATTCGAGAAGTCAAGTCCTATGGCCGTGAATCCTACCAAGAAGCGAAATTCAATCACGTCAATGATATCCTGCGTGACAGCAAGATGGAACAGTACAAGGTAATGGGAAGCTATCACTCCATTTTGGGATTTTTCCGTGAGTTGTACTACTTCTGTACCATTGCAGGCGGAACGTTGTTGATTTTCATGGGAAAGGTTCAGTCCTATGACTTGGTCACCTTCATTCTCTACGTCGGAGTGGTGCTTCCTCCTATTGATCGTCTGATCAACTTTACTGAGCAACTGCAGCAAGGTATGGCAAGCTTTGAGCGATTCACCCAGGTAATGGATGAGCATCCAGATATCCAGGATGTGAAAGACGCGAAGAGCCTGAAGATCCAGGGGGGTACGGTCCAGTTCAACCATATCTCATTCTCGTATGAGAACTCAGCTGAGGTCATCCTGAAGGATATAGACATTACTGTTCCCGGTGGCTCAACCTATGCCCTTGTTGGAGAGTCAGGGGCTGGAAAGAGCACTTTTGCCAGCTTAATCCCCCGTTTCTACGAACCAAGTGATGGCAAGGTGAAAATTGATGGCCAGGACATTAGGGAACTGACCCAGTATTCACTCAGACAGAACATTGGGTTTGTCCAGCAGAATGTATTCCTCTTTGATGACACAATCAGGGAGAACCTGAAGTATGGAAAGGTTGATGCAACCGATAAGCAGCTTTGGCTGGCACTTGATGCAGCAAACCTTGGTAATTTTGTCCGTTCGCTTCCTCTTGGACTTGATACACAAGTAGGGGAACAGGGAACCTTGCTTTCAGGTGGACAGAAACAACGTGTTTCTATTGCACGTGTATTCTTGAAAAATCCGCAAATCCTCATCTTTGATGAGGCAACCAGTAGTTTGGATACAGAGAGTGAAGAGCTGATTAATGAAGCATTCCACCGTCTCTCCAAGGGACGGACTGCTATTGTAATCGCTCACCGTCTGACTACCGTTAAACATGCCGATTGCATCTTGGTCCTTGATGAGGGTAAACTGGTAGAGTCTGGAACCCATGAGCAACTGCTTGAAATGGATGGCCAGTACGCAAAACTCTACAAAACACAGGACTTTTCTTAGCGGGAGGAGTTTGCATGAAGAAGATACGCATAGTATTTGCAGGACTGTTTGTAATCCCTATCATAGCGCTTTCAATTGTGTATGCATTCCCGCTTGGCTATCTGTTGCGCCTCTTCGGCATGAGAAAGGCTGGGGACCGGTACCTACGTGCATGTGGACACTTTATCGGAAGTTCCATTCTCTTTTTTTTGGGGATTACGGTCCATATTGATGGAAAGGAGAACCTGCCTCCAGAGCGTTCCGTTTGCTACATGGCAAACCATCAGAGCATGCTTGATATTGCTGCCTTTGTGGGGCCGGTCAATCTCTGGGCTTCCATTATGGCAAAAGCAGAGGTGAAGAAGATTCCCGTCATCAATCTTTGGTGTTATGCCTTGAATTGTGTCTTTATTAATCGAATCAGTCCACGGGATGCCATTAATGCAATTCTGAGGGGTGTGGAACTCTTGAAGAGTGGTAAAAACATGTTGATCTTCCCCGAGGGAACGAGAAGCAAGAGTGGAAGCATCGGAGAACTAAAAAAGGGGAGTCTGAAACTTGCGACCCGCTCCAAGTCGGTCATCGTGCCCATTACCATCAAAGGGCTGCGCGCTGGTTTTGAACAATTGCATGGGTTTAAGCGCATTCACGCATATTTTTCGATTGGGAAGCCCATCTACACTGACAATCTTAGCAATGAAGAGCTTTCTACGCTCCATGAAACGGTCTATGGAACCATCGCCAAACGGTTTGACGAGCTTCCCGGGCAAGTCTAAGGGTGGCCATGAACAACGCACTCTCCATCGAGAACCTTTCTTTCACCTATCAATCATGGACAGAGAAGCAGAATGAACCTCTTTTCAGTGGTCTCTTTCTGCATATTCCAACAGGGAGCAAGACACTCCTGCTTGCTCCCTTCAACAAGGGAAAGACTACGCTTGCCAAGATTATTTGCGGGGTGTGCCCCAAGTATTTCCCTGGTGAACTGCAAGGTGCAATACAGGTGTATGGAAAATTCCTCTCAGATTTGGATCCATGGGACCTCTTGCCAGTATGCACCTATGTCTCCCAGAATCCCCAAGAGCAGTTCGTAGCCACCTCAGTTGAGGAAGAGATTGCGTTTCCCCTAGAGTCTATGGGCATGGATAAAAAGACCATGGATGATCGAATTGAGGAAGCAATAGTAGCGTGGGGTCTTCAGGATTTGAGGACCAGTAGTGAACAGGAACTCAGTGGAGGGGAGCGTAAACGGGTACTGCTTGCCACCATGCAGGCTATTGATGCCACTTTCTGGTTGCTAGATGAAGCCTTTGATGACTTGGATCAACACTGGAGAGACCAACTTAAGCATCTAATAGCAACCAAAGATAAGACGGTGCTGGTACTAGCAAGTCGGTATTTGGGTGAGTTCGATGACCTATTTGACCAGGTGCTCCTGCTTGATGAAGGGGTTGTTGCTAGTGGGGAAGGAAGTTCCTTAATCCCTCGATTTGCACATCTTTGTGGTGACGATCTCCCCAGTCCTCTTGAAACAGATTTTGTACAGCCTTCCCAAACACGGGTACTTTCTTGCCAGTCTCTCCAGGCTGAACGGCGCAGGGTGAGTACTGCAGAGAGTGAACATTTTACGTTGGAGGTGCCTCATTTCCAGCTGCAAAGTGGGGAATTGGTAACCCTGGTCGGACCAAACGGAAGCGGGAAGAGCTCCTTCAGTCGTCTGCTCTGCGGTTTGGATGTCCCCCTATCTGGCCAGATTACTGTTGATGAAAATTCCTATAGTGGCAAACAACTCTCTAAGCGTGTAGGATATCTGTTTCAGAGTCCTGATTTGCAAATCTTTTTGCCTACAGTTGCGGAGGAGCTTTCGTGGTCACTGAAGCGGCGTTCTGACCTATCGAGAGCGGAGATCGATAAACGGGTGATCGCTTGTGCAGAGTTATTCTCCCTCGACCTTGAGGATACACCCACCACCATGAGCTATCCACTGCGTAAGGCCCTCCAGGCAGCGGTGTATTACTTGCTTGACCGCCCATTCTATATACTTGATGAGCTTGATAGTGCCTTAACCTATCAGAGTGCTCTCTCCATCATCGCGCATCTGAGACGTAATGGGGCAGGCATTCTGCTCATTACCCATGACCGACAATTCGCCGACAAAGTAGCCCAGCGCTCCTATACGATCAAGGAAGGGAGGCTGATTGCCGTATGACTACCAACACGTATATTGCTGGGAAAGGGTGGCTTTACAGATTTGATCCACGCGCCAAACTCCTGTTGATGATCCTGATGTGTATTTGGTTTTTCCTTCCTGTTTCGTTGTTGCATCTTGGTATTGTGGTTACCTTGGTTGTCTTGGTTGGTTCTTCCAATACAGGATGGCATCATGCGTGGAGAACTTTTTGCTCCATTTCCCCAATGCTTCTGTTCATGGTGCTTTTCATGCCATTCAACGTACGTGAAGGGGTTCCATTGATAACCATCGGTAGGTTTATCTTGATTACGAATGAAGGCTTGGAGCAAGCCTTGAGGTTGATGAGCCGATTTATCGGTATTACCTATGTCTGTACTTTGTTGTTTGCAACCACTGTGATGCATGAAGTCATGCTTGCACTGAGGTGGTATCATCTTCCCTATAAAGCCAGCCTGGTTGTGACCCTCGCATTTACGTATATTCCATTCATTGCTGATAGTTTCAGTCAGATAACAGAGTCACATCGGCTACGCGAAGCCGAAGACGAACAGAAGAAGAAGGTTGGCCATCGTCTCAAGGATTTGGTTCCAACTCTTACCAGTGCTTTGGTAGTTGCACTCAGATCTATTCCAAACTTGGCCATGAGTCTGGAGATGCGTGGATTCGGTAGAGAGGAGAAACGTACCAGTTTCCACAGACTTGATGCATATCATCATGTCTTTATCCATTTTGTTCTCTCTTGTATTATTCCCATAGTGTTTTGGTTAGTGAGTATGTTATTCTAAGAGGAGGTCGTATATGCAGGGAAATAGGAATGCTTTGAAAGTAGCCATGGTTTCAGTGCTAACTGCAGTGGTTGTGGTTTTTACCATGGTCGTTCGTATCCCAACCGCTAGAGGGTATTTGAACCTATGTGATGTAGCCATCTGCTTCATCGCTTTTACCTTTGGCCCTTGGTCTGCGTTCATCGCCGCCGGACTGGGGACGGCTCTTGCCGATTTAATTAGCGGGTATGCTCAGTGGGCCCCTATCAGCTTTGTTGTCCATGGTTTGGAAGGGCTCTTGGTTGCCTTGATCGTTCAGAAAAAGGGTGATATTGCTGTATCCTTGGGAAGAAAAGCTCTTGCAGCCGTCGTCTGCATAGCCACAGTTTCCCTAGGCTACTTTGCTCTATCTGCCTTGTTTATAACCACTGTGAGTGTGTCAGCTGCTGAAATACCAGGTAACATTGCACAGAGTGCAGTAGGCTTTGCTCTAGGCCTTGTGGTCTCAGCGGCAGTGAAGCGTGCCTATCCCCCGGTCAGTTCTCTTGCTTGGTAGTCATTACCGTTACTTTTCGATATACTCCGAATAAATCTAAACAGAGAGGAATGCAACATGCAACAATTCCCCCATGACACCATCGTTGTACTAGACTTCGGGGCTCAATACAGCCAGTTGATTGCACGTAGGGTACGTGAGATGCACGTATATAGCCAGATCGTTCCCTATACCATCACAGCAGCAGAGCTTGCTGCCATGAGGCCAAAGGGAATTATCTTCAGTGGTGGTCCTTCCTCAGTTCGTTCTGAAGGTTCACCCAGACCAGATGCTGCAATCTATAATCTGGGAATTCCTATCCTGGGTATCTGCTACGGCTTGCAAGTGCTGAGCATCCAAAACGGAGGAACTGTTGAGCGTCCACAGAAGCGAGAGTATGGCTTTGCAGACCTTACCGTGCTCAAACAAGAGGCTTCCCTGCTCAATGGTATCAGCGCAAACTCCAGGCTCTGGATGAGCCACGGTGATGCTGTTGCTTCACTTCCCGAGGGATTTATCCAGACCGGGAGTACCCCGAACTGTCCATATACCGTTATTGAGAATGATGAAAAGCACTTCTATGGAGTCCAGTTCCATCCCGAGGTAGTACATACTGCAGAAGGGATCTTGTATCTGAAAAACTTCGTACTTGGTGTCTGCAAGGCAAACCAGGACTGGGACATGGGTTCCTTCATCAGTACTGCAGTTGAGGAGATTCGTAAGAAAGTCGGAGACAAGCAGGTACTTTGTGGTCTCTCTGGTGGTGTCGACTCTGCTGTTGCAGCGGTGCTTATCCATGAGGCGATCGGGGACCAATTGGTCTGTGTATTCGTAAACAACGGTCTCTTGCGCAAGGGAGAGGCGGATATGGTCCTGAAACTGTTCAGGGACTCCTACAATATCCGTCTTCAATATGCTGATGCAGAGGATGCGTTCCTCTCAGCACTCAAGGGAGTTACTGAACCTGAGGCAAAGCGGAAAATTATTGGTAAGATCTTCATCGATACTTTCTATGATGAGGCCCGAAAAGCAGGGGAGATAAGCTTCCTCGCCCAAGGAACACTCTATCCAGATGTTATCGAGAGCAAGAGCCCCTCCGGAGGCCCTTCTGCAACCATCAAGAGCCATCACAATGTGGGAGGATTACCCGAAGATTTGAAATGGGACCTGCTCGAACCACTTCGGGAACTGTTCAAGGACGAGGTGAGGGCGTTGGGAAGAGAGCTTGGGCTTCCTGAGGAGATGGTGAACCGTCATCCGTTCCCCGGCCCTGGTCTTGGAGTCAGGTGTGTAGGAGAGGTAACAAAGGAACGGCTGGATACCCTGCGTGATGTTGATGCCATCTTCATCGAGGAAATCCGTAAAGCCGATCTGTATGATGATATCTGGCAGGCCTTGGCATGTTTGCTTCCGGTAAAGAGCGTGGGTGTCCAAGGGGATGAACGCACCTATGAAGAGGTGTGCTCCCTCCGTGCTGTTACCAGTGAAGATGCCATGACTGCCGACTGGTTCCGCTTCCCCCCTGAGGTGCTTCAACACGCTTCAGCTAGGATCTGTAACGAGGTACAGGGAGTCAACCGGGTACTCTATGACATCACAAGCAAACCTCCTGGGACTATCGAGTGGGAGTAATGCCACAATAAAATTTCAATTTTTATAGTTCTTTATAATAAAAGAGAAAAGACTCCAATTACTGGGGTCTTTTCTCTATTGTTGCATTAATTAGTTGTATCTCTGGCATACATATTCGTTGGAGATGGCTGAAAACAAAGTAAAAATGCGGATTCCGCAAAAATACTTCGAGTTATGTTGACTTATCAGTATGGCACGAGTACGATGGAAGCGAAGGAATATTCGCGGATTCCGCAATAATTCCTTGAGGTGATATAATGGTTATACCGAGAAAACAATATTTGCAGAAACTAATCGACAAGAAAGATAATGGTAGAGTAAAGATTATTACAGGGATTCGTCGTTGTGGAAAATCCTATCTGTTATTTGACATATATACAAAATACCTTCGAGAAAGTGGCGTAGAGAACGAACAAATTATTGGAATAGCGTTGGATGAACTACCAAATGCAATGTATCGCAATCCGATAGAACTGGATAAGTACATCCGTGAGCAAGTGAAGGACAAGACAAGACGCTACTATATACTGATTGATGAGATACAGTTTGTTTCTGAAATTCAAAATCCTTATGTGGAAGACTCAGTCTCCAAGCTAACCTTCATCGATGTAGTTCTTGGACTTATGAAGATAAAGAACGCCGATGTGTATGTAACCGGCAGTAATTCGAGAATGTTGTCTACTGATATTCTTACCCAGTTCCGTGATCGAGGTGATGAGATCAGAGTGTATCCTCTCTCTTTTTCCGAGTTCTATGAGGGCTATGAGGGAGAAAAACGTGATGCTTGGCTGGATTACTATACCTATGGTGGTATGCCAGTTGTTCTCTCTTTATCCTCACACGAAGAAAAAAGTCGATATTTGCGGGATCTCTTTACCCGCACATATTTGAAGGATGTCATAGAAAGACATTCTATTCAAAATGATACTGAAGTTTTAGAAGATCTGTTAAATATTTTAGCTTCAGCCATTGGTTCACTTACAAATCCGACGAAATTATCAAACACCTTCAACAGTGAAAAGCATATCAAGATCAGCTCTACCACTATAGATAAATACCTTAGGTATTTTATAGAGGGATTTATCATCAGTAAGGCAGAGCGTTATGATGTGAAGGGTAAAAGGTATATCCAAACTCCGCATAAATATTATTTCACAGATGTGGGCGTCAGGAATGCCCGACTTGGGTTTAGACAGCAGGAAGAAACACATATCATGGAAAATATACTCTACTGTGATTTGCTGCGTAGGGGATTCGATGTGGATGTCGGTGTAGTTGAACAGAACATTAAAACCAAAGATGGTAAAAAAATCAGAAAACAACTTGAAGTCGACTTTATAATCAATCGCGGTAGCAAGCGATATTATATACAGTCAGCATTGACAATAGCTGAACCTAGGAAGAGGGAACAGGAAATAGCTTCTTTAATAAGAATTCCGGACTCCTTCAGTAAGATAGTAGTCGTACGTGACTATATCAAGCATTGGAGGGATGATAATGGAATTCTCTATGTAGGAATAGAGCAGTTCTTACTTGACGAGAGCATGATAGACCTGTGAACATGTAAACAGCAAGTTCAGGGATCTGATTGGGTGCATACAGAAACTGGACTCTAGGCAAAAAATCAAGTGAGTACTGGTTTCCTCTTCTCATGCAACGTATGCGTATTGCCGTCAACAAGTATCACAGCAGTCATGTACTTCATTCCCCAACGGAGTGAGAGGAAAGGAACCATCATGATGGTTCTTCTCCCGAGCGAGTGCAGGGAAAGCAAGGTGAGATACCCCGTCCCTTGGGGCGGAAAAGGAGGCAACGCCTCCTGGGTTCAGGGCTTGCCCTGAGGTATTGATACCTTTCATTGTAATGTAATTTTAATTATTTGTGATATCTGGCATATAATATCGTTGGAGATGGCTTTAAACAAAGTAAAAATGCGGATTCCGCAAAAATTCTTCGAGGAATCAGAACCTTGCAATAGCTGATCATCAAGTAATTTACTGATTATGTACTCACAAGGTTGGAATTATTGTGTGAGCTTGTGCACCATGAACCAGAGAATCAGTATCCAAATGCCAATGAAGAGAATGGAAAAAATCCAGTTCTTAGGCAACGAAATTGGCTTACGCTCTGCTTGATCCTGGGCATCCTTGAGTACTTCGTTGGGGATGCACTTGATGGTCAGCACCAACAATGCGGGGAGAATGATCAGATCATCCAGATATCCAAGGACGGGAATGAAATCAGGAATGAGATCAATAGGACTGAGTGCGTAGAGTAGAACAAAACCAGCCAATACCTTCGGGAGTAAAGGCAACCTTTTGTCCTTCGATGCATAGTAGATTGCTGTCAACTGGCTTTTCAGCAATAATGCACGTTGCATTAACCTTGCTTTGATCTGTTTCACAGGAATACTATAGGTTTTCCCTGATTTTGTTTCAATGTAATTGGAATCGAGTAATGATATTTTCCTGAGACACATCTTCCTTAAAAAGACAGAACCCTGTCATTTGACTGAACATATAGTTGGTCTGAAATCTCGTAATGGTTTGAGTTCCCGATATTTCAATCCAGATCAACAGTATATCGATAGCGCATCTTCAGGACTACCTGCCTATCCCGATTCACGTGAATCGGGAGGATGATCTCTTACGCAGTCATGGTCTTTATCTTCGTCTTGTAGATCTTTCTAAAGAAGAAGAGGGTCAAACTGAAGGAAGCTATCTCAGCAATGAAAAAAGAATACCATAGTGCATCGAGTCCTACATATTTCCCCAGTAGGTAGGCTGCAGGAAGCAGGAATACCAGCTGTCGTGTTACCGAGTTGATCATAGACAGGTATCCATAGCCCATACCCTGGAAGAGCGCGATCAAGACAATACTGACCCCTGATAACACGAATCCCAAGCTGATGCGTTGCATTGCTACTATCCCAATTGCAACCATCTCCGGGGTTGCGTTGAACCAGCTGAGCAGGATATGCGGGAACAAAATAAATAGAGCAGTGCCAATCCCCATGATGGTGACAGCAACGATCAGGCCGACCTTAATGGTTGCTGTTATCCTTTTTGGTTTTCTTGCTCCATAGTTGTACCCGATCACCGGTATCATGCCGGTATTCAAGCCGAATACAGGCATGAATATGAAGGACTGTAAGCGGAAATAGATTCCAAAGACGGCAACCGCCGAGGTGGAGAACCCGATAAGGATCTTGTTCAGGCTTGTGATGAGGATGGTTCCAATAGCCTGCATGATAATCGTAGGAATCCCGACTGCATAAATGTCTTTGACTGTTTGCTTCTCAAGGCGGAAAGAGGATTTCTTCAGCACAATTTCCTTGTTCCGTCGTACATAATAAATAGCAATTGCAGCAGAGACATGCTGGGCGAAGACGGTAGCGATAGCAGCTCCCATCACTCCCATTCTCGGCATACCAAATAGACCAAAGATCAGGATTGGGTCCAGTATGATGTTTACAATCGCTCCGGTGCTTTGGATAATCATGGGGTGAAATGTGTCCCCGGTTCCCTGCAGGATTCTTTCACAGGTGATATCAATGAATAAGCCGATAGAGAAAATCAGGCAGATGGAAATATATTGGGTTCCCATGGTGATGAGCTCTGCATCGTTGGTGAAAAATTCAACGAAAGTCTTTGTAAGAAATAGCCCGATGAAAGCAAAGAACCCCCAGCTTATTATTGAAAGGGAGATTCCATTCCCTGCGGCTTTTCTTGCTGAGGTAATATCCTTTGCTCCCAGTTTTCTGGAAAGCAGGGAGTTTACCCCCACAGAGGTTCCGACACTTACTGCGATGAGCAGGTTCTGCATAGGGAAGGCAAGGGTAACTGCAGTCAGAGCTTGCTGACTGTAGTGAGAGACAAACATACTGTCCACGATATTATAGAGAGCTTGCACCAACATGCTGAGCATGATGGGAAACGACATAGATAGAACAAGGGAGGGGATCGGTTTGACCCCCATTTTATTTTCTTGGACAGGTTGCATGGGTATTCCTTTCAGATTCTGGTACAGTCATATCACACCATACAAGCTTAGTAAAGCAGGTTGTCAGTTGGTCTCCTTGAGGAAGGCTTCCACCTCCTTCTTTCCCTGTTCTTCATCAACTCGCCTAAGCAGGATATATCCGCCGATGAAGAGCAAGACCAGTGAAACAATTCCATTGCGAGAATTTCCGGTTACCAAGGTGACAACTCCCATAAGCAGGGGACCGACGATTGCAGCAAATTTGCCCAACATATTAAAGAAACCAAAGAACTGTGCCGACCGTTGTTTTGGGATAAGTCGTGTGTAGTACGACCTGCTGAGTGCTTGAATGCCTCCTTGGAACAGCCCGATACATACCGCAAGCAGATAGAAATGAAGTGGTTCAGTCATGAAGTACCCTAGGATGGCAATGACAGCATAGGCACCGATTGCAATCTCAAGAGCTTTACGAACTCCAACCTTACGTCCGAAGGCTGAGTAGGCCAGTGCAGAGGGGAATGCAACAAACTGAGTGATAAGCAGGGCGATAATCAATGACTCACTGGGGAAGTTGAGGCTGGTCCCATAGTTCACTGCCATACGGATAATGGTGTCGACTCCATCAATATAGAGCCAGTAGGCGATAAGAAAGATTGCCAATGTCTTCAACTGGCGAAAACTCTTAATAGTCTGTCGTGTGATGGAGAGTCCTTTCTTGACTGCCTGCTTGAAGGGGAGGTTGTCAGCGGTCACCTCTTCTTTTACGAAAAACAGCAAGGGGAGTGTGAATACCACCCACCAGATACCCACGATGACAAAGCATGCCTTGATAGCTGCCTCTTCGTCGGAAAATCCAAACCATGATGGATTGAGATACATCAAAACATTTACCAAGAACAGCAATCCACCACCGATATATCCTAGGCTATACCCAAGAGAGGAGACAAAATCCACCTTCTTCTCTGAAGCCACAAAGGGTAGCAGCGCATCGTAAAATGTGTTGGCTCCACTGAATCCCACCACCGCAACAGAATAGAAGAGCACCGCCAAGGGCCAAGATCCCATCTGCAGTACATAGAGGCTTGCGGTCATGACTGAGCCTATCAATGCAAAAAAAGCCAATAAGCGTTTCTTGTAAGTCCCCCAGTCTGCAATGGCACCCAATACGGGAGCCAAGAGCGCAACAATCAATGAACCCAGGGAATTAGCCAATCCTAGGTAAAAAGTTCCTTCCTGACTGCTTGCACCCACTGCCCAATAGGCACTGAAAAAAACCGGGAAGAATCCTGCCATTACTGTAGTTGCGAAAGCACTGTTTGCCCAGTCATAGAAAGCCCATGCGGCAATGGATCGTTTTGAATCTTGCATTGTTTGTACCTTCTTTTCCATAGGGTACCAGTGAATCTCCATTCTGTCATTTGCTATTTTCAATACGGTTGTATTGAACAACGTGCTATCCTTCAATACAATACGCTCCTGTAGATATCCTAGAAATATGGAAGGTTATTTCCCATGATTGTATGTAAATTCGGTGGAAGCTCTGTTGCTGATGCCAAACAGATAGAAAAAGTCAAAGCGATTGTAGAAGCAAATCCAGAACGACAGATAGTGGTTGTCTCAGCTCCAGGAAAAAGAAGCAAGGAAGATGAGAAGGTTACCGATATGCTTTATGCCTGTAATGCACTTGCCCAGCAGGGATTGTCATGCAAGCCGGTCTTCAAGAAAATTGCTGATAGGTATACCTCAATTCTCGATGGGCTCAGAATAGATAAAAAACCCTTTGTTTCCATTCTTGAAGAAGTTCGTCAAATGATCGATGCCGGCCACGGTGCAGAGTATGCTGCAAGCCGTGGAGAATACCTTAGTGCACGGATGATTGCAGCCTACCTTGGTTGGGGTTTCCTGGATGCTGACCCTTATATTGTCATCAATCCTGATGGAACCGTACATGAACAGAGTTATGAGAATCTGAGAAAGGTACTGAAGAAAGAGCAGAAGTATATAGTTCCTGGTTTCTATGGTTGCGACATTGAAGGAAAGGTAAAGACATTCAGTCGTGGTGGTTCAGATATCACTGGAGCAATACTCAGCAGTGCCTCTGATGCATCCTCGTATGAGAACTGGACCGATGTTTCGGGTGTATTCTCGGTTGATCCGCGTTTGGTGGACAACGCTAAGGTAATCAAGACAATGACCTATCGAGAACTCCGAGAGCTTGCTGGTGTTGGGGCGACTGTCTTCCATGAAGAGGCCATCGCACCTGTTATAGCAGCCCAGATTCCTATAAATGTAAAAAATACCAATGCTCCTGATGACCCAGGAACAATGATCGTCAATGAACGTTTGAGTGAGAAAACCCCACTTGTCGGAGTTTCCGCCAAGAAAGTGTATAGCAGGATTACTTTGCGTAAACTGATGCTCTTCAAACAATCTGGTACCAGGCATGCACTGCTTACCATGTTGCATGTTTTTGGCATAAGACCGTCATTCAGTCTGTTCGCCGTAGACAGCATTGTCTGGTTCTTCGAATCCAGCCAAGCAAGCGAAAGTGTCCTCAAGGCAATGTGTACCCGGTTCAAGAGTGAGTTCTCTCTGGACTCCATCGAGGTTGATCATAATCATGCTGTTGTAGGAGTTGTAGGGGAAGGAGTCATGGGACACCGAGACTTGATTGCAACTGTGGTTGGTGCACTGGATAAGGAAGCCATCAAATTGAACTTTCTTAATTTTGGATCATCGGATACTTCTTTACTGCTCGGCGTACATGCTGACAAGACTCAAGACGCAGTTATCACACTTTATAACGCATTGTTCTAAAAAATAATTGTGCCATTCACTTTCGAGTGGGGGGATTTTTCTTACAAATAGTATAGAAATAAACCTCAATAAAATACCGAGAAAAGAATAATATAAAAGTATGTACCGTATTGATTACTTCCTTCTTTTTTCCTATGGTATACGTACATCTTACATATGAGGATAGTGAAGTGGTCTTTTTTTCTTCGCTTCTTGATGATCTTCCTCGCTAGAGTGGTGGATGTATCATTGGATACCTTGCCTCCTGCTCTTATCATTCGTGGAAAGCGGGCTATCCTGTTTGTAATTGCTTTCATTAAATACATAATCTGGGTGTTTGCTGTATCGAGGGTCATCAATGACCTCTCAGATCCCTTTATGGCCATCGCATTTGCTTTTGGGTTTGCTGCTGGAACTTTTGTAGGAATTACCTTGGAAAACGTATTGAAAATCGGAGATCAGGTAGTGAAGTTTTTCACTCAGAAGGGTTCTGCAGTTGCCCATTTGCTGCGAGAAGAGAATTTTCGTGTTACTGAGTTTCAGGGGAGTGGAAGGGATGGCACCATCTATTTACTGTTCGTGCAGGTCCCGCGTTGAGTTGTAAAACAAGTAATGAAACTCACCCGATCTAGTGATCCTACTTGTAGAAGATATCAAGATGCGTGCGTATGCATAAAAAACCGGCCCTAAAGTGGGCCGGTATTGAATAAACTGATTGTTTTGTTACTTAATAACCTGTTCGGTCTCAAGATCAAAAAATTTAACCTTTGCCATGTCAGGAATCAAGGAAATCTTGGTATCCGGATTAGGGACGAGGTGTGGTTCAATTTTACCGATCATCTGGCTCTTGGAAGTGGCTGTGTAAACGTGGGTCTCACTACCAAGGGGTTCAACAACACTGACAGTACCGTTGATGGTTTCACCATCTTTTGGAGTGTGACTGAATGTTACATCCTCAGGACGAACTCCAAAGGTCACAGACTTGCCAATGTATGGGGTTAAGAGCTTCTTTTGCTCTACAGTAAGCTTGAGGCGGAAGGTACCTTCGTTTGCGTAGATGTCATCACCATCAGCTTCAATAGCAGTCTCAAGGAAGTTCATTGGAGGAGAACCGATGAATCCGGCAACAAACTTATTCTGTGGGTTGTTGTAGAGGTCAAGAGGTCCACCAATCTGCTGTATGATACCAAACTTCATAACAACAATGACGTCAGCCATGGTTAATGCTTCTACCTGGTCATGGGTAACATAAATCATTGTAGCCTTGAGGCGGTTGTGCAGGGAGGAAATCTCTGCGCGCATCTGGACACGAAGTTTTGCGTCAAGGTTGGAGAGGGGTTCGTCAAAAAGGAATACCTTGGGCTTACGAACGATAGCTCTTCCTACAGCAACACGCTGTCTCTGTCCACCGGAGAGAGCCTTTGGTTTTCTCTCAAGCAGTTCTTCAATCTCAAGGATCTTTGCTGCTTCACGAACACGCTGTTCAATCTCTTCTTTTGGGAACTTACGGATCTTCAATCCGAAAGCCATGTTGTCATACACGGTCATGTGGGGATAAAGAGCATAGTTCTGGAAAACCATTGCAATGTCTCTGTCCTTAGGCGGTACATCATTGACGAGATTTTCATCGATGTAAAGCTCACCGCTGGTGATATCTTCCAAACCAGCGACCATGCGGAGTGTTGTGGATTTTCCACAACCTGAAGGTCCGACGAGAACGACGAACTGTCTATCTTTGACTTCGATGTTGACATTGTCAACAGCTTTGACTCCACCTTCATAAACCTTAGTAATGTTTTTGAGTTGTACTGTGGCCATATTGCCTCCAATTATTTTATCTATCAGTAACTGTAACCCAGAGTGAGTACGGTGTCAAACAAAAAAATTGGGAAAAAAAGCAATACTAAGCCGGATATGATTTTTTCTAATCTATCCTCAAATGAAAATTTCTCATATG
>JAGYOG010000019.1 GCA_018399495.1 Sphaerochaeta sp.
ACTCGCTCGGGAGAAGAACCACCATGATGGTTCCTTTCCTCTCGCTCCGTTGGGGAATGAAATATTCCCTCAGGGGAAAAGCTGTTGTGTAATAAGGCATTACGGAGAACAACCATCCACCCTTGAGAAAGTACTGTCCCAAATATGCATGATATACAGAACGTTTAATCTTCAAAATCCAAATCCTTGGTCAAATAGTGAACAACACTATTTGGATAAAGCATTTGTATAAAGAACACGACAGCGCTACACTTCTCTTAGCCGGCATTCTTTCTGGGGGTTTCATGCATAATGAAGTAATTGAATGGTTACTGGACGGAGATGCTTCCATCCAATACCTTACCCACACCTCTCTGCTTGGATGCAACGCATCAGTGGCTACATCATTGCAGAAGAGGATTGAAGAGGAGGGGTATGGAAAGCAACTCCTCTCCTGCCAAACAGCATCAGAGCACTGGGAAATCTGGTACTATCAGCCGAAATGGACCAGTACACACTATACACTCTACACACTGAGGCAACTCGGGATTCGCCCCGGTGTAAAAGCTTGTCAGGAAATGGTAACCAAGACTTTCGATGAATGCATGCTTGCTAGTGGAGGTATGAACTTGGCAAAAAGCACCATGCCAAGTGACATTGCCATCGATGGCATGTTCTTGGACTATGCGGCCTACTTCTGCCGGGAAGAGGAACGAATTGAAACCCTACTCTCCTATCTTCTTACCCAGAAAAAACCTCAGGGTGGCTATAGCTGGAACTATGATTCCCAATAGGAGATCCTCACACAACCATCTGTGTAATCGAAGGGTTCTTGTCGTATCTTGAACATGGATCACGAGTTCAACACCATCTTGTTCACGAGGCTGTTCGTGAAGCCATAACGTTCATCCTTGATCATGACCTGTTCCGGGATGATGACAAGCGTTACCAGAAACTCATCTACCCCCACTATTACCACTATGACATGCTCCGGTTTCTCGTGGCCGCTGCACGTCTCAACTACCCTCTTGATGAACGTATGGGACAGGCCGTTCAATAGGTGAAAAACAAACAGAAGGATGGCTTCTGGTATCTGGAGTATACGTACCCAGGAGCAGTACACATAGTCTTTGAACAGAAACATCAAAAAAGCCGGTTCCTCACCTGTAAGGCACTCACTATCCTTAAACACTATGAACCAGGGGACGATTAATCTTGCTCTCCCGTATTGTTTTGCCGTGTAATAACTCTCATGCTATACTTTCGCCATACACGATGGAGGAAAAAGCAATTGCAAAACCTGGATAAGAAACCCTACGAATACAGCGAACAAGAGATTCTTGAGAAACTCTCTACTGATGGAAAAGAGGGACTTTCCACGGAGGAAGCCCAGAAACGATTTGATGAGTTTGGTGCGAATACGATTACATCAGGATCAAAGGTTTCTGCTTGGAAAATCTTGCTTGCGAACCTGAACAATATCATTGTTTACCTGCTCATGGTAGCAGGGGCTGTCGCATTCATCATGGGGGATACAGTAGAGGGAATTGCCATCATCATTGCGATTCTCATTGCAGTCCTCTCCGGTTTCATCAGTGAGTACAAGGCTCAGAAATCGGTGGAATCCTTGCAAAACATGGTAAAAACTACCGCCAAGGTCATACGTGGGGGATCTCTCACAGAAATTGAATCTTCCGGTCTTGTTATTGGTGACTTGGTGTACATCGAGGAAGGGGATTCCATCACGATAGACGGCCGCCTGACCATTACGAAGAACTTTGCAACCAATGAGTCTGCGTTGACCGGTGAATCAGAGGCAATCAACAAAGAGACAGCGGTTATACATGATCAGGATGTCCCGATCGGGGACAGAAAGAATATGGTACATGCAGGAACAGCT
The DNA here is from genome assembly GCA_018399495.1 of Sphaerochaeta sp. GTDB lineage: Bacteria > Spirochaetota > Spirochaetia > Sphaerochaetales > Sphaerochaetaceae > Sphaerochaeta. The sequence goes on from JAGYOG010000019.1 coordinate 1,880, forward strand.
GCTACTCGAGGCAATGCCTATGCGATTGTGACAGGTACAGGCATGAACAGCGAGCTGGGGCGAATCAGTTCCATGATCGAAGGAGAAGAACAGTCTGACACCCCATTGGAGAAACAGCTCAATACACTGGGAAAATCCTTGATGTTAATCTCCTTCGCGGTTGCAACGATTGTGACCATCGTTGGAATCATCACCGGCAGAGAGCTGTATGAGATGATCAAAATCGGCATCATCCTTGCCATTGCTGCAGTTCCTGAAGCGCTCCCTGCGGTGTCTACCATCACACTGGCACTGGGAATGAGAACCATGGCAAACCACAATGCCTTGGTCAAGAGTCTCCCTGCGGTGGAAACCTTGGGCTCGACTACTGTAATCTGCACGGACAAGACAGGAACCCTGACCGAGAACCAGATGACCGTCACCCATATGCACCTAACGAATGGTTCTGTCTACACAGTTTCGGGTAAAGGGTATGAACCAAAGGGAACTTTCTCGAACAAGGATGGGGAGATTGACCTGGCAGAACATGTATCCTTGCAAGAGTTTATGCTCGCCGGTGCCTTCTCCAGCAATGCTACGTTGGTTAAGGAAGAGGCCTACTCCATCGTAGGGGATCCCACCGAAGGAGCATTGGTCGTCTTGGGAAAAAAGGCATCAATCGACAGGAAGGAGAAAGAAGCAGGAGAGTGGGAACGTATCGGGGAGATTCCTTTCGACTCAAAAGCCAAGTATATGGCAACCGCATATCAACAGAACAACGGAGAGAAAACCCTATTCATTAAAGGTGCTCCAGATGTACTGATCGACATGTGCGAGATGGACCAGAAAGAAAAACAATCGCTCCAAGAAGCAAATGATACGCTGGCTGGCGAAGGCCTACGCGTCTTGGCAGTCGGTAAGATCTCCGAGTACCAAGGGGATGGCTCCGAGCAGGCAATGCAGGAAGCCCTAAAACAGGGCTTCACCATCTTGGGCCTCGCTGGTATCATCGATCCTCCTCGTGAAGATGTAAAACAAGCGATTAAGGAAGCCAGGGAAGCAGGCATCCGTGTCATCATGATCACCGGTGATCATCCAAAGACCGCAGGCATCATCGCAGGGCGTATAGGCATGGATGTATCAGGGGAAGTCATTACCGGCAAGGAAATGGACCAGATGAGTGAGGATGAGCTAGCAAAGAAAATCAAGAACACCTCCATCTTTGCCCGGGTATCCCCTGAGAATAAGCTGCAAATCGTAAGAGCCCTGAACATCGATGAAGAGATAACGGCTATGACCGGAGATGGGGTGAATGATGCGCCGGCCCTCAATGGTGCAGACATCGGGGTGGCGATGGGAATCCGGGGAACAGAGGTCGCAAAGGAAGCCTCAGACATGATTCTTACCGATGACCGCTTCTCTACCATCGTCGATGCGGTAAGAGAGGGAAGAGTCATTTTTGACAACATTGAGAAGTTCATCTACTTCCTCTTCTCCTGCAACTTCATTGAGATTTTTGTGGTATTCGTCTCCATCATACTGGGAATGCCGATGCCGATCCTCGCCCTGCAAATCCTGTGGTTGAATCTGGTGGTGGATGTCTTACCGGCAATGTCCCTTGCTTGGGAACCAAGGGAACCGGGGGTGATGAAGCGAAAACCCAGAGACCCGAAGAGGGGTATCGTGAACCGTTCATTTGCAATGGGAGTCTTCGCTGATGGAGCCCTAATCAGTTTGGGAGCACTCGCTGTCTTTATGATCGCCATTGCTTCAGGATGGGGAGAGAGTGTTGCCCAGACCATCACTTTTACCACCATGGCATTTGGTCAGCTGGCACACATCTTCAATGTCAGGGAGAAAGAATCCTTTGGCTTGGATCGGAGCATCCTCAAGAACCGTTTCTTGATCCTCGCTCTCATCATCTCAATTTTCTTGCAGTTATTCGCCATCTATGTACCACTATTGAACCGTGTGCTTGGCACAACTGCACTCAATGGAACACAGTGGTTGTTTGTCCTTGCGGGATCAATTCTCCCCTTGTTGGTTATCCAGACATACAGAACCATCAGGGCAAGAATAAAAAATCCTGAATCATAGCTGCAATGCTGACGTTTCCATTGGTTAGGTATAACAAACCCCCGCTTCATGATGAATTGGCGGGGGGGCATATCTAGATGGAGTTATCGGCTATGTCTTCCCTTGAGTACCTCGACAACCTCACTCAAACGCACTTCCTTTTGGGTAAGCAGTACTAGGAAGTGGTAGAGTAGATCTGCAGACTCACCGAGGAACAGGTCCTTGTTATCATCTTTGCTCTCAATTATGAATTCAACAGCTTCTTCCCCAACTTTCTGTGCAATCTTGTTGATACCTCTGCTGAAGAGGTGGTTGGTGTAGGATCCCTCTTGGGGGAACTCACGGCGGTCATGAATGACCTGCTCAAGGTAGAATAAGAATTCAGGTGCAGGTATCTTTTCAGGGTTGTTTTCCTCTGCAAAACAGGTATCACTTCCTGTGTGGCATACCGGACCGGTTGGTATTGCTTTAATCAGGAGTGTGTCATGATCACAATCCTCAATGATATCCCTGACCTCAAGGTAATTTCCGCTGGTCTCCCCTTTTGTCCAAAGCGTGTTTCGGCTTCTGGACCAGAAGGTGACAAGTCCACGGTCACGGGTAATCTTGAGCGACTCATCGTTCATATAACCGAGCATCAATACCTTGTTTGTCACAGCGTCTTGGATAATTGCGGGGACCAAGCCACCCTGTTTTTCGAAATCAAGAGCCATATAATCCATCTCCTTACTACTACTTACGCATAGTTATACCATGTTGTTCAAGAAAAATCTTCAACTCTGGGATATCAATTTCATGAAAATGAAAGATGGAGGCTGCCAAGGCAGCATCGGCTTTTCCATCAGTGAATATTTCATGGAAATGTTCCATTGTCCCTGCCCCACCACTTGCAATAACAGGAATACCTACAGATTCAGACACCCGACGTGTCAAATCAATAGCAAAACCACCCTTCACCCCGTCATGCTCCATGCTGGTAAGGAGAATTTCTCCCGCTCCCCTACTATATGCTTCCTTCGCCCAGGAGATGACATCCAGTCCGGTTCCTTTTCTCCCCCCATGGACGTAGACCTCCCAACCTTCTTCAGCTCCATTGTCAAAGTCAGGATTCCTTCTTGCATCGATGGCGCAGACCACACACTGGCTGCCAAAGCGCATAGCAAGCTCGTCGATGACCCCTGGTTTTGCCACTGCCTGACTATTGATGGAAATCTTGTCAGCCCCGCTATCAAGGAGAGAGGCCACATCAGCCTCATTCCTGATGCCTCCACCTACGGTAAAGGGAATCCCGATATGGTCCGCAATACTCCTTACCAAGGAGCGGAATGTTGAACGGTTCTCAACCGTCGCTGTGATGTCAAGGAATGTCAGCTCATCAGCTCCACAGCGACTATACGCCTGGGCAAGCTCAACCGCGTCCCCTGCATCACGCAAGTTCACAAAGTTGACCCCTTTTACCGTACGTCCATCACGGACATCAAGACAGGGAATGATTCGTTTTGCCAACATATTATTCCTCCCCGAAGGCTGCAAGTTCTTCGATTGCAAGCTTGCCCTCATAGATAGCCTTTCCGATGATCGCCCCCGATAATCCTGCATCCTGTAAGTCCCGTAAATCCTGCAGGGTGGTAATACCGCCTGAGGCTATAAGGTGGAGGTCCCTTCGGTCATTCAGGAGGGTACGATACAGATCAATCGATGGACCGCTGAGCATGCCATCCTTGGCGATATCAGTACAGATAACTTGGTAAAGACCCTGGCTTCGGTATAAATCAATGAAGGTTGCAACCTCTTGGTCACTTCCTTCAGTCCAACCAGCACTCTGGACCATACCGTTCTTGGCGTCAGCACCAAGGATCAAGCGTTCACAGCCGAATTTCTCAATCCATGAGATCAACAAGGAAGGATTCTTCACTGCAACAGAACCACAGGTTACCTTGCTCGCCCCGCTGGAAAAGGCAGCCTCCAGGTCCTTACTTTGCTTGATTCCTCCACCGAAATCGATGATCAGGTTGGTATTGCTCGCAATACGCTCAAGGCTCTTCAAGTTGACAATGCCTTTCCCCTTTGCCCCATCGAGATCTACGACATGCAAGTAGCGAAGATTGGCATCCTCGAACTGCTTTGCAAGCTCAAGGGGATCGGAAGCATAGATTTTTTTGGATGCGTAATCTCCTTGTGTGAGGCGGACCGCTTTTCCTTCAATAATATCTATAGCTGGAATGATATGCATTATAGCTCCTCTAAAAATGTTTTCAATAATTGCTCACCTACATCCCCGCTCTTCTCAGGATGAAACTGACAGCCGTAGTAATTGTCCTTGTGCAGTACCGATGAAAAAACCTGCCCACCATACTCTGTGCTTGCGATTGTTTCCTCACAGAGGGGGACATAATAGCTATGCACGAAATAGCACCAGGCTTCTCCCTCCAAACCGGAGAACAACCGGTCATCCTGGTACTGGAGGGTGTTCCATCCCATATGCGGAATCTTGAATTCGGGGGAGAGGGAAAACTTTCGCGTCGGTATGGGAAAAATACCCAGTGTCTGGGTATCATGCTCCTCGCTGGATGCACACATCAGTTGCATCCCCAAGCATATTCCAAGAAAGGGCTGTCTCAAGGAGGTAAGTACCGTATCCAGTCCCTTTTCCCTCAGGTATGCCATCGCAGTGGAGGCTTCCCCTACTCCAGGGAATATTACCTTGTCAGCCTTTCCAAGCTCCACTGGGTCATCGGTAACCTCTGCCTCATAGCCAAGGCGGTGGAGTGCGCAGAGTACTGACCGGGTATTCCCCGCATTATATTTTACAATGGCAATGTTCATAGCATCCCCTTGGTTGTAGGTAGTTCCATCGAATAAGGATTACGATGTATGGCCTCTTTGATCGCCCGTGCAAAAGCCTTGAACAACGCTTCACACTGATGATGGGCATTACCGTCACTCACCTTGAGAGACAGATTACATCCTGCACTATCGCTAAAGGACTTGAAGAAGTGCTCAACCATCTCAGTGGGAAAGGTACCGATGTACTCCCGTTTGAAAGAGACCTCCCACTGCAGATAGGGCCTTCCTGAGAAATCCAATGCCACCTGGGCAAGAACCTCATCCATGGGAAGGACCTCAAAGCCGTAGCGGTTTATACCCCTTTTATCGCCGAGGGCTTCACGGAAGGCCCCCCCTAGGGCGATGCCTACATCCTCTACACTGTGGTGTTCATCCACCACCAAGTCTCCATGTGCATGAAGGTCCAGGTCACAACCACTGTGCCGAAGCACCTGCTCCAGCATGTGGTCGAAGAAAGGAATATGGGTATGGATGGAACCAAGGGATCCACCATCAAGATTCAACTTGAGCGAAATTTCCGTCTCTTTGGTTTTCCGCTCCAACCGTGCAATACGTGGAGAGAGATGGCTTTCATCCAGGAGGAAGGAGGCAATGACTGCCCAGTTGTCACTGATGAGGATGCAGACTTCCTTGAGGTCTTCACTCAGCTCTTCTGCCCTAGACTCATCAGCAAACCAGATTGCCTTGCATCCAATATTCTTAGCAAGCCATACATCAGTGAAACGGTCCCCGATCACCACCGAGTGTTCAAGGTCGTAACTCCCGTCCATGTACTCAGCGAGCATACCAATCTCAGGCTTTCTCCCTGGGCAGTTATCCTCGGGAAGCGAGTAATCGATATGCTCGGCATCGAAGGTAATGCCTTCTCCATTCATCGTCTCCATGATTCGCTGGTGGGGAATTTCAAAGGCTTCTTTCGGAAAGGAAGGAGTGCCAACCCCATCCTGGTTACTCACCATGGCGAAGTACCAACTTCCATCCTTTCGTAGTCTCGACAGGGCTCCAAAGACCCCTGGGATGTAGTGTATCTTCTCGAGGCTATCTACCTGCATTTCCTCAACGATGATTCCGTCCCGATCCAAAAACAGCACTCGCTTATGCATCTTAGCGCTCCTTATATGCAGCTAATGCTGCCAGCAGTCTATCGTTCTCTTCTCTGTTGCCAACGGTAATCCTTAGGCAGTTCCCACAGTGTAGCTCTTTACTGCGATTGCGTACAATGATTCCCAGACCTGCAAGATAGTTGTAGATCTCCATGGCATCGGTAACCCGCACAAGAAAGAAGTTTGCATCGCTGGGGAATACAGTCTGCACACATGCGAGCATTTTCAACTCCGCTGCCAAACGTTCCCTCTCTTCCTTGATTAGATGTAGACCCTTCTCTACTTCACCAGCATTGCTGAGAGCCTTGAGTGCCAACTCTTGGCTCGGGGTTCCCAGGTTATAGGGGTACTTCATGCTTCTGAAGACTGAAACCATCTCCTCATCAGCCACCGCAATGCCAACCCTGGCACTGGCAAGAGCCCAACACTTGGAGAAGGTCCTGAGTACCACCAGGTGGGGGAAATCTTCCAACAACCCAACCGCACTCTCCTTCTCGCTGAAATCATAGTAGGCTTCATCTACCACGGTAATGCCATCAAAGAGTTCACATACCTTCCTCACCTCATCGAGGGGAAATGCATTCCCACTGGGATTGTTTGGGCTACAGATGAAGAGCAGCTTCAATCTTCCTTCCCCGCTTCTGTTCTCCTTCTCACGTTGCAAGAAATCCAGGAGAGAAGGAAAGTCAATCTGGAAATCAGGAGTCAGAGGAACTGAGGATACCTGTACATCATTGATGTCTGCAAACACCTTATAGGCACCATAGGTGGGAGGCATGAGTAAGAGGGAATCCTTTCCAGGTTCGCAGAAACATCGAAGCAGGTTATCGATCAACTCATCACTGCCATTGCCCAAGACAGTCTTGGAGAATGGGAGGCCAAGCACCTCTTCGACCTTCTTACGTACTGCGACCGAAAGCGGGTCAGGATAGCGGTTGGCATCGGCTTTCTTGACAAAATCCTGCCAATTCTCGTTCGCATCAAGATAGACCTCGGCTTCCCCGGTAAAATCGTTACGCGCACAGCTGTACGGGGTTAAATTGGCGATATTCTTTCTCAGCAACTCTCTCATTTCTCTTCTCCCAAACGGACTGCTACCGCACCCCGGTGTGCACCCAACTGTTCCTGTTCTGCCATACAGAGCAGGGTTGGTGCAAGAGAGGTAAGACCTTCCTTGCTGAGTTTCTGCACTGTTATTTTCTTGATGAATGAATCGGTACTCACCCCGCTGTATGAACGCGCCCATCCATTGGTAGGGAGGGTGTGGTTGGTACCACTTGCGTAATCCCCTGCACTCTCACAAGAGTAGGGTCCGAGGAATACCGACCCAGCATTGACCACCCTCTCCAGCAATGCATCATCCTCTGTTTCTCCCAGATCAATGATCAGGTGTTCAGGGGCATACGAATTGACAATATGTGCAGTGGAATTGAGATCAGGGACAATGAAGGCCCTGGAACAAGCAAGGCTCTGTGTGAGAAACTCCGTCCTCTCCAGGCTGGTGAGCTGATTGGTTATTGCTTCTTCCACACGATCGAGGAAGTCCTTTCCCTCCGTCTTTTCTCCTTGTACCACAAGCATCGCCTGGCTGTCTCTTCCATGCTCAGCCTGGCTGAGCAAGTCGCTTGCCACGAAGGAGGGATTGGAGAAAGGAGAGGCAACCACCATTACCTCACTCGGGCCGGCTGGCATATCGATGGCACACGTAGTACTACTCACCTGTACCTTGGCCTCAGTCACATACTGGTTCCCCGGACCGAATATTTTGTCCACTGCCTGTATGGACTGTGTCCCATATGCCATGGCCGCGATTGCCTGGGCTCCCCCCACTGCATAGACTTCCTTAACATTACACAGCTTTGCAGCATAGAGGATGGCAGGGTGAATCGTTCCTTGTTTCCCTGGAGGAGTACAGAGAACCACCTCTGGGCACCCCGCAACCAAGGCTGGTATTGCCAGCATCAAGACCGTGGAGAACAGCGGTGCGGTACCACCTGGAATATAGAGCCCAACCCGATTAAGGGGGACCACCTTTCTGGAAAGTGAGATACCTGGAGCAACCTCTACCTGCTCTCCTATGGGCATTTGCGCAGCATGGAACGCATGAATATGAGTATATGCTTGGCTGAGCGCCTGCTTCAGAGAACCATCCACTTGTTCCTCTGCTGCTTGTATCTCTTCGAGGGATACCGCGAGGGATGAAAGATTCACTCCATCGAACTCTGATGCATAGCAAAAGAGGGCAGCATCGCCTTCCTCCTTCACTGCATCCAGAATGGCGGAAACCTGCTTTGTTACCGACTGAGTCTTACCTAGATTCCGGGAGAGCAATGTTTTGAGTTGCTCATTCGGTGGATTATCATACCGCTGTAGAAAGGCCATGATTCCCCCTACTCCGTCATCTTTTCGATCGGGGTTACGAGTATCCCCTGTGCACCAAGGGCCTTGAGCTGTTCAAAGTCCTCCCAAAAGGTATCCTCTGCCACAACGGTTTGTACAGAGACCCACCCCTTTTCCATCAATGGAGTAACAGTAGGACTTTTCATACCACCGATGATGTGAGCCACCTGCTCCAGATGCTCCTCGGGAAGGTTGAACATGATGTATTTATAAGAAGAGGCTTTCATGACCGCATCGAGGCGAAGCATCAGACGGTCAAGAATGTGTTGTTTTGCATCACTGCCCATCTGCTTTCGCCCAATCATGACAGCGGAAGAGGTATAGATGCTCTCAACTTCCCTTAGTCCGTTCATCGCCAAGGTTGCCCCGGTGGAAACCAGATCACAGATGGCATCTGCAACACCTACAGCAGGAGTTATTTCCACAGACCCGGAGACCTGGACAAAGCTTGCTGAAACCCCATTCTCTTTCAGAATTCCACCAAGGATGTTTGGGTAGCTGGTTGCCACTCGCTTTCCTTCAAGTGAGGAAAGTCCTTGGTAGACAAAGTCATTGGGAACTGCAATGCTCAGTCGGCACTTGGCAAAACCAAGGTCTCTGAGCACTTCTAGGTCGATGGCCTGCTCATCATACTCATTTCTTCCAACAATCCCGATATCGGCGATTCCATCGCGGATATATGAGGGAATATCATCATCTCTCACATAGAGAAATTCCAAGGGGAAGTTGGAAGCCTCCTCTTTCAAAACTCGTGCATCGCTACCGAACTTGATACCACAGTTCTTGATGATCTGCAGGGATTTCTCGCTCAATCTCCCGCTCCTTTGAATTGCAATTCTCACTACTTCAGCCATGATTTTCTCCTTCCTGGGGATAAAAAAAGCCCCCGCGACATGCGGAGGTCTGTATATAGAGGTCCAGAGCCCACCTGTCTACGGTCGGTTACACAAAAGATGATGGTGATGGACACGGTTCTGGTACGTTTTCATGGCAAAACTTTACCGCTCTCCCTTGGTCCCTGTCAATACCAAACCTAGGAAACCGTATGAATATTCAAAAAATATGCATACTGAGTCTCATACAAGAGAAAGCGTATTTCAATAAGGTAATCCAGAAACGCATGATTGTTATGCATGACACCTTTTACATTGAAGAAAATCCGGCAGAAGGGAAAGAATCTTGCAACGATGCTCCACCAACACATACTTGGTCGTCATTTTTCCCAAATTACAAAAACTCAAGGAGGCATCGATTACAAGAATCCAAAACGGTATGTGGAACAACAGGACTTCAGCAATGAACCCAATACAATTGAGAGCTAAATCGGGCGGTGCCTTTCACGAAACTGTTCAATACTGCAACCTCCTCTGCAGTCTATCTATCCTTTTCATGTATACGTATAAACCACAGGAAAAAGAAAACAAAGACAATGTTTGGCAAGAGGTCACATCGTTTCATGAAAGGAAGTCAAACAAGCAAGAAAGATGAATATGCAATCCACGGAATAGAGTAATAAAATAGGGCCAGCAATCAACCTCTTCCAATCCATCCTTAATCTACCCTTGACGCCTATCTTATACTTGTATAGTATAGTATACAAGTGATACAAGAAACAACGAACCTTGTAATCAAGATTGTGGATTCATCAGAAAAGAATTCATACAAAGCAGGAAGTATCAACCAACAGGAGGATATCTGAATGATGAAGAACAAAATTATCAAACTAATGGTTACTGGACTCATCGTGTTGTTTACGGTGATTGCATTGGCATCTTGTTCACAGGGAGTATCAGTGGAGGAAGCTCAGCAGATGCAGGAAGAAGTCAAAGCCATCTCCAATCGAATGTCCCAGATTGAATCGACACTCTTAGAGCTAAAGGAAGAAGAGGTCGATGCGAGTTCTACAGGAAGTCCAAATTGCTTTTGATGACCTCATCAATGAACTTCGAGATGTTACGGTCCGTATGGCTGAGATAGAGGCCAAACTTGATTTCCCTGAACCGGAAGAAATGGCACCCGCGGACGATGGCATGGCCGGAGATGCGGCCCCAGGTTTAACTACTCCAAAATATGTAGGTGTCCAGGTGGGAGGAGGAATCCTCCCGCCGCTTCTTTTGATGACGTGTAGATATTACTTCATCTCACTAGCTATCCGATTTCGCAAGTATGACAGCATGGAAGGTCTTCCCCTTGAGAAACATCACAAGTAATAGCCAGCCTCCAGAACTGTTAATCTATTCTGGGAACATCTCTCATGGGTTTCGCATTTCTGCCCTGGGCCTCCATCCAACCAATGCCCAATCAAACACAAGTCTCATTTCCGGTCCCTAATCAATTGGTACTGCAGAGGGATCTTTTGTTTCCGGGAGAAATGACTTCCTTACAATGCACTCCCAGTGCAGCCTGTCTTCGTCCCCTGGTGTCTCCGTGTGTTCTTTGATTTGCTGTAAAACGAAGAATAACACGGGTCCCATGTGGGATTTTTTTTTGTCTCCTTTCTTTACCTCATCCATTTTTAGGTGGACATCTAATGTTACCGCACGCACCAAAATCTATGCATACTGATAAAGTTTGACCTGCACCTCCTCTCCATGATACCATCCCTACATCCCTTGATGCAGGAAGGATTCAATGAAACTATTGGTTTTCGTCTTGAATAACGAAGCGTTTCTGGAGGAGGTTATGGAAGCCTATGTAGAGGCTGGCATCACCGGCTCCACCATCCTCGACAGTGAGGGTATGGGACGTTTCCTTACCTACGAGGTACCCCTTTTTGAGGGGTTCAAGGACTTTATGAAGGGCAACAAGCCCTATAACAAGACAATTTTTTCAGTTGTACATAGCGAAGAAGTGGTACAGCAAGCAAAGAGGCTGGTAGAAGAGATTGTTGGAAGCCTAGATAATCCAGGAACCGGAATCATGTTCACGTTGCCAGTGGATTGGGCTGCCGGCTTGGTAGGGGAAGCAGAAGAGGTGTAGATATGGAAGGAATAAGCAAACTGATTGACGAGTCGTGTATCTTGCTCGATAGAAAAGAACGCTCGATTGAGACCATCATCAAGACATTGACCGAGCAGCTGAGTAGTACTCATCCAGACCTCGCACCCCAACACCTGATGCAGAAAGTCATCGATGGGGGATTTCATACCACCTGCATGGGGGAAGAGTGTGCTATCACTCACGCACGCTGCCCGTCCATGAGCAAGACTCTGATGGCGGTAATGCGCCTCGCCCCACCCCTGGACCTGAAAGCGCTCGATGGCAAGAAGGTTCGCTTGGTCTTTCTCTTGGTTGGCCCACAGAGCAGTGCAAGTTTTCACCTGAAGATTCTCAGCAGACTTGCCCGTCTCCTCCATAGTGAGGCTCTACGTAGTGACTTGATGAATGCAGAAACCAGTAAGGCATTCTTGGATAGGATTATTCGTCAGGAGGATTAAATGAACAGCAGACGAGTATGGGCGATCCTGCGTTTTGTGTTGACCACCCTATTTTTGTACTTCGTCTGGGTCCTGTTTACCTCTGACTTGGGCCTCTTCAGCCTGCTCTTTGGGCTAGCCGCCTCAGTTATGACTGCAGCCCTTACCTACCACATCTTTCTTCCCGAACACGAGGCAAACCTTCGCTTCTTCACCCCTCACTTCTGGGCCCTGATCAGGTTTCTGTTCCTCATGGTATTCTCATTGTATCAGTCGAGCTTCCAGGTGGTGAAAGCCGTTATTTCTGGAAATACCAATCCAAGGATTGTGCACTTCAGAACCCGTCTCCGCAGCGATCTTGCGAGGACGGTACTGGCAAATGCCATCACTTTCACACCAGGAACCATGACCCTAGACCTCAATGATGATCATCTGACAGTACACTGGTTACTCTGCTCCACCACACACACAAAAGCAGCTGGAGAAGCAATAAAGACAAAACTCGAACATGCACTGGGGAGGACCTGGCTATGACAGAATTCATCCTCCAATCAATGCTTGTGATGCTCATAATCTTTGCTATCGGTACGTTGTTGAGACTGCTGCTCGGTCCCACGGCAAGCGACCGGTTGGTTGCCTTGAATGTACTGAGCGCTGTCTCCCTTGCCCTGTTGGTGCTCTGGGGTATCAGGATAGGACGTACACTGTATCTGGATGTTGCCTTGGTCTATGACATCTTTGGATTCCTTGGATTCCTTGCAATCACCCGGTTTCTCAAAGACCGGAAGGAGGGCTGATGATTATACGAGAAATCCTGGCACTGATTGCCTTTCTGGTTGGAACCTTCTTCGGTATTTTTGGGATGGTTGGGCTGTTTCGTTTCCGTGACCCCTACTCCCGTCTCCATGCTGGATCCCTGTGTGGAACCACGGCAGTATTTTCTTATCTGGTCGCGTTGCTCTTGCTTGCTCCCTCCCTCGCGAGCGGGGCAAGGGTCTTCATTATTTTGGTATTTTTCCTTATTTCCGCTCCCACTGGGTCCTCAATTGTAGGCAAATTCATATGGGAGAGTGAGGACGCAACCAGACAACGATCGGCGATGAAGAGGGAGGATAAGAGCCTATGACCATCCTGCTTCTCTTTTTAATTCTTGCACTTGGCAGCTTTGCACTGCTCTCCAGGGATTTGCTGCATTCAGTAATCGCCCTTTCCGCTCTGAGTATGCTCAGTGCCCTGATGTTTACCATTCTAAAGGCTCCTGATGTAGCCATTACTGAGGCTGCTGTGGGAGCCGGGATTTCCACCATCATCTTTGTCTGGGCTATTCGTCATACACGAAGAAGGAGTAAAGATTAGTGAAACGAACACTGTTTATAATCAAACTCATATTCATTCTCCTTATTTTGGCTTTGGCTATCTTCCCGGTCATCCTCTCATCTCACTCCTGGCCGGTTGTATCGAGGGACTATCTCTATGAGAATGCGCTCTCCGACACTGGGGCGGTGAACACCGTCAGTTCCATCTACTTGGGCTATCGAGCAATGGACACACTGGGGGAAACCCTGGTTTTGCTGGTCTCCATTACCGGTACAATGGGAATCCTGATCAACCTTGGAAGGGAGAATGAAGAAGAGGAAGCGGTAAGCTTCTCTCTTGCCCCTGAGAAGCGGGCAACCAATGCACAAAGGACCCACCTCCTTGAGGTGGTTGCCTCAAAGCTTGGTCCGGTCGTATTACTCTTTGGATTCTATGTAATGCTGTATGGGCATATCTCTCCTGGAGGAGGATTCCAGGGAGGGGTCATTGTTGCCTCGGCCATCGTTTTCCTCGCACTTGGAACAGAAACTCAGACCAAGCTGACCAATACCAATGTATTGGGGAGGATAGAATCACTTTCTTTTCTCGTTCTGATCATTGCAGCGACCAGTGGGGTATTCTTTGAGAGCGGGTTCTTCGGTAACCCGATCAAGAGCGGTTCTTCCCTCTCTGCCAACTTCATCATCCTTTTGAACATCATCATCGGGCTAAAGGTAGGAACAAGCATCGCAGTCATGTGTATTGCCATGATGGGAGGTCGCCGTGGTCATTGAACGAATATTGATCTTCCTGCTAGCCCTCGTGGGATTCAGCGCCATCGTAGGAGCGAAAAACATCATCAAGAAGGTGTTTGGTCTCAATATCCTGAATGCTGCAGTGGTACTGCTTTATATCCTGGAAGGAAGCAGGATTGGAGAGCAGGCTCCTATTCTCGGAGAGGGTGTAACTACTATAGTAGACCCAGTTCCCCAGGCCCTGATGCTGACCGCAATTGTCATTGGTGTGTGTGTGACTGCCTTGGCACTGGCCTTGGCGGTACGACTGTACAAGGCTACCGGATCGTTGGAAATTGACACCATCAGTGAGAGGTTGCGTAGTGAGCATTGAGAGCCTCTTCCTCAGCCCAGTCTATCTTCCGATGCTTGGTGCAGCACTTATTCTGGTTACCAAGCACTTCTTTACTGACAGACAAAGACGGGTTGTGGAGTATCTCTCTGCCTTGATAGCATTCGTCCTACCGCTCATCGCTTTCACGTTCCTGATTCAGCCCGTTCTAGCCCATCATCAGGTGCATATGATTCTCGGTACCTGGGAGACTGCACTCGGCATCCACTACCATTTTGATGGACTCTCCTTCCTCCTTATCTCACTCAATCTATTGATCAGCATCCCGGTATGGCTCTATAGCAGGAAAACAGGGCCTCATCAAGAGACTTTCACAGTAATCTTCCTCATCCAGAGCGCATCAATCGCTGCCACCAGTCTCACTGCTGACCTATTCAACTTGTTTGTCTGCCTTGAGGTGATGGGAGTAACCAGCTATGTATTGGTTGCCAGCAGTGAAAAGGACGAGGCGCTCCTCTCCTCTTTTACCTACTTGATCTTCAGCGCTACGGCAATGGTATTCTTCCTGATCGGAACATTCGGGCTCTATCGGATCTCAGGCTCTCTTGCCTATGACACCATTGCACTGGCAAAGAACTCACTTTCTGGATCCGACCTGCTTGTAGCCCGTCTCTCCCTTGTCTTGATAGTGGTATCGGTACTCCTGAGAACAGCAGTCATTCCTCTCTCCGGCTGGCTGGTTGGTGCACACTCGAATGCACCCCATGCAGTTTCAGCCTTGCTTTCTGGGGTGTTGATAAAAATACCACTTTTTGCCCTGGTTCGTCTTTTGTTGTTGGTTACGGGAACTGAGCTATTAGGATCAATCCTTGCTTGGGCAGGAGGAATATCGACACTTGTAGGAATCATCATGGCGCTCAGAGAGCACCATGCAAAGCGATTGTTGGCCTATAGTTCAGTCAGCCAGATTGGGTATGTCGTGGCCGCCTATGGGTTAGCCTTGGCATCAGGTCTTGAGACTGAAAAGGGGGCTCTGCTTCTCGCTCTCGCTCTCCTGTATTCTTTCAGTCATGCCTTGGCAAAGGCTACACTCTTCATGACGGTGGGGCGCGCTACTGACGCAATAGGCACTAAAAACTTGCATAGAGCACGAGGTGCTCTCTCAGAACTACGAGCACAAGGAGAACGATTCCCCTTTACAGGTATAGCGTACCTGATTGCATTTCTCTCGATCAGTGCACTCCCACCCGCCATCGGATTCTGGGGAAAAAATACACTTGTATACCTAACCAAAGGACATGGGGCAACTCATCTTTTGAGTATTACATCAGTATTGACCATTGTTGCATACCTAAAGCTCTCTCGTATCTTCCTTCCAAGCAAGACCACTGGGGTCCAGAAAACAGTTTCTTCGTGTTCCGTTCTCACGAACCTCTCACTCATCATCCTTACATCTCTCCTCCTTGTTGGAGGCATATGGTACATCGAATTGCAGACTTTTGTTGTCCAGGTTCTCGCTCCTCTGGGAGCCACAACTGCAACATTGACGAGTTATTCAGCTGCCCAGGACTTGCTGAAGACAGGAATTACCTTGTCTTTCGCGCTTCTGATCTTTTTCATCGGGTCCAAAACCCGGTTCGAAAAACGTTTTGAGGTAAGAAAGGGACCAGTGGTCTCATTTCCCAATCTCTTCTTCGGCTTTGCTCTCTTAATTGCTGTCATGGCATGGCAACTCCTCATCCGGGGAGGCGTGCTATGAACATAACCCATACGATACTGTTCTCCCCTGTGTTTCTCCCGCTTATCGCAGCAGCAGGTATCCTTTTCATCAAGAGCTTCTGCCCTACGAGCATCAGGAGAATAGCGGAGTACCTGGGAATACTGATTGGAATGGTTCTACCGCTTCTTCTGGTTCTCACTCTCTACCCCATTGTGCAAAACCAAGGCTACATTGAGACAACTATTGGAGGATATGCAAAGAGTATCGGCATCGTCTACCGCTTTGATGGCATGAGCTTGCTCTTGATTCTCCTTGCAGCGGCGATCACCCTCCCCTCTTGGATTTTCTCCCGCAAGGAAGGGCCGGGTCACAGCTATTTTACCGCACTGTTGCTCATCCAGAATTCGTCAATAGCTGCCATCGGCATGACCAGCGACCTTTTCAACCTCTTCGTCTGCCTAGAACTCATGGGAGTTACAGCCTACGTGTTGATCGCAACAGGCAAGAAAGCCAACGCGGCCTATGCATCTTTCTCCTACCTCATGATCTCATCATCGGCGATGGTCTTCTTTCTGCTTGGAACCTTCGGGCTCTACAAAATCACTGGCTCACTCAGCTATGAGGCGATTGAAAGTGGATTGGAAACGCTCTCTGGAAGAGACCAATATGTTGCGCTCTTCTCCCTGCTTCTCATCATCATCCCTGTCCTGTTACGTGTGGCGGTCATGCCGCTCTCCCTCTGGTTGGTGGATGCGCATTCAAAGGCACCCCATGCAGTTTCAGCGCTCCTTTCAGGGGTGCTGCTGAAAGTTCCTCTCTTCGCCCTGCTGAGAGTCTTTGCCCTCTCTCCACTTGCTTCAAGCCTTGCGCTTCCTATCAGCTATGCTGGGGCTGCCACTGCCTTGATTGCAGTACTGCTTGCACTCTCCCAGAGCGATGCAAAACAATTGCTTGCCTACCACTCCATCAGCCAGATTGGGTACATCGTCAGTGCATGGGGATTGGCTTTGCATGCAGGTATCTCCACCACGACAGGTTCCTTGCTGTTGGCGGCATCGTTCTTCCACGCATTCAGCCACGCACAGTTCAAGGCCTTGCTCTTTCTTACCATCGGAAAGGCAACTGATGCAGCAAACAACCGCAATGTCTATACGCTTAGGGGAGCAAACCAAGCATTACGAAATATGGGAGAGCGGGTCCCTTTGACGATGCTCTGTTTTCTCGTTGGTGCACTCTCCATCTCAGCACTCCCCCCCTTCAACGGTTTTTACAGCAAGACTTTGGTAACCTACACGCTCAAGGGAAGCTTGCACTATACCTTTCTGAGCGTTGCATCAGCAGGCACTGTTGCTTCGTTCATCAAGCTTTCACGGATTTTTCTCCCATCTAAACATCCAATGGTGTTCCCTCTTGTCAAAGAGAGGAAACGGTTTCCCGTCTCCTCACACCTGGCGTTCATCCTGCTAGCCCTCTCCTGTCTCGCAGTTGGGCTATTCAGTGAACAGACGATTCTCTTCATCACCGGATTGATCAGTCCAGAAGAAGCGCAAACCTATGATAGTAGTTTCTTCTTCACACAGGACAATCTCATCAAGACATCAATCACCGCCCTCGCTGGCTTAGTTCTCTTTGGAATTGCTGTCAGTAAACCAGGAAAGCACGTTCTACACTTCTTAGAAAAGAGACGAGGAGGGTTCACCGATCTCTTCCTCGGATTTGCCACAGCGCTAGGAGCTCTTGCCTTGTTTGCATGGTGACTAAAAAAGAAAAGTGCCGCAACGCTTCTTTGGTTGCAGCACTCTTTTCTACTATCTCTAGTACTATTGTTTGTTAGTTCATCAACAGATCCAGGTCTACCTCACAGGCAATGGTGGGGGTTTCACTTCCCCAGTTCTCCAGGACTGCAGGATGAATTTCTCCGAAGACCCCGACTTGTTGTTCCCCAAGCATGATTCTGGCACAACGTCCTTCGATAAACCGGCCATCGCCTTCCAAGGCTGCAAGTTGATACTCCTTGCCTAGGAAGTAGAACAGGGTGTTCACAATCGAGGAAACCTCGTTGTAGCCCATCACACTGTCACTGGCGAGAAATCCAAGACTATTCCTGGTAGTGGTCCCGCTGTTCTCGCCCTCATCAATGAAAGCAATCTTGCCCACCTCGAATATCTTATGCGGGAAGGAAGCATGAGCGCTGACGCTCTCACTCTCCAGCAGGGAAGGAATGATAGATGGACGTACCACCTCATAGTTTTCACTCATCGGATTGGAAATGAAGATGCACTTCTCAGCGGGAAACTGCATGTTGTCCACGTATTCCCGCTTGGAACCAAGGTAGTTATACATCATCTCCTGGAATCCAAGGCCCACCATCAGGTCCTTGACCTTTCGTCCCAGTTCTTCCGCTAGGCTGAGTCGTCCAACAGTGAAATCCTGAGGCATTTCAGGCTGGAAGTTTTCCAGTCCATAGCCGATCATGATATCCTCGACCAAGTCGACAGGGTGTAGGAAGTCATTTCTCCACTCAGGGACAGTTGCCCAGAGGGTATCCTCATCATAGACTGCGTAAATACCCATCCGCTTCAGCGCTGCAACTGCATCGTCTCCACTCATCGGCTCACCAAGGGTCTTATGGACCTGGCTGAGCGTACAGGAGATAGGCTCCTGGAAGTAGTAGGGAACGGTAATTTCCCTTCCAAACGCTGTCTCCTCAGGAAAAGAGACTTTCACTGGGAGAATCTCATAACCAAGGTCGGACATATCACAGGCAAGAATGGATGCTGCAAGCAAGAGATCATGGAGGTCTGATCCACTGAGCTCAAGGAACAGGTTCTCGTCCCCTACCTCAACAGCCCCGATATGGGCGCTGTTTATGACAGGTGGGAAGCTGAGCGTCTCACCCTTGTCATCATGAAGATAGGGAAATACCTTGCTGTCACTTACAATCGGACCATACTCCCTACCCTTGGGATGCTCACTGCAGATTTCCCTCAGGGTGAGTTCCTTATCCATGCCTAGTGGGATAAATTTGGTCGTATCCGGGTCTGCGCCGCGATAGTGCACCGGGTAGGTGATCAAATCGGAACGGTAGATCCCAATAGCGATTGTTTTACGTTTTCTTCCAAAATTGGAACAGAGCTTTTCCTGGCTCTGGATCAATGCTTCGAGCTCATCTTCACTTACCTTGTGCCCTTTTGCAGCAAATCCAATTGAGTACGGTCTCACTTCCTTTGCTGAGGCATCTACGATAAGCTCTCTTCCCTCGCTGAGGAACGTTTCATCAGCTGTAGAGAAGAAATCATAGAGTGGAGCCTCTGTGCCCCAGTAAGCTTTAAGCTGGCGTGCGATACCAGCTGCAGACCAGAGGTCTGGGCGGTTGGTGTCGTTGAGCTCAATCTTCAGCAGGTCATCTTCATGACCATCCAGCTCTGCCTTTGCAACGGGGAAAATCTCTTCCAGTTGTTCATCATTTATGGTTTTTCCAAGCAAGCTGTAGAACAACTTGCCGGTAGTCTCAATCTTTGGCATTAGTTTCCCCTCCTCGTGCGTACCGACTCGATGTTCGGAGTAAAGAGCTCCCTGAGGTCGTTCAGTCCCAGGTGCATCAAGGCCATTCGGTCGATACCAAGTCCCCAGGCAAGTACCGGCACATCGATACCGAGTGCCTTGGTAACCTCAGGGCGGAAAATTCCACTGCCTCCAAGCTCGAACCATCCCAATACAGGGTGCTTGATATGTACTTCAATCGAAGGTTCTGTGAAGGGGAAGTAACCAGGAACGTATCTCACTTCCTCGGCTCCTGCTATCTCCTCAGCGAACATCTTCAGCAAACCCAGCAGTGTCTTCAGATTTACATCGTTGCCCAAAACAATGCCCTCGGTCTGGTAGAAGTCAGCGCCGTGGGTTGCATCAACCTGGTCATAGCGAAAACAGCGGGCGACACCAAAATACTTACCCGGTATTTTTGCCTTGGGCAACTGGCGTGCACTGAGTACCGTTCCTTGGCTGCGAAGCACTTGGCGACGGGTGAATTCATGATCGAAACTGTATCGCCATCCACGGCTGCCGGTCTCCCAGCCATCTTCGTGGGTCTTTGCAACCTGGCTAAGCCAAGGTTCCTCGATCTCTTTGCAGTGCACCGGATCTTTTAGGTAGTATACATCGTGGATGTCTCGGGCACTATGGAACTGTGGCATGAACAGGGCATCCCCATTCCAGAACTCATTCTCCACGAGGGAGCCATCGAATTCCTCAAAGCCGAGACTGCAGAGCTTGTCCTTCACCCATTGCAGGTAATTGCCGTATGGGTTGTGACGACCAGGAATCAGGCGACTGGTGGGAGCATTCAAGCCATAGGGTCTGAAAGCACCCTCTTTCCAGCTTCCGGTAGCAAGCATCTCTGGGGTGAGAGAGCCAAGCTCCTCTCCGGTGATGTTTGCCTTCAGGACCGCTTCCTTGGCCTGCGCACCTTCTTCAGTCAACTCATAGACGATATCTTCCCGCTCGATAACCTTGAAGGGAGAGGATGCCGCACCGCGTTTCTTTGCGATTTTGCCCATTGCCTTCTTCTCATCTGCATCCAATGCTGACTCATCAAGATTGCCCTGAAAGCCTTTCTGCAGAAGATTGGCGGTTAGAAGGAACTCCCCGCTGAGTTCATCAGCGATGGATTGAGCTTTATTCTCATCATTCATCTTCGCACAACGGGCCTTGGATAGCTGGCCGAATGCTGAACCCACTTCACTCTTTTCCAGTCCAAGGGCTGAGGCGATCTCAGGAAGTGTATGAGGCCCCTCAGCCTTGATAAATGTAAAGATACGCTGGGCGGGAGTCCCTTTCTCTGCTTGCTCCCTTCCAAATTCTGTCAGTTCATACAAGACGCGGCTTTCGCGACTCTTCTCGACCAGATAGCCCTTTGCGCTCAACCAGCTAAACGCTTGATTGCACTGCCCCACCTTGTAGTCAAGTTCGTCCACAATACGGCCGGCGGTAATGGGTTCACCCAACACCACATGCCTAAGTAGACGGACTTCCAGCGGATGCAGGTTCTTTACATCAATTTCCATGCTGTTCTCACTCCTGTACATGAGCGCCGCAGAGGTCTGCGGCGCAAGTGGTTACTATTCTAGCGATATCAGGAAAAAAAGGAAAGGCTATAGCGTAGAGAAAAGCGCGCGTACAGCAGCTACCACATCTTCCTTTGAGGGAATTGTCTCTTTTTCCAACTCAGGGGCAAAGGGAATGGGGCACTCCTTTCCACATAACCGCATCGGGGGCACCTTCAGGGAAGCAAAACTCTTGGGGTCGCTGGTCACCTGGGAAATGACCTCTGCACCATAGCCACCGAACTCTGGACTATCATGAACCACCAACAATCTTCCGGTTTTTCGTACTGATTGACGAATGGTATCCCCATCCATTGGCTTGAGAGTAGCCAAGTCGATGACCTCTGTATCGATTTCATCTTGCAAGCTCAACACGGTTGCCGCATCAAGGCAAGTCTGTACTGCATGACTGTAGGCTACAATGGTTACATCGCGACCCCTCTTCTTGACCACTGCTTTCCCAAGCGGCATAAGATACGCTTCATCGCCGACCGGACCAAGATTATTGTAGAGGTGCTTGTGTTCAAAATAGAGTACTGGATTGTTGCTCCTGATGGAGCTTTTCAGCAATGCTTTTGCATCCCCAGGACATGAGGGAGCTACAATAATAAGACCTGGGATATTTGCGAACATTGCCTCCAAGCACTGGGTGTGCTGTGCACCATGGCCGGTTCCACTCCCAATGGGAGCCCTCAGGACCATCGGACAGGAGAGCTGTCCCGCACTCATGAAGCGAATCTTCGCAGCATGATTTATAATGGGATCACTTGAAAGCGTGGAAAAGTCCCCGTACATTATTTCCACAACTGGGCGAATTCCTAGCGTGGCCGCTCCAACGGCCAGACCGGTGAACGCTTCCTCACTGACAGGGGTTTCATGCATCTGCTGTGCATGTTTCTTATAGAGGTCTCCCGTAACACGGAAACATCCACCATAGAGGCCGATATCCTCTCCGATAAGGTGGACTGCCTTGTCACGGGACATCTCCTCATCAAGCGCTTCCCTGATCGCATCCCGATAGCTGATGCGACTGGTGGTCTTGCAGACCTTGTACAGTTCCTCATCTTCATCTGCAAAGAGGTACTCCATCGCCTTGTCCATGCTGATTCGCTGATCACGTACAGAGAGCGCATCGCGTACCGCGTCATCCACGCGCTTACGACTCTCCAGAATAATACGGGAGACTTCCTCTTCACTGAACAATCCACTTTTCACTATGGAACGGGAAAAAAGGAAGATGGGATCCTTCGATGCCCACAAGGCCTCTTCTTGATGATCACGATACACACAGGCATCGCTCTTTGAGTGTCCGCAACAGCGGTAGGTCTTGAGTTCCAAGAAATACGGCTTGGAAGTTGCACGGATGGTATCCACTGCGAGTTTACAGGCCTTGTAGACAGCCTCAACATCATTACCATCCACTGTGGCGTGCGGTATGGAATACCCTTCTGCACGTCGGGCAATAGAGGTGGTGGAAATCATTCTAGAAGCAGCAGCACTCATTCCATAGTTATTGTTTTCACAAAAGAACAACACGGGGAGAGACCACACAGAGGCTAGGTTCATGCTTTCATGTAGTGCACCCCTGCTCGATGCCCCATCCCCAAAGATTGCAACACTCAGCGCTAGGCTCTTCTGCATCTTCAAGGCAAAACCAATGCCTGCTGCTAGGTTGATCCCACTGCCGACAACCGCAGAGGACCCTGTATTCCAGGTCTCTACATCAGTCATGTGCATAGAACCACCGAGTCCTTTACAGATACCGTCCGAGGAACCAAACATTTCACTGAACATGCGACGTTCACTGGTTCCCCTGGCTAGGGTATGCCCATGGCAACGATGCGTGGGAACGATCCAGTCTCCTAGCTGTAAAGCTAGGGCCAGACCTGCCTGACATGCTTCCTGTCCAATGGACAGGTGGGTAGTCCCGTGCATCTCTTTTTGTTTGAATAATTCGTCAATTCGTTCCTCGAAATGGCGTGAACGCACCATAATCGAGAGCGCTTGTTGCGCCTGTTGTGTAGAAAGGTCCATGAATGCTCCCCGGCAGGATATGCAGTCCTGCCTTTACAAGCCGGCCTAAGCCTTGCCTTTTTATAGTCTCCCCATCCTATTGGTTGGAGAGGATGCTGTCAATAAATCCTATATATACAGTATGCAAGTCGCCGCTTTGGTAGAACTCCTTGATCTCGTCAAGCAAAAATTGGTCACTCTGCATATCCATGGTAGAAACTTTCGTACAAGAGAAAACCAACGAAGCTTCCTTGAAGGTTACACGTTCTCCGCCCTTTGGAGAAGGAATAAAAGTGGGCTGCAGTCCAGTCATATTGATCTTGTCGTATTCACGGCCACTGTGTGCACCACACCAAAGCAACTTCTCCTTCATCTCCGAGGGGAAAAATGAAACAGTAAATCCGTCACTCTCCTCAAGGAATTGATGGGTGTATCGGCTTTTTCGTACATAGAGAACCACAACATTTCGTCCCCAGAGTACACCCATCGTACCCCAGGATGCTGTCATGGTGTTGAAATGTTCAGGAGTTCCCGCTGTAACCAGGAATCCATCAGTTCCGATTGCTGTAAAGGGATTCATTTGCAAAACTTCTACAGGAACATCAACATACATGTTGGCCTCCTAATCTACACTATTAGTGTAGCTGTACAGCAAGAGTATCGTCAAGTAGCAAAATATCTTCACGGGATTGTGCTCATGTACAGCTCTTTTCCAACATTGACACTCTACTCTTTTTCGTATATGCCTACTAACATGCAGTACATGTTTCAACAGCTCGCCTGTTGCATTGAGGAGGCCCAATGAAAGATTCCCTCGCTATCCCTGCTTTGACAGAGGATCTCGCTCGTGTTCTCATCGATGCCGACACCATCAATAGAAGGGTCGATGAACTAGCCCGCCAAATCAGCAGTGACTATGCCGATGCTGAGGGGGATTTGATCCTTGTAGGGGTTCTCAAGGGATCGTTCATTTTTATCGCAGATTTAGCCAGAAAACTGAATGTAAACCATGTAGTGGATTTCATAGCCCTCTCTTCCTACCATGGAGACCACAGCGGGAATGTCCGCCTTCTCATGGATACCAGAGAAAATATGGAAGACAAGCATGTCCTAATCATCGAGGACATACTTGACAGCGGAAACACACTGGACTACCTCATCCGAAATTTCAAAACAAGAAATCCCAAGTCTGTAAAGACTGCAGTCCTTTTGGATAAACCTGACAGGCACATCCTGCCTGTTGAGATCGACTATATCGGTTTCACCATCCCTGATGTCTGGGTTGTTGGATACGGCTTGGATTACAATGAAAAATACAGGACCCTCCCCTACATCGCAGAGATGTACCCACAAGCTTAACCAAGGAGAGAGAAATGGACGACAACAAGTTCTATGTCAGTTACAATTCGGTTCATAAGCTGGTAAGGAAACTCAGCAAAGAGTTGCTTGAATCAGGCTATGATCCCGATGTAATCGTTGCTATCGGAAGCGGAGGATTCATCCCTGCAAGAATCATTAAGACCTTCATTAATCGTCCGATTTATGCTGTGGGAATTTCCTATTACGGTATCGACAAGAAACACAAGGAACACCCTACAAAAATCCAATGGATTGACGAAGTACAGTCCCAGTTGGTTGGCAAAAAAGTACTCCTTATCGATGAGGTCGACGATACACGCGCCACCTTGGCATACTGCATTGGTGAGTTGCTGAAGTACAAGCCCGAGGAAATCGCTGTCCTGGTTCTGCATAACAAGAACAAGGAAAAGGATGTCGAGTTCCCAGTGGAAATCAAACGCTACTTCGCCGGCCTCAATCTGGATGATGTTTGGATCAAGTATCCCTGGGATGCTGATGACATCGAGAGCCATACAGAAAAAGAGAATCTGATGCTTGATCAGTTGAAAAAAGAAGGCAAGGAGTTATACCAATGAGTAACGTTACTTCAATTGTAGGAGCCCAATGGGGCGATGAGGGCAAAGGCCGCATCGTAGACTATTTGGCAGTGAACTCCGATTTGGTCATCCGTTTCCAAGGCGGAGACAATGCAGGACATACGGTTATCAACGACAAGGGCAAGTTCGCCCTGCACATCATACCCTCAGGTATCTTCAACCCTGAAACGATGAATATCGTCGGGGCAGGTACTGTGGTCAACTTCGAGACCATGAGTGAAGAACTGGATACCATTACAGCCAAGGGTGTAACAGTGGATAATCTGTTTATCGATGTACGTGCCCATTTGATCATGCCTTACCACCGAGCACTCGATGGTGCACAGGAACAATCCAAAAGTGACAAGATGCAGATCGGCACAACAAAACGTGGTGTTGGACCGTGTTACAGCGATAAAGCTACCCGCAGCGGCATCAGAGCAGCAGATCTTCTCGACGAGGACCGTCTCAAGAACCGCATTGAGATGGCACTTCCCCAGAAGAATCGTGAACTTGCCTACTTCGGTTTGAAAGAGTACACCGTTGATGAAATCATGGAGCTCTGTACCAAATGGAAGGAGACCTACGGGGACAAGATCATCGATACCCTTCCAGTTGTACGCCAGGCGTATGAAGAGGGCCGGAAGATTCTTCTTGAAGGTCAGCTGGGTGTCATGAGAGACCTTGACTGGGGCATCTATCCCTACACCACAAGTAGCAGTCCTACCTCTGGAGGGGCGGCAAATGGCAGTGGTCTCGGACCAAGAAGGATCGATGAAGTCATTGGAGTGACCAAGGTCTACTCAACCAGTGTTGGGGGTGGCCCATTCATGACTGAACTCTTTGATGAAAACGCAGAGAAGCTGCGCTCGGTTGGTGGAGAATATGGTGCAACGACCGGACGACCACGCCGTTGTGGTTGGTTTGATGCAGTTGCCACTGAATTCTCTTGCTGGATAAACGGCTTTACCTCCCTTGCCCTTACCAAACTTGACATCCTTGATGGATTTGAGAAAATCAAGGTATGTACGGGGTACCGGGTAAACGGAGAGGTTATCAACTATCTGCCGGAGACGGCCCAACAGGAAATTGCCGAGCCAATCTATGAAGAGTACGACGGCTGGATGAGTAACACGAGTAATGCTCGTACTTGGGACGACCTGCCAAAGAATGCACAGATTTACTGTAATCGTCTTGCAGCGTTGGTTGGTGCACCAATCAAGTTCATCTCGGTTGGACCGGAAAGAGACCAAATCATTATCATGTAACTACCATTTCTCTTTCATCAAAGGCCCTTCCTCGGAGGGGTCTATATTTGTCGTGTAGAAATAAAGGTAAAGAATTTTCCGAATAGTTATTGACATATGCCGGTAACCTCACTATAGTAAAGATAGTTACTGACATATGTCGTTAACAATCTTACTACTAAGGAGGCATAATATGCCAAGAAGAAATGGAACAGGCCCTTTGGGCTACGGACCACTTACAGGAAGAGGCATGGGTAATTGTCGTGGCGGAGCCGGAGTTGGCTACGGAATGGGACGCGGTGCTGGATTCGGCCGAGGTCTCGGCTGGGGAATGTATGCACCTCCCGTCGCTCCTATTTCCCTTGCTGAACGCAAGCGCCTGCTTGAGGAAGAACTCAAACAACTTGATGCTCAGATGAAAGAAAGCAACGAGTAGGAGAAGCTATGCCCCGTCCACGCAAATGGAGAAACGTTTGTGCACTTCCCCAAATAACCAAGTTCGGGCCCCTTGGGGCCCCCTTGGATGAGACCCCATCCATTATCATGACCGTTGATGAATATGAAACCATACGCCTCATCGACCAAGAAGGATTGACCCAGGAGATGTGCGCTGGGCAGATGAATGTTGCCAGGACAACAGTCCAAGGCATTTATGAAAGTGCCAGAAGAAAACTGGCAGAGTCGCTGGTGGAGGGCAAGTTGCTCTTCATTGAGGGTGGCGAATACCACCTGAATGACCATAGTGGTCCCCATCGCTACGGCTGTGGCCGTGGATGTAGAATGGGTCGTGGTCGCCACCAACATAGACAAGGAGATATACCGGAATGATTGTAGCCATACCCGCAGAAGAAAAGAGCTTGGACAGCGCCATTTGCGTCTCGTTTGGGCGGGCCCCCATTTATTGTCTTTATGATACAGAGAAAGAGACAAGCACATTTATAGATAACAAAGCAGCTGAGGCCTCAGGGGGGGCAGGTATCCAAGCCGCTCAATTTCTGGTTGACCAGAAGATTGACAGCTTGATCACCTTCCGCTTGGGGGAAAATGCTTCCAGGGTGCTGAGTGCAGCAAACATCAGCATTCTCAAAGCGCTTAACCTGAGCATCGCCGACAATATTGAAAACCTCCTGGAAGGCACCCTAACCTCCTTGAACGAGGTCCATCCTGGATTTCATTATGGGCACTAAAGCTACAATAGCAATCCTCAGTGGTAAGGGAGGTACCGGAAAAACCTTGGTATCTGTAAACCTTGCCGCTGTAGCGGCTAACGCAACCTACATTGATTGCGACACGGAAGAACCAAACGGACATATCTTTATTAAGCCCACCATTGTAAATGAATATGTTGTCACGGAACCAAAACCAGTGGTGAACCAAGATCTTTGTGACGGTTGCCGCAAGTGTGTGGACAATTGTGCTTTCAATGCCTTGGCGTTCATAGGAAAAAATCTCTTGGTCTTCAATGAGATTTGCCACTCCTGTGGACTGTGTACGTATATTTGCCCGAAAGGGGCACTCCATGAAGAACAGCGTCCATTGGGCATTGTAAAACGAGGACGAAAAAATGGAATGACCTTCCTCTCCGGGGAGATGAAAGTGGGGGAAAGTTCTGCAGTTCCCATCATTAAGGCTCTTATGAGGGAACAGCAAACCGATCTTGTAATCATTGATAGCCCCCCTGGTAGCGGATGCTTGGTAACAGAGACGGTCGGTAATGCTGACTTCTGCCTCTTGGTTGCCGAACCCACTATTTTTGGGGCACATAACCTTGCGATGGTCCACGAGCTGGTAACCCTGATGGGTAAGCCCTCTGCAGTACTCTTGAACAAGACCCAGGAGGGGGAAAATCCCAGCGAAATCTACGCAAAAGAACATGGACTCAAGATTATTGGTTCCTTACCCTACGACGAGCATTTGGCTCTTCTCACCAGTGACGGATTGCTAGCTGCCGAGGAAGATAAGCACTATCACACGTATTTTAAAGAACTGCTTTCAGCAGTAGTACAGGAGGCTAGGCATGCATCAAATTCTGATCCTCAGCGGTAAGGGAGGAACAGGCAAAACCACGGTGGCCAGTGCGTTCATCAAACTCAGCGATGTCAAAGCCTATGCCGATTGCGATGTCGATGCACCAAATCTTCATCTAGTGATGGGCTCCTATGAACAGGAGCAAAAGAAAGACTATATGGGCTTGCCCAAGGCGGTCATTGACCCAGATCTTTGTATCAGCTGCAACAAGTGCTATGAGGTATGCCGCTTTGATGCCATCAAACCAGGAAATCCCTACCAGGTGCTCCCCATTGCCTGTGAAGGATGTGGCTACTGCATCCATGTTTGTCCGGTAGGGGCAATCCACAGTGAAGAAGCAAAAGTTGGAGATTTAAAGCTACTTACACGGAAGGATGAGCTATTCTCAACCGCAACACTCCTGATGGGTAGTGGTACAACCGGAAAGCTGGTTACCGAAGTAAAGAACCAATTGAAGGAAGTAAGCAAAGAACACGAAGTTGCTATTCTTGACGGCAGTCCTGGTATCGGATGCCCGGTAATCGCCTCATTAAGTGGAGTAGATTTGGCTCTCATGGTTGCAGAACCCTCAGTCAGTGGATTATCCGACTTAAAACGGGTGCTTACCAGTGCAAAACAGTTGCAGGTTCCAGTGGCTGTCATTGTAAATAAATATGATACCAATGAGCGAAAAACTGCAGAGATTGAAGTATACTGCTATAAAGAGGGAATACCTTTCCTTGGAAAGATTCCCTATGACAAGATGGCAGCAACCGCAATCAATACCAATAGGACGTTGGTCGAAATTGAAAGCCTGGGAGCAGAGGCAATCAAGACCATCTATGAGAAAACCTTACGGTTGATGAAGGAGCGTATCCACACATGAAAATAACCACATTGGTGGAGAATACCACGAGAAATACAAACCTTGGATCAGAACACGGGTTAAGTCTCATCATCGAAGGAAGTCAGAAAACCATGCTCTTCGATATGGGGGCAAGCACCTTGTTTTCTGATAATGCAGAAAAACTCGGGGTCGATCTAAAAAAGGTCGACCTTGCCATCCTCAGCCACGGTCACTATGACCACGGAGGCGGAATAAAGACATTTTTCAACATAAATCATGTCGCTCCTCTGTATGCTAGAAAAGAGGCTTTCGGGTCTTTCTACTCTGAACGAAGTGATGGAGACTACCACTACATCGGAGTCGATCAAGACTTGTTGAGGAATAACCGACTCATTTTTACCTCCGCACTCACACCGGTAGCTGATGGAATATTCTTGTTCAGCAAGGTGGAAGGCAAACGATTTGTCCCCACCGGAAACAAGAGCCTGTTCAAGAAGGAAGGAGAAACCTATAGTGTTGATTCCTTCACCCACGAACAGTACCTTGCAATCAAAGAGGGAGATGAGCATGTCTTGATAAGCGGCTGTTCTCATCGCGGGATCGTGAATATCCTGGATGCATTCCACGATGAGTTTGGCACCTACCCTACCCAGGTAATCGGAGGCTTCCACCTCTACAACCACCGAACAGGCAAACCCGAGGACCCAGAAGTTCTCGACCAGATTGCTGCGATTCTTCTAAAAAGCAAAGCAATTTTCTATACTTGTCACTGCACAGGAGAAGAAAACTACACCTACCTCAAGGAAAAAATGGGAGATTCCATTCACTATCTTGCAGGCGGAGACATCCTCGAATTCAGAGCCCATAAGGAGTAATACCATGGCACAACCCAATACAGATATGAGAGCACATTCCAAAACAGGAAGCACCATCGGCAATATCATTGCTGTCGTCAGCGGAAAGGGGGGAGTGGGAAAATCTTCGGTAACAAGTCTACTCGCTTCAGAAATGCGTAGACGAGGTCACAAGGTTGGAGTACTCGATGCAGACATCACCGGATCCTCCATTCCAAAGACGTTCGGTATCCACAGCAAGGCAACCGGAGAAGAAGGAAGAATTGAACCGGCAGTAAGCAAGAACGGCATCAAGATTATCTCAACCAATATGTTGTTGGATAGTGAGAGCGACCCGGTCATCTGGCGCGGTCCCTTGATCGCAAACACGGTCAAGCTCTTCTACACCGATGTTAACTGGGAAGAGTTGGACTACCTCTTTGTTGATATGCCCCCGGGGACGGGAGACGTTCCCTTGACGGTATTCCAATCCCTTCCTGTTGATGGGATAGTTATGGTAACATCTCCCCAGGAGTTGGTTTCCATGGTGGTGGAGAAGGCAGTGAACATGGCACAGAAAATGGAGGTATCCATTGTAGGGTTGGTGGAGAACCTCTCCTACTTCCTCTGTCCTGACAACCAAAAGAAATACAAGGTATTTGGGGAAAGCCATATTGAGGTAGTAGCCGAGCACCACGAGATCAGTGTACTTGCAAAAATACCCATCGACCCACTGTTGAGCGAAGCATGTGATAATGGTACGATTGAAGCATACCAGGGTGCCGATCTTAGCGGTCTCTGTGACATATTGGAATCAAGGGAGAAATAAGGAATGCTGAAAGTAGCAGTAGCAAGTGAGAAGAAAAACGTGTGTGGCCATTTTGGACACTGTGAGAGCTTTGAGGTCTTTGAAACTGAAAATGGAAAGGTCCTCAAGCATGACAGTATGCCAAACCCAGGACATCGCCCCGGTTTTTTGCCCAACTTCCTAAACGAAATGGGTGTAAACACCATTATCAGTGGTGGAATGGGTGGAGGTGCTGTGGAGATATTCAATGGACACAACATTGAAGTTATTATTGGAGCCAAAGGTTCCATTGATGAAGCCGTGAAGGAATATCTGGCAGGAAATCTTGCCTCCACAGGAAGCATTTGTCACGAACATGTCCATCATGATGAGTGCGAATAGGAGAACTTTCTTATTCTGTATGGATACTCTGTCTTGTACAGGGTATCTATTTCTATTTTCTTTCAGTCCCACATTATTGTGATAGGCTGTTTTCATCAATCTAAGAATCAATGGAAGTAGCACATTATTCGATGATCGGTTAGAAATCACATCCCCAGGAATGTTGATTGGGGGCCTCACTATTGAAGATCTTAAAAACGGATGCAGCAAACCAAGAAATCGTGCTCTAGTGACCGCCTTTACCTATATGAAGATTATTGAACAATGGGGTAGCGGGATTCCTAGGTTTTTTTAAAGCTTTATGCAAGGAAGCAGGGCTTGCTGAACCAGAATTAAGCAGGGGCTGGAGGAAGTTTCAGGGGTAAAGATTTTCCGAAAACAACAAGCTACCCCCAAGCTACCCCAAGCTACCCCCAAGCTACCCCCAAGCTACCCCAAAGCTACCCCCCAAGCTACCCCAAGCTACCCCAAGCTACCCCAAGCTACCCCCAAGCTACCATTGAATTTTTGCTTTCCTATTGCAGTATCCCAAGGACTAGAGAAGAAATGATTAAAGCTATGAACTTGAATGATAAGAAAATCTTTTTCAAAAAGACTACATCATTTCTTCTTGCGTCAGGTAAACTGAGAATGACACTACCAGAAAAACCTCGAAGTCCTCTGCAAAGGTATGTAGCGACAGGTAAGTAAAACAAACTGGGCAGTAATTGGGGATGCTTGTAACTACTCCTTATTTCCAGCATAACGGAACATACCAACAACAGTTTCAGGAGTTTTTCATGCATAAAAGTTCGGGCACTCTTTATGGTGCTCAACGTTCACCGCTTATCGCTCGCCTTCCTTTCTATTGTGGCCCATGGTTGGGTAATTCTCATTGCTGGGGCTGTTGAGGTCTTGGCAAGTATCCCTGGGCAGACCATGGGAGTGTCAGTATTTACCAACCATCTTGTACCTCACTATGAATATATATCCCGGGTCGGTCTCTCTTCCGCCTATATGGTAGGAACTCTGGGAAGCAGTCTTATCATCAGTTATGCAGGAGTATATTTGGCCGATATGGAGCCAGACCGGTTGCTGTTTCGAGAGAAGCCGTCTTTTTTAGGCCTGTTTCAGCCTGGCCCTTACATTTTCTCCAGCAACATTACATCCACATACTCGCTTCTATCCAGATTCATCAAATCGCTGCCTTTTTGCGGTAATCGGATTTGGATTCTTCGGTATCAGGTTTTCGGACAGGAGTACTGACGTTGGTCAGCCGTGTGGCATGGTAGCGAAATAGTTTCAGTACCCATAGAGGGCTTTAACCCCAGTTAATGGGGCTCGACATCCTTCAGGATTCTCCTGTACCGCAGCCTCTACAACACTTGATCAAATCAATTTGGGTGGAAATCATCGCTGGGAATACTCTCTCAGCGCTTAGCATATTCTCTTCTTGCCCGCTGTTCTCATGTTTTACCGGGCGACCCGGAATCATGTGGTCTAGAAATGGAGCGAGGCTTGCGAAACCAAAGGAAAATCGTTCAAGTCACCGGTAAAGAAGATGCCCATGTGGAGCTAGATCTAAAAAGGATGCAAAGAGGCACGCCTACTGGGTGATTCTCCTCTCCTTGGGTTACTGGTCCTTGTTTCAATACAGCATTCACCTTCCATATTGTTTCCATCTATGGAGAATTCGGCATTGATGCAAGTAGGCAGTGAGCCCGCTTCTTCTATTTCCATTGTCTCAGTGATCTCCCGATTTTTGGGAAGTTATCTCAGTGACCGGATCGCCATCAAGTACCTCTACATTGCCTACGGTCTCTCTCCCTGATCATAGCCTCGATTGCAATGATGATTCTTCATACAGCAGTAAGGTACTTTGCTCGTCATCATCGGCTACGGAATCAGGACCGGGTTGTTTGGTATGCTCAACATTGTCACCTGGCCCAAGCTTTATGGAAGAAAACATCTTGGTGCAGTAAAAGCGGGTTTGCCATGTCGATTATCGTAGCAGGAAGCGCCATCGGTCCATGGGCATTCAGCATGGTGTATCGTTTCACCCACTCCTACCAAGGAACCGGGGTAATAGGTCTTGCCGTCTCTTCCTTCATCATGCTTGCAATTCTCTTCATCCCCTTCTCAACCGAGAAGAACACATAAGGAACTATCCATGAAAGGTATCAATACCTCAGGGCAAGCCATGAACCCAGGAGGCGTTGCCTCCTTTTCCGCCCCAAGGGACGGGGTATCTTACCTTGCTTTCCCTGCACTCGCTCGGGAGAAGACCCATCATGATGGTTCCTTTCCTCTCGCTCCGTTGGGGAATGAAACAAGAAGATGTTGAGCGAATGAAAGAGGTCATTGTGGCATTGCTTGCCCAGTTGAACCATCATGCAGAATTCCTTGATCTAGAGACCCAAGCCATCGCTCCATCGTGTAGCCTTGGGAGGATTACCAGAATGGAAGCAATTAGTGAACAAGCAATCAGTACACATGCCCAATCCTTGAACCAGAAGAGAATCATAGGGCTTGAGAACGCGCTGCAAAGGATTGAAAAGGGGACTTATGGCACCTGTATCCGTTGCCAGGGGGAGATTCCCCTAGGAAGACTGGAATTGGTACCTGAAGCACTGCTCTGTGTACAGTGTGCTGATAAGAAGCATCGTTAGACCAGGGTAATACAAGCGGTTCCTGTTTGTTCTCTTTCCACCCTATAGGAACAAAACTGAAGATTGTTCTCACTTGCAATCTGGGCACATGCCTCGTACCCTTCCTTAATCAGGGACGGATTATGAGCATCACTATTGGTTACCACCTGAAGTGGATACTCACTTGCAATCTCCCAGAACGGGGAAAGTGGATAGGGGTGTCGCCACCCTTCTTCAAGCTGGACCTTTCGCTTCCTCATACCGTTTGCGTTGATCTCCAACGCTACGTTGTTGGTGATAGCACACGCAATAATTGCCCTGCTGCACGCCTCGGCCTCCCGATCCCACTGATGATAGTAGTATCCAAACAAGTCAGGGTGCGCCCCAAACAAAAACAATCCCGAGGAGAGCGAAGCGCAATACATGTCAGTATAGGTGACAAGATCTTTCTTGGACAGTTGATTCCAGAACACCGAATACTCATGGTTAAGGTCTGTTGAGAGGTCATGGATGGCGCAAATGAGGTAGTCAACTCTCTCTGCAACTTCCTCATAATAATTTTGGTACTCAGGAAGATAATCACACTCATAGCCGGTAAGAACAGAAAGCCCTCCAGGGGCTGTTTCTTTTGCCGTTTGGCAGTCATGCTCATATGACTCAATCTGGGAGTAGTCCATTCGGCTTCGATGCCACCTGCCATCAGGTACTGGACAGTGCTCACTCATTCCGAGCAAGGCTAGACCATGCTCACTTGCAGCTTGGACATATTCTTCAACGGTACCACTGCCGTGGCCACAATAAAAACTATGGGTATGGAGGTTTACCACCTCTTGGGTATATTCTTGGTTTCGCATCATTCTTGGTCTGTAAGTATCAGAAATATAAGAGGTTTGTGCAACACCCTCCAGATAGAGGCTAGCCTCTGTTAGAGCAGATTCATGCACCTTGCATCACATTTTTAAACAGAATACACAATTTCGTCGAGCTGTTTTCTTGTAATTCAGAAAAAAATCAATGACAATACAAAACTATGTTGATAGTAGTGAAAATAGTAGGGATAGTTTGCATACTTATCCTAGCTATTGTGCTTATAGTATTTGCAGGATCCTTCATTAATCACAGCCTTCGGTTGCAGAAAGAGACTAAAACATTCCCCCCTCCCGGAACATTAGTTTCTGTTGGAACTATCAACATGCATTTGTATGCACAGGGAGAAGCAGAAAATACGTTGGTCTTCTTGGCCGGCCATGGAACCAGTTGCCCTACTTTGGATTTCAAGCCCTTATGGTCTCAATTGGTTGATTCCTTTACCATTGTTGTAGTGGAGCGAGCGGGATATGGGTGGAGCTCGGTTTCGAATTCTCCTCGGGATATTGATACAATACTCGAACAGACTCGAACAGCATTGCAGCTTGCCGGGCACACAGCCCCGTATGTGTTGGTCCCTCATTCCATGAGCGGACTTGAAGCGCTTCGTTGGGCACAGAAATACCCAGATGAAGTACAAGCAATAATTGGATTGGACCCCAGCACACCAATGGCTATACACACACTTCCTAACGTACAGAAATCACAGCTGTCCGTTCTTCAGTTCATCTCAAAAATCGGACTTACGCGCCTCATTCCCGAATCTGATATGAAGAAAAACCTTCCACTGCTTGATTCAGATGCTCTCTCTGACTCTGACAAGGCAAATTATCGAGCAATGTTCTACCGAAGCACAGTTACTTTCGACATGGTCCGAGAATTCGAACAGCTGGGGAAAAACTCAGAGGTTGTTGATCAATTAGGAGTACCCAGTGAAACCCCTATGCATTTCTTTCTTTCACAGGATCAGGACCATATAGCCCCAGGTTGGGTAGAGGTGGCTACCACCTATCTGTCCTCCGTGACTGAAGGTTCGTATACGATACTTCCTACCGAACACTATGTCCACCATGAAAAAGCTGCTCTAATCGCCTCGGAAATAAGGCGTTTTCTCAATCAACTGTAGATGCAATTTCCTCTCATGAATAGTGAAAAGAAGAGTCCGATTATTTGGGATATATCGATCGTTATTGGAATCCAAGAAAAGCATCGCTAATCCTATTCCCTACCGAGAATTCAAAAAAATTGATCTTTATCTATTTTTTGCATGCCAAGTCATTGACTCAACCGAAGAAATACCTAATTATTGGGCTGATTTTCCAAGGAGGCTGCCATGCAAGCAAGCATCAATTCTTATCAGTCTCTTAGCCTCTCCACTCCAGCCTAGAATCTTCTATCGGCCTACTGCGTAGGCGTATTTTGCCACCGATCCAGGGAATGGCGTATGCTGACCTGGACGGGTAGTTATCTTTTCTTTCAGGAGGTTTAGCCATGAGCAGACCTACCACCAAACACTTTATCATCATTTTGCTGACTATCTTCAGCATGCTCGCCCTACTCGGTTGCCAGAAGTCCGAAACGAATGAATCAAAGAGCAGCAGCAAAAAGCTCTATGTTTACAACTGGTCCTACTATACCCCCGACTCAGTCATTGCCTCGTTTGAGGAGGAATATGGTGTTGATGTAATACTCGATTACTTTGCATCCAATGAAGAGATGTTCACCAAGCTTATGGCTTCCTCCGGCGGTGGCTATGATGTCATCTTCCCCAGTGGCGACTATGTCTCCATCATGAAAAACCTCAACATGCTGGAAAAACTCGACACCTCCAAGATGGACAATCTGCAGTACATCTCCCCTCTTGCCTTGGAGAAAGCAACCTATGACCCGCTGATGGAGTACTCTGTTCCTTACTATCTGGGTGCCAGTGGGATTGCAGTCAACAAGAAGATGGTCAGCGACTATGAGAAGAGTTGGAATATTTTTGGTGATGCACGTTACGAGGATCGAATGGTAATGATGGATGACATGCGAGAGGTCATTGGCGATGCACTTGCCTACCTTGGCTATTCAGTCAACACCACAAACCCAGCTGAGCTTGAAGAGGCGAGAGTTCTGGTAAACACCCAGTGGAAGCCTAACCTGGTCAAGTTTGATGCGGAAGGTTTTGCCAAGGGCTTTGCCAGCGGTGAGTATTGGATCGCACATGGCTACGCTGAGGCTATTTTTGAGGAATTGCAGGAATCCCAGTGGGACAATGTGGACTTCTTCCTCCCTTCCAACGGGGGACCGATGTACATAGACTCGAT
The DNA here is from genome assembly GCA_018399495.1 of Sphaerochaeta sp. Lineage (GTDB taxonomy): Bacteria > Spirochaetota > Spirochaetia > Sphaerochaetales > Sphaerochaetaceae > Sphaerochaeta. The sequence goes on from JAGYOG010000019.1 coordinate 38,778, forward strand.
GTGTATCCCCAAGGGAGCCAGGAACTATGATCTTGCCCTTGAGTTCATAAACTATATCCACAAGCCGGAGAACTATGCCCAGTTCCTTGACCGGTTCCACTTCCCATCCTCGGTGAACATGGAAGCTGAGCAGTACCGCACAACCACCCCGTTCTATACCGTAGATATGCTCACCTCCTATGAGCTGAAGGATGACCTGGGAGCAAGTTTGGAGATGTACAACAAGGCATGGGAGAGCATCCGTTATGTTGATTGACCTACCCTCTCCTTAGAGGGTAAAGTCACAGGTAAGCGGAGGTCTCTATGCAAAGCTTTACCCATGACACCTACATTTCACCTTTTTCTTGGCGCTATGCAAGCAAGGAAATGCGAACCATATTCAGTGAGGAGCATAAGAGAAAGCTCCTCAGAAAGGTTTGGGTTGCCCTTGCAAGCGCCCAAGCAGAAGCAGGACTGGTAAGTGAGGAACAACTTTCTGAGTTGATCGCCCACCAAGAAGACATAGACATCCTTCGAGCCAGCGAGATTGAGGCAGAGATCCACCATGATCTCATGGCCGAGATCAAGACCTTCGCAGAACAGTGCCCCAATGCTGGCTCGATCATTCACCTGGGAGCAACCAGCATGGACATCCTGGACAACATGGATGCCATACGCCTGAAGCAGGCTCTCTCCCTGATCATAGAGAAAACCAAGGGCCTTCTCTCCCTCTTTGTAGAAAAGATGGAAACCTACGCAGATACCCCTTGCATGGCCTTCACCCACATCCAACCCGCTGAGCCCACCACGGTAGGCTATCGCCTCGCCCAGACTGCCCAGGACATCAAAGAAGACCTGGAAGACCTCTTGGCTGTACAGGCATCGATTCGCGGCAAGGGGATGAAAGGTGCTGTTGGCACCAGTGCAAGTTATACGGAGTTGCTCAAGGACAAAGAGATGTCTGCGATAGACCTAGAGCGAAGGGTAATGGAAAACCTGGACCTGAGGGCGTTCACCGCAGCCACCCAGGTCTATCCCCGCAAGCAGGATTATCGCGTGGGGATAGCCCTCAGTTCACTTGCATGCACACTCTATAAGTTCTTCATTGACTTTCGTCTGCTCCAAAGCCCTCCCATTGGCGAGTGGAGTGAGCCTTTCGGGGCGAAGCAGGTAGGCTCTTCAGCTATGCCGTTCAAGCGTAATCCGATAAACAGCGAAAAGATTGACAGCCTCTGCAGATATATATCCGCACAGAGCGAGGTGCTCTGGCAGAACGCTGCATCCACCCTTCTCGAGCGCACACTCGATGACAGTGCAAACCGTCGTCTGGTGCTTCCCGATATGTTCCTTGCCATGGATGAAGTGCTCCTCACTGCCAATAAGGTGGTTAGTGGAATGCAGATACACCAGAGTGGTATTGCGCGCAATCTTGATGCATACGGTATCTTTGCTGCAAGTGAGCGACTCTTGATGGAACTAGGACGAAAGGGAGCCAACCGCCAGGAGATGCACGAAGTCATTAGGGAGTACAGTCTGAAAGCCTGGGCAGAGGTTCAGGAAGGTAAGCCAAATACCTTGAGGACCATGCTCACTGAGAATGCAACAATTCTCTCTTACCTATCCAAGGAAGCTGCCCTGGAGACCCTGGACGCGACACAGTATACCGGAGACAGTGCAATGCGCACCCGTTTGGTAGCCCAGGAGATTGAATCCCTGCTCAACCAATGACGATTAAACCTGCAAAGATCAGGTAATAGATTGCCATACGGGGAAACCGGATCAGACTGGCAAGGAAAAAGTGGTGTACTTTCAATTTTAGGATTCCTGCCACCGTACAGATAGTTGAAAAAGGAAGCGGGGTCAGGCCACTGATAACAATCCCCCAGATTCCGTACTTGGTTATGATCTGCTCTGTATGGGTTCCTGACTGCTTGAGCACCCATTTTCTAAAGATGGGAATCAAGCCGACAAGCCGCCCGAACAGGTAGGCAAAAAATGCTCCAACAACCGAACTGGCACCCATGACCACGATAGCCAATACGGGAGGCCACTCCATCACAAAGGGCCACATCAAATCAACGGAGAGAGGAAGTACTAATAAGTCTACAACGAATACGTAGATGGCAACGCCATGCACCCCGAAGTTCTCAATAAACTGCTGTACGACTACGTTCTCGTCCCACCCGGAGAGCCGGTAATACCTAAGACCGATGAAGTACATTCCAAAGATGAATAACATCAGAAGAAAAGTACGCAGGAGGAGCTTCCGTGCATCCAGCGACCCATCCTCCTTGAGATAGGTTTCTTTCTTGAAAAGGGATTTCAACCAAGAAGGCATCTTCATACCAGTAGATCCTTGAAAGTCTTGAGCAGTATGAGCCCCTCCCCTGTTCCCACTCCTTGGTACAGAGGTGGTTTTCCACCTCCCTTTCCGGCAATGGAAGAGAGCAGGTTCTGCCGTTGCTTGGAGAAATTCAACAAGGTTGAGGCTTCTCCAACCAAGGCAATGAGCCAGAATACCTGTTCACCACTCTGCTGTACGGCGCAGAGAGCCAAATTTTCAAATGATGTGGCAGCTTTCCCGATGGCCTTGAGTGAAAGGTCGTTCTCTACTTCCCAAAGCACAACAGGGGTTTCTACTTTTACTGGAGCTCCTGCAATCTGCTTTTCCAATTCCAAGAATGCAAGACATTCATTGCACTTCTTTAGTGCACTCTTATCAGAAGCTGACTGCGTGACTGCCTTGGTAGCTATCTCGAGTAAATCTTCTACAGGAGAAGAGAAAAGAGCTCCAAGTTGTTCAATGTTACGTTCTTTCCTTCTGATTTCTTCCCGAGCGATGGCGCCAATAGTAAAGATAAGCCTCACATGTCCCCTGATCATCTCCTGCCCTGCATAGTGGAAGAGGTCAATCTCCTTGGTGTTTGCTACGTGCAGTCCACCACAGGCAACGGTGTCGATGTCATCAACGACTACCAGTCTCACCCCGTCACTTTCAACTTTAATCGATCTTCTCAGGTCCAAGGCCTGTGCGCTTTGCTGAGTGTGGACTTCATAGGAAACAGGCTTTGCCTCACGTACACTCTGGTTCACCAGATCCTCCAGATCGTAGCAGACAGAGAGAGGTATTTCTTTCTGATCAGTCTCTATGGTCAGGATCCGCTCTCCTTGGTGCACACTGACGGTGGCTACCCCGAAGTGGTGAAACAGCAATCCACTGGCTACATGCTGGGCTGTGTGCATCTGCATGTAGTGGTAGCGGTGTTCCCAGTCCAGAACTATTTCCACGATATTACCGACGGAAAAATCTGGGTCTTGCACCTGGTGGTAGATGGTATACTCATCATCCTTGATGGTATCTAGAAGTGGCTTGCCTGCAATGGTTCCCCTATCTCCTGCCTGACCTCCCCCCTCTGGGTAACAGATGGTCTTGTCCAGGACAACTCCTTTTTCAGTAATGGCGGTGACAACAGCCCTGAGGGTACGCTGATAAGGTTCTTCATAATAGATAGGCTTTGAATGCATGTTCAGTCCTTTTTATTCAATAGTATATGTTGGTCATCCACCGACAGGGCAGTATTTGCCACGGGAAGATGAAAGTTGTATTTGATCGCAACGAGGCGAATCAAGAAGACCACACTACTTGCTATAATAAATTTGCTCAAGAGGCCGAGTCCTGTCATCTCGAGCATTAGGTAGAGTATTCCACCGATGAGACTGGCTGTTGCATAGAAGTCACTGGTCAATACGGTTGGGATGGAGCGGCTCATGACATCACGAACTACACCGCCTCCTACTGCAGAAAATACACCACAGAGCAACTGCCCTATCGGTCCAATCCCATACATTGCCCCTTTTGCAACTCCCAAGGCTGTAAAAACTCCAAGACCAAGGGAATCAGCGAAGAGGATAACCCTCCAACGACCCACGAACTTGGGTGCCAGTAAAAAAACTGCTAGACCGGTGCCCACGCAAATTAAAATGTAGGCACTGTTTGAGAAGGCAGCCACCGGGGTTGCCCCAATCGCGGCGTCCCTGAGCATACCTCCTCCACATCCGACTGTGCAGGCAAAAACGACTACTCCCAGAATGTCCAACTTGAGTCGCACCCCTTTTACTGCACCGGTTATGGCAAAGATGAAGGTTCCCAGCAAGTCGAAACTATAGATGATGTGTTGCTCCAGTTCCATGGTTCGAGGGTACCACCAAACCATGACTTGTCCAAGATGGAGAACTATACTATCTTTAACTAAGGTCTAGAGGAGAAAGTTATGGCAATAATTAAATCTGCATGGGAGCTGGCCTTGGAGAAGACAGAAAACTTACAAGCCGACCCAAAGAAAATCAAGAAAGAACAACTCGTCAAGGAGGGTAGACAACTTGCAGCAACCTTCCTCATGGATATAGATGCCACCAAGGAAGGGACTGAAAAACAGTATGCATCCTACACTGGCGAAGAGAAAGAAGCAATCAAGGAAGGAATGGTTATAACCTTCCTGTCCAACCTATCTCTTCCTCGTAATGCAGCCTATAAGGATTCTTTTTCCAAGGTCCTTGAACTAGGGGATATCCTAGGTGATGGCAATGATGAACTGAAAGAGATGCTTGGGAAGCTGGAAGGTTTCTTCAACCAGTATCTGGAAAACCAAGAAGACTTGGTGGAACGGATGAAACAGCAGTTTGCTCCCCAACTTCAGCAAAAGCAGACCCAGTTGCAACAGCAGTATGGTCCGGGCTTCACGCTCCGCCCTGAGCAGGACCCTGAGTTCATGAAGCTTCTTGAGAAGCAGCTTGGTCAGCTGGATGAACAGTACACCAACATTCTGAACCAGGTGAAAGGCCAGATTAAACAGATTCTGGGTGTAGCGTAAAACCAAATAATAGTCTGATAGAGAGAGCCTTCCGCTAGTCGGGAGGCTTTTATTTGTCTGTAGCTAATAAAGGAGAGATTGCTTTCCCTCAACGCAGGAAAGCAACCTCTATATATGAAAAAGTGTGTATGAAGATCTTAATTCCAGTACTTCTCCATCCGCTTTACCAGGCTCTTTCTGTAGCATTCCCAGTCAGTGATGGGTTTCTCTGCCAATCCTTCTTCACAGGCAGCCTTTGCAACAGCAACAGCTTCCCATTCAATAACACGAGGATCGAACGGCTTGGGAACAATGTAGTTGCGACCAAAGCTAAACTTCTGGTCACCATAGGCCTTCTCCACCGAGGCAGGAACAGGTTCTTTTGCCAGAGCAGCCAGAGCCTTTGCCGCTGCCATTTTCATTCCTTCGCTGATAATCACTGAACGGACATCCAGTGCACCACGGAAGATAAAGGGGAAGCCAAGTACGTTGTTGATCTGGTTGGGATAATCACTCCTACCAGTTGCCATGATCAGGTCATCCCTGGTACTCATTGCCAGCTCGTAATCAATCTCAGGATTGGGGTTACTCATAGCGAAGACCACAGGGTCCTTTGCCATGGAGAGCAACATCTCAGGGGTTACACAATCAGCAACAGAGAGTCCCATGAGTACATCTGCATCTACCAATGCCTCAGCAAGGCTTCTCGCCGGCAAGTCAGTTGCAAACTCTTCCTTCTCAGGAGTCATACCTGCGGCTCTTCCCTTGTAGATGACGCCCTTGCTATCGCACATGAGGAGATTCTCTCTCTTCACACCAGCAGCAACAAACATCTTCGCACAGGAAATCCCTGCGGCACCTGCACCATTGACTACAATCTTGATGTCTTCCATCTTCTTGCCGACAATCTCACAACTGTTCATCAATCCAGCGGTGGCAATAATGGCAGTTCCATGCTGGTCATCATGGAAGATGGGAATGTTACAACTCTTGATCAACTCCTGCTCAATGCGGAAGCATTCAGGTCCCTTGATATCCTCAAGGTTTACTCCTCCGAAGGTAGGACTCATGGTCTTCACGATATCAATGATCTTATCGGGGTCCTTGGTGTCGAGCTCAATGTCAAAAACATCGATATCCGCAAATCTCTTGAACAGCACCCCCTTTCCTTCCATGACTGGCTTGCTTGCCAAGGCCCCACGGTCGCCAAGACCGAGGATGGCGGTTCCGTTGGAAATAACTGCCACGAGGTTACCCTTTGAGGTGTACTTGTAGGCATCCTCTGGGTTCTCTGCAATTGCCAATACCGGTTTGGCAACACCGGGGGTGTATGCCAGACCCAGCTCATCAGCAGTCTGACAAGGTTTGGAGGGAACTACGGTTACCTTTCCAGGAACTCCGTCTTTCATATGGTAATCGAGTGCACGCTTGGTCAAATCATCTTGCATAGTGACAACTCCTGTTTATTTTTCGAAATCCCATTTGTAGTCCATCTTGAACCGGTCACGAAGGGTAATCATGACCTTCTGGAGGCTTGGAGGAACCGGGCATCCGTGTTCTTTTCTATACTGGTATGCCAGATGCTCCTTCTCTCCTGCCGTGAAGATGTAATCTTCCCCTGGTGCCTTCTTGCTATCCCTCAGTTCACGACAGATAGTTCCAGCAATTTTCTTGAAAATTCCCAATCCCATGAAGAACTCTGGGTTGATGGCAATGAAGAAGTGCCCAAGTGGGTACGGAATGGGCTTGTGCTCGTCATCGAACCCATTGAGGGCCTTCATCCAAGAACCATCCTGCAAGGCAGCTGAGAGAATCTCAACCACGGTTGCATAGCCATAGCCCTTGTAGCCTCCGGTGGTCTCCCCGATTCCCCCAAGCGGAGTAAGGGCAGCCATACCAGTGGTCAGGTCCTTGAGCACCTGCTGCGTATCGGTTCTGGTCTTTCCTTCATTGTCGAGCACCCAACCAGCAGGCAGCTCTTTTCCTGCACGGCCATATACCTCAATCTTTCCGCGCTGGGAGACACTGGTTGCACAGTCAAGAACAAAGGGGAATTCCTCATCGGTTGGAATACCAAAAGTAAGGGGGTTGGTTCCCAACATGTTCTCTACGCCGTGGGTAGGAGCGATGGAGGGGCGGGCATTGGTGCCCGTGATTCCAATCATTCCGGCATCAGTTGCCATGGTGGCAAAGTAGCCAGCAATTCCATAGTGGTTGGAGTTACGCACTGCAACCATGCCAAGACCATACTTCTTTGCCTTCTCGATTGCCATTTCCATAGCTTTATGTCCGGCAACATGCCCCATTCCATTGTGGGCATCGAGGACTGCAGTTGCGGCCTGGTCCTTCAAGACCTCAATTTCTGTGACAGGGTTCATGATCCCGCTGTCAATACGGTCGATGTAGATTGGCTTCAGTCTTCCGATGCCATGGCTGTCGATTCCCCGCTTGTCACTTGCGATCAGTACGTCACCGATGATCTTCGCATCATCTTGGGGTACTCCTGCATGTACCAAGGCTTCTTCCATGAATTTCTCCAATTCACCGAAAGGGATCCAGGCACAATCTTCATACTGCTTTGCATATTCATCCATATACTTCATACGGCACTCCTTGTATTGGTTGCTACGATAATTTCCAGACTCTCTGGAATCTCCATTTGCTGCACTATCTCTGCTCCCTTCCCGTCCGTTACCAAGGCATCGACTTGGTCAAGGGAGACGGTCTTGAAGTTTGACACCACCCCGATCTTGTTGCTTGCTGCAACAACAAACACCTTACCTACCGTGTGCTCTATCATGGCCCGAGTGGTCTCAGCCTCTTCCAGAATTGGAGTGGTAAGTCCTGCAGACGGGGAAAACCCATCTACACCTATGATGGCTTTGTTTGCATGTATCTGGTTAACGATCAGGGAAGAGAGGGAACCTGAAACCGAATGACTTCGGTTTCGGTAAATGCCACCGGCAAGAATGAGCCTGATGTGTTCACTCTCCTTACAAAGGTAGACTGCATCTATGTTGTTGGTGACGATGGTTACTTGCTTCTCCAGGGAAGCTACTGCCCTGATTACTTCAAACGTGGTGGAACCACTGTTGATGTATAGGGTATCACCTTCTTCCACAAAGGAAGCGACAGTCTCTGCAATAGCTGCTTTCTCCTGGGGGTATTCACTTGCTTTCTGCAGGTAGTCAGGTTCCACTGGAAGATTTCTCCTGGCCGTCGCCCCTCCATGGGTACGTTCAACCAAGCCTTTCTTTGCAAGGTGGTCCAGGTCACGTCTAATGGTAAGTTCACTGACTGAAAACTGTTCAGCGAGCAGGCTGACCGTCACACTCCCTTCCTGTCGGATGAGGGTGAGAATATCATGCTGTCTGCTTGCTGGTATGTTTGACATGAACGCTTCCTTGAATGTTTTTGTGCTTTTACCTGTTATATGGACAGAATACAATCATAAACATTCATATGTCAATGGAAGAATGCAAGAAACGCAGCAAACCAACTCCTCTCTGATGAGAAAGAATCCAATCCTACTTGATTATCGCCTGAAAACCTGTTATGTTCATCATGCAATGAGCATTGGTGCCATACCCAAGTGGTAAGGGAAAGGTCTGCAAAACCTTGATACATCGGTTCGAATCCGATTGGCACCTCACCTGACAGCCGCTGAACAAATCAGCGGCTGTTTCTCTGTCTTGAACAAACTGAGATCCAAAACTGCATCAAGTTTTTGACTATATATAAGGAAATAGACGCCAACTTTGACATTCATTGCTGAAACTTCCAAAGAAATTATCGAATAAGCTACACAATACTGAAAGCAAACAGGTTCGTACGGAGAAAACCACCTAGCTATTTCATTAGGTAAAGTATAAACCTTATATTTCCTGTATATTTTCTAGATAATTACTCACAAAAAGGCGCTAGACCAAGAAAATCAGGGGTATTGGTGTATAATTATTCAACTTCATACAAATAAAACAGGCAATTCTTCCGACGTACTTATAACGTAAGTGGACTAAATATACCCCTAACCTTTCCCACTTCAAAACCTAGTAAAATGTCTAAACTGATGAAACACATCAAAACACTCACCCATTTGTCACAAGTTCGAATAAGAAGAAGATTTTATAAGTCTTTTCATTATATAATATTATAAATATTTTTAAAATTTCTAAACTTTTTTAAGATTTTTTTTTGTTTAGTATTGACATAAGTCTCCTTTCTTATTATTATACAAACAAGCTTAGGGAAAAGAGCTAAACAACTTGCACAAGGGCACAGCCCTTAAAGGATGAATAAAATGAAAAAGACTATTGCAATCTTATTAGTACTGGTAATCGGAATGGCTGGCGTGTTTGCTGATGGTGAAACTGCAAGCTTAGAAATTAATACTTTAATTTCTGATATCACTTACCTTGGAGTTACTACAACTTCTGAAGAACCCACTTGGGCTACTATTGGAAGCTTAACTGGAGATACGGACGCAATCAGTGTAGATAATACAAATGATGATGGAACTCCAATTGCCTACTTGCATGTAAACAGCAACAATGAGAATTTTGATGTGTTTC
>JAGYOG010000002.1 GCA_018399495.1 Sphaerochaeta sp.
AACATCCAATGAGAAAGGTAACGAGAAGAGATGCCTTGAGTACCCGGGAGACCTCCTCATTCCGCTGCGCTCCGGCGTGATAACCAACGATCGGCTGAAATCCCTGGACAATACCTGAGATCGGCATATTGAAAAACATCAATAGGGTCCAGATGATTCCATAGGCAGCAATGGCAAGGGTGTCTCCATAGAGAAGCAAGCTTCGGTTGACCACAATGGTCACCACACTGGTCCCAAGCTGTCTTACCAGCGTAGGAGAACCAAGAGAAGCAATCCGACCAAACAGCTGAAAGAACGGAGTCCCTTCCCCTTTTCTGATTGAGAATGCAGAACGACGAGAGGAAAGGATGTAAAAGGCAAACAAAGCTGAGGCTGATTGGCCAACCACCGTTGCAACGGCAGCCCCCATCACCCCCCAATCAAGGACAATGATCAGCAGGAAATCCAGAAGGATATTGCATCCATTTCCGATGATGCTTGCAATCATCGATTCCTTTGCCTTCCCTTGGGAACGCAAGAGTGCATTCAGTACGGTGGAGAGGGTTAGGAAGGGGGCCCCAGCAAGCAGAACTCCCAAGTAGCTTCTAACCAATGGATACGTCTCAGCATTAGAGCCCAGCATTGTTGCAAGCTGCGGAAAAAAAAGAAGGCCTCCTACACCAAGTGTTACCGAGATGATGAACATACCACCCACACTGACAAAGGCAGTCCTCTCAGCTGATACAATCTCTCCTGAACCTAGCTGGCGAGAAACAAGGGAAGCTCCCCCAATGCCCATCATAAGCGCTGTTCCTGTAAGAATCAGGTAACCACCCATAGAAATACCGAGAGCTGCAAGACCGGCAGGCCCGACTGCCTGACCGACAAACAGCATATCGACCATCGTATAGAGGGTATTCACCAAGAGACCGATCATGGCCGGTAGGGAGAGCTTTGCGAGGAGACGAAGGACTCTTCGGTCATCCAATAGTGTATGTTGCCCATCTACTTTTTCTTTTTGGTTTTCCATGTTCTCTCACTCCCCTGTTCCTGCTCTAGAAACCATATGGACATGCATGGATGATACTGGAGAATATCCTTCGTCACAACTCAAAAAGGCTTAAGATAGAAAGCTTTGGAAAGAGAGCGTATTCCAATTTATGACAGGACTGGATGAATATTTGGGATCGATTATGAAGCATTTGGGGCCTCAGGAAAAGGCCAAATAAAAACCCTCCGACCGGGAGGGCTTCTCTGGCTACTCAGGGTTATTTCCTTCGGTTATTCCCCTTCTTCGCCACCACAACCATATCGTATCACCGTTCAGGAAAACCGTCAAATTTTTTCGTATAAGGAATATACTTTGTTCTTGACATTACTGTGTGACACACACTATTATAAATATACGAGGTGTCGCATGGATAGTAGAGAACTTCTTATCAACTTTGTAACAGAACTTAATAGAGGTACCTTGACGCTCTGTGTTCTCAGTCAACTCACCAATCCACAGTACGGCTACTCCCTATTGCAGATACTTTCAGAAAAAAACATAGACTTGGAAGCCAACACGCTTTACCCCATGCTCAGGCGGCTGGAAAGCCAAGGGGTACTGGAGAGTAGCTGGAATACCAGTGAAAACAGACCGAGAAAGTTCTATCAACTCACTGAGGAAGGAAAAGCAATCTACGCAGCACTTACAAACAAATGGAAAGAGCAACAATCGCACATAGAAGCGTTGCTCGGGGAGGAGAGCCATGCATGAGCTTATCAGCCGATATATTGCAGATACGATCCGTCATTTAAAACCTGCAGAAAGAATGGAAGTAGAGAAGGAGCTCAAGGCAAACATTCAGGATATGTTGTCAGAAAACCCCAGTGAAGAAGAGGTTGCACAAACGCTCTTGTCAATGGGATCGCCCTCTTCACTGGCAGCGAAATACCGAGGCAGTGAGCAGTACCTCATCGGGCCAGCTACCTATGATACCTATATCATGGTGCTCAAGATTGTTGCCTTGGTGGTCTCTCTGGTTACCATGGTTTTCACAACGCTCTCCTTTTTCTTTTCCCCATCCGGTCTCTCAATCTTTGAAATGATCGCAAAACTACTTGCCTCAATCTTCAGTGCTGCATCAGGAGCATTCCTGTGGGTGACCATCACCTTCGCCATACTCGACAGGTATCAGGTAAAGACAGATTTGAAGGAGTGGAACCTCACTGAGTTGCGCAACCTTGAGGAAATAGCTACCAGAGAAATCAAGAAAAAGGACAGTATCGCTGACCTGGTAGGCTTATCGCTCTTCTTCCTGTTCCTGGGATTCATGTACATGAGAAATGATCTACTGGGCCTAAATCTACACACAAGTCAGGGAGCCTATCCCCTATTTGTTGCAGAAGTCGTGCGTCCTTACTCGTGGGTTGATGCTGACAACCACCATCGCATTCTTTGTTGCCATGTTTAAGATGGTAGGAGGGAGATGGACAAGACCCCTGCTGGGGATTCAGTATAGTTTCCGATTTACTGGGAGTCTTTACTTCATCTTTCGTTGCTACACGATGGAGCATTTCCTACAACAGAGAAGCGTTGCTCTATTTCACCTTCTCTGGAGCGGTGGCAGATCATCATCAAGGCAGCATGTGTGGTGCTGCTTATCCTGACCCTTATCAGCATCGGGGAGGATGTCTACACTACACTCAAGAGAAGCGAACCAGCCGAATCTGGGAAAGTACCCGTTCAGTGATCTGTTTTGACCTTGATGAATGGATTATCATCAAGGCCAATGAGCGACTGCGTCCCGCTCCTTAGTAGTGCGCGATAGGTACTCGAAGCGGAACCGGTTGTTGAAATCCTTCTCCTTGGTCTTGAACACCTGATTCTCAATTTCAATGCGGATTGTATACCTCATCAACCACCTGCTCCCACTGTCCTTCATTGACTCCATGGCAACCCATGACTATGCAACGTGTTGCAAGTGCATGGACTGCACGGTCCTCTCATACAGGGAGAACCAGTAGGCATGTGCATATGTACCCGTCCCAAAGAGCTACTGATCCTTTCCTTCAAGCCATCCCTAAGTGCTTCAAAACGATGTTCGGGACCCATCTTGCCCCTCCAATATTGAGCCAAGTCGAGTACCGCTTCATGAGTCTGTGCTGGAACTCACTGGTTATACTATTCGCAATGGCCACAATAGTCGCTTTCGAGTGTCTTCACAGCGTAGTAGCGTAACATCTGCTGATATGCCTGAGATTTCCACGGTCTTGAGTACCTCAACTGGTTCGTTGCTGTTCTCCAGCTCCCAGACATACATCTGCATTGGACTGTACCTCGGAAGGCTTGGTGGTGATCATGCTCCGCCTCTGGTTGATAAGATCACTTCGTTCCTTGGGAAGTAGGACGGGTCCTGTTGTACTTGATACCCACCCACTCACAAAGCAGGTCGCAGGCTTCAAGAATCTCATTGACCGTATCGGGAGCAAGGTAGTCGGTCTCACCTGTTGCCGGATAACCTTTCGCTTATCACGCTTACGGTACTTAGAAGAAAGCATGTTCCAGAGCATACAGGTTATACATCCAACCAATACGCAGGCATTACTACCCTTTCGCCCCTCCTTAGGGTCTGCACCAAGTAGGTTGAATGGAAGGGGATGTTCAACTCATGGGGATACTCACCCTTGGCGATCAGGACATAACTTGCAAACTTGCAGTCATACTTGAGCGTACGTTGTAAGCAGGCCAGAAACCCTGCCTGCAACCATCTCTCCGTCATTCCCGCGACTGTTGTGATTGAGCCGATATTTGCACCGGCGGCCATATTCGACTGTCCCATGATCATACTTGGGTAATCAGGAAGGAATCAATTGTTGTGATGTTGTTCATGCCTCACCAAAGATAAGGTTGCTGAGTAGCTCACAACAGCTGACCGTTGAGTTATCTCCAAGGAATGAGTGGATAAGACGAGCCCCATACTTGAGATTGCACACTTCCCATGATAAAAACGGATTGCCTTGCATCCGTGGTAGAACACCCTACTTCCTGCACCGATAATGCCGTTGACCAGCTCAACGCCCCTCCCCCACCTGTATTGTCTCAGCCAAAGTTGAACGGAGACGGAGATTCTTGAGTTTGTTGGCTCCCTTGATATAGGTACCTTCCCCTACCCAGACATCCTTTACGGTATCACACGATTTGATCACTGACTGCTGACCGACAAATCCGTAGTACCCACGGCGTGTATCGCAGGTCTGTTCGTCAACGTCTTCAAAGATATTCATCAACTCAATTATCATCCCGGTAGGTGCCCCAGAGATAGGCATCGGAGGGAAGCATTCCATCAAAGGTCTGATTGTCCTCCTGCCTCATTCATGATATCAATGGTGGTCAGTACCCTGGGTCCTCTCCATCCTTGAGAATACCACTGCCAAACTTTGCATGGTTGGTGGTCTGCATCTCTCCGATACGGTAGATGATGACATGATGGTCTAGAATATAGTGACTGAGATAGCTGCAATCGAGAATGGCACAGCTGTCCCCGATATCACAACTGACAATTCTGCTGTTGGTAATCCCCACAGGCACAGAGAAGTCATGGAAACTGATAATCTCTCGAGCCATACTTCCGATACGTACCAACCCATAGAATTCGCTGTTCTTGATCAAGGAAGGATCGAAGGGATCACTCACCAGCACATCATCCCAACAGGGAGAGGTGTTCAAATTCTCCTCGAGGAATACTATTTCCTCTTGATTCAGATGCCGATAACTTCCTGGGTCTTTCTTGTTCTGGATGTTCCTTAGATAATATTCATCCTTTCCCTCGGGAAGAAATTCTGAGGGGATGAACCCGTAACCAAAACGCATCTCTGGTAATACCATCACTATGTCATTCATGAAAGAAGTATAGCAAGACCTATCATGTATGCGCAAGAAACCCAGGGTAGCGCCATTGCTTGTTTGGTTTTTTTCTTTTGGATACAGTATCGATAGGGGCACTTTTGCTACACTTGCAGTCGGAGGAAGAGGATTTCCTAGCAGGAGCTACTACAACATTGGAATTTTAGAAAAATCATAGCGGAGAGTGAAAAATAGCATACTCTTTGTGTTTAATGCTTACCAATTGAATATACAAATGGCCTAATCGTACCAACTCGACGACTTGCGTCGCGCTGGTGGATATACTACCATGTGATCACTATGGCAGACTATGATTTGTCTCCGAAGATGAAACGTATGGTCGCCCTGATAAACAAGATCGCAGTAACAGATCCTGAAGGGCTTACACCAAAACGCATCGAGGAGCTTAACGATATATCGATTCCTAATAATCTGGTGATCCGCAGACTTCTAGGCAAAAGCGCGAAGAACATCACCACCAAGACCTTTATCATCCCTGTCACCGATGGGATGATCAGTGGCTATCTTTTTGAGAATCAAGGCTCGCGTGGCATCAGTGATCTCACCCCTTTGATTATCTTCTACCATGGAGGTGGCTGGGTTTGGGGAAATATGGACCTCTACAATTTTCTCTGTGCTCATCTTGCCGATATTACTGGGGCAGCAGTGCTTTCCGTGGACTATCGACTTGCTCCAAAGTACAAGTTCCCAACAGCGGTTGAGGACTGTTATGATACGTTGGTATGGGCAGCTGCAGGATGCCGATATTGGAAGACAGACCCTGATCGCATTTTCTTGATTGGAGACAGCGCAGGAGGCAATCTTGCCGCAGTAGTAAGTCGTCTTGCACGTGACAGAAAGGGTCCTGCCATAGCTGGCCAGGTCCTACTCTATCCTGTAACAGACGGCCGGATGAGGACCAATAGCTATGAAAAGCACAAGGATGCCCCTTCCTTAACCGACAAGCAAATGGCTTTCTTCATCAACAGCTACCAACGGGAACCAAAGGATATCCTCAATCCGAACTTCTCCCCCTTGTTGGCAAAAGATCATAGCAGACTTCCCGAAACCCTAATCATCGGAGCTGAGTACGACCCGCTTCATGATGACGGGATGCTCTATGCCGATGCCTTGGCTTCAGCTGACACCCCGGTAAAATATCTTGAGGTAAAGAAGACCATCCATGGCTTCATCAATTACCCAAAGGCTACCGGGACAGAGGAAACCGAAAGTGCCATCATCCAGTTCATCAGTGGCAGGCCGGTTGACCAAGTAGCGTTGATCAGCCGAAAAGAGTGGGCAAGAGCACAAAAGAAAGAGCTGAAAAAGATAAAGAAGCAAAGCAAGCATTATATCGATGCACGCGTGCAATAGATTAACGATGTTAACTCTAAAAATGAGCTATCGCAGATTTTCCCTTGCCCCTTTCTCACCCATGAAACCTTCCAGGTAGAGGCCATTGTGATAAGATCATGATACGAAGGGCAATACAGCCGGTATTGGCAAGCAGCCCTCATTTCATGATCCCAGGCCAGGTGCTCTCTGACCACTGGCCGGTTGCAGCGGTATTGAAACTCCTTCCTAGCGTTTAAAGAACGGGAACCTGAGTGCACGGGAAGCCGTACGTTCTTCCTTCTTTTCCTGAGGCTCCTCTTTCTGCACATTGAAGTGTGAAAAAATGAGAGAGGACAGTCCTTCTCCAACCGCCTGATGGGCTTCCTTTTCCATATGTAGCTGGTCAATACTGCTTGGTCCGGCAACACTGCTTGCATCGAAATAGAGTAGATCATTCTCTTCAGCCATACCCCTTATGGCTGTAGCAAGGTGTTTACTTGTGATGACGGAGTTGGAGTTGAAACTGACGAACGGGGATTGTTCTATCTCATCTCCAATATGAATGGGGGAGACCACCAACACCTGTGGTATCGGATATCCCTCCCCATAGGGGTGGGCCTTGATGAGAGAAGCTAATTGTTGTAGGGCTTTTGCGATAATTCGAGCATCAGCATTGAAGAATGCCTTGCAATCGTTGGTACCCAGGGAAAGGATTACCAGATCCAGTGGGCGATGACTGTGTAGCACAACAGGCAAGAACTCCCGACCCGAACGATTAGGTTCGAGTGGGTCATCAAATACGGTGGTTCGCCCACCGAGGCCTTCTTCAATAATCTGGAAATCAGGACCAAGGAGAGATAAGAGTACTCCTGTCCACCGCCTATCGTACTGCCACCTTCCCCCACTTGGGTTGGTCCCGAATGTATTTGAGTCACCATAACAGAGTATTCTTCGCATGGTATTCAGTATACAGAAGAGAAATGATCAACGAAAGTAGGTTGGATATTGCTCCCTGATTGCAGATTTGAAAGAAACAAGAAAGAGGCCAGTGATTGGGATAACCACTGGCCCAAGAGATTCGCGTTGCTTGGTAGAAAAAGTAGAACCAAGATGTAGTACCGGACAATCGCGAAAGAGAGAAACACCCAACATATAGTAGATCCAAGCAGTAGAATATTGCTGGGACTGAAGGGCTTTATCCCTGCCAGCTAACCTTCTATTCCTCTCTTTATCATATCCCTTCCTAGGTATCAGCATATGCCAGATTGTTTGAAATTGTCAATATACCAAGATATTATACCATTTGCATATATAAATTTATCAATTTTCTTTAGCACTATTTATTTACTTTGAAAAAGTTATCGCTTCTGTCAGAACCTTTCTCGATTTGCATGCAAGATTCGCCGCTTTTCCCACGCCAATATATTTTCTACTTCCAGCTATGTCACAGCAAAATAAGTCACTCTTTTTTTATCTACATATTGACCAAAAGAAGCACTTACCCTTATATTTGTCTATAGCAATTATTGCTTACTAAAATTATTTATGGAGCTTTACATGATTGATCTCTGTGCCATCCGAAAATTGCAGACTTCCCTTCGCAACTTCGAAGAACAGTTAAAACAACAAACAGGGCTTTCATTCAACGATGCCTTGTTGTTATGTGCTGTGAACAAGGGAATCTGTGAACCCAGTATCTTGGCTAAGGAACTGGAACTCTCACCATCACGACTTACCCGTATCCTTGATAGTCTGGAAAACCGGAAACTTGTTGAAAGAACCTTGAGTATCATGGATCGAAGAAGCCTTACCGTTGCCTTGACTGAAGCAGGCCGTGAAATGGTACAAACCTATAGTTGTTCTGAACTCACCCTTCCGAACGAACTACAGTTCACCCAAGCACCCACCCCCTAGGAGAATCTATGGAAAAGAAATATCTCATCATTGGAGGAGTCGCAGGAGGGGCAGGTACTGCCGCCAGACTCAGAAGACGGGATGAAAAAGCCCAAATCATCATGTTTGAACGCGGCGAGTACATCAGCTACGCGAACTGTGGTCTACCCTACTACGCAGGCAATGTAATAACTGAACGCTCCCGACTCTTTGTCATGACTCCAGACAAATTCATGGAGTCATTGAATGTTGAGGCTCGTATTCAGAGCGAAGTCGTAAGGGTCGATCGTGAAGCAAAAACCATCCATGTAAAAGACCTAAAACACAACACCGAATATGATGAGCGTTATGACGTACTCATCCTCTCTCCTGGTGCAAGCCCAGTAAAACCACCCATCCCAGGCATTGAGCACTCAGCAATCATGTCTCTTCGATCTGTCAGCGATATTGACACCATAAAGGAGAAGGTGGACAGTCCAGCCACCAAGCGGGCGGTGGTTGTCGGAGGAGGCTTCATCGGCCTCGAAATGGCAGAAAATCTGAAGGAACGTGGTCTGCAGGTATCGGTTGTGGAAGCGCTTAACCAAGTCATGAACATCATTGACTACGACCTGGCATCGGAAGTACAGCAACATCTTAGGGCAAAAGGAGTCAATCTCTTCCTGAAAGATGGAGTAGCGTCCTTTGAACATCATGGCTCGTTGGTCAGTGTACGCCTGCAATCGGGTACCTTGATCGATGCAGATTTGGTAATCCTCTCAATAGGAGTGAGACCAGATACGGCATTCCTCAAGGACTCAGGTATTGCCCTCGCAAAGAGTGGAGCGATTAAGGTAGATGAATACTTCACCACCAATGATCAGGCTATCAGGGCAGTGGGAGACGCCATTATCTTTGACAGTCCTCTCTCAAAGAATCCGGTCACCATTCCCCTTGCTGGGCCTGCAAACAAACAAGCCCGTCTCTGTGCAGACAATATCGTGGACGGGAACAAGAAGCCCTACACCGGGATCATCGGTACCAGCATCGCAAAGATTTTTGACTTGACGGTAGCATCCACTGGCCTGACCGAGAAAGGCTTGAAAGCCTCTGGTCTTCCTTATCGTTGCGCCATTACCCATGTGGGTAATCATGCAGGATACTATCCCAATGTAAGGCAGCTTTCCCTAAAAGTGCTCTATCATCCAGAGACAGGTAAAATCTGGGGCGGACAGTCTGTAGGATATGGTGGGGTCGATAAACGTATCGACATCATCTCCGCTTTCATCGGGAAGGATGGAACGGTCTATGACCTGGGAGAATTCGAACAAGCGTATGCTCCTCCTTTCTCAAGTGCAAAGGATCCTATAAACATGGTCGGCTTCATTGCCGTCAATGTCCTCGAAGGCATGAGTGACACCATCAGTTGGGATGAAACTGAGGAAGCACAAAAAAACGGTGCTTATATGCTTGATGTCAGAAGCGAGGAGGAGTTCGAACTCGGTGCCATCGAAGGGGCTGTAAACATTCCCAACACAGATCTCCGTAACCGCTTGAAGTATGTACCAAAGGACCGCGATATCATTCTTTACTGTGCCATGGGCCTACGAGGCTACTTTGCAGAACGCATCCTCCGGCAGAATGGTTTTACCCGGGTGAGAAACCTCACAGGAGGCTTCAAGACTTATGACAATGCAATCCGCGAACATGCATTGCTTGAGCATAAGACGGTACTTAACATCAAGGAAGAAAATGCTAGAATTGACAATCTCAACGAGGATGGATCATTCCGCAAGAGAACAGAGAACAAAATCTTCAAGGTAGATGCCTGTGGATTGCAGTGCCCTGGTCCGATCATCCGGCTCAAGAAAGAAATCGACAAACTGGAAGAGGGTGACCGTATTATCATCAAGGCATCCGACCCAGGCTTCGGCGTTGATGTTCAATCCTGGAGTAAGCTCACCGGCAACAACCTTGTTTCTGTTACCACCACCGAAGGGGTTATCGAGGCAGTTGTTGAGAAGGGAAATGCAAATATTTGCTCGATGCCTGACTCAGCTGGTGAGAAACCTGCTATTTGCTCTCCCGATAACGGTGCAACGATGGTTGTATTCTCCAACGATCTGGACAAGGCCTTGGCTTCCTTCGTGCTCGCAAATGGAGCTGCTGCCTCTGGAAAGCAAGTAACAATGTTCTTTACCTTCTGGGGCTTGAGTGTGCTTCGAAAGAAACACGCACCAGCAGTGAAGAAAGACTTCATGGGCAAAATGTTCTCCTCAATGCTTCCCAAAGGAATGGATGAGCTTGGGCTCTCCAGCATGAATATGGGAGGATTGGGAGCGAAGATGATGAAAGGACGCATGAAGAAGAAACATGTCGACCAAGTCGCCCAGATGTTCGAAGATGCAAAGAATTCAGGAGTACGCATGGTGGCCTGCCAGATGTCGATGGACATTATGGGCATCACCAAAGAGGAACTTCTTGACGGCATTGAGGTCGGAGGCGTTGCCACCTACATGGGTGCCGCATCCGAGAGCAAAGTTAATCTGTTTATCTAAATTCTAATAGTGGGGTGGCCTCTGGTCTGAAGGGGCTACGCCATCCCCCATTTCATCAACCATTACAGAAACACGTTTTTCCAATGATTCGAGACGGCTCTTCAGAAGTCCGATTTCTTTGGCTTGTTCGGTGACCACAGAATCGAGGGTTACAATCGTCTCTTCCGCATAGGCAAGTTTCATTTCAAGCTTCGTCAGACGTTCTTCCATAGTAGTTGCTCCTTAATAAGCATATCCTATCATGAGTGGGTTTCCTCGACAACTCTCAGGGGATGTTGCAAAACCACGCTCATTTGTGCAAATAAGCCTTGTAAGATAGTACATCCATGGTATACTGACTTGTATTTTGTTGCAGAATGGTGCAAATGAGAGGAATTATGGTATGAAAGGCGAACGTGTTGCACAACTAGAGCTGTTACTTCACTCCCATCCGGAAGGATTGAGGAGAGCCGAGATTGCACGCCGTCTTGGCGTCCATCGCTCGACGATCAGCAGATATGTTGATGAGCTGAAGCAGTACATCGACATCTATGAGGAAAACAACCTCATCAAGATCAAGAACCGGGAAGAAGATGAGAACATTGCCCTCAGTGTCTATGAGAGTCTTGCCTTCAACCTCTCTGCGGAGATGCTGGCAACCAGTAGTGAGTACCAGAACCCTCACCTTGCATCAGGCCTGAGAAAGATTGCAATGAACATGCGATCCTACGCTCCAAAAATCAGTGAGAATGTAGTCAATCTTGCCGAGCAAATTGATAAGAAGGTCCAAGAAAAGAAGGAGTGCAGCAAATTCAACTCTGTGTTGGAAGTCCTTATTGACTCCTGGGTATCTGGTCGTATTGTGAGAATAGTACAGAGCCTGAAAGGCTTTGACCCCATAGAGACTGAACTTGCCCCCTACTTCATAGGCTTTCGTGAAGAAGATACTGGAGGCAGACATCCGATCAGTGTGACAGGAAGATTACGCCATACCACTGAGATTGTTACCATTGACATCAGTACTATCACCAGTGCCATCATCCTTAATGAGACCTATACCATCCCGGACAACCTCAAACCATTCAAGTTCCATGAAACCGAAGAACATTATGAGGCAATCGATATGATTCCTCTGAGCCTTAGGCTCAAGGAACGTTCGGCCATGAACGTCTTCCGCTCGGTAGTACACGGAACTCCTGTCTTTGAGAAATTGGAAGATGGGACCCTTATTTGCAATATGGATGTAGAGAACTCGATCGAACTCTACCTGAGAATCATTCAGTGTGGTGATTCAGTGGAGATATTGGAACCTGATAGTTTCAGGAAGAAATTCTGTAGAATGCTGAATAAAATCCTGGCCCTCTATCAGTAATAATTATCTTGCCCCTTGGCATTAATATAGGTATGCTAAGGAAAGGAGGAAACAACTATGAAAGAGTACGAATGCGATCTTTGTGGGTATGTATATGACCCGAAAGTAGGTGATCCCGATAACGGAATCAAGCCCGGAACAGCCTTTGAAGATCTCCCCGAGGATTGGGTTTGCCCTCTCTGTGGAGCTCCTAAGTCTGACTTTTCACCCCGCGACTAATCACGTGGGTTTCTAAGAACGGGGATGGTACTACCTTCCCCGTTTTTTAATACCCAAAAAAGAGGATTTTCATGTTCAGAGCGATGCGCAGGGCACAGCAACAACTCACTGAGAGCCAAACTGCAACCATTCTTGAAGAAGGTTCCTATGGTATTCTTGCCTGCCTTGGGGACGATTCCTATCCGTATGCGATCCCCCTCAATTACGTCTACCTTGATGAAAAATTATACATGCACAGTGCAAAGCATGGCCACAAGGTTGATGCTATCACCAACCACCAAAAGGTTTCCTTCACCGTTGTTGGTCAGGACCAGATTGTAAGCAAGGAATACACCACCTATTATTCCAGTGTCATTGCTTTTGGAAAAGCACGACAGGCGGAAGGGGATGAATATATGAGAGCCTTTACAGCCCTTGTTGATACATATGCGAGCGACCAACCAAAACAGGAACGGACTGAACAGATAAGCGATTGTACGCAGGCAATCATCATCGCCATTGATATAGAACATCTTTCGGGCAAGCAAGCAAAAGAGTTGTCTCAGAACTAACATACAATACAAAACAAATAGTTACCTCAGAACAAAAAACACGTTTCCATGTACACGGTCAGGTAAAACCATAGTACATTGAATGGAGATGAAATGGAGGAATGTATGGCAATGCTAGAAGCTATTGAAAAGAGAAGAGCCTATCGTGCGCTCGATACCAAACCTGTTGATAAGGAGATCCTGTTGCGTCTTGCTGAAGCAGCACACAGCGCTCCTTCATCCATGAATAATCAACCCTGGAGGCTGGTGACCGTCTCTGATGAACCTGTGCTGGAGAAGCTCAAGGAAGCCTTGGCTCCCGGCAACTACTGGGCGAAGAAAGCACCTGCCTTGGTAGCGGTTGTAACCAACAACTCCTGGGGAATGACCCTTGGAGAACGCAACTATGCACCTTTTGAACTGGGTATGGCTGCCATGGCATATCAAATCCAGGCAGTACAGGAAGGACTCTATGTGCATCCGATTGCTGGATTCAACGCAGATCTTGCGAAGAAGGTGTTAGGCATTGCTGATGAAGACTCCATCATGATATTGATGGTTGTAGGTTATCCAGGAGATAACTCCCACCTGAGTGAGAAACACCTGGAGAGTGAAAACGGCAAACGGAAACGCCTCCCCTTGGAGAAAGTTCACGCATTCAACCGTTTTGACAAACAGCTGAAACCAGAAGGCAAGTAAACCTACTGCAGATGCACAATCTCCTGGTTGATTGCCTCTTTGAGCCGCTCTTCTTCAGTGATGATCATCTCACTCTCCTTAAGGAAGGAGCTACCGATCATTCCTGCTGCCATGAGAGCGGCCAAGCTCGCAAGCAACATGGGGGCATACTGTTCAGTTATCACCAGAGAGAAAACAAGGATGGCGGCACAGGCAGCTTGGCTATACAGCAAAAGCATTCCCTGAATAACCTCTTCGCTGATCCCCTGTCCCAATTCAGCAGCATACTGAGTCCCTATAGGAATTGCAGAGAGCAGAGAAAGTCCAACGATTGAAGAGCCGATCAAGGCAATCGCCTCACTGTTCAGGAGAACTGCACCAATTTGCTGGCAGAATACCAGAAGCAGGATCCCTGGGATCGAGCAGACATTACAAAACACAAAGAAAAGTTTTCTCCTCCGAAAACGGTCAGAGAGGGCAGGCAGCACAATTGCTCCCACCATACCTCCTGCAAGCATTGCAATACCTAGGAATCCATTCGAATCCGCAAAGCCAAGAAACTCACTGATTTCATCAATCTTGATGAATAAGGTCATCAGAACACCCCAGCCAATTGCAAAAATAATCATCAAGCCACGAAGGGATGGAATGGTATTTATCGCCCTAAATGAGGATTTATAGTGCACCTTGTTGTTGGTTGGCAAGGCTGAAGAAGGAGAGGGAGGGTTCTCCCTGACCAGAAGTGCTGCAGCAAGGGCAAGGGTCGAACTGAGGATCGCATAGAAGCGCATCAACTCCTCAAAGCCACTCCCCCATGCGGGATCATTCGCCTTGGTCACAACCAAGATCGGGGAAACAATCATCACCACTGCAAGCGATAAGTATTGACTGGCACTGGTAAGACCAACAGCCATACCACGCTCACGAATGGGGAACCATCGACTGACAATTTCTGTGATACTGGTAAGAACCAACGCCTGTCCAATCGCAAGGATGAATTGGCCAAGAAGAACCAGTGAAAACGTAGGGAGATAGATCCACTTGGTCATGGACCCAAATATAATCAAACCACTGGCTATCCAGGTTGCCGTACGGACACCAAGGCGGTGCAACACATAGGAAGCAGGGATACTTGCCACCACAAACACTATAAGATACGTCAATGAGAGCAAGTCCACAGGACGAGCATACGTGAGAGTCAGTTGAGATGCATAGTATTCATTTGCAACCCTACCAACAGGAGAAAGGTTCAGCCAGTGAACCTCCACCGAAAGAATCAGAAGTATCAAAGAGAGTAGAATCAACCATCGGTAGCGATATGCCTTCACACTTTTCATACCGTATAGGATAGACCATTATATTTGATTTGTATATCTCCACTGGAAGAAGAGCCCACAGTACCGTATACTCTTGCCATGCAAGAAACACTGGAACTATTACAAAATCGACGTAGCGTCCGCGCCTTCCAGGAGCGGCCCATCGAGGAGGAGCATCTCTCGCTCCTGAAACAGGCAACCCTTCGTGCCCCTACGGCAGGGAACATGGCTCTCTACTCAGTAGTTGAAGTCAGCGACAGCGAAAAGAAGAAAACCCTTGCTGGAATATGCGACAACCAGAACATGATCAGCAAGGCTCCCTTGGTCTGGGTATTCCTCGCTGACATGCAGAAGTGGGTGAACTATTTTCATGAAAGCGGTGCTGTAAAGAGGGGAAAAGAGCAAAAGAACGTTTCCTATCGCAAACCTGGACTGGGTGACCTACATCTCTGTATGCAGGATGCGATCATAGCAGCACAGAACGCCGTAGTGGCCGCAGAAGCCCTCGGCATAGGCTCCTGTTATATCGGGGACGTCATCGAGCAGTTCGAGGACCTGAGGGACCTCTTGGAACTGAAGCAGTACACCATACCTGCATGTATGCTCATTTTCGGCTACCCCAAAGGAAAAGGCCCCATAAAGGTAACCCCTCGTTGCCCTGCCCCTTCCATCTTCATGGAAAACCGGTATGAGGAGCCCCATATTGAGGATTTGGAGAATGCATTCAAGGAGCATGAAAGGCAGAGAAGAGCAACACACGCTCTCCCCTATGAGAACAGTGGAACTCTAGCAGACTACTACTACCTGAGAAAGCATACCAGCACGTTCATGGAAGAGATGAACCGCTCCACCAAGGTCATGTTCGACTGGTGGTGTGGAGACTAAAAAACTTGCTTACTCCCTCGTTTCCCTCTACCATGATAGCTATGCCGTATTCAATACTTCTGGTTGATGATGAGTCTGCTGTACGAGAAGGAATTCGCTCCCGCACTCCGTGGGAGCGGTATAACTTCTCCGTAGTCGGAGAAGCAAGAAATGGTATTGAAGCCCTTGAACTGGTTGAGGACCTTCATCCTGACGTTGTCATCACCGATATCAGGATGCCCTACCTTGACGGCATGGATCTGATCAAGGAAATACGGCTTGCCCATCCTGCAACCACTTTGGTAATACTCAGTGGGTATGATGAATTCACCTACGCCCAACAGGCAATGCACTATGATGTCAGCGAATATGTCTTAAAACCAGTCTCTGTTGATGATCTTTGTAGGCTATTGGAACGATTAGGCAATCGTTTGGATCAAGAGATCAAAAGGACACAGGACCAAGAAAGGTTAAAAGAGGTCTACCAACAAGCGCTCCCCCTCATCAGGGAGAAGTTTCTCCTCTCTCTTCTCACCACCACCCAAGCCACCAGTGACCAGACACTGATCACCAAGGCAAGGGAGTATGGTCTTGATCTGGATAAAGATGAATTCATGGTAGCACTTATCGAAAGTGACCACCTACAAAACGACCCGCTGCAGACCTTGGCAATGTTCGAGGTAGTCGATGAGGTGTGCAAGAAAGAAGAAGGTTCCCTGGTTTTTCAGTTTGAGAATCAGATAGCAATAATTTTCAGTGCCAATAGCCATAGCCAGGCACACTATGATTCAGTATTCAAGAAACAGACATACCGAAAAGCTGAGCAGGTCCAAGCCTATCTGGAGAAGTACAACTTCCCTGTTGTTCTTGGAATCGGAAACCAAGTACATAGACCATCAGCAATCTCCCAATCCTATAGACAGGCACTCAAGGCTCTCAACTATAGTTCTTGCTACCCCGAGCAGTCTCTCCTATTCATCAGCGACCTGGAAAGCGACCCCCCTGATGAGCAGCCTGGAGTCCTCCAGGAATTGCAAGCAAATATAGTGCTCTCGGTAAAGATGGGAAATGAGCAACAGGTCAGTGAAGCAGTCTCTAATCTGTTTGGGGAAGCACTCGCCTCCCTCAGCCTTACCCAGATTCAGGAGCTAGTCCTCTCCTTGGCCGTCTCACTCCAAGATCTGGCCCACGGCTATGGGCACACCATCTTCACCCTCTCAGAGAATGAGGGAAGGAATCTCTTTGCAGAGCTCGCCTCGCTCACCACCTTGGGCAAAGCACGCCGGTGGTTCACCCATGTTTGTCTGGAGGTCAGGCAGAAGATTGCTGGACAGAGAGAACGGGGAAAATTCCTGTCGCTCGTCGCTCTTCGGTCAACAGAGCCATACCATACTTCTTGGCATCATAGGAATTATTGATCGTTACTTTCTTTCCTCTCACATACAGGGCCCCTTCATTATGGAGTCTCAGTCCGAAGACTGCCTCCATCACCTCGGTTCTCTGGGCACCAACAAGGCCCCCTAGTCCCAAGATTTCTCCCTCATGAAGTGTCAAGGATACATGCTTGAAACTCCTTGGATTTGGGGAAGTATAGTTTTCAACGCGGAGCAACTCCTTTCCGATGTTGCTTTCACCGGACGGGAACCGATGGGTAAGATCACGGCCCACCATCCGCTTGATGATGGTCGCCGTGGTAAGCTCACTTGCTTCCCAGGTTCCTACATAGTGTCCGTCACGCATGATCGTCACTTCATCGGAGATCTTGAGGATCTCCTCCATCTTATGGGAAATATAGATGATGGCGACTCCACGCTGCCGGAGAGAACGAATAATGGAAAACAGATGTTCCACCTCATTCTCCGTCAGCGACGAGCTTGGCTCATCCATGATGATTATTTTCGAATCATAGGAAACTGCCTTTGCTATCTCAACACTCTGCGCTTTTGAAACACTCAAGGTTCGTAGCAAATCATTCGGAGTGATGCTGTTAAGATTCAAATCCTTCAGCAATTGATCGGTCCTTTCATACATAGCCTGGTGATCGATCACCGGACTCTTGGCTCCCCCTATTCTAGGAAACCTTCCCAACCAAATATTCTCCATCACCGATCGATAGGGGATGAGATGGAGTTCCTGGTGGATCATGGAAATTCCCAAGGAAAGTGCTTCCTTAACGTTGTTGATGGCAACTGGCTCCCCATTGAAGCGAATTTCTCCCTCGTCCATGGAGTAGAGCCCAAAGAGGCACTTCATCAACGTGGATTTGCCTGCTCCATTCTCGCCCATCAGAGCGTGTACCGTCCCAGATTTTACCTTCAGGGTGACATCGTCCAGAGCCTTGACTCCAGGAAACGATTTGGAGACATGGTTCATTTCTAGTACATACATGACTTCCCTCGCCTCCCCGATATGTATCGGGGGTGTAGTTTTCTTGAAAAAACCCTCCGGATCACGTTGCAACCCGGAGGGTATGTACTACATCTCAGCACTTACTTGAACTGCTGATAATTCTCCTTGGTAACCATCTGGTAGGGAACCCATACGTACTTGCCATCAGTAATGGTGTAACCAATGGAAGCATCGGTGGGGTTGTTTCCCTTTGCAAGCTCATAGGAGAGCGCGAAGGTTGCACGACCCTGGTTGACTGCATCATTGAGTACGGTACCGAGCAGGGTGCCTTCTTCAAGTGCCTGCAATGCAGGAGCGGTTGCATCAACACCAACAACGGGCATGAACTTGCCATCCTTGAAGTAACCAGCAGCCTTGAGGGCTTCGATTGCACCGAGGGCCATGTCGTCATTGTTTGCGAACACTGCCTCAATTTCATCACCCTGGCTGGCAATGAAAGCAGCCATCTTTTCCTGGCCCTTTACACGGTCCCACATGCCGGTATCTTCAGCAAGTTTCTCAACCTTGATACCTGCATCCTGCAATGCCTTGATCGAATATTCGGTTCTCAGCTCTGCATCCTGGTGTCCGGGCTCGCCTTTCAGCATGACATACTGCAGGACTCCGTCGCCATTCTTGTCCATCTTGGGATTGGCCTTCCAGTAATCAACAACAAGCTGACCACTCATGGTACCGGACTCTTCTGCGCGGGCTCCCACGTAATAAATCTTGTCCCATTTTGCCATGTCTTCAGCCAAAGGTTCGCGGTTGAAGAACACTACAGGGATGTCAGCCTTTTTTGCCTTGTCGATGATGACTCCAGCTGCAGTGCGGTCAACTGGGTTAATCTGCATTGCATCCATACCTTTGGTAATGAACAGGTCGACTTTCTCATTCTGGGTAGCCTGGATGTTCATGGAGTCAACAACCTCGACCTTTGCATCTGTCTCTGCTGCTGCAGCGACGATTGCGTTACGAACACCAGTCATAAAGGTGTCGTCAAACTTGTAGATTGCACATCCGATTTCAATGGCTCCAGCCTCTGCCTGTCCTTGGGCAAAAACGGGAGTAACCAGAGCGAGTGCCAAGCACATGATAGCCATAAACTTTTTCATAGAACCCTCCTAGTGGATTTTCTCTGTATCCAGTTTTACACGGCCTTGGGGAGTCGTACATGCAAATTTTTTTGGTTAATCTTGGTTTTTTTTGGATATCAACAAAAATTTCTTATATACAAGAGTTTTCTGTACCTTCGAATGAGAGCAATAAACAAATTCACAAATAACAATGAGTTACAATAACGACTCGAAAGCTGCCACTAAAGAAAGAGCCTCAATTTTCTTAAGATTATCGCGTTCAGCAGAAAAGCCAGGCCCCTTGCAAGCAGACTCATAGAATCGTGATTCCTCTGGGGTAAAGATGACTTCTCCACCCTCTGGAGGGAAGGCATGCATCTGTGTCCAGCCTTCGATCTGGATGTGTGTATCAAGATAACACGCATATAAGAGAGCAAAGGACTCGATTGCAGGATCGGCTGCCGGATGCCATGGTCTACCAAGATACACTGAGTGGTCAGGTACCTCTTTCTTTTTGAGAAACCTGCATCGATGGAAACAGAATCCCAACTGGTCACCAGGGGTTGAGGGGGCAGTAACATACCCCTGGCCATTGGAGATGATAGAACAATCGGTAAAGAGGGCAAGGCCTCCACCAAAGATGAAATCGATGTTTCCTTCAATCTGGCAGTTCTTGAGTTGGTGCATACCCTCATCAAGCAGCAATGTGTCCTGATATCCGAAGAAGGCACAATCTTCAAAGATGGTGGTATCAGCGCTATCAGAGGTTCTAAAGGCAACGGCCTGCAATCCCTTTACTTTCCCCGGATTCTGCTCCACAAGATGACGAAATGAAGGATAGTCAAAATCGTTGACAAACGTCAGATGTGCTGCCCGGAAATTCACTTCCTTTACCGTACAGGTAGCAGAGGCAAAGGTTCCCATCATATCTGTCTGTGCAGCATCACTAAAGCTAATCCGTGTCTCATCACGCCCAGATCCGTCAAGTGTTACGTTCGCTCGGTCAATAACCACTTTCTCTTTATAGGTACCCTTTTCCAGGGTGATGACAAGGGGTTTTTCATCTTTAGAAAATTGCTGGAGAGTATCATTGATGCTGTCTTTTGGGGTAAGTGTAATATGATGTGATTGCATAGCTGTATCATACGACAAACGCTTTGGAATTTTAAGACAATTGTTTCTCTTTTTCCTCATACAAGACAAAGGGCTGCCGCAATGCGACAGCCCCGAAATATCGAACAGTTTGCTGATACTTACATCAACGGGCCAAGCTTCTCAAAGAAGCTCATGCGCTTCTTTGCATCTTCCTCGGCCTTGGCGAAGAGGGCCTCAGCATTCTCAGGATTGGTCTTGTACAACGAAGTGTAGCGAACCTCACCCTTAATGAACTCCTGGTAGGAACCAGTAGCTGCCTTGGTATCCCAGCTGAATCTCTTGCCTTCCTCGAGTGCGGGGTTGAAGCGATAGAGCGGCCAGTAGCCAGCTTCCACTGCCTTCTTTTCCTCAACCTGGCTGAAACGCATGTTCATGCCGTGGTTGATACACGGGGAGTAACAGAAGATGATCGAAGGACCCTTCCAAGCGACTGCTTCCTGCAGAGCCTTCTGGGCATGCAAACGGTTGGCCCCAAGAGCGATGGATGCAACATAGGCATGTCCGTAGGTCATACACATGAAGCCCATGTTCTTCTTGCCAATCTCCTTACCAGCATTTGCAAACTTTGCAACAGCTGCAATTGGAGTAGCCTTCGAAGCTTGTCCACCAGTGTTGGAATAAACCTCGGTATCGAGCACCAGAATGTTGACGTTTCTGCCGGAGGCAACAACGTGGTCAACACCACCGTAACCGATGTCGTAGGCCCATCCGTCACCACCTATGATGAAGACGACCTTGTCAGCAAAGTAGTCCTTCAACTCGTCAATCTTGGCGAGCAAGGTCTTTTCCTCATCACTCTTTGCAGCGGCGATTGCCTCTGGAAGTACTGCCTTAACAGCCTTCTGAGCATCGTTGGCAGCCTCAGAGGACTCATCCCACAGTTCTAGGGATTTCTCGATGGCACTCTTGAGAGCATCGGTGGTTCCCATCTCAAACAGTTGATCGATATAAATCTTCAACTGTTCGCGGTTGGAATCTACAGCGAGGCGCATACCCAAACCATACTCTGCATTGTCCTCGAAGAGGCTATTACCCCAGGAAGGACCTTGGCTGTCACTCTGGCGGACAGTGTAGGGAGTAGTCGGGAATGTACCACTATAAATGGAAGAACAACCAGTTGCATTGGCAGCAATCATGCGATCACCACAAATCTGGGAGACCATCTTAACGTAGGGGGTCTCACCACAACCGGCACAAGCACCACTGAACTCAAAGAGCGGCTGCTTGAACTGCAGACCCTTGACTGTGGTTTCCTTGGTGCCGTCGAGCACATCATACGGAAGTTCCTCGAAGAACTCTGCATTGATCTTCTCGCCGCGCTCACGTTCAACAGCAATCGGGCTCATCTCAAGTGCCTTGTTCTTTGCAGGACAGGTCTCAACACATACCCCACAACCCTGACAGTCTTCGGTGTAAATTTGAATCTTGAACTGGAGATCCTTGTCGTTCTTGCTATTGGACTTCAATACATTGAAAGTCTCAGGAGCACCTTCAAGATGCTTGGGTTCAATCTGCTTAGCACGAATTGCTGCGTGCGGGCATGACTGGACACACTGGTTACACTGGATACAGTTCTCGGCAATCCAGTGAGGTATGAAGGGAGCAACACCACGCTTTTCGTACTTTGCTGTTGCAGTAGGCAGGGTTCCATCGAAAGACATCTTGGAAACAGGAATATTGTTGCCTTTGAGGTGCATAATTGGTTCCATGATATTCTTTGCGAAGTCGTCAGCATCCTCAGGGATCAAGCGAGCAGGATCATAGCTTTTGGTGATCTTCTCAGGAATAGCAACCTCGTGAAGAGCCTCACTGGCACCATCAACAGCTGCCCAGTTCTTCTTGACAATCTCTTCGCCCTTCTTGAGGAAAGTCTTCTTGATGTACTGCTTGACCAAATCGATGGCTTCAGTCTCAGGAAGAACCTGACTAATCTTGAAGAACGCAGCCTGCATAACGGTATTGATACGGGTACCAAGACCTGCTTTTTCTGCAATCTCAAGTGCATTGATATTGTAGAAACGGATCTTCTTCTCGATGATCTGTTCCTGCATCTCGCGGGTCAGGTGCTCAAAAATTTCCTCAGAAGGAATTTGGCTGTTGAGAAGAAATACGCCGCCATTCTTAAGAGGCCCAAGCATGTCATAGCGACCAATGTAAGCAGGATTGTGACATGCAACAAAGTCTGCGTGGTCGATCAACCACGGCATGGTCAGCTGACCCTTACCAAAGCGAAGATTGCTGATGGTAATACCACCGCTCTTCTTCGAGTCGTAAGAGAAGTATGCCTGAGCATTAAGATCAGTGTTATCTCCAATGATCTTGATTGAGTTCTTGTTTGCACCAACGGTACCATCAGAACCAAGACCCCAGAACATGCATGAAACCACACCTTCAGGAGAGACATCGATACTTTCCTTCACAGGAATCGAGCGATTGGTTACATCGTCGTTGATACCAACGGTGAAGTTGTGGAATGCCTTGCCTGCAAGGTGATCAAAGACAGCCTTTGCGTGGGAAGGAGTGAAGTCCTTGCTGGAAAGACCGTAGCGGCCGCCGTAGACCTTGATGTCGCTTCTGTTCATCTGGCTGAGAGCAGTGATGACGTCTTGGTAGAGAGGTTCTCCGAGGGAGCCGGGCTCCTTGGTGCGGTCAAGTACTGCAAGACGCTTCACAGAAGCAGGAAGAGCTTCTAGGAAGTACTTAGCACTGAACGGGCGATAGAGGCGAACCTTGAGAACACCGGTCTTACCACCCTTTTTGTTGATGTATTCACTGGCCCATTCCATGGTATCGGCACCAGAACCCATGATTACCACTACATCGGTTGCTTCAGAATCCCCAACGTAGTCGAAGAGGTGGTATGCTCTACCGGTGAGTTTTTCTACTTCATCCATGTACTTCTGTACCATCTCAGGAAGTACATCGTAGTACTTGTTGACCGTTTCACGACCCTGGAAGTATACGTCTTCGTTCTGTGCTGCAACCTTAAGCATTGGCTGTTCAGGGCGCATTGCACGTTCGCGGAAGCGACGGATGTACTCTTCCCTAATCAACGGCTTGATATCATCATAGGAAATTTCCTCAACCTTCTGCAACTCGTGAGAAGTTCTGAATCCATCAAAGAAGCTGATAAAGGGAACCTGGGACTCCAGTGTGGCCAAATGTGCGACCAAGGCCATATCCATGGTCTCCTGTACATTGCTTGCACAGGTCATGGCAAACCCGGTGTTGCGACAGGACATGACGTCGGAGTGGTCACCAAAGATTGAAAGAGATTGTGCAGCAAGTGATCTTGCAGACACATGGAAAACGGTCGGCATCATCTCACCAGCAATCTTGTGCATGTTCGGAATCATTAGAAGCAATCCCTGACTAGCAGTAAACGTGGTAGTCAAAGCACCAGCAGAAAGAGCCCCATGAACGGCACCAGCCGCACCAGCTTCAGACTGCATCTCCATGATTTCTACCGTCTTTCCCCAAAGGTTCTTACGCCCGGTGCTGGCCCAAGAATCCGCGAACTCACCCATCGGGGAGGACGGGGTGATCGGATAGATTGCGGCTACTTCACTGAAGGCATAGGCAATATGCGCTGCAGCAGTGTTTCCGTCAATAGTAACCCTTTTTTTGTTACCCATTTTGACACTCCATAATAACAGTATTTGATGTAGCCTTGAGTGGGCTACCCTTTGCGCGAGCAAAAAAAAATCCAACGAGATTTTTTCAGATTCCAATCTTAAACCAATAAGGAATCGTTTGCAACCTTCTCCAGATTGATTTCATTATTTGCCAAGCTTTTGGTTATATATCAGCTCTTTAAGTATTTATTTAGTACAATATAACCGCACCCAAGGAGAAAACAGAGGCCTGCAGAGATACCCCAAAGCTGAGTATATCCACTCACCGCCAGCAACAATCCTCCGGCAGTTGGTGCAATGGAGTGTCCAAGACTGGAGGCAATGGTAAGCGATGAGTTGCAACGTGAACGTAAAGCAAGAGGCGCGTAGGCATTTACAAATACATTTGCATTTGTTGCCATCAAAATTTCCCCAAAGGTCCAAATACAGGTGGCAGCCAAGAAAAGAGGAAAAGCAGTGCATCTAGCATACATCCCATACCCAACGACATAAAACAACATGGCAAGCGCTATTGAAAACAGTTGTCCCATTCTATACGTCCATGTGGTGAGAAAAGCCGTTACAAGCAACACAGTCACTGCATTAACCGTCATCAACAACGCATAACGACTCGCCCCAAGCACACCCCCATACAAGGAGGCAAATTGTAGAGGTAGCGTAAAGGTGTTCTGTGCATAAGCAAGACCATAGAGCGCGAACAGCACAAAGAAAATTATCAAGATAGGGGGTATCCGTAGCTCTTTACTAGAATTTGCTGTTTCCCTGGTATATAGGGTTCCACTCTTCGGTATTCCAAGTAACAACAGAAGCGTAGAGAGAAAAATCAGTAAAGAGGAAAAAGCGAAGAGCAACACGATTGAACGTGCATAGAGAAAGGAAGCTGCAACAGGACCAAGCGCCACCCCGATATTTGTCCCCAGATAGAGAAGACTGAATGACCTGGAGAGTTGCTCGCTCCGGCTGAAGTCAGCAACCATGGTATTGGTAAGAGGAGAGGTCCCTCCACGGAAAGGACTGGAGAGAAGAATAAGATACGGCACCAAATGAGGAACCGATCCGAACAACATTGCACAGATGAGATAGGAGAGGCTAACCACAGCCTGACAGATTACCAAAGGGATTTTCCTCCCCCATCGGTCTGCAATATATCCACTGGAGAACTGGCCAAGCATGGTGGCGATGACGCTGAATGAAACAAAAAAACCAGCTTGAGCTGGAGAGAGATTGAGCTTGCCAGTAAGAATAAGAACTAAGAGAAGCTGCACAAAATCCCCGAACCTATTGATGATTCGGATAATGAACAGAATATAAATATTTTTCTCCAGACCCTTGTACAAAGAAAAACCCGTCACAGAAAGACGGGTAGTAGCACGTGCATTTCTCATGCTCTCCCTACCCTGTAAGGAGAGTAGGGATTGCTAGAGTTTTGGTCAACACTCGCTATGGCCACAAGAAAAACATTTCTTGCAACCTTCAATATTCACGAAGGTAGCATTACCACAAACTGGACAGATATCAGGTTTTACCGAAGTCGCTGAAGAATGAAGTCCGAGATCGAGCTGTACCTCATCGCTCTCATCATCATCCTCATCAGGAAGACGGGAAGCATCCCTATCGGAGTCAGACGAACCAATATGCTGCTGCAACACCTGGGCCACTGCATCGGGGAGACTCATCACTCTGTTTCGTCCAAATCCCATGGAACGACCACTGCCAATACCTGAAAGCTGACTGATGATAGCCTGGGCTCGCTGATCAGGAGTCAAGGGAGACGGCATTCGAAGCAACAAACTGATCAATCTTCCAAGTCCCTCTGCATCAGCTGAAACATCACTACCGACCTTTGCCACATTGATGAAAATCTCAAAGATATCACTGGGATTCGGGCCATCACAATTAACCGTGATGTATGCGGTTCCAATTGGAGTTGCTTTGCGATACGTGGTCCCCTGCAGAACAGTAGAACGTACACGTGGCTTGGGCTCGCTGGAACGGGAGACTACAGGAGATTCCTTCTTTTCCTCTTTCTTGACCGTCAATACCTGGGTATCACGTGAGCCGTCACGGTAGGTAGTCCCACCTTTACATCCAAGATCATAGAGCAACTCATAAAGATTTCCTGTTTGCTCAATCGTGTACTCCTTGGGAGTATTACCTGTCTTGGAAATTGAAGAATCCACCCACTTTTGGATTGCTGCCTGCACCATGACATGCCCCTCGGGAGCAAGGTCCATTGCAGAAACAAAGTAGTCAGGTTTCTTCTGTCCTGGATGAGCTTTCACCCAATCATCGTACACTTTTACCCGTTCGAGGTTTGTTCCCATTCTACCGGTACGCTCCCATTCCCAGAAATAGTAGGGCTCAATCCCGGTGGAGGTATTTACCATCGTACCGGTGGTACCCGTTGGGGCCTGGGTCAGGAGGGTGACATTCCTCAGACCTTGTTCACGAACTTTCTTACGAATCTCTTCCGGCATCTGCTTCATAAAGCCACTCTCAAGCAACTTCTCAGCATCAAAGAGAGAAAATCTACCCTTCTCTTTCGCTAGGTCGCAGCTCTCAGCATATGCCTCTACGCAGATGAACTTGTATAGCTCCTCAATAAAGGTCAGGGACTCATCGCTTCCATAGCCAAGTTCCATCTTGATCAACATATCGGCAAGACCCATGGTTCCGAGCCCGATACGACGCTCACTCTGCTGTTGTTTCTTGTTCTCCTCGAAGAAGTAGGGAGTATCATCAATGACATTATCAAGGAACCGGACTGCCAACCGGACTGCCTTTCCCAGATCCTTGTAGTTTACCTGCTTGTTCTTTACAAACCGGCTAAGGTTGATGGATCCAAGATTGCACACACCCCAAGGAGGAAGCCCCTGCTCCCCGCAAGGATTGGTGCTTTGGATGGAGGAGTAGTACCAGGAGTTGGACATCTTGTTGTAACGATCAATGAAGAATACCCCAGGTTCGGCACTCGCCCAAGCACTTTCGATAATGGCGTCCCAAATCTTTCGTGCCTTCATTTTATGATAGACTTGGACTTTATGCCCATCCTTCTTCCACTTCTCAATATCCCCGTCCCACTTTTCGTTGTATTCAGGATCTGTGGTATCGGGGAAATAGGTTTGCCAATCCGCATCACTGCGAACAGCATCCATGAAGTCATCAGTAATCCCGACAGAGATGTTTGCATTGGTTATCTTGCCCATCTCCCGCTTGGACTCAATAAAATCAAGGATGTCGGGATGCCAGACATTGAGAATCAACATCAAAGCACCTCGGCGGGAGCCCCCCTGTTCAATCAGGCCGGTTACGAAGCTGAAGAGCCCGCCCCAACTTACTGAACCACTGGAACGGCCGTTTACGCCCTTGACGTAGCTGTGCCGTGGCCTGAGGGATGATATGTTCATGCCGACTCCACCACCTCGGCTCATAATTTCTGTCATCTGGCCCAATGAGGCTATGATGCCACCACGACTGTCCTTCGGGGAAGGGATCACGTAGCAGTTGAAATAAGTCAGGTTCTGATCCGTTCCCGCACCAGTAAGAATCCTGCCTCCAGGGACGAACTTCCAGTCCTCCAGGAGCCAATTGAACTCTCTTTCCCATTGCTTTCGCACCTCCGGCTTCTCTTGGGAAGCAATACCTTTCGCTACACGAGCAAGCATCTGTGCTGGATCGGTCTCAAGCGGCTTGTCAACATCATCACGTTTCACATGCAAGATAGTGCCTTCATCAAGCTTGACGGTAATGGCATCCTCATCGTTCAATTCGTTTACCACTCCAATCTCTCGCTGACCAGTCTTCGGGTTGCTCACGGCAACCACGACATCCCCAACCTCCAACGTCTCCTTCTGGACGTCTTTCAATGAGTATCGGTCAAGGAAAATCTTGCGACCCAACGGATTCAATTCATTCTTAACAACGCTCATGTAATTCCTCTATATGTTTAATTTAATTCGCAATTCATCTTGATAAGCTTGTTCACTCCCCCTGCCAAAAATACCAGGCAAGAAAGAGGGTCGACCCTAGTCGACCCTCTTTCACCATAGCACGACCAACTGAACTTGGCAAGCGGACAATACAACATTTATAGCGCTATGTAAAGTTACATAGCGCTATATATAGTGTTATATAGGTTTTATAGTAATCATGTATCATCTCTTAAATAATGCGTATTGGAGCCGTCGGAAAAGGACAAACAGGGATACGTATTTTTCTTGTTATTTCTTTCTGGGAATGAGTGAAGTACTGGAAAAATATTCCCTCAAGGAAGTAAAAAAACAAATGCACATTTTGTGCTTCTTTAGGAATCCTGACCTATGACCAAATGTGAAAATTTGTCTGATGGCTAGTGCTGTTTTTAATACAGAGCCTCCAAAATTGGAGGCTCTCATGACACACACCCCGAAAGGAAAACACTATTAATAACCTAGCTGCACCATGGTATTGGCAACTTTCTTGAAGCCAGCGATATTCGCCCCCTTCACGTAGTTGATATATCCATCCTCTTCCTTGCCCTCATTGATGCACGCTTGATGGATCTTTCCCATGATACCCTTGAGCTTCTCATCGACCTCTTCGGCGCTCCAAGAAAGATGCATGGCATTCTGACTCATCTCAAGACCGCTGACGGCGACACCACCGGCATTGGCAGCCTTGCCAGGAGCGTAGGGAACACGATACTCAATGAAATACGTTGTTGCATCACTCGTGCATCCCATATTTGAAGTCTCAACGACATACTTGACCCCGTTTGCAACGAGTGTCTTTGCATCATCCATATTCAGTTCATTTTGAATAGCACAAGGGAATGCAAGATCTACAGGAACTTCCCAAGGCTTTTTTCCGGCAACGAATTTCGCTCCAAATCGCTCAGCATAGGGTGCAACTACATCATTGTTTGAAGAGCGCAGGTACTGCATGAATGCCCACTTTTCAGGAGTCCCCACCCCTTCTTCGTCATAGATATACCCATCGGGACCACTGATGGCTACGACCTTGGCTCCCAACTCAGTCGCTTTCATAGCAGCTCCCCAAGCTACGTTTCCAAAACCACTAAGCGAGATTCGTTTTCCTTCCAAGCTATCCTGATGCGTCTCAAGCATTGCCTGGGCAAAATACATAGTTCCGTATCCAGTTGCCTCCGGACGGACCAAGGAACCACCAAAGCCGAGTCCT
Organism: Sphaerochaeta sp.; assembly: GCA_018399495.1. Classification (GTDB taxonomy): domain Bacteria; phylum Spirochaetota; class Spirochaetia; order Sphaerochaetales; family Sphaerochaetaceae; genus Sphaerochaeta. The sequence continues at coordinate 29,026 of JAGYOG010000002.1, forward strand.
TTACCGGTCAAAACACCGGTATTCTCTCCTCTGATACGTTTGTACTGTCCATAAAGAAATCCAATCTCACGTGCCCCTACTCCAATATCTCCAGCAGGAACATCAGTTTCAGGACCGATATATTTCTGTAACTCAGTCATGAAGGAACGACAAAATCGAAGGATCTCACCGTCGCTCTTGCCACGGGGATTGAAATCACTACCACCCTTTCCACCGCCCATGGGGAGTGTCGTAAGGCTGTTTTTCAATGTCTGTTCAAAACCAAGAAACTTCAGTGTCCCGAGAGTAACACTGGAGTGAAAACGCAATCCTCCTTTATAAGGACCAATTGCATTGTTGAACTGTACGCGGTATCCACGGTTAACTTGCAGATTACCTTCATCATCCTCCCACTCGACTCGAAAGGTGTACACCCGGTCGGGTTCGGTCATTCTCTCGAGAATCCGATACTTTTCATACACAGGATTCTCATTGACCACGTCGAGGACACTCTCCACCACCTCGCTTACTGCCTGAATGAACTCAGGTTCGGAGGGATTCTTTCTCTCCAGTTCTTTCATTACTGATTCAAGGGTATACATACCTAGACTTTTCTCCTTGGTCTGTGCTGCAACAGGTCGTTGCTTGTCCAAAAAGCGTAAACCTGCCATACCAAGATGTCAACGTCAAATTGTGAAAAACATGATTATAAAAATTTTATTTACCCTATCTTACAATATTATACATATAAATTGAATTTTTAATCAATTTTATGAATATATCGAAACAATATGCAAACCCCCTCTCTCATGATAAAATACCTAGTATGTATACACTTGACCCAACATGGTTGCCATTCAGCAACCTTATGCTAAGACATATCTACAACGTGCTTCTCATCTGCAACGATTATGACCGTTTTCTCTTGGAGGAAGACGGACGGGTTGAGGAAGAGTTATATCTTGAATATACCCAGCTTGGGCTGAACAACCCTCCAAAGTTTACCCATACCAGCACCGCGGAAGAAGCGCTTAACCTCTTGAGCCAGAGAACGTTTGACCTAGTCGTCACCATGCTCGACCTCGGGACCGACTCTGTTGAGCAGTTGGCTACAACCATCAAGAAGAACAATCCACAGATGCCGGTTATCGCTCTCTCTCCTTCCTCTAGCCACAAGAGAAACAAGATGATCAAGGGATCAGATTGCAAGGACATTGATTACTTTTTCTATTGGCAGGGGGATCCCACGATATTCCTCGCCATGATCAAGCTGGTTGAGGATAGGATGAACCTTGAACACGATACCCAAGAAGCAGATGTACAGCTTATCATCCTGGTAGAGGACTCAGTACGATTCTACTCTTCCTACCTACCCATGATGTACACCACATTGATTCAGCAAAACCGCTCAGCCATCCTTGAAGCGCTGAACAACTGGGGAAAAACTCTCAGAATGCGTGGCAGACCAAAGATTGCTCTTGCCAGGACCTATGAGGAAGCCCAGAAACTCTATACCAAGTATCGACACAACATCCTGGGAATCATTACCGACATGTCCTATCTCAAAGAGGGTGAGCAGGATAAGTATGCAGGCCTGCATCTAACAAAAATGGTTCATGCAAATGATCCAGAACTTCCTATACTGATTCAAAGCAGCGACAACACTGCCCAGGAGATGGCAGAAGACGCAGGAGCTTACTTCCTCTGGAAAAACAATTCAGCACTCCTGTTTGAACTGAATAAATTCATGACCAAGCACTACGGATTCGGCCCCTTCATTTTCCGTGATCCTGATACCATGAAAGAAATTGCCCGCGCTGAGACCATGCGCGACCTGCAGAGGGTCCTTCCCAAGGTCCCGACGAGAAGCTTTGATTTCCACTCTAGGCGAAATGATTTTTCACGTTGGCTCAGGGCACAGAGTCTCTATGCCATTGCAGCAAGAATCAAGGACTTGAAAATTCCTGCCAATGGAGATGCAAGGGTAGTGCAGCAACAGATGACTGAGATCATCCGCAACTACCGTAAAGAGAGAACCAAGGGAGTCATTGCACAGTTCAGCAGGAACAACTATGACGAGACACTGTTCTTCAGCCGAATTGGAGGGGGGTCACTGGGAGGAAAGGGCCGTGGGCTTGCTTTCATTGACATGGTGCTTAGAGCAGCCAACCTCCCAGAAAAATACCCGGATGTATATCTCTCCATCCCACGTACGGTAGTGGTTACCACCGATCAGTTCATCCAGTTTCTTGAAGAGAATGATCTGAATGACATAGCCTCTGGAGACCTCCCTGATGAGACCTTGCTTAAAATTTTCCTCTCTAAACCACTGAGCAATGAATTGGTTCTGAACCTCTCTGAAATTATCCAAGTCATCCATCAGCCTATCTGTGTACGCTCTTCCAGCCTTCTGGAAGACTCTCACTACCAACCGTTTGCCGGGGTATATGAAACATGTATGCTCCCCAACCAAGGGTCTGACGAAGCGAGACTCCAAGAGCTCTGCGATGCGGTGCGAGCAGTCTGGGCTTCCACCTTCTTCAGGAGTGCAAAGGAGTACCTCAAGGCAACAGAGCATATGCTGGAAGATGAGAAGATGGCTGTCATCATCCAGCAGGTCATAGGAAGCGACCATGGCCCTTACTGGTATCCAAACATCAGCGGGGTTGCCCGTTCCTTGAACTACTATCCCTTGGGAGGGGAGAAGCCAGAGGATGGTGTTGGGATGCTCAGCTTCGGCTTCGGCAAATCGGTAGTCGACAACGGCTCTGCCCTCCGCTTCAGTCCCACCCACCCAAAGCGACCGGCCCAGTTCCTTGGGGGCAACCAGACAAGCAGCCAGAACACCTTCTACGCCCTGAACATGGGAGGCGGTTACCATCCACTTGAAGAGGGTGGGCTTGAGAACCTTGATCTGCTCAATTTCCGTGAATCCTGGGCTTATCCCGATGCTATCAGATACATTGCAAGCACTTACGATATGGCAAGTGGTCAGCTCAGCGAGTCCGTCAGGACTGAAGGGGAAAGGGTAATAACCTTCAACGGAATACTCAAGTATGACGCCTTTCCCTTGGCCTCCATCGTCAGGGATGTACTTCATTTGGGAACAGAGGCAATGGGAAAACCGGTGGAGATAGAATTTGCAGTAAACCTTAATCGTGCTGCCCCCAAGATGAGGGAGTTCAGCCTTCTCCAGATTCGTCCGATTGCAGCAGGGAATGAAGAGAGTGATGTCTCAATCAGTGAAAAGGAACGAGAAAATGCTGCCATCCATTCCCATGTGGTCATGGGAAACGGAAAGATTGACCATGTACAAGACATCATCTACTTGAAACTGGACCAGTTCTCTGCCTCCTCAATGAAAGGGATGGCAAAGGAACTCGACAAGCTCAATGCCTCAATGGTCATTGCAGAGAAAGACTATATCCTGGTGGTAGCCGGAAGATTGGGGAGTTGTGACCCATGGCTGGGCATCCCCGTGACTTGGTCACAGATATCTCGTAGCAAGGTCATCGTTGAAACTGGTTTACAGGGGTTCCAAGTAGAACCAAGCCAGGGGACCCACTTCTTCCAGAACATGACAAGCCTTGGATGTCTCTACCTCACAATAAACCCAACTTACCAATCTGGTTCAATGCAGTATGAAAAACTTGAAGCACTTCCGGTGGTCTCAGAGACAGAACACTTCATTCATGCAAGAAGCGAAAAGCCATTGACCATAAAGGTCAACGGCTTCGATGGAGAGGGAGTAGTCCTAGTCGATTAATGCTCTGGATGGGTCTCCTTGTAGGCCCAGACCCATATTGCAGTGTGAGAACGGACTGCTTCTACTGCCTTCTCACTATTTCTATCCATAATTGCCTGATGCAATTGTTTATGCACCTCATCAACTCCTTCATGAATGGGGTTGATGGTCTTGGTGAACAAATCAATTACAAAGGTATAGATATTTTCAACGATGCTGTTATGAGAAAACCGTGCAAGCAAGCGATGATATTGCAAGTCTAGGATACCTGCTTTTTGGACAGAAGGATGATCATCACTGAGTTCCTTCTGGAATTCCTTCATTGATTGATCGAGCAACGCCAGTTCTTCATCACTTGCCGACTCGATGACCAATTTGACGATACCCTCTTCCAGCAACTGCCTGACCTGAGTCAGTGATTTGTAATCACGGTCTTGTACAAGTATCTGGAACAGCTGGGGGTCGAAAAGTCGCTTGTTTGAAGCACTGGAAACAAACGTTCCATGTCCTTGCTTAATCTCAACCACCCCATAGGCAGAAAGAATCTTCAAGGCTTCCCGCACCGTACCACGCCCAACTTTCAGGCTCTCGGCAAGGGAGATTTCATTGGGAATCATATCCCCGGGAGAAAGCTTCTGGTCGATCAAGAGCTCCTTGATCTTCTCTATCACCCATTCAACCGCTGATGGACGGCCTTCGCGTACCCTGAACATGTCTTCCATGGAAATTAATCCCCCTGCATACAGCACTGTATCATACCAAGAGCTCTTGATGAAAGCAAGGAATCATCAATCCTTGTAATCATCCCTCGAGGGGGAGAAACACTCAATAAGTTCTGTATCCTCAAGAATCTTGGAACCATGGGGATCCATGGAAGCAAAGTAGTACGCATCTCCAGCGTGGAGATCCAAGACCTCACCATCTCCCTTGATGAAATGGATATGCCCCTTTACCACAAAGCCATTCTGGCTTTCAGGGTGGGTATGCATCTCCAGCGTGGATCCTTTCTCGAGGTAGAAATAGCAGATCATGCTATCCTTGTCATAGGTCAAGGTAACCCGTTCAATTCCCTTCGCCCGTTCCACTTTCTTGTCTGTATGCAGATTTCCTCTGTGTTTTTTCTGATCCATTATTTGTTTCCCCTTCTCTCAGCAATCAAGGCGAGCAAGGCATTCCATCCCTTTTGGAATGAGGTACGGAATAACTCAACCCCACCATAGTCGTAGTACTCATCAACAGACATTCCATCCGTCTCAAGGGCTCGCTGGTAGTCAGGAAGTTCCTTGCAGAGCGTCTGGATCTGCAGCTCATTCAGCGTACTGCCTATTCGCTCAACTACTTCCTTGTCTTGTTCAATCAACACCTCGGCAGTTCCCTTCCAGTTGATGGTGATGCTCAAATCCCCACCCACCAGTTCGGTGAAGTCTTCGAGTTTTCTTGCTCCTCCACCGATCATGATTCCTGGATAACCTCTATCCTTCATCATCTCATATTCTTTCTTTGCGATGGAGAGTCCTGCATATTTGACCAACTCCTCATCAATGGAAAGCTGTTGTTCCTTGATGACACGCTTGAAATGATCATCAAGGATACCGGTGATGTGGGTCACATAGAAAGGAGGGGTCTTTCCACTCTTCTGGCTAACCTTCTGATAGGCTTCACAAATGGAAATTGTCTGACTCAGACTCATAACCTCTGTTGCCATCGTGGGAATAGTATGATCCACCATGGTGCTGATTGCCTCGATACCCCACTGAGTAACCGGTATCTTGATACAGATATTTTCAGCAATCTCATGGTTCTCCAACCCTTCCTTTACGATCAAACTGGTATCGGTCTCAGCAAAAGGATCTCCTTGGATGGTAACCAAGCCATCTGTACCGCCACTGGATCGGTAAAGCGGAAGAAATACATCTGCGATGCGGCCTACCATCATCTGTTGCACCTTGGAGGCAAGAACTGAATCATCCTTCTCATAGGGAAGCAACAGATCAATCATTCGCCTCACAACACGCATGTCCTCTTCTGATTCAAAGAGCTTTGAAACATAACTCGGATTGGTGGTGCAACCAATGGCACCCTCTTCTATCGACCGCTGGGCTTGCTCCATGGTCGGGTTGTTGATCCAGAACCGAGTCTTGGTCTGTTGATGCACACGGTGAAAATACGTAGATTTCATACACATACCTCTACTTGAATAATAACGACGGAAGCCACAGGGAAATCTGCGGAACATAGGTGAGAATCACCAATGCCACCAGAAGGGAGAACAGGTATGGCAAGACTGCCTTGAATACCTTCCCCACAGGAAGCTTCACGATCGGACTAAGCATATACACACTCATGCCAACGGGAGGGGTGATCATTCCAATCATCAGGTTGAATACCATCACCAGACCGAAGTGGACAGGATTAACACCACTGGCCATTAAGGGCGGCAACAGAATCGGAGTCAAAATCATGATTGCAGCAGTAGACTCCAGGAACATTCCAGCAATCAAGAGAATTACATTGGCAAGAATCAAAAGCACAACCGGGTTGTCTGAGATACCGAGCATCAAGGCTGAGACTTGCTGGGGAAGCTGTTCTACAGTCAACACCCATGCAAAAATGGCAGCGGAGGCAACAATAAACAGTACACTTGCTGTTGATTGCAATGTCTCCTTGCACGTCTTGATAAAGGAAGCAAAACTAAGCTCCTTGTATATGGCACTCAGCACCAATGCATAGGAGACAGCAATTGCTGCAACCTCAGTCGGGCTGAACCAACCAGAGAGCATACCCCCCATCATGATCAAAGGCATGAACATGGAGGGAAGGCCCCTCTTAACAATAGTGAGAACCTCTGTAGGTGAATACTTGCTATCCACTCCCTTGGGATAGTTGTACCGCCGAGCAAAAAAGGCCACTTGGACCATCAAAGCAAAGGCGATGATCAGTGCAGGCACAATCCCTGCAATAAGGAGCTGCATAGAAGACGTTTCAGCGGCAGCCGCATAGATGATCAAGGGAATCGAAGGAGGAAAGATCGGACCAATGACTGCAGAGGCTGCAGTAATGGCAGCGGCATGCGTCTTAGGATACTTCTGTTTCTCCATCGCATCCAGCTCGATGTTCCCCAGCCCACCAACATCGGCAAGAGCCGCTCCTGAAATTCCACTAAAGATCAGGGAAGCCACAATATTTACCTGGGCCAAGCCACCTCTTAAGCGACCTACCAACAATTTTGCAAATTCAAACAACCGTTCGGTAATACCCGAACTATTCATCAACCCTGCTGCCAAAATGAACAAGGGAACGGCGAGCATGGGAAATGAATTAAGACTGGTTACCATTCTTTGAATCAACTGACTGGGAGGAATATTTGCCATAATCAGATACAAGGCAGAGGGAATCCCCATGCTAACAGCAATAGGAAGCCCAGTGGTCAGCAAAACCAGAAACAGGAGTACCACCATAGAACCACTCATTGGGTACCCCCCTGCTTACGAAGCGTTATGATGACACTAGCTAGGGAAAAGATGCACATGGCAAGCACTCCCAGTGTGATGGGTATGTAAAACACCACATTCGGCATTGCTAATGCGGGTGTCCGAACATTCCAATTGAATTCCATGATGGTCACTATGGCATTAAGCACATACAGACCAAAGATCATGACCAGGAGCTGGGTAATGACTGAAAACCAACGCTTCATCTCTTCGTTCATATAAAGCACAACAATATCCACAATGATATGTTGGTTTCTCCAGGTTAAAACAGGTATCATCAGGAACACCAACGAGACCAAGGAAAACCGAGCAAGCTCTTCCAACTGAATCGACCCGGCATTAAATACATTTCTCATGATAATCTGTATAAGTACTGAGAGGAACAACATCAATAGGAAGATGATGCCGAAAAACTCATACAAACCAGCCATCTTTTTCAAGAACCTTTGCATAAGAGTATTCCTTGTAATAGAGAACATGTGTGGAAGCAGGACAAGTCCTGCCTCCACCTCTGAAATCACAACTACTTGATTGCGTGGATCATCTCGTAGTACTTGCCCCAAGCATCCCCGAAACGTTCGTTGACAACTTTACTCACGGCTGAACGGAACTCATCAACCTTCAGTCCATCGGCTGCGGTGATGATGGTCATACCCTTGTCCTTGAGCGTCTGAACGTCCTTAGCCTCATTCTCCTGTACATAGGTAGAGGCCCAGTCACGTGTCTCACGAGCAACTTCACTGAAAATCTGCTTATGCTCTTCACTCAGCGACTGCCATACTTTCTCATTAATCACCACAGGTTCGCTGCCCATGATATGGTCGGTCATCATCGCATACTTCTGCACTTCGTAGATGTTGCTGGTGACCAACGTACTCACTGGGTTCTCCTGTCCATCGGCAACACCGGTGGAGAGAGCAACAGGAACTTCTGCCCAATCAATGGGAACTGCTACCGCCCCCATACCTTCCACTGCTGCAAGATAGATAGGGGAAGGAATAGCACGAATCTTCTTTCCAGCCAAGTCAGCTGGGGAGTAGACAGGGAAATTCGCAGTCAACTCACGGGTGCCGAAGTAGAAGGAGTAGAGAATCCTGACGTTTCTGGTATCAATCAACTTCTGGTTCAGTTCCTTGAGAGCAGGACTGGTCTCGGGATCAGTTGCCTTAAGCAGGTGGTCGACATCCCGATACAGGTACGGGGTGTCAAACAGACCCAGATCATTGAGCAAAGGTTGCAAACCACCATACGTGTTGTGGTGTAGTGCAATCGATCCCATGGAAACAGCTTCCGCCATCTCACTAATGGATCCCAACTGACTTGCTGGATACACTTCAATCTTGATGACCCCACCGGTCTTCTCTGCTACCTTATCAGCAAAATAGGTAGCCTGTAGTCCATTCGGACTGGATGCTGGATTCATGTGAGCATATCGCAATACCAATGGATTTTCTGCAGTCGGACCACTCTTTTCCACCTGCCCCTGCGCAAACAAAGCCGTTGCCAACAACGTGACAAGCACTAATACAACAATCTTCTTTTTCATCTGTTTTATCTCCTTTTGTTTGTATCCTCAGGTAAGCCTGAAGAATTATACCTTTTTTTGCTTAATGGCCTTCTTGGCTCCCTCGATGATATCTTGTACAGACATACCGTAGGCATCAAGCAGCTCATCAGGGAAGCCGGACTCACCATACACATCCTGCAATCCCAAACGTACCAAATAGGCAGGGTTGCCCTCTGCTATCACTTCAGCGACTGCACTACCGAGACCATTAATGATGGTATGGTCTTCAATAGTAACCGCGCATTCTGTCTCACCGAGAATACCTACAATTCCCTCTCGGTCCAATGGTTTGATGGTTGCAACCTCCACAACCTTCACCCCAATACCTTCTTCCTTCAGGCTTTTTGCAGCTTCGATAACACGACCAGTAATAAAACCATGACAGAAGAGTGCTACATCACTCCCTTCATCTACCAAGGTTCGAATCTTGCCCAAGGGAAATGGTGTTCCATCTGGGAATACTTTTTCTTCCCGTCCGCTACCAATTCGTATGTATACTGGTCCATCAACATCAGCACTTACCAACATCGCTTGATATACCTGGTTCCCATCTGCAGGACAGAGAATAGTGAAATTCGGCATCGTCCTGAGGATTCCTACATCCTCAATGAACTGATGGGAAACCCCTTCCCGGTTTCCTCCATGCAAGCCACCGTTGGCGCCAACGAAACGGACTTTCAGGGCAGGATAGGAGACAAAGGTCCGCATCTGTTCACAGGCGCGCATCGTCAAAAATCCTGCATACGTGCAGATGTAGGGCAAGAGTCCACTGGAAGCAAGCCCACTGGAAACCCCCACCCCGTTCTGCTCGGAAATTCCAAGCTCAATGACACGATCAGGATATGCTTCCAAGAACGGTTCACCCTTGACCACCTTCAGTGAGTCAGTGGAAACGAATACGATATCATCACGCTCTTTTGCCAAGTGCATCAGTGCATCTCTAAATCCAATTCTGGTGCTGTCAACACTACTCATACCACACCTCCCAGTTCCTTCATGGCTATACTGTACTCTTCATCGGTATAGACCCGTTTATGCCAAGAGTTCTCTCCCACCATGAAAGAAACACCGTTTCCCTTGATGGTCTTGCAGATGATTGCCGAAGGTCGCTCTGTTTCTGCTTTGGCTTTCTCAACCGCACTCAGAATCTGGGAAATATCATGTCCGTCAATGCTTTGGGTATGCCAACCGAAAGCCTTCCACTTATCCTCGATTGGGTACGGTCCTGAAACTTCTGAGACAGTTCCCCCACTTTGGTAGTTGTTGTTGTCAATGAAAACCGTCAGGTTTGCTGCCTTCTGGTGACTTGCAGCCATTGCTGCTTCCCAGATCATTCCTTCTCCAAGTTCACCGTCCCCGGTGATTACATACACCCGGTTTGTTTGCCTCTGGATCCGAGCTGCCAAAGCCATGCCCAACCCAATGGAGACACCGTTTCCAAGCGAACCTGTGGTTGCATCAAGACCTTTCGTCTTTGGTGCATAGGGGTGGCCTTGCAAATTGGAATGAAGGTACCGAAGCGTATACAGATCATCAACAGGGAAGTAACCCCTTCTTGCAAGTGCTGCATACAGTACAGGACAGGAGTGTCCCTTTGAGAGTACAAAGCGGTCGCGGTCGCTCATATCTGGTTTGGATGGGTCTATATTCATCACCTCAAAGTAGAGGGCGGTAATAATATCTGCAACTGAAAAACTGGGGCTTGGATGGCCGTCCTTCGTTCGGTAGACCATCTCCACGACATCTCTCCTGAGCTGCAAAGACATCGCATTCAAAGCTTCAAGATCCATAGCTTCCTCCTTCTACAACAGTCCCTTGATCTGCTCAACACCCAGGCGGGGACTACTGAGCACCGTCTTGCCGGTAAGTTCTGCAAGCGGCTTCTCCATTCTCGCCATCGAACCTTGGGCAAGAAGAATCACATCACAGGAATCTGCTACTCTTTTTGCCGTCTCTGCAATGAGTCGATCATGGGTTTCAGCATCGCCTGATGTGATGGCGGGGAATGCACCCTCAGCTAGGGCACTGATGGTCCTGATTGATTTCCCTGCCTCCCGTGCACACCTCTCCAATAATCGGATGGTTGGATCCAAGGTGGTAGGAAGGGTGGCCAGCACGGCGATTGAGTCAGTGAGTTCAATAGCCCGACGAGCCATGGGTTCATCAATTCTGATAATTGGGATGGGAAAAAACTCCCGTGCACCATAGACAGCATCCCCGATGGAGGAGCAGGTGTTGAGAATCAGCTCAGCACCTGATGCACAAGCAATCTCATAATATCCATAAAGCCGTCTCTTCACAGCCTTGGTCATTCCCCCGGCCTCAATGATGTCAGCAATCATACTGTCATCGAGTATGTTCATTATCTTGTAATCGCCAAGGGTTTCTTTCATCAGATCTGACAGTGGTTTCACCAAGGCAGCTCCGGTATATATTGCAGCAATCGTATGTTCAGCCATGAATACTCCTCCCAATTCCTATAACATCATACATCATACATATGAAGAATGAGGCATCTTTTCAAATCTGTCAAGGAAAAATTATTCTGCCCCTCTCCCTAAGGCTATAAGACTGAATACGAGATGATGCCGCAAAGAGCCTTGTATTTTAATTGAGGTGCTTGTAACATATTATTAGGAGATAGAAAATGAATAAAGAAATTAAATTCAAATATATTTTTGAAGAAGGATATAATCCTAAGTATGTGAATGGTGCATATGGTGGAGTATCTCCCATGGGAGAAATAATAGTTAATTTCTATCTTGAGAGGATTCCATTGCCTAAAGAGGATATTCATGAGCTTAATACTGAAGGTCAAATTGGTTCAATCAAAGAAAGAAATCCTAAAGACTTCAACAATATTATGATTCGTTACATCCAAAGTGGTATAGTCTTATCGCTTGAACAAGCGAAATCCATTTATGCCTGGTTGGGCAATAATATTGAAGAAGCTGAAAAAATTGAAAACATGAAACAAAAAGCTTTGAAGGAACAATCAGACCAGGAGTAAAATTATGTTAAATGAAGCATCTTTAACCCAACCACTACGATTTGAACCTAAAACATCTGTGACAAAATTGATATATACTAGGTTACCATCAGGAGACAAAGTTAATACCAACTCTTTCTTAAGTATTTTTTCTAAAAACAGTTCGTCTTCAGGAGTGATTGATAGTCCTGTACGAAAATTAGAAAGACTGATGAAATCCTTCAAAGACCTAGAGTACGGTTGGAATGGAGATTCAGCTAAACCTATTCCGGATTCAGTAATAAAAACTTCTCAAGAAATATTATTTTCGATATCATCAAAACTACCTGAAGTATATCCTACAGGTAGAGAATCAATACAACTCGAATATGATAAAAATGAAAAATCTCTCGAAATTGAAATCTTTGAAGATAGGTTTGAAATCGCAATATTTGATCAAACAGACCTCTTATCTGAAGACGTTTTTAGGCTAGATGAAAAGAGTAAAATTAATGAGCATATAGCAAAATTCATATGAATTCTAATGATATTGAACCTCATGAGATTCTATACCGGGGTATAACGATAAATCCCGATATGTGGAAACCTTCTAAAGGAAGGCCTTCCTCTGCTGCATTCAAGCAAACTTCATCTCTATCTGTTGATAGGGATGGGAATCGAGAGTTTGATGAAATAAAGACCAATCTCTCTAAAAATATAAAATCACAACTTAAGGCTATTGCTTTTTTTTCTGCTAAAAGTTGCATTGAAAAAAAAATGCATCTTCGTCCAGACCCAAACCCTAATGGAAAGAATAATCCCTATCATGCATTGATCGATGATTCTAAAAACATTCAAGGAATTAGTCGAGCAAATGCAAAATATTTAGCCTCTATCTGTAAATTTAAATTGATTAACTAGGATTACCTCCAATAATGGTCACGTCAAGTAATGTTTTCAATTTCAATAGGATAGGTTCCCCAGCTTTTCCCATATCTGATTGAAAGTCATGAATCTTTACCTAGCTTCTTGCAATGATCAAGACCAGAACTATACAGTGATAGGACTTTTCTGTTCAGATACTTATTGACTAATAAGGACCACGGATGTGTTGTGCCACCTTGTCCTGATAGAACTTCTCCAATTGCTTATGCAGCTCATCTGAAAGAGGAGGAAGATCTGAGATTGCAGCATTATCCACCACCTGGGATGGTCGGCTGGCACCAGGGATTACCACAGAGACAGCATCAAAGTCGAGAATCCAACGCAGTGCCATCTGAGCAAGACTCATTCCCTCCGGCTTCATTGCCTTGAGCTCTTCAGCAAGTTCAACTCCCTTTTCAAAAGGAACACCTGCAAACGTCTCCCCAACATTAAAAGCTGCCCCATCACGATTGAAGTTGCGGTGGTCGCTTTCATCAAAGGTGGTATTCTTCTTCATCTTTCCAGAGAGAAGCCCACTTGCCAATGGAACACGGGCAATGATGGAAACATCCCTCTCCTTGGCCTTGCCAAAGAGGTCGGTGATCAATTTCTGTCGGAACATATTGAAGATAACCTGAAGGGAAGCAATTCCCTCCTGCTTGAGACAGATAATTCCCTCTTCGACAGACTCAACACTTGCCCCAAAGTCGGCAATCTTTCCCTGCTTTTTCAAATCCCTGAGGACATCAAAGACAGCGCCCTCTTCCAAAACCTCCTGGGGAATACAGTGCAGCTGGATTAAATCCAAGCGTTCAACCCCTAGGCGGGAGAGTGAGGCATCGGTGTGGCGAATCATCGCTTCCGGGGTGAAATTACCAGGCCATCCAGGATCTCCACCACGTCCCAATTTGGTTGCAACAAAGAAGGAATCACGATTGGATTTGAGAAATTTCCCAATAAATTTCTCGCTTCTTCCATCTCCATACACATCGGCTGTATCAAAAAAGGTAATACCAGCATCAGAGGCGGTCTGGAGGATATTCATGGCAGTCTCATCCTCAACGGTACCCCACGATCCACCGATCTGCCAGGTCCCCAAGCCAACCTCGGAAATCATAGTCTTATTCGTACCAAACGGCCTTTTCCTCATAATTACTCCTCCATTTTGTGTATCTCTCTTCATCTTAGGAAGCTCTCACACAAAAAGCAAGGAATTCATACCTTAGAGCTGAGAGAGAAACGCATCCCACAAATTATCTTGTGGAGGATCGGCAACAATGGTTATCTCTTCCTTGCGTACCGGATGAACAAATGTGATAGATCGTGCGTGGAGGCAGATACCCCCATCGGGATTGGAACGAGGAGACCCATACTTGAGATCTCCCTTTATATGGAGACCAATTGCAGCAAGCTGCGCCCTGATCTGATGGTGCCTTCCCGTATGCAGCAGTACCTCCAATAGAAAATAGGTCTTGCTCGCTGCAATAAGACGGTAATCCATCTTTGCGAGCTTTCCTTTCTGTCTCTCCACAGGAAGTGCAACACTCTTGTTTGCCTTGGTATCGCGGATAATGTAGTGAAGCAAGGTACCCTCTGTATCATTGGGGACCTTATCCACAATCGCCCAGTAGGTCTTCTTCACGGTATTGCCCTTGAAGAGCTCATTCATTCTAACCAGAGCCTTCTCAGTCTTGGCAAAAATCACCAACCCACTGGTAGGACGATCCAAGCGATGAGGAATTCCCAGATAGACATTCCCTTGCTTATTATAGGTATCCTTCAAGTACTCTTTAACGAGGTCTGCGAGCGTTTTATCTCCTGTCTTGTCCCCTTGTACCAATTCACCACCACGCTTGTTCACCACAATCAAGTGATTGTCTTCATACAGGATCCGGCCTTCCAGTTGCTCCATTATTTCTTCTCCATCTCATCATCGAAGAGCGACGGTTCCCGCTGGTCTTCGTGTACCACTTCTTTGACTGCCCTGAGCCGTATGGATGCTACTTCCTTGACCGCAAGGCGAATCCCGTTTGCCTTTACTCCCCTCAGCCGGTAATCGGAGAAGTAGAATTTCTCCTCCAGAATACGTAATCCTGGCTTTTTCTTATAGGTAAGGTTCATCTCAGCATTTTCAAAGGTGGACAGCTTTACTATCTTGAAGTTACCTTCTGGAACCAAGGGGTAGAGCTTCTTCAGCTGATAGCTTGTAATCTGGCACCGCTTGATAAACAGGTACTTGTAGGTTTTTTCCTGGTAGATGACCGTAAAGGTAACCTTGGCAAGCTCATCCTTATCAGCAAGCCCACAAAACTGCATTCCCTTCCCGACGAATTCCTTCTCAGGGGCATCAATTACCTGATAGTTACCATCCTTACGTATCACCAGAATACGGTCAAAGGGACTGACATCCAGTATGATGTTACCCTTTTTAACCTCATATCCCAGATACCCAGCGGCAGCATCATACCGCAGGGGCAAATTGCGCTCTGCAACTTCTTTTACATCAATCATCTCAAATTTCTTGATGGTACTTTTACGCTTATGATCCTCAACAGACATGAGCTCTTTCAATTCAGCAATGAAAGCAAGCGCATACCCTGTAAGGTCTGCAAGCTTCTTCTCAATAGCTGCAAGCTGATCATTAATCGAATCGATCTCCTGATG
The DNA here is from genome assembly GCA_018399495.1 of Sphaerochaeta sp. Classification (GTDB taxonomy): domain Bacteria; phylum Spirochaetota; class Spirochaetia; order Sphaerochaetales; family Sphaerochaetaceae; genus Sphaerochaeta. The sequence continues at coordinate 44,364 of JAGYOG010000002.1, forward strand.
GTTCTTCTCAATGTCAAACAAACTGATGCGTCGGATGGGAATCTTCAGCAAACGTTCAACATCCTCACCATCAAGCGGGCGAAGCAATTTTTCTGTGAATGGTTTGAACCCACTGACAACTGCTTTGTTCACATCTTCAGCACTCTTTTTCTGTTCAATGCGCTTGTAGATCCGCTCTTCGATGAAGATTCTTTCCAGTGTCCGGTAATGGAGCTTGTCCAACAGATGGCCCTTCTCCAGCTTCAACTCCGCTTCAAGGACATCAACCAAGTGATGTGCATGGAAATCCAGGATCTCATGCACCCCCATGATGGTCGGGGTATTATCCCTGATGACAAGCGGGTTGACTGAGAGCTTGGTCTCACATGCCGTATAGGCATACAAGGCATCCACAATCTCCTTTGAATAGGTATTACGGGCAAGGCTGATCTCGATGTTTACCTTCTCAGCGGTATAGTCAGTAATGGAGCTGATCTTCAGCTTCCCTTTCTTGGCTGCATCCTCGACCGAGCGGATCATCATCTCACTGGTGGTTCCATAGGGAAGTTCTTCAATGATGATGCGCTTGGGATCCTTGGTATTCAGTTTTGCCCTAATCGAAACAGAACCCCGCCCATCATTGTAGTCATCAACATCAACAATGCCTCCACCAGGGAAATCGGGATAGAGTTCATAGGACTCTCCCCTCAATGATGCGGCCATTCCATCAAACACCTCAAGCGGGTTATGGGGAAGGATGTAGGTACTCATTCCTACAGCGATACCACTTACCCCTTGTATCAGGACAACCGGAATCTTGGCAGGGAAAGCTACAGGTTCCTTGTTCCTTCCATCATAGGATTCCACAAACTCGGTGAGCTCGGGATTGTACAACACCTTCTTAGCAAAAGGGAGAAGACGACATTCAATGTATCGTGCCGCTGCAGCTCTGTCCCCGGTTAAAATATTTCCGTAATTTCCCTGCCGCTCAATAAACAAGTCACAGTTAGCAAGGTTTACCAAGGCCTCATAGATAGAAGAATCCCCGTGGGGGTGATAGCGCATCGCCCATCCTACTACATTGGCAACCTTGTGAAACTTACCGTCATCCATCTCAAACAGCGTATGGATGATACGTCTCTGTACGGGTTTGAATCCATCAACAAGATCGGGGATTGCCCGTTCCTTGATGACGTAGCTTGCGTATTCCAGGAAGTTCTCTTTGAAAATAGCGTGTGCCTGGGTCATCAGATTAGATTCTCCATAATGAATTCGCGTCGTTCAGGGGTATTGCTACCCATATAGAACTCCATGGTTTTATGCATCTCATTCATTCCTGCGATGGAGACCGGTAATAGACGCATATCCTCCCCGATGAATTGACCGAACTCCTTGGGGTCTATTTCACCAAGACCCTTGAACCTCGTCACTTCAGAATTTCGAATCTGGCTTGTGGCGTGATTCCTCTCCTTCTCACTGTAACAGTATACCGTCTGAGTCTTGTTACGTACACGGAACAGTGGAGTCTCCAGAATATAAAGACGACCGGCGAGCACAAGATCTTCAAAATACGTCAAGAAATAGGTCATCAACAGGTTACGGATATGAAACCCATCGGTGTCGGCATCGGTTGCGATAATGACTTTGCCGTACCGCAGTCCTTCCACACCGTTCTCTATGCCAAGCGCCACCATCATATTATAGAGCTCGGCGTTCTTGTATATTTCAGTCTTCTTCTTTCCGAATACGTTGACAATCTTTCCTCGTAGGCTGAATACCGCCTGGGTCATGACATCCCGTGTCTTGGTAATCGTTCCACTTGCACTATCTCCCTCGGTAAGGAAAATCATGGAGTTTTCACACGCTTCCTGGTGGGCGCTGCTTTGGCCCAGATGGTACTTGCAGTCCTTGAGCTTGGGAATATTCAGGCTGACTTTCTTGGCAGACTCTCTTGCACCTTTCTTAACCTCATTCAACTCTTTGCGAAGTTTCTCGTTGTTGAGAATCTTCTGATTGAGTTTCTCAGCTTCTTTTGTGTTTTTCAACAAAAAATCGACAATGGCATCCTTGACTTCATTGACAATCCAGGTCCGGATTTCCGTATTACTGAGTTTGTTCTTCGTCTGGGATTCAAACACCGGTTCCTTGATCTTGACAGCAATTGCCCCAACTACTCCTTCCCTCACATCCTGTGGTGCCCAGTTCTTCTTGAAGCACTCATTTATGCCTTTAAGAATACCCTCCTTGAAAGCACTTTGATGGGTTCCCCCATCGGTGGTATGTTGGCCATTCACATAGGAGAAGTAGTTTTCCCCATAGGATCCAGTTACATGGGTCAAAGCAAACTCAAGCTGTTTGCTCTGGTAGTGGATGATTGAGTAGAGGTTTTCCGTGCCTACCTCTTTATCCAGAAGATCATACAGGCCATTGGAAGATTTATAGGCACGATTGTTGTAGTTGATTGTGAGGCCCGTATTCAAATAGGCATAGCTCCATATCCTGGAGATGACAAAATCCTCATTATAAGAGTATTCACCAAACAATTCCGGGTCAGGGGTGAAAAGAACTTCAGTTCCATTAGCTTCCTCTGTTTTGCCGGTCTTTTCTCTGATCAGTATTCCTTTTTCAAAGATTGCTGTACTGTATTTCCCTTCACGATAGCTGGTGACCTGAAAGTGGGAAGAGAGTGCATTCACCGCCTTGGTACCAACTCCGTTGAGACCAACAGAGAACTGGAAGACATCATCACTGTATTTGGCACCGGTATTGATGATTGAAACACAATCGACAACCTTCCCGAGAGGGATACCTCGACCAAAATCTCTTACCGACACCTCGCTCTCTTTCAGGCGGATAACGACACGATTGCCATAGCCCATGATGAACTCGTCAATGCTGTTATCCACAACCTCCTTAAGCAAGATGTAGATGCCATCATCGACATGGGTACCGTTTCCCAACCGCCCAACGTACATTCCTGGACGTTTTCGAATATGTTCCAACGCACTAAGCGTAAGAATTTTCGATTCATCATATGTTGTCTTCGCCATGACTGAGCATTATAACAGAATTCTACAATGATGGCAAAATAGTCGATAGAATTATACTCTTGCGGGAAGAGAGGTCAATACACTACCCTATATATATGAACACCATCCTCTTATTCTATCTTGGCATCTCTTTTGCACACCTCAGCTTCCGCTCTGAAGGCTACCAAATTCTTGGAGATCTAACGAAGATTCTGCTGATGCCAATCCTAATCCTTTTCGTCATGCAGCGTGGATCTTTTCCCCTGCTTGTCGCTGCGTTACTCTTTGCCACCCTCGGAGATGCCTTATTAACCAAGGGACATCAAGACAAATATTTTCTCTGGGGAATGAGTAGTTTCGCTGTTTGCCATATTTTCTATAGCATCCACGTGCTGTCCTTGGGTGTGGATTGGATACTTACAGCAATTGCCTTCGCAGGGCTTCTGATTCCCTATGGTTTGCTCTATCGTTTAATCGGGAAGCAAAAGGGTAATGGGAAATATCTTGTGTATTCAGCACTGCTTTGTATGCTTGCATCCCTGCTGACAGGACTCTCTTCGCTACTCTGTATCTTTGGTGTATTGCTGTTCATAGTCAGTGATGTCATGATCGGTCTGGATAGTCTTAATATGAAACAGGTAAGCGGTACCAGTGAAATGGGTAGTTATATCCTTGCCCAACTTTTTCTGATTCTCGGATTAACCGCTCTGTAGGAGAACACAATGAAAGCTCATCACATACATCAAACTCATCATACCTTGCATAAGAAAAAAGAAGGACTGGCAGCCGGTTCGCTTGTCTTTGTGGGAGATGGACAACCCGAGACGACCAGGATTCGCACCCACCTCTACACCGCAAAATCGTATGAGATGGTGGAAGGATTTGTACTACCGACAGAAAACCAACGTTGCTGGGTCCAAATTAGCGGGCTCGCTAATATCATGTCCATCGTGGAGGTGGCAAAGGCCTTTTCCCTCTCCACCCTTAGTCTTGAGGATGTATTCTCAACAGACCAGAGACTAAAACTCGACAGCTATGAGCAGTATCTTGCCGTTACGCTGAGAATCCTTCCAACGGCAACCACAGAGGATCAGCAGCTCTCCCTCTTTCTCGGAAAGCATTGGGTGCTCTCCATCACAGAGTATACCAGTGATGTATTTCTTCCTGCCATTCGCCAGCTGGAAGACAACCAAACAAAGTTACAGGGAGGAGCAAGCAGCTTACTCTTCCACACCCTCGTCGACCGTGTCGTTGACCAATACCTGGTGAGGGCTGATGAATTGGAGAATGAAACCGATGAACTGGAACAACTGGTGATCACCTCTCCCGGTAATACGGATGCTCCTACCATCCATCGGCAAAAGGCAAAGATACTTGCACTCAGGAGAATGACCAGTCCACTAAAGGATATTCTCGCTACCTTGATCAGGGTGGAGCACCCATTCTTGGATAAGAATACCAAGATATTGCTCAGTGATATCCAAGACCATGCCCTCTGGCTTGCTGAGGAGTGTGAAATGCTCAGGGAAACTGTCAGTAGTGTTATGGAGGTCTATCTCTCCAGCCTCGATACCAAAATGAACTCCATCATGAAAGTCTTGACGATTATTAGCACCATCTTCATCCCTCTGACCTTCTTGACTGGACTGTATGGAATGAATTTCTCCTATATGCCACTTGCAACCTACAGGTGGGGATTCTACGGAATGTTGGTATGTTGTATGCTGGTGGTCTTTGTTATGGCATTTTATTTCTGGAGGAAGCGCTGGTGGTAACGTCCCCTCTCACCCATATATCTATTGAGACACTCACCCAAGTCCTCAATGAGGCCTTCAGTAACTACGAGGTTCCCATCCACATGAGCGAGGCACAACTGGGAGCACATCTCCATGCCCTGGGATACTCACCGGAAGACTCCATCGGACTTTTCGATGGCAACACACTGGTTGGGTTCATCCTGGTTGCGATCAGGGGAACAACCGCGTATGACGCCGGAACAGGCATCATTCCTTCCTATCAAGGAAATGGATATGCCCACCAATTGATTGAGGCTACCCTTGAGCACGTAAAACAACGTGGATTCACCTCCTTCTTCCTGGAAGTCATCGATACGAATCAACGAGCAAAAACCCTGTACCTTCGTCACGGGTTTTCCATCACCAGAAGCCTGCTTTGCTACCAGATACAAAAAGATGCGTTGGAAGACACATCCTCTGTACGATTGCAGAAACAGGTCCATGTCAGCATCCCCTCCGGAGAATGTACCCCCAGCTGGCAGAACAGCGATGCCTGTATTAAACGCGGGGGATTCACTGCCTATTACATTGTGCATGATTCAGTAAAGCACGGCGTTCTCTGCTTCAACCCCAGCAAAGGTTCAATAGCCCAGATCTATATAGAACCACAATACAGGAGGCAAGGTTTCGCCAAGCAGGCTATCATTGCAGCAAAAAATTATACAGAGACTCCAACACTGGGAATGCTGAATATTACAGAGGATTGTGTGGACATCAATGGTCTATTAACCCACATGGGTTTCTCTGTACTGCTTACCCAGAGTGAAATGATCTACACCTTCTAGAAACCAAAGCATCTGGATAGGGAGACCTTTTTCCTTCCCTCCTAGTCATTCCACTTGTCTGGTTGGGTAAACTGTTGCTATACTGGTTTCATTATGGAAGACCCGTTACCTAGTATGGGGTGCTCAATTGAACACCCGTTTTGTTTATCAGTGGTCGGGAGTTGTACATGCATGTACAATTAACCGCCATCATCATTCTGTTGATTCTCTCTGGAGTATTTTCTGCCACAGAGACGGCATTCACCTCACTCTCCTTCGTGCAACTCAAAATACTGGAAAACCGCAAGAAGCGTGCAGCTAGACTGGTATATAAACTCAGCCAAAAGCCTGAGGAGCTCATCACGACCGTCCTGGTGGGAAACAACGTAGTGAATATCACGGTTTCTTCCTTGGTTACCACGTTCTCCATTGAGTTCTTTTCCAGTCAGCCAGTGGGGTATGCCACCGGATTGCTTACGCTGGTTATTCTCATATTTGGTGAGATTACCCCAAAACAATTAGCGCTCACCCATAACATGAAGATTGCAGTTTTCATGGCTTATCCCTTGCGTTTTCTCGAGGTGGTACTGTTTCCTGTGGTCTGGTTGCTCAGGCATTTATCTGCGATCATCACCCGATTCTTTGCTTCCCACGCTGAACCAACTATCACCACTGAAGGGGTAATGCACATGGTCGACGCCGCCGAGGATGTCGGTCTGGTAGACCGCTATGAGTCCGACCTTATGCAGAGAGCAATCCACTTCAGCGAAACCCAGGTAAGAACCATCATGACCCACAGAACCAATGCATTCTGCATCAGTGACGAGCTCACGATCCGTGATGCATTCCCTTCCATTGTAAAAGCTGGTTTCAGTCGTATCCCTGTTTTTCATGGCAGCCCGGAGAACATCATCGGTATAGTGCTGGTCCGTGATATTCTTCGCACTCAGCTGAAAAAGCAGATGGGAAAGCCAATCTCTTCCATTATTCGTGAGCCTATTTTTGTACCTGAACAAATGCATCTTGATGATGTTTTTTTCCGCTTCAAGAAAGCCAAGCTCCAACAAGCGATTGTTCTTGATGAATATGGTGGTTTCAGTGGAGTTGTCACCATGGAAGACGTAGCCGAACAACTTTTTGGAGAGCTGTATGATGAGCATGAGCGAAGGTATCCTGACCGCATCGTGGAACGTGAGAAAAACCCAGGAACCTTCCTCGTTATGGCAGATACACCCTTCCAGCAACTTGTTGATGAACTGGATCTCGACCCTGATGTATGCAAGCAGAAAACCAGCACGGTCGCTGCATATCTGCTCGACCAGATTGGGAACATCCCTGATGAAGGGGATGTGATGCAGTCACAGCTCGGTACCTTTAGAATCATCTCCATGAAGGGAAACAGGATGGAAGCAGTGGAATTTTCCCCCACTGTGGATGATGGAACCCTCTGAGAAAGGCTTTCATGCGTTGACTGAATAGTACATCCAAAGGTATGATTGCTCCCATGAGCAAATATCCCTTCAGTGAAATTGAGACGAAATGGCAAAAATACTGGGAAGAGAACCAGAGTTTTGCTGTAACCGAGGACGAGAGCGTACCAGCTGAGAAACGCATGTACGTTTTGGACATGTTCCCCTACCCATCCGGGGCAGGGCTGCACGTAGGACACCCAGAAGGGTATACCGCAACCGACATCTACTGCCGTTACCTACGTATGAACGGCTACAACGTCCTGCATCCGATGGGATTCGATTCATTCGGTCTACCTGCTGAAAACTATGCAATCAAGACGGGTACCCATCCCAAGGTAACCACTGAGAATAACATCGAGAATTTCCGAAAGCAGATCAAGCGTTTAGGTTTCAGCTACGACTGGAATAGGGAAGTCTCTACCCATTCAAGTGAATATTACCGCTGGACCCAGTGGATTTTCCTCCAGCTCTACAAGCAGGGGTTAGCCTACGAGTCCCGCACCCCTATCAACTGGTGTGACAACTGCAAGACCGGCTTGGCGAATGAAGAAGTGAAGGACGGTAAGTGTGAACGTTGTGGAACAGCTGTTGTGCGTAAAAGCATCCGCCAATGGGTTCTCAAGATTACTGAATATGCAGACAAGCTGCTCGCTGACCTGGACAGTGTAAACTGGCCGGAATCAGTGAAGCTCATGCAGCAAAACTGGATTGGAAGAAGTGAAGGCGCCTCAGTCGTCTTCCAGATAGATGGCATGGATGACCAGCTTGAGGTATATACCACCCGACCTGACACCCTCTTTGGAGCCACCTATATGGTTGTTGCTCCAGAACACCCCTTGGTAGGTAAACTTACCAGAGGGGAACAGAAGAGCGCTGTAGAAGCGTATCTTGAGGCTACAGCCAAAAAGAGTGATCTCGAGCGCACCGATCTGGCAAAAGACAAGACCGGTGTTTTCAGTGGCAGTTATGCGATCAACCCAGTGAATGGGAAGAAAATTCCCATCTGGGTTGCTGACTATGTACTGATCAGCTACGGTACCGGCGCCATTATGGCAGTTCCTGCCCACGATACTCGTGACTGGGAGTTTGCAAAGAAGTTCAATCTTCCAATCGTCGAAGTACTCAAAAGTGCTGTTGATGTCCAGGAAGAAGCATGGACCAAGGATGGAATCCACGTAAACAGTGATTTCATCAATGGTCTCAATAAAGAAGATGCCATCGAAAAAATGATCACCTGGCTGGAAGAGAGAAAGGTGGGAACCAAGTCCGTAAACTACAAGTTACGCGACTGGATCTTCAGTCGCCAGCGATACTGGGGTGAACCAATCCCCTTGGTACACTGTCCAACCTGCGGTACGGTTCCTATTCCAGAGGATCAATTGCCATTGCTGCTCCCAGAAGTGTCCAGTTATGAACCTAGCGGCACTGGCGAAAGCCCGCTTGCAAAGATTGATAGTTGGGTACATACCACCTGTCCGGTCTGTGGTGGAGCGGCAAAACGGGAAACCAATACCATGCCCCAGTGGGCTGGATCATGCTGGTACTACCTGCGCTATCTTGATCCAAATAATGAAACAGAATTTGTAAGCAAGGAAAAGGAACAGTATTGGATGCCGGTCGATCTGTATGTCGGCGGAGCTGAACACGCTGTACTGCACCTCCTCTACGCCCGATTTTGGCACAAGGTACTCTTTGACCTGGGATTGGTTTCCACCAATGAGCCGTTCAAACGACTGGTCAACCAGGGAATGATTACCAGCTACGCGTATCAGAGGCCAGACAAGAGCCTTGTCCCAACCGACATGGTAGAAGAAGTCGAAACCGATGTCTTTGTGGAAAAGGAAACCGGGCAGAAGCTCGAACGAGTCATTGCAAAGATGTCCAAAAGCCTGAAGAACGTCATCAACCCTGATGAGATCATCCAGGAGTTTGGTGCCGACTCCATGCGACTGTATGAAATGTTTATGGGCCCCCTTGAGGTTTCAAAGCCATGGGCAACCGCCGGATTGAATGGTATCTACCGATTCCTGGACAGGGTATGGAGACTCTATGAGGAGAGAACCATCACTGATGACGAGCCTTCCAAGGATCTGAACAAGACCCTGCATAAGACCATCAAGAAGGTAACCCATGATACGTCGACATTGAACTTCAATACCGCTATCAGCCAGATGATGGTGTTGGTCAACGAACTATACAAGGTCCAGGAGTTCCCCAGTGTGATAGCCGAGACCTTGGTGAAACTGCTTGGCCCGTATGTACCACATATCGCTGAGGAACTCTGGGAGAAACTCGGTCATAAGGATAGCCTTACCAAGGTAAGCTGGCCTACCTTTGATGAGAAGCTGACCATCGATGATGAGATCGAGATGGTATTCCAGGTCAACGGAAAAGTCCGAGACAAACAGACAGTCTCAAAAGACATGGATAAGGCATCAGCCCTTGCGATGGCTAAAGAGAGTGAGAAAATCCAGCAGTGGATTGAAGGAAAAACCATCGTCAAGGAGATTGTGGTTCCTGATAAGCTGGTGAACATTGTAGTTCGCTAGGATAGAGCAGGAGGCTTCGCGCCTCCTGTTTTTTTGTTACAACTCAACTGAGAGATTGAGGATTATGGTACTTTTCAGATTAGTTTCCTCCTCCCGTAAGGGGCAAAAAAGAAGAGCCTTCAGCGAACAAAGCCGATAGGTTCTTCTCTGTTGCTTGTTTGCCATGTATTCCGCACAAAAACCACCACCTATCTGCCTTCCATCATCTTTCACCATTTGATACAGCACTGAAGCAGTACCATTGGTGAGAGGGGTATACGTTATTGAGACGTTTCCCTTTCCACGGTGTTTTGCTTGAATGTACAATTCGGCGATAGGCAGTTCCTGTATAGAACTACGTTCACCACCCTGAACAAGGACAAATTTTGCATCTGAGGGAGAGAGGTCCTGCAATGTAATAGCTGCACCGAGCGGTAAAATTGAAACCATATAGGCTATAAAAAACAAACCAAAGCGAATTGTTTGGCTACGCCTTGAGAGTTTTCGGTATCTTCTCCTCTGTCTCATAGCATACCTATCTAACAAACCTATGTCAGCAGTATCGCGAATATATGTATATTCTATAATAAAGAGCATACAAATAATCCATCTATATTAATCCTATAGAATAGATTAGAAAATTTATATCTTATGTCATATTATTCCTATCCAAGTACTTTTGCAAGGCCACCCTTACTTGTTTCTCGATAGAGAGAAGGAAGCGCTTGCCCGGTCTCCATCATCACCTCAATGACGCTGTCAAAAGAGACTTTGTGACGACCATCTCCCAAAAGAGCATACGTACAATGGTCAATGGAGCGCATGGTAGCGAGCGCATTTCGTTCGATACAGGGAATCTGAACAAGACCACGCATTGGGTCGCAAGTAAGGCCGAGATGGTGTTCCAGCCCCATCTCTGCAGCGTACTCTATCTGAAAGATAGATCCACCGAGCAACTGTGTAGCAGCAGCTCCCGCCATGGCACACGCCACCCCGATCTCTCCTTGGCATCCAACCTCTGCACCGCTTATCGAGCCATTGGTCTTAACCACATTGCCAATAATTCCAGCCGTTAGAAGCGCTCGCAGGATACGGACCTTGGGAAACTTATACTGCTTAGCTAAGTAGTACAGCACACCAGGAAGCACACCACAGCTTCCACAGGTCGGAGCAGTGACTATTTTCCCACCACCTGCATTCTCCTCACTGACGGCAAGGGCATAGCTGATGGCAAAAGCGGGATTTCCCATTGCAGCGGTGAATTCACCAGCCTTGGAGTTGAACTGGCTCGCCTTGCGTGGGAGCTTCAGACCTCCAGGAAGTACACCCTCGGCATTCACCCCTCGCTCGATTGCATCGCACATTACACTCCAGATTTCGTCCATATAGGTCAAGATTTCCGAATCTTCAAACTGGAGTGCAAACTCCCAGATCTGTATTCCTTCTTCCCCACAGTAGTCCAGGATCTGGCGCATTTTGGAATACGCTTTAGGATATACTTCCGCAGCCTGGTCGGATTGCTCTCCTTCCAGAACAATTTTCCCCCCTCCAACACTGTAATAGGTGTTCTCATAAATCACTTCACCTGTATCAGAAAGGGAGCGGATCGTAAGTGTATTCGGATGGAAGGATTTCTCAATTTCTGGGTACCAGACAATCTCGACATTTTTTCCCGCAGAGGAAAACACCTCTCGCAAGGCTTTGTCGGTCAAGTGTCCCTTCCCGGTAGCTGCCAGACTTCCGAACAAGTTTGCTTCAAACCGTTGGCAATCGGCATGATGGGAGAGAAAGTGTTGTGCCGCAGAGCGCGGGCCCATGGTATGGCTACTCGAGGGGCCATACCCGATTCTATAGAGTTCACGCAAGGATTCCATGTCCAAACTCTACCGGTTTATACCAATAATGGGAAGCTCTTTTACCAAGGAGGAGCTTTTGAAAGACTACTCAAGTACTCTCCCTTCTTGAGGTCTGCATACAGTGAGAGACAGAGAGCAGCTTCTCTATTGAGAAATCGCTGCAGCCCTCCCTCTAATTCCAGTGAATAATCCTCCCCCCATCTACTCCAAAAGGGTTGTTGGCTTATACGCTCAGGGACCCAGTACCCAGCGGGGATATCCCGCACGATGGCCTCAAGTTTTCCATAGTGCTCCAAATCTGGGGGAATTCCCTCTCCATTAAGCAGTGAGATCACCAAGGTATTCCCGTCGAGCAGGGAAGCATCCCCTACCTCCTCACCTAGGTAGGTGGCGTTGATATGCTCCACCGCTTCAGGATTGAATTGATAGGAGTCGAGAAGCAGTTTTGCAAGCTCTCCTTGTTCCTGGGTAAGCGTTACAGAATCATTACCCCCTGGGTGGTAAAAGCCACCATAAGGATGTAGGTAGGAGAGGGGATACGCACAGAGTACTGTCAGAGAATCTCTCGGAACTGCTAGCGTGATTGTATTTTGTCCCTCTGTAAGATGAATGGTACTGCGTAATCCTTCCCCATTGGTGTACACCAGGGTATGCCATAAAGGACGATGAGATGCCTCCCCCCAAGGATGGGCTTCCTGCAAAGAGACGGTAATACGTTGTTCGTGTAAAAAATTTGCCTCACACCCAATACAAAGAAAGAGCAGGAGGCAACAAACTATTGCTCTCACACCTCATAAGAACTATAAGAGGGATTCTTGCTTCAGCTGCGTTCGATACCGCTCTCTCCAAGAGGCAAAAAGAAGCTTCACTTCTTCACTTTTATAATCGGCATAGGTCCAGGAAAAGCTTTGGAACTGTTTTTCTGCATACAACAAAGTGAGTTCAACATAGATGCCATCAACCAACGGAATGCGATGGGCACGATTCTTTGTAGTGGCAAGAACGAGGTTGGCCAGGCTCAGTAACCCGGGATCCAGGTTTACCCGCCTCCCTCCATGCTCTGAGAACTCCACCTCCAACGCATTGGTCTCTCGTTTTATTGCAGAGAGCCTAGATGGATCGATGAGATGGGCAAAACTCAGATAAAACCGCAAGGGTTTCCCTCCCATCTCATCGTCGTAGTAATCAGTATAAGTGAAGGGCTTGGGCTCTGTACTATCCAAAAGAGGACCGTAGCACACAACGAGGTGCTCGATCACAAGAGGAATCATTTCCTGCTGTGAGACCAACACCCCCATCACCAGCCGATGAGGCAGGAATCCCTGCTCCCTACCCATGTCAGAGTGTACTGGAGTAGGTCCCTAAGACCCGAATCGAGTGACAGATACCACCAAGCTCCTCAAGAGCAACCCTGAATGCACCTTCCTCGCCGAGTTCCGTCTCCACAAAGAAGGAATACTCCCATGGCTTTCCAGGAATAGGACGGCTTTCCAGCTTCTTCATATTCAAGCCATGCTTGGTAAGAACCAACAGGGTTTGGAAGAGAGAACCTGGACGGTCGGGAACCGTGAACCGCAAGGAAGCACGGTTGACCTGGCTTGCCGAGCGGAACACACTGCTGCGCTCTTCACGACAAATGATATAGAACCGGGTGTAGTTGCTGGAGTTGCTTTCGATAGCTTCGTCAAGCACCTCAAGACCATGTACTTTTGCTGCAGGAATACCTGCAATGGCTGCCTTGTGTATATCACCGCACTCTTTCACATAGGCAACAGCACCAGCGGTATCAAAGAAGGGAATCGCCTTTGCGTGAGACATCTCCTTTGCAAGATAAACGGTACACTGGGCCAGACCCTGCGGGTGTGAGTAAATCTCCTTGATTTCTTCCTTCTTTGCTCCTTGCAGCGCAATGAGATTATGGATGATCCTTATCTGCTGCTCTCCTACAACCTCGATACCTGGATGCCTATCCAGAAGATCAAGATTCTCATACAACGTACCACCCAAGGTATTCTCCATGGGGATCATGCCATAGGAAGCCTTACCTTCCATGACCGCCTCAAAGACATCTGCAAAATCAGTACAGGGAAGCACCTTGGTACTCTCATCAAACGCCCGCTGGATTGCAAGTTCGCTGTAGGCCCCTCGCTCCCCTTGGAATGCAACCACCAACTGGTCCTTCTCGAGAACCTGTTCCTTTGCATGGGAAACCGTAATAGAAGCAAGGCGGGGAATACGTTCCAATGACTTTCCCACCACCGGGCTCAGTGCCTGGATGTCACGCATCAATTTCTCGAACTGGGAAGGATAGAGGGATTGAGGGCCATCACTGAACGCTTTTTCAGGATGGTTGTGTACTTCAACAATCAAGCCGGAGGCACCACTAGCGACCAAGGCGAGGCTCATTGGGGAAACCATGTCCCGTACCCCTGTTGCGTGGCTTGGGTCGCCGATGACCGGCAAATGGGTCATCCTCTGTACCATGGGGATTGCTGAGATGTCGAGGGTATTCCTTGTTGCCCGCTCATAGGTACGAATTCCTCTTTCGCACAGTACAACCTGGTCGGTACCACTGCTCATCAGGTATTCGGCAGCCATCAGCCACTCCTCAATGGTAGCACAGAGACCTCGCTTGAGTAGAACCGGCATACCGGTCTTGCCTACTGCCTTGAGTAGTTCAAAATTCTGCATGTTCCTTGCACCAACCTGGAACATATCTATGTACTTTGCCATCATTGGTGCATCTGAAGGGTTTACTATTTCACTGATAATCGGCATACCGAACGTTTCGCCGGCTTCCTTCAAATACTGCAAGCCTTCCTCACCCAATCCTTGGAATGCATAGGGACTGGTTCTGGGCTTGAATGCGCCTCCCCGAAGGATGACCGCCCCTGCCTCTCGTACTGACTCAGCGATGCTCATGATCTGCTCACGTGACTCTACTGCACAGGGACCAGCAAAGATGGCGATACGGTTGCCACCAATCTTCACCTTGCCAACGGACACAATGGTATCTTCTTTCTTAAGTTCTCGTGAAGCAAGTTTATAGGGTTTGCTGATGGGGACCACACTGGCCACGCCTTCAATCATTTCCACTTCCCTAATATCCAAGGTACTCCGGCCCACCGCACCAAAGACAGTCTCTTCCTGTCCAATAATTTCTTTGACGGTGTAACCCTTTTTAACAAGGAAGGATCTAATTACTTCCCTCTGTGTGTCCCCAATGTTTTTCTGCAGTACGATTATCATGAAAATACGCTAGAGCGTAATAGTAAAAAGGTCAAGTAATCATTGCCTATTTTGCCTTTCCATGGTAGGAGAATGCCTATGAATGATATATATTGGGATTCAGTTTTTACCCAGTTCAAGCAAGCAATCGAAAAAGAAGGAGGCATCTTGCCATCGGTCTCAGTGATTGCAGAGCGGGAAAATGATCCATTTCGTGTACTTATTGCTACCATTATTTCCTTGAGGACCAAGGATGAAGTGACCCTCGATGCAAGCACAAGACTCTTTTCGATTGCGAAAGACACAGAAAGCATGCTGGAGCTCAGTGAAGAGGAAATCCAAAAGGCAATCTATCCATCAGGATTCTATAAGACAAAAGCAAGGAATATCAGAACCATCAGCAGAATTCTCCTGGAGCAATATGGAGGAATTGTCCCAAACGACCAAGCATTGTTGCTCTCCCTCCCTGGGGTCGGTATCAAAACCGCAAACCTCACCCTCAACCTAGGATTCCAGGTTGAGGCCATCTGCGTAGATTGTCATGTCCACCAGATCGCCAATCGTATGGGATGGGTGGAGACAAAAACCCCAGAGCAGACAGAGAAAGACCTTAGGGGCATTATGCCAAGAAGGTTCTGGATTCCTCTCAATGAACTATTAGTGCGATACGGACAGTTGATATGTACCCCGATAAGCCCATTCTGCAGCAAATGTCCACAGTCGGAGGACTGCCCAAGGATTGGGGTACAACGTAGTCGTTAGAACACTTCCCTGACAATCTTGGCTACCCTGTCTGCCTTTCCCAAGGTATAGAAATGTACCCCAGGAACGTTATTGGCAACCAAATCCTTCGCCTGCTTGATACACCAATATTCACCAATCTCCCTGATTTCAGCAAGTTTCTTTGCACCATTCAGCAGAGAAACAAGCTCATCAGGAAAGTCCACATGGAACGTCTGGGGAATGGTGGCAAGATCCCGCTTACTTCCAATGGGTTTGATACCGGGAATGATTGGCACCGTAATGCCTTCCTTTCTGCAAGCATCAACAAAGCGGTAGTACACACTATTGTCAAAGAACATCTGGGTGACAATATACTCAGCCCCACTATCTACTTTCTTCTTCAACATCTGGATATCATGCGTGAGGTTTGGAGCCTCCCCATGTTTCTCCGGATACCCGGCAACACCGGTACAAAAGTGGGTTTTCTGAGCATTCTGGAGTTGTTCGTCCAGATAAACACCCTCATTGAGACGTGCAATCTGGCTAACTAGATCACTTGAGTGGTCATATCCGCCTTTTACCGGTACGAACCGCTTCACCCCATTTGGAGGATCGCCTCTCAATGCCAGGATATTCTCAATTCCCAGGAAATTAAGTTCTACCAAGGCATCCTCAAGCTGGTCAGCATCCATTCCCCCACAAATCAGGTGCGCTACTACGGGAATACCGAATGTGTATTGGATCAGAGCTGAAAGCGCAACCGTTCCAGGACGCTTATGGACGGTACGTCGCTCCAAGAGCCCATCTTCCCGCTCCACATAGACCACCTCCTGCTGGTGGTTGGTCACATTGATGTAAGCCGGGTTAAATTCACTGAGTGTGCGCACTGATTCCAGAAGTGTCTGGACATCCCCGCCCTTTAATGGGGGAACCAGTTCGAATGTAAACAGGGGTTTCTTTGCCTCGTTGAGGATGTCGATTACTTGCATGGCTTCAGTATTCCATACCACTGAGGAGTGTGGCAAGCATCTGCCTGTCCATACTTTTCTGCTTAGCGTAGAGAGAAAGCTGTTCTTCACTGATATGCTTGAGGGCAAAATAACGAAGGCTCTCCCCTCCGATCAGCATTCCGCACACAGAAGAGGGAGGGTCCATAGCAAAACTTTCAGTAAGCTTCACACCGATTCTATCGGTTGCATCAAGCAATCTGAAGAGGGTTCCCTTCTCGTTATGGTCATTCCAGGAAGGATACCCTGGGGCGGGCCGAAGATAGGATGGAAGTATATTTCCCCACATGGCAACAATCAACTGCTGCGCTTTCTCTGCAAGTGCTTCAGCAAGGCGATCGGCAAGGAGCTTTATCGAAAGGTGCCGCATGGTTTCCCCTTGCTCTTCCAACTCCTTGAGATAAGGGGTCAAGAAAAGTGAACTGGTTGTTACAAACAACCCGACAGTGTCCTCCTTCGCAATCATATCAGCAATACAGAGCCCACTCTTCTCATCTCGAAGGAAGTAGAAGGACTCTTGCCCTACCTGTACCGACAACCGATTACTCTTGGCAGGGAATACCCCATAGACAATCTTACATCCACTTTCAAAGAGAAGTCGGATTTTTTCCTCTTCAAGAAGCGCTTTCCCTTGTTTGATGAGTTTCACTCCCTCTTCACTGGAAGGAGGAACCTTCCATGCAGCACAGTACATGTTCCAGTTGATGAGATCAATCAAATCAGTGAGGGGAATGTCGGTCAGCGTATTCACCCCATAGGTTTTGGCCTTGGTTCCCACTCTTTTTTGCTCACTATTTTCCAGCGAGAAAGCATACCTTCCAGAGCGGAGAATTCTCTTATCCTCTTTTGCCTCCTGATGATCTTCCCTGAGTTGACGATAGCGCTCTGTAACCTTATGGAGGAACGTGAGACGATTGGGCCCCACCACCTCATTGGCTGCCAAGGCCATGGCAGAGGCATCCTTCGTCTGGATGACAGGATTCGAGTAGCGTACAGAAAGTTTTACAGCGGTGTGCAGTTCACTCGTAGTTGCCCCTCCCACAAAGATGGGAATGGAGGAACCTCTTTCCTCGAAGAGGGCGATGACACCCTCCATCTCTTTCAGGGAAGGTGTGATCAAACCACTAAGCCCGACTATGTCTGCCTGGTACTTGATAGCTGCATCATAGATGGCCTGGGAGTGGACCATCACCCCAAGATCAATGACTTCAAATCCATTGCACTTAAGGATGAGAGCAACAATATTCTTGCCAATATCGTGTACATCTCCCTTCACGGTAGCAAGCACAGCAAGCTTCTTTTGATTCCCTGTTTCGTGCAAGTTCTTCTCTAGATATGCAGTAATTCGCGGTTGGAGGATATCAACAGCGATTTTCATCGTTCTCGCACTTCGAACCACCTGGGGCAAGAACAACTTTCCTTTCCCAAACAACCGACCAACTTCCTTCATACCATCCATCAAGGGACCTTCCACCAAGGAGAGAGGATTTTCTTCAGCCGCCGCTTCCAGATCTTGGGCGAGGTAGGTATGGTCCCCGGATATCACGGCATCATAAAGTCGCTCAGTAGCACTTCTCTCAGTCCGAGGGGCAACCTTCTTCTTTGGTGTATCCTCGCTTTGCATCGTCAGAGCCAGATTGATGAGCTCAGCCCTGATATCTGCCAAATCTCCGCCTTCTGCCATCAAGGCATGCTCAATAGTGGTACGAACGTCCTTGTTCAATGTTTGAACATCAATAAGGCTTGCAGGATTGATGATTGCCATATCCAAGTCCGCCAACTCCAACAGAAGTGCATGCATGGCAGAGCGAAGGGCATCATTGCCACGGAAGGAGAAGGAGAGATTGCTCACCCCTCCACTGGTATGGCAACGAGGATAGAGACGCTTGATCTTACGGGTGGCAAGAATAAAATCACGTGCATAGGTATCATGCTCCTCGATACCGGTAGCAATAGATAGGACATTGGCATCAAAGATAATATCCTCATCCCTGATTCCTGCCTGCCCAAGCAGAGCATAGCTTCTTTTTGCTATGGCAATCTTCCGCTCATAGGTAGCGGCTTGTCCCTCTTCATCAAACAACATTACCACCATGGCATGGCCATAGCGGGCAATTTGCTTGGCGTGGGAAATGAAGAGTTCCTCCCCCTCTTTCAAACTGATTGAGTTAACGATTCCTCGTCCCTGAACCTCTCCCATCGCGGAAGAGATAACTTCCCAATCTGAAGAGTCGATCATGATTGCAGCCTTTGCCACTGAAGGATCACTTGCGATATGACGCAGGAAGTTCGTCATACTTCGCTTTGCATCAAGCATGGACGCATCCATGCAGAGATCCAAGACAGAAGAACCGTGAGCTACTTGTTCACGGGCAATTTGTAAAGCCTCTTCCCACTTTTCTTCCTTGATCAGGCGGGCAAACTTCCTCGATCCTGCCACATTGGTTCGCTCTCCAATCAAGAGCAGTTTCCCCTCTTCCTTTCTCACAAGGTCCATCCCGCTCAGGGAAAGAGAGGAGGCGAACGTGGGAAGTTCTCTTACCAAAGCCTGCCCAGATACTTCCTTCAATGCCTTGATATGGAAGGGGGTGGTACCACAGCATCCACCGAGAATATTCAGATAGCCTTTTTGCAGGGCAGGAGCAAGATCCTTTGCCATCTGCTGTGCCTGTAGCTGATAATTTCCTTCCTTATCCGGGAAGCCGGCATTGGGATGTGCACTGACATAGAAGGGACAGACCTCAGAGAGCTTCTCGATAAGGGGAAGCATCTCATTCGGCCCGGTGGAGCAGTTGAGCCCAAGACTGAATAAGGGAAAGGGTACAAGGCTTGCGACAAAAGCCTCCAGGGTCTGACCACTAAGTGTCCTTCCACTCTGGTCACTGAAGGTTACGCTTACCATTAAGGGAATATTCCTCTGCTGCTCTTCCATTTCTTGCAGACAGGCTATAATGGCACTTTTGGCTACCAAGGTATCAAAGACCGTCTCAATGAGGAGAAGGTTAACACCTCCCTGCAACAGTGCACGCGCCTGTTCACGATACATATCCAGAAAGGATGAAAAGTCTTTCTGTCTGTATGCGGGATCTTCTACCTTCTCAGAGAAGGATAGGGACCGGTTGGTAGGACCAAGAACCCCGGCAACGAAGGCATACCCGTCATGAGTTGCTTCAAAGTCTGCCGCTGCTTCACGAGCAATTTCACACGCTGCCAGGTTGATAGGTTCCACTTCTCCCGAAAGGCCATACTCTGCAAGGTTGAATGCATTCGCGCAGAAGGTATTGGTTTCGATTATATCAGCACCAGAGGATAAGTACTCCTGATGAATCTGGTAAATGACATCACCCCTGCTGAGATTGAGTAGCTCATTGCAGCCAGGAGCGGAAATATCTTCCAAGGTATAATCCTCGACCTGTAACCCCTGCTTCTGGATCATGGTACCCATAGCCCCATCAAGGAGCACGATTCTCTTTTCAAGCAGAACCCGTAAATAATCACTTCTATTCATATCAGGTACCTACCTCCAAACGGCCACCTACGGCCAACGTATCTTCAAACACCACGACAGCTGAGAGGACTTCTTCCTGTTTAGTGAGCGCTTCACATACCTTCCTGACATCCTCTTTCCGCGTTACACGGTTGCAGTACGCAGTAGCATAGGCATCTGCAAGAGCAGCATCAAGACAAGCAACCATAACGGCATCAGCCTTGCCGAAACTCATTGAGTGCCCAATTTTTCCTGAGCTGGTACAGACTCCCATCGGGCCATACGAAGGATCAACAATAATGGAAAGCTTCCCTGAAAGAAAACTTGTTGGTGCAAAAAGCTGTACAGAAAGAGGTTTTAGGACATCAATATACAAATCGCCACCATTCTCAACAACAATCTCTGAAAGACCGAACTGCTCTTTAAGATGCCTTCCAAGGCGCTCTGCAATTGCTCCCGCAACACTGGAAAAAGGGCCAGTCCCAGAACGCTCTCCTGCATTGAACATGCTCGTTAAAAGTTCAGATAGAGCTCCCATTGGATGTAAGGGAACAAGGCTGGTAAACAGCTGTGGATCCCCATAGTCCAGAAGCTCCCTTCTCAGTCGTCTTAAAAGGGAGCCCGCTTCCTTCTGTAAGGAACTCCTATCAGCATGTCCTTGAAACCCAATCCAAACATCACTCTCCCCTACAGAGAGGGAGAGTGAAGTGAACCGGGAATCTCCCATGCTTTGCCGATAGGCTCTCCTCTGATACATGACTAAGCCTCCCGTTCGTGGGACACCTCAAAGAGCCTCATCGGACAGGCGTGGACACAGAGCCCACAAACGACACAGTGTGAGACATCAAATTGCAGCTTTGCCTCAGCGTCCATCCACAACGCACCCGAGGAACAGACAGCTGTACAAGCGCCGCAGTCAATGCATCCTTCCTGGTTGAAGAGTAACTCCTTAACCATTTCTGAGACTATGACACCGATCTCACCAAGATACACGACACTTGCATCCAAGTCTTGCTCGGTTCCACTCAACTCTACAATGAGCTTCCCTCCACGACCACTGGCAACATCTGCGTTGAGTATGTTGATGTCCACATCGTAGGAACGGGCCAGCTTACTTACAATGGGTTGCTCCACCAAGGTGGGGGAAAATCTTAGTGCGTATCGCTTTTTCATTTCTCACCTCCTTCGCGAGGAACCAAAGGTTTTACAAAACTATCAGTAGGAAACGTATGCACCGGCTCAGAGAGAAAGAATCGTTTCTCCTTAATCCAAGAAGCCAAGAGTTCGGCAATCTCCCGTGCCTTGGCAAGCGAAGAGAGGGGAGCTGTCTTTACTTCCTTTCCATCGCTCAAGGTGACCAATCCACTGGCAAGCTCAGCATAAGAACAGGTTCCAACTGATGGGTGTCCATCCTGACCGTAGTCCAGGATATTGGTGGTGATCTTCTCATTTGAAATGGCTAGGTGTGCTGCCATTTTCTCATCAAGCACAGGAATAGGGATTCCAATGCCAACGAACATCGATACACCATACTTCTCATAGTACGCTGATCGGATGTATTCCCTCGACATCTGTTTGGCATCCCCTATGACAGCAAGGGTAGCCCCAGGAAGGGTAGGAATACCTTCAGCGGTACGTTCTCTTCTGGTATTGAACTGGGTTCCATTCCACACCACATACCCTTCTCCTCCACCGAGGAAGATTCGTGTTCCCAATCCTATGGTTCTTAGGTAAGGGTCGTTAAGCAGGGGACTCAGCTCGCCACTGGTAGAGTAGGTTACGTTTGAAAACTGGGGAAGAAGACTGCCCATGTAGGTGTACTTGATCCGGTTCGTGCTGTTGGTTGCCGCGGCATAGTTCTGGTAGGCATTTCGAGGATTGAACAGATAGAATTCGTTGATTGTATCCTTGTTGATGTAGGTATCAATCTCCTTGGTAGGATAGCAGTCGGTCCCTTTTCCTCTGGCATGCAGTCGTACATCCTTGCCATCGATCAACTCCTCAATAACATTCGAACCACCGTAGGTAGCATCGAACTTTGATTCGCTGGCCGCTCCAATGTAGGTATCCACTGCCGCCAACCCTTCGTATGCGTTCACCCCATTGAGTGTAATTTCCTCCATACGAATTCCTGGCGACCAGTGGCCGAAATTGATGATTGCACCGCTGGAACACATCGGACCAAAGGTAGCAGTGGTAACAATATCCACTTCTTCACTGAGCTCTTTCAGGTCCTTTTCCTTTGCCATAGCGGAAAAGGCTTCTGCACTAACCACGACAACCGTACCTTTTTTAATTTTCTCATTGATCTGGGCAACTGTCTTTGCCATAGGAACTCCTATTCGTCACTCAACCCTTCAAGAGTCAAGACCGGGATCAGATGATAAGCAGGGACCTCATAGGGATGACTCTCCAAGAGCGCCTCTACCACTTGGGCAGCAAATTCTTCATCAACCACCAATTCTAGACGCCACTCCCTTTCTTGTGCAAGCTCTCCAACCTGCCCAATGAAGGGAGAAGAGCCTTGCAATGGACGAAATTGGCCGGTTCCTTCGCTCTGGTAGCAACAAGAATCATAGGAACCCATTTTTCCAGCTCCTGCTTTAAAGAGTGCCTCTTTCACCATTTCTAGATGAGAATCAGGAACATAGGTTACCAGTATGTACACCTTTTCTCTCCTTCTGTTTGTCCGTATGATAGGGTATGGTAAAACTTCTGGTATTTCTCGGCAACCCTGGCAAAGCGTATGAGAAAACCCGGCACAATGTTGGCTGGATGGTTTGTAATCATATGTATCCATCAGTATCTTGGTCACAGAAATTCAATGGACAGATTGCTCAGGATATGAGTAAGAGGCTACTCAAGCCCCACACCTTCATGAATGAAAGTGGAAAATCAGTTCGGTCTTGTATGGATTTCTTCTCCTTAACAGCACAGGAGGTCCTGGTCATCCATGACGATCTGGAGCTTCCCTTTGGTACGCTCAGAATGCAAAGTGGAGGAGGTCTGCAAGGACACAATGGATTGAAGTCAATCAAGAGCCATATCAAGGACGACGGGTTCATCCGACTGCGCATAGGAATCGGAAGACCAAAGCATGGCTCTGTTTCCTCTTTCGTATTACAACGATTCTCCCCTGAGGAAGAGATTTCTCTGCCCATGATTCTGAAGAAAGCAAAAGATATGCTTAGAGATACTTTTTCTATACTTCCTGTCACAAATACATTAGTCTAACAGTAGCCAATTCCCAAGAAAGTGGTTACAAGCATGGGCACTCGTGATATACTTGGGGTACCACTATCAGGGATATAACCACCCTCAGGGAGGCGTGATTTGATTACACGTGATTTTCGCATTTCAGTTCGTACAAGGACTGAAATTGATTTTTTTCCTGCGTTGTTTCCGTCAGATGCCGACCTTGGAGATCTCTATAAACAGGCAACGGAACTAGCTTACCTTTTCAACACAAAAGTAAAGGCCAAGGGAGGGAATGACTGGGTCTCGTCGGCAAGACTCCATGCCTCGGCTGTCCTTCACAAACTCTATCAGAGTGTCCTTTCCCATTACCTAAGCTACAGTGAACCTGATTTCTTCACCCGTCTGACCACTTTGGTCAACAAGAACCATGCAGCCCAAGAAGTACTTGCTTTCTATATGAAGGAATTCCCTTCGCCTCTTTTGGTCGAACAAGGTTTACCACTGGAGTACTTCTACGAGGAGTCTCTCAGGGGCTATTTTATTCATCAGGTCATGCAGGAAAACCCTGCGCTTATAAAAGCATCCAAACCATTCCTTGCCCCAGAAGGGCTCTCCTTCCCCAAGGCCGCTCAAGCGGTCACCGCATTAATGGGAGGATACACCCTTTCCAGCGCGTCGATGACCAATAGTGATGAGGATATATTCTCCTTCCTTACCCGACCTGCAAAACTCTACCCTGATTCCTTGATCGACCAAATCTCCTACATCGTCGATTCGTGGGGGGACCTCATTCCCCAGGGATTGAAGGAACTGCTCCTGAAAGCCATCGATGTGGTTAAGGAAGAAGAAAAACCACATTTCGGCGGAGACGGTGGAAACCCAGTAATGGTCGTACCGGACTACACACTCTTTGACCAGGAGTATGAGGCATTCACTGCTGACCGGAATTGGATGCCCAATGTCATCATGTTGGCAAAATCTACTCTTGTTTGGCTGGACCAGCTGAGCAAGGAGTATGAATACCCCATCGATACCTTGGACAAGATTCCTGACCGAGAGCTCGATTTGATTGCAATTAGGGGTTTTACTGCTCTCTGGCTTATCGGTCTGTGGGAGAGAAGTACCGCCAGCAAGAAGATCAAGAACCTCTGTGGCAATCCTGATGCAGAGGCATCTGCCTATTCATTGAAAAATTACGAGATTGCACAGGTCATCGGAGGATGGCCTGCCTTGGATAATCTACGACAACGTTGTGCAAGCCGTGGTATTCGTCTTGCCAGCGATATGGTTCCGAACCATTGTGGCATCGATGGTGACTGGATTTTTACTCATAGCGATTACTTTGTCCAACAAAGCTATCCACCTTTCCCTTCCTATACCTATGATGGTCCAAACCTTTCTCCTGATCCCGATATTGAGATTAAGCTTGAAGATCATTACTACGATCGTAGTGATGCTGCAGTAACATTCAGAAGGCAGGATCTGAGAAGCGGGGAAACCACCTACATCTTCCATGGAAATGACGGTACATCGATGCCATGGAATGATACTGCGCAGTTGGATTTTCTCAACCCGGTAACCCGCGAAGCGGTGTATCAACAGATCAAGCATGTTGCAAGCAACTTTCCCATCATCCGCTTCGATGCTGCAATGACCTTGGCAAAAAAACACATCCAACGACTTTGGTACCCGAAACCGGGCCACGGAGGTGATATTGCTGGGCGAGTCCAGTATGGCATGAATGAGGCTGACTTCAATCGTCTCATACCCAAGGAGTTTTGGAGAGAGGTGGTGGACAGGATCAATGAAGAGTTGCCTGACACGTTATTGCTTGCTGAAGCTTTCTGGATGATGGAAGGATACTTTGTCCGCACACTGGGCATGCATCGAGTCTACAACAGTGCATTCATGAATATGCTTAAAAACCAGGAGAATCAGAAGTACCGGGAGACCATCAAGAATACGCTTAGCTTCGACCCTGAGATTCTCAAGCGGTTCGTGAACTTCATGAACAACCCAGATGAGGAGACAGCCATCACCCAATTTGGAGATGGAGACAAGTATTTTGGTGTCTGCACCTTGCTTGCAACCATGCCAGGGCTTCCTATGTTTGGGCATGGACAGGTTGAGGGATACCAAGAGAAATACGGTATGGAATACCGCTGTGCATACTGGGATGAAAAGCCCAACCAATATTTGGTTGGTGAACATCATAGGAGAATCTTCCCGCTCTTGAAGAAACGGTATCTCTTCAGTGGTGTTGACTATTTCCAGTTGTTCGATCTCTATCGAGATGGGGATGTGCAACATTCAGCATTCTGTTACGTTAATGGGACAGAACATGAGCGGGTCATGGTTCTATACAATAACCAGTATGAAGGGGTGGAAGGGGAAATCAAATCCTCCGTTCCAAAAGTGAGAAAATTAAACGGTGACAAGCATCTTGAGGAAGTTAGCCTTGCAGAAGCTCTGAATCTGACGGTTGGAGGTAGACAGTACGTTATCACTGATTCATTCAACGACGGTCTTACCTATATGAAACCATCATTGAAAGTCTTTGACGAAGGATTCTTTTTCCACCTTCGTGGGTTTGAAACCAAGGTGTTCCTGAACATCCGGGAAGTAGAGGACTCTGATGGGATCTACTCCGCCCTGTATGAACAAATTGGGGAATCAGGTATTGCAAACTTTGAACAGGAGATTCTTGCCTTACGGCTCAAACCAGTCTACAAGGCAATGGATCACTTTCTCTCACCTTCCTTCTTTAAGCAAATCAACCGACTTTTGAGAGGGAAAGCAACCAGTAAAACAGAACGTACACTTATTCTCTTGTTGGCAGAGGCATATACTCACCTTTCGGCAGTGGTGGAAAATCTACACCCCGAAGCACGAAAGTCCTTGCCTTCCCTTCCTAGGGAAATTAGTCCAAGTTCAATGCTGGAAGAAATCCAGAGAATGAGTTCTCTCTTCAGCAAAGAAGAAAGTAGACTCTTTTTACAGGGGACCTTTATTCTTGATGAAATGGAATCAGTAATGGCTGTAGCATTCTTCCTGAAGCCTTTCCTAAGCGATAATGCAACTATTAGTGATGCAATGATAGCAAGTGACAAGTTATTGCTCTCTCGTTTCTTCTCAAAACAGCTATGTGAAGTAGGTTTTGAACAGGAACTTTCTAGAAAGGCATGCCATAGTGCAGCCATTCTTGCAGCCAGTGCAAATATGGTCGACGACAGTGAGGATGATCCAAGACAGATTTTGGCAAATCTGCTTGAAGACCCTTCTCTTAGAGCTTACGCCCAGGTCAACGAACATCAAGGGGTGACATGGTACACCAAGGAGGCAATGCAAGAGATCATCTATCTTTCCGCTCTCTCCCTTGCAATTCATAAGGGAATGTCCAATGCACAGGAGTATGTAAAAACCTTGATGGATGCAGAGACGGAAGCACTCTATAAACTTGATCGGCTTTTAGGGTAATCCCTACAGTTTGATTGACTTGCTAGAGTTGTTAAGATACTCTTGGAAGATATGAAGACGTGGATTAGTTATCTAGCTGCAACAGCCTTGGCGCTGGCTGCAACCCTTTTATTCGGGGATTCGACTGTTTTTCAGCAGCTGATGTACACCATCACAGCCCTGTTGGTACAACTGGGTGGTTTTGTCTTGATTCCCTTGGTATTTTTTGGATTTTCTTCGGGAATTGCATCCTTGAGAAAAGATAAAAAAGGATTTGTCTTCAGTCGGACAACCATCCTCTGGAGTCTGTTCTCCACTCTGTTTCTCGCAATCTCGGGAGCTATTGTGTTTAGGGTATTCCCCACCTACTTCCCTGCAAGCAGTAGTGCAGGTGCTGATGCAACCTCACTGTCAGTCCTTGCTCCCCAGTCATTGTCCACACTTTTTGAATCCTTACTTCCCATCAACCCGTTCTATACATTGGCAAATGCTGAAAGTTTCCTGCTTCCAGTAATTATCATTGCATTGGTCTTTGGGTACTTCCTAAAACCAAACGTAGAGGTAATCCGTCCAGCCTATGTAACAATGAATTCCTTGAGTGAGACAATGTTCCGATTGACTCGTTCCTTTGCCAGTGCAGGCCATTTTTTTGTTTTCTTTGGTGCATCCTACTGGTTCAGTCACCTACAACAAGAAGGGACCATATTTGTTGCAGGGAGGTTCCTGCTGATGTTGCTTGGTTCCACGTTTGCTGTACTCCTTGTAGTATTGCCATTGCTTTTTGCTATTGCCACACGGTTCAAGGTGAACCCCTACCGAGTGCTCTACAGAATGCTTGCGCCAGCTTTAGCAGCGCTGTTTACCGGAAGTATCTTCTTCTCCAGTCCTATCAGTATTCCACTTTCCAGGCATAATCTCGGATGTCAGAAACGAGTTAGTGCAACTGCATTCCCACTCTACACCCTGATAGGAAGGGGTGGATCTGCTATGATTGCCACCTTGAGTATTCTCAGCTTGCTGTATGCAGCAACGGCAACCATGCCAACTGACAAGGTTATTCTCATAGTTGCACTTTCAAGTGCCATGTTCTCCTTTGCCAGCCCACTGTATCTCGGTTATGAGGTTTTTTTCATCTCCATTATTGCCTTGCAATTCTTGAAGATTGACCTCTATGGTGCAGAGATGACCTTGATTGCCCTCATGCCAATACTCAATGGTCTGGGAATTCTTATTGACTCTTACATTGCTGCTTTTGGAGCTACGTATACCTGTCATCGGATGGGGGTACTGCTTGAGAGTGCCTACCGGGATATTCAGTAAGACGTCATGGGAAAGAATCTACGCTTCATATTTCTGGGAATTCAGTCAGTTATCACCCTGTTGCTCTCGATTGCAATTATCCATGCAATGGTAAGTTCACTGCAACAGCAGCAAGGAGTCTGGTCCATAGCCCAATCACATCTATTGCCATCCTTCATCCACCTCTGGGTTGCCTTGATCGCTGCGCTGTTACTCTGCTTTTTCTATAGGGCGAATATTGGGGCCGAGGCACGGGTACTCCCCCTGCTGCTTCTTACGATCAGCTTGGGAAATGTAAAAATTCTACCAGCATATCAAGCGATGACCCAGATTTTCATCATCAGTCCTATGAGCATTTCTGTTCTGTACCACTTTTCACTGTTGTTTTCTTCATTTTTGTTTCTTGCTTCTGGTATTTTTCAGCAGACTATCAATCCGGTAAAGCTTGGGCAGTATTCATTCTTTGGTGCCGCTAGTACCTTTATGCTTTCAATCCTTGTACCGGTTTCGGTCAACAGCCCATCTTATCTTTGGGAAGCAAAGATAACCAACAATCTCTTTTTAGGGATTTGTGTTTTGATTAATGTGTTGGCTGTGGCAACATTTCTCATTGCCATGTTTGAGGAGCACTTCAGCAGACAGAATTTTTCACGTTGCCTGGCCTTTATCTTGATGATTGTGGGAAACGCCATGGTAACCATAAGCCAAAACATCTTGTATAATTTCCTAGGCCTCTTGCTCTATGTTGCTGGAACAACCACGTTAATCTTGGTTACCAGGACGTACCACATCTGGACATAGATTTAAGTAAACAACGGGGTTATACTCTCTTTCTCAACCAAAGCTTCCATCTCATCATCACTTGGCTTTATGATTAGTTTCTGTGCGGCCCTCAGAAGAAGATGCAGTATATGGATATCGCCGGTACTGTTGAGAAAGACCTGCTCATTGGAAAGAACCCAATGGATAGCCTTCTGGATGGAATCCTCATCGGTAAGCGGGTCATACCATGTTGCATGAATCTTCTCCTTGTCCCTGATTTCTCCGCGGGCAAGGGATTTTATCGTCTGTACGGCAACCTCCCGTTCCCTGCATACCGTGAGGAGCTTCTCTACATGCTTTCTGTAGTACGGATTCTGCATCATCGTATAGTTGTAAGGCAGCAGTACTGAATCAAAATCATACACTTCCAGACTTTTCAGATGTGCAGAAGGGGCATCGACTCCATGGCCGGTAACGCCAAGAAAGCGAACCAATCCCTGCTCTTTCGCTTCGATTGCAGCTTCCAAGGCACCGCCCTCTCCCATGGCTGTCTCCCATTCATCAGGGGCAACCAGAAAATGCAACTGCCACAAATCTAGATAATCGGTTCGCAGGCGGGTAAGGGTTTGTTTCAACTCCTCCAGCGCCTCCTTTTTAGTACGCATGCCTGTCTTTGAGGCAAGAAAGAATGTGGAACGATGATCCTTCATCCAAGGACCAATACGCAACTCAGCATCACCATAGCTTCTGGCGGTATCGATATGGTTAATCCCATGATCAAGCAGAAGAGACAAGGTAGTATCCGCTTCCTTCTGGCTTACCTTACCAAGCGCAGCCGCTCCGAAAAGCACTCTGCTTGATGTATGGCCGGTCCTCCCAAATGCCTTATATTCCATTGATTCCTCCTTCTGAAAGCAGAGACAGGGCCCGTAGGCCCTGTCTCATGATAGCACAATCCTTTTTACTTCACAGTAATAATACTCGGGTCGTACTCGCTTGGTACCTCATAGTCAAGCAGATTCATACAGGTAGCTGCAATACTGCTGATCCCAAGACCACTCTTAAGTTCGGCCTCATACTCTCCCTGATAGTTACTATCACAGATGATGCATGGCACAGGATTGAGTGAGTGACTTGTCTTAGCCTGGGGGTCACCATTCTCCTTGTATTTCACACTACCATCCTTAGTATGTTCAAACATGTCATCAGCGTTTCCATGGTCAGCAGTGATTACCATCACGCCACCTGCTGCCATGACCGCTTTGTAGATCCTGCCAATCTGCAGGTCAAGGCCTTCCATCGAGCAGACGACTGCCTGATAGTTCCCAGTATGACCAACCATATCTCCATTGGGAAAATTCAGCTTGATGAAGTCCCAGCCGCCATTCTCAACCTCATCGATGACGCGGTCAGCAATTTCAGCACACTTCATCCAAGGTCGTTCCTCGAAGGGGACGATATCACTAAGAACCTCTACATACTCTTCAAGGGTATTGTCGAATTTTCCACTCTTGTTTCCATTGAAAAAGTAAGTTATATGCCCAAACTTTTGTGTCTCACTGATGGAGAACTGCTTCACTTTTGAAGCACAGAGATACTCGGCAAGTGTCTTGTCGATTGCTGGTGGCGTTACCAAAAATTGAGCTGGGACATGTAAATCTCCATCGTATTCCATCATGCCGGCATACTCGACCTTGGGACGACGCTTACGATCAAATTCGGTGAGTTTCTCAGCCTCGAAGGCCTTGGTAATCTCAAGAGCGCGGTCACCACGGAAGTTGAAGAGAATAACGCTGTCCCCATCCTCGATGGTTCCAACCGGCTTGCCATCTTTTGCAATTACGAACGGAGGCAGGTCCTGGTCAATTGCCTTTGACTCTTCACGGAGTGTCTTAATAGCCTCATGAGCACCATCAAACATTCTCCCTTCACCCAATACATGGGTTTCCCAGCCCTTCTTGACCATATTCCAATTGGCGTTATAGCGGTCCATGGTGATAACCATTCTTCCACCACCGCTGGCAATCTTTGCATCAAAGCTTTCATCATTGAGACCGGATAGGAACTCCTCGAATGGATCGAAGTATTCAAGAGCACTGAGCTCACCTACATCTCTTCCATCGAGTAGTGCATGCACACGAACCTTGGAGACCCCTTCATCTTTTGCCTGAATAATCATCGCCTTAAGGTTGTCAATATGGGAGTGTACATTCCCATCGCTCAGCAAGCCGATAAAATGCAGGGTGGATTGTTTCTCTGTTGTATTGTTGATTAATTTCTTCCAACTAAGTCCTTCATACATGGCACCTGTGGCAATGGAGGCATTAACCAGCTTCGCACCTTGTGCAAAAACCCGTCCACAGCCCATGGCATTATGACCAACTTCACTATTACCCATATCATCATCTGAAGGGAGACCAACAGCAGTACCATGAGCCTTAAGCTTGGTCCAAGGGTTTGCCTTGTACAACTTATTTAGTGTTCCGGTCAGCGCAGATGCCACAGCATCGCCTTCCTTGTATTTTCCAAAGCCTACGCCATCCATGATGACCAAGACTATAGGACCTTTACGGGAAATCTTCCCCATTTTTTTCAATGCTTCAACCATTATGTGTAACTCCTTATAATTTTCATTCCATAGACTGCCTAGAGGGGTCTTGTTGCACCCTTCAGATACTCCAGCGCATCTTCATCAACCAAATGCTTCAGCTCTTCATATACCCAGCGATGATATGCATCAACCATAGTTATCTCTTGAGCTGAAAGCAAATTCTTATCTATCAATCTGCGTTCAAACGGGCAAATGGTCAAGACCTCAAAGCTCAAGAACTGGCCGAATTCCGTTTTCACATCCTCTCTGACTGCAACAATATTTTCAATACGAATACCATGTCGGCCTTCTTTATACAGGCCAGGCTCATCACTGACCACCATCCCCTTCTTCAGGGGAACAGACAGGGGCTTTGGACTTATTGAGTGAGGACCTTCATGGACGTTGAGACGGAATCCGACACCATGACCGGTACCATGAAAGTAACTCAACCCCTGTTGCCAAAGGAACTGCCGGGCAAGAACATCCAACTGGTATCCACATGTTCCCTCAGGAAATCGTGCAGAAGCTATGGCTAGATTGCCTTTCAGCACCAAAGTGTAGTCTCGAATCTGTTCGTCAGTAGGTTCACCGAAGAGAATCGTCCGGGTCACATCAGTCATCCCAAAGGTATACATCCCACCGGTATCGAGGACCAGCAATCCATTCCCTTCTACCGATGCATTACTCTCCTCTGTTGCACTATAGTGACACATCGCACCATGTTCTGCCCAGCCGCTAATCGGAGAGAATGATTCTCCAATACAAGCAGGATTGCGCATTCTCTGCTCCTTGAGCAGGTTTGAAATGTTAATCTCTGTATAGGTTCCTCGTTTGGTATCGAGACGGGAGAGAAAGTTGACCAATGCAACCCCATCAAGCAGATGTGCTTTTCGCATCCCTTCCATCTCAGTGACATTCTTGCAAGCCTTCAAGTCAGTAGTAAAATCGAGACCGGTGATGGTTTCTATTCCACTAACGGTTTCTGCAATAAGGAGATTAGTCTTTTCAGGATTGAGGTAGACACTATCGCCCTCCTTCAGAATATTTTTGAGTGTAGGAACGACATCCTGATAGGGAAGAATGGTAAAATCCTGGGAAACATCTTGAGCAAGGGTATCGGTAAACCTTTTTGGATTGGTGAAAAGCCAAGCTTCCTGCTTACCAACCACAAGGTATGCAAGGAAAACCGGATTGTAAGGAACATCATCACCTCTCAGATTGGTTACCCAAGCAATATCATCCAAGGAGGAGATTACCGTATAGGAAACACCTTGCTGCACCATGGCATAACGAACCATGGCAAGTTTCTGACTACGGGAGAACCCGGCAATATCATCGGGGAGTGAAAGCACTTGCTTTCCAGGTACCTCACTTCTATCCTTCCAGACATAGTCCAGCAAGTCATCAGAGGGAACCAACGTCAAGTCTTCTTTGAAGGCCTTATGCAAGTCCTGTTCTCCCTTTACAGTCAACGTAGCTTTGTCGATTCCTATGCTACTCCCTTTCTGCAGATGTTCCTTCAAATACGTGCTGGGATCAGGGTAGGAGGGAGTATCAATCTTCATCATCTGAAAACAGGTTCCCTCAATCTGCTGCTGAGCTTGGATAAAATAGCGTGAATCAACCCAAAGCAATGCATCCTCTTGGGTAATGATAACTGTTCCCGCACTTCCAGTAAAACCACTGATCCATGCACGGCCTCTCCATCGGTCACATACATATTCGCTTTGATGGGGATCGGTTCCATTGATGATCCACCCATTAAGTTGGTTCTTAGACAACAGGGAACGAAGTTCTTCAACCCGTTCGTCAATTACTGACATGCTTTACTCCTTTACGCCGATTCAGGTACACAGCGAAAATACTTGCTGAAACAATCATGGCCAAGCAGAAAAGCTGGCCCATGGAGAAATTAAAAAATGATTGGAACAGGGCAATAGTGTCTGACTCTTTTCCCAAGGCAATGATATAACCCAGATTCTGATCAGGAGCCCTGAAGTACTCAATGAAAAACCGAAACAATCCATATCCTGCCGTATACCAGACCAAACCAAACCCTGAAGGATGTTTCTCTCTTCTTGGCCTAATCACAAACCAAAGAAAAAGAAAAAGCAATACTCCCTCGAACAGTGCTTCATAAAGCTGACTTGGATGCCTAGGAAGATTTACCATGGCTCCATTTTCATACGTAATACCTACTTGTTCGGCTATCTCTCGTACCCATGCATAGTTGGTGGAAAAAGAAGGCGCATCAGGAAAAATCATTGCCCAAGGCTTGGTAGAAACCCTGCCAAATAGTTCTCCATTGATAAAATTACCTAAACGTCCGAAGGTATACCCAAGAGGAGCTGCAAACGTTACGGTATCGGCAAGAGAAAAGAAGGATATCTTGTACCTTCTACTGTAGATCCAGCCTCCGATAACAGCACCAACCAAGCCGCCATGGTAACTCATACCAGGAAGACCAATAAATCTCCCACCTCTAAAAGGCCAGAAAATCATCCAAGGGTGAGTCCAATAATAAAAGGAACCATCGTAGAAGAGAACGCTGAACAAGCGTGCTCCAAGAATGAGGCCAACCACACAATACAAGACCAGATTCAGTGTTTGGTCGGCATCGAGGGCTATCTCACCCTTTCTTGCCTGCACCCGAATCATCAGATAGGCAACACCAAAGGCTACTACGTACATCAGACCATACCATCTGAGAGGCAGACCGGGTATGATTTCCGGCGAAATCCAACTGGGAAATTCGATGAATAAGGTCATGAAGTAAGTGTAATGTGCCGCGCTGGTGTGGTCAATACTCGTTAACCTAGCCGATTTCCTTCCAATAATGTATATTTAGTATATGAAGAGCATAAATACCCGTAGGCTTAGCCTAAGTTTTATAGTACTGTTGATGATTCTTCCCCTCTTCGCAGGGGGCTCGGTGGAGCAGGTTCTTGCTTCCCCGTTATCGGGTGGCTATACCTCCCAGGAATCAAGCGAAGACCAAATCTCATTCGATATGGCATCCTTGGAGCGGTTGTACCGCTATGTGGATTCCATCTATATCGATGACGTCGACAAAGAGAAAATGTTTGATGACCTTGCATCGGCACTGGTAGCCAGTCTCGATGACCCGTACTCTTTCTATGTACCCCCTTCCGAGGCGAAAGAATACCAAGAAGAGACCGTGGGAGTGTACGGTGGAATAGGAACCTATCTCAACAAGCCAGTTCCTGAAAACAAGAATCCCAGCGAACCCTCTACCTATATGATCACCATTGTCTCACCGTTCCCAGGTTCCCCTGCCCAACGGGCGGGTCTCCGTGCTGGAGATTTGATCAGTCATATTGAAGGGGAAGCAGTAGATGAATTGACCAGTTATGAGGCAAGTATGCTCCTTCGTGGAGAACCAGATACCTCTGTCACCATCACTGTCTACAGGAGTGGAACCTCCTTCGACATTACCCTTATCAGGGAGTTAATCACTACCCCGACAGTGGATAGCGGAGTTATAGAAGGCAATATTGGATATGTTATTCTTTCTGAATTCACTCCCCAGACAGGGAAACAACTGCTCGAACATGTTGAGAAACTCATGGAAGAAAACATCGTTGGCCTCATTATTGATGAGCGAAACAACGGAGGAGGAGCTGTTGACGGAACCATGCAAGCAGCAAATATTTTTCTTGGGGAAGGCAAAACGCTGGTTACCATCCAGGGGAAGAAGGGAACAAGAAAGGACCAGCGCTATATCTCCAGCGGGGAACCAGAGGTTCCAGAGGACCTTCCCATTGTCATCCTTACCAACACAGGATCAGCCTCCTCGGCAGAGATTTTTGCAGCTGCAATGAAGGACAACAATCGAGCCACCTTGATCGGCACAAAAACGTTCGGGAAGGGAATCGTACAGGATGTATTCCAATTTGGCGATGGGTTTGCGCAGGTCACCACTGCGCACTACTACACCCCCAATGGAGAGAACATCCATGAGAAGGGTATTGAACCCGACATCTTGGTGGAGGAAATAGAGCTCAGCGATGAGGAGATCCCTCTCTTTGAAGCGCTAATGACAGACAATGTACTCTCCTCCTATATCGAAGAGTACCCAGAGCCAACAGATGAACATATTAGGGCGTTTGCCAAGCAGTACAAGGAAAGGGGAATCAATGAGGAAATTCTGCTTTTGTTGATCAGAAATGAGTATCTTTCCAAGATACCCTATGAAGATCGCCCTATCGCAGACCCCATCTTTGACGGCCAATTAAGACGTGCTATTGAGTTCATCAGGAGTGGCTCGTGAGGCAGTATGTACTGCCAAAAACATTCAGAGGGGAACCTTCTCTGGTACTCAAGGAGAAAGAAAGTCAATACTTGAGCAAGGTACTACGTCTCAAGGAAGGACAGCAAATTCTTGGTCGTGACCAAGAGGGAAAAGTTTACCAACTGACAATTGAGAAAATCAGTAAACAGCAGTGCACACTCTCCTGTCACCAAGTAAAAGAAGATGCATCGGTCCAAACAACCGATGCGCTTCCTTCCTATTCTGGTCCCTATCCAAACTTGACGCTCATGCAATGCCTTTGCAAAGGAAAAAAGGAAGACCAGATTGTACGTCAGGCCACAGAAATAGGAACCAGAGAAATTATGCTCATCCAAAGCAGATACTGTGTTCCAAACCTCTCGAGTAAAAATGAGAAAGCTCTAGGCAACCGCTTTGAACGGCTGAATCGACAAGTTAAGGAAGCCATTCAGCAGAGTGGGTCCCCAATTCCCACTGAAATAATTCCAGAGGTTATTACCCTTTCAGAGCTTCCTACATGGTGGAATAATCGAGGCCCTGTCCTGTTCTTCCATCAGAGCAAACGTTATGAAACACAAAAAACCTTGCATGAGATTGTGGGGAACCTTCCCATTGAAACACCAATTGCATTGCTTGTAGGTCCAGAAGGGGGGTTCAGTGAGGAAGAATGTACTACGCTTGAGGATGCAGGATTTCATCCGGTACTCCTAAGAACCAATATTTTACGTAGCGAAACAGCAGGGATCTATGCTCTCTCGGCAATACAGACCATCATGACAGAGAAAAATACTTAACCGGTACACCTCTCCAAGAAAGAGTAGAACGTAATTTCTCTAGCTCCCAAAATCATATCGAGGAATACACGAATCTAACTTTGTTGACTCTCCAATTGCTGTCTCGGGTATTCCTATGTTTACGTATAGGGAGTCTTTATATGTCTCTGTTCATCCTCTCTTCAGACTGGCGTTTCAAGGAACAGTTCAAGCATCATTTTAGCCACGGGTTCCTTCATGAATTCACGATTGCCTATAAACTTTTGGAGGCACTAGATAGTAGTACAGCAAATCCAGAACTACTTGTCATCGATGATCACATAAACCAAGGAACTCATTGTTCAATTCTTGAACAACTCACCTACCAAAAATGCACTGTCCAAATATTGCTCTTCACCAGCAACAAAAGCTTAATTGACAAGCAATCGTTCCAGAATCTCAATCTTCAGATAATACAAAAGGTGG
The DNA here is from genome assembly GCA_018399495.1 of Sphaerochaeta sp. Lineage (GTDB taxonomy): Bacteria > Spirochaetota > Spirochaetia > Sphaerochaetales > Sphaerochaetaceae > Sphaerochaeta. The sequence continues at coordinate 81,070 of JAGYOG010000002.1, forward strand.
GCATAAATTATGATTCCCTGTTTTCCGAGTTAGATCATTTTCTCGGAAAAACGGAGAGCAAAGAACCTAACAAAACCTATGTACCCTGTGGTCTAATCGGAAAGAGCCCTGGTATGCAGAAATTAAGAACAGACCTCTACCGATTTGCGAAACAGAACTGCTCAATTCATCTCTATGGAGAAACTGGAACCGGAAAAGAGCTTGCAGCAATATATCTTCACAGCCTCAGCTATCCACACCGGAATATGATATCGGTCAATTGTTCACTCCTCTCCAGTTCATTGGGAAACTCGATGTTCTTCGGACATGTAAAAGGTGCCTTTACTGATAGTAAAGCAAACCTCCCAGGCATGGTCCATGAAGCCAATCAATCAACACTGTTTCTGGATGAGGTGGAAAACCTTTCTCCCTCCTTCCAAGCTTATATGCTCAGGCTCTTGGAAACTGGTCAGTATCGACATTTGGGAGACACCAAGTTGCATACATCCCGTTTCCGTCTTCTTACCGCTTCCAATGAAGATTTGGTGATGCTTATGCAAGAAAATAAAATCCGTAAGGATTTCTTTTACCGTATCAACGACGTGAATATCATCTTACCCCCATTACGGGATCATCTTGAGGATATTCCTCAGCTCTGTGAACACTTTCTTCTACGTTGTAAATCGAAGAAACAGTTAGATAAAAAGGGGTTGGAACTACTGAAAAGTTATTATTGGCCAGGCAATGTACGTCAGCTCTTCTCCACTGTCAGACGATGCATGATCAACAGTGAAGAAGAGCCGGTCGTACTGGTTACACACGATGATATCTATGTAAATTGACAGACAGATTTGCTACCGCAGGATGCACAGCTTCCACTGCAAAAGGAGAATGTCGCTCCTTCTGCCTTTAAACGTTTTCTTTTCTTGATGTGTCTCACCAAGAGAAACAAAAGAAATCCCGCAGCACTAAAACCGATTACAAAATTAATCATGGCTATTCTCCTACCATATCAAGAAACCAATAAGATTGATCATAAGAGCTACAACGTAGGCAGTCAGCATCTGAATCCCAACAGCCCCAGCAGTACGACGAACTGTTTTCAATTCCCGTTTCATTGCACCAACTGCTGCAAAACAAGGCATACAGAGTAAGTTGAATGCCATATAGGCCAAAGCAGCTTGTTTGGTACGAATATCCTGCCACAAGGTACGTAACCCTCCTTCATCGACTCCTTCCATCAATACCGCTTCAGCATAGATATCGAAAGCCTCATCAGCTGAATATCTACCATCAGAAAATCCCAAATTTAAGAGCTCGTCTCTATCCATGTTAGCGAAGTAGCCCGTTAAATATTCCTCATTCACATCCTCACTATAGAGCTGAGCCATGGTCACTACGACCATTTCCTTAGCTATCCAACCGGTGACTACACCTACAGTGGGTCTCCATTCTCCAAACCCAAGAGGCTTGAAGATGGGAGCAACAGTCTTACCAACCGAAGCAAGGAACGAGGTATCCATCTCAGCAAGAATTGTATCATTCTGTTCCAGGTTCTGACCGTTGAACGACGCCATATTGAAAGAAGAAAGCACCCATATCAAAATGGTTGCTGCCAGGATGATGGTTCCTGCCTTCTGGATAAATCCCTTCACCTTCTCATACCCATGAATCCAGACTGATCTTAGAGTCGGAAGCCTGTATTGGGGAAGTTCCATCAAAAAGTTGGAAACCTGTCCCTTGTATGCAATCCTATTGATCAACAGAGAAATAAGGATTGAAACCCCCATACTCAACGCATACAGAAAGAATAGAACCAAGGTCTTATTCCCATCAGCAAAAAAGATAGAAACAAACATGATGAAAATCGGTAGCTTTCCTCCACAAGGCATGAACCCGGCAAGTAGGGTGGTTATCCTTCTATCCTTCTCACTGTCCAGCGTTCTGGTGGCCATGATGGCTGGGACAGAGCACCCAAAGCCCATCAAGAGGGGTATGAAAGAACGACCACTCAATCCAAATCGCCTAAAGATTCTATCCATCACAAATGCAACACGGGCCATATAACCGCTATCTTCCAGAAAACTCATCAGCAGATAAAGGACCAAGATAAGCGGAAGGAATCCAATAATTGCTCCCATTCCTTCCAGTACACCATCAATAACCAGACTGTAAGCCCATGGAGCAGCGCCTGCTGCCAATAATCCATGTGATACCAAGTCGGTAAGCCATCCCCAGAGTGTCTCCACAACGGTTGCAAGCGCTATCCCTGGACTGGAAAATCCTTCAATAAAGAGAAAGTTCTCGCTAAAAGTGGCGGCAAAGAGCAGATACATCACCACTGCAAAAACGGGCAGAGCAAAGATACGATGTGTCAGTACCTTATCAATCTTGTCACTCCGGCTTTCCTTGAATCCTTCCAAAGAAGCACCTCTGCAAACAGCTTTCTCTACCAATGAGGTTATATACGTATACCTTTGGTCAGCAAGAGTATCCTCATCCACAGTCCCATTAAGGCGGTAGATATCCAACAATTTTGGATGTCTATTGGCCTGAATGGTGTGCATAACTGCCTCCATCAGTTGATCAAGCCCTTTGTTGGTCCTTGCCTCTATCGGAACAACAGCAACACCGAGCTCCGCTTCCAATCGCTTACAGTCTATTGTATCTCCCTTCAACCGAACTTCATCCATCATGTTGATGGCCAGAACGGTAGGAACTCCCGTTTCCATGATCTGCAATGCAAGATAGAGATTTCGCTCCAAACTGGTACCATCGAGAACATCAATGACACACTCAGGTTTCTCTTCAACGATAAAAGTTCTGGTTATGATCTCTTCAGCACTATACGGACTGAGTGAGTATGTTCCAGGAAGGTCCAGGATGGAGAATCTAGTATCCTTCCTATAGACACCTTCTTTCTTGTCTACGGTTACTCCTGGCCAGTTTCCTACATGCTGGCGAGATCCGGTTAGCGCATTGAATACTGTGGTCTTCCCGGAGTTTGGATTTCCGGCAAGAGCTATGGTTGTGGGCATAAGTACTCCTCTGAATATTTGTTAGATATTGCTAACTATAAGGGTAAAAAAAAGGGTTTTATAACATCTCAACTTCAATCAAGGAAGCTTCCTGCTTTCTTAGACTCAATTGATAACCTCGTACCGTCAGCTCTAAGGGATCTCCTAAGGGAGCTACCTTTATTAACTGTACAACCACACGTGGGGTAATTCCCATATCCAAAATCCGCCTGCGCAATGCTCCTTGAGTCCCGATGGACAGAACTCTTGCCTTGTCCCCAGGACGTAGTGACCCTAATGTCATATCTCTATCTCCTCGTCTTATAACGATATTATGCAACATTAATTCGGTGTGCTAGTCCTCGACTCAAAGCAAGGCGGACACCTTTGATGGAAAGAATAATCCCCTGATTGCTGTTTCCCACAACCTCAACACATGCTCCTGCAACGAATCCCATATCCAAGAGATGCTGTTTTAAAGCGTCTTCTCCATGTAGTCCTACAATCTTTCTTGTTTCCCCGACTTGAGCAAGTGATATTGGCATAGGTAAACCTCCATTGTTAGACTTAGCTAACATACGTAATAGTTATAACCTACCCTATATTCCTTGTCAAGGCTGAGAATGATATACTTATAAAAGTGTTACAAACCTGTCTCTTCCTGCTTTCTTAGCCTGGTAGAGTGCTTGGTCCGCCCGTTTGAGCACATCAATCTCAGATTTATCACTGGGAAGGAAGGATGCGAACCCAAGTGAAATGGTCAGCGTTATCTGGGTAGTCTCATGTTCGACTTCCACAGTTCTTGCTGCACCGAGCAAGGACTCTGCCATCTTGTTTGTTTGTTCTGTTGTAAGTGGAGGACACACAATGAGAAACTCATCACCACCCCACCTAAAAAGCGCATCCTTTGAGCATGCCAAATCCTGCAGTGTTTCGGTAAGCTGTATCAGACACCTATCTCCTGCATCATGTCCGAAGGTATCATTGATATGTTTGAAAAAATCAATATCGAAGATTGACACTAACCCGGCACCATTACCCTTCTTGTTCTCGAGATAGGCTTTCTTCAAGGCCAATAAACCACTTCTACGATTTCCAATTCCGGTTAATGGGTCCCTATAGACTTGATCCTCAAGGTTTTTTGAATGAATTTTATTCCGTTGATGCTCCAGTCCTATCAGCAGGACAGAATGAAGAACAAAGAGCAGAATAATTGCACCAATGAAAATCGGGGTAATTTGCCCCACAATACTTGCACTCTTGTTTGCTGTATCCTCTACATACAAGGCAAGATCATCAAGGTGGATGCCCATTGCAACAATCCATTTAAAATCCTCGTAGTGTCTTGCATAGGTGAGTTTCTCTGAGATGACATCACTATCCATTTTCTTGAAGAAATAGGTAAAGTAAAGCTCTCCATCCTTTTTGATCCCTTCCAACTCAGTCTTGTAGGGAGTTGTTCCCTGTACATCTGTCATGTCGGTAGAGAGATATTCCCCCACAGAATCACGAAGGTTGGGATGAATTCTTCGGATAGCATAATTATCGCCACCCTCATAGTTAATCACCTCATTGACCCAGATATAGGAATTCTCCGGATACTCACTATTGTATATTTCTTTTGCAATGTACTTTTTCACTTCCTCATCGATTAATTCTTGAGAAATTCCGATAAAGAGGGTGTAGGGTGCATATGAGTGTAATTCATACAACTGGTAACCGTGAAGTAGTTTGTTTACCACTTCAATGGGAGGATCTGATTCCGGGATGATTCCTTGGCTATCCAAAAATACCTCCCCGGTTTCTCGTTGCCAAAGTACTGCTGTCCAAATGGGGGATACTTCCTGAGTAAAAAAGGAATTTGCTAGCTGAGGAAAGGTCTCAACATTAGCTGCATAGGCAGTATCCATATGCCATTTGATTTGTGCTAGCTGCTTTTTATATTCCGTTTGGTGGATTGCTCGTTGTGTATCGATCCGATTGATTTGGTTACTAACTGAACTATAGAGGAACTGTCGTTTCAACGTTTCGAGAGTCTGGGAAGTCTGCTCACTGTACACCCGCTCTATTCTAGATAAGGTGCCCAAAGAAAAAACTACCAACAATAAAGTCGAAATTAGAACCAGAGAGGTACTCAGTATCCATGTATTGCGTTTCATCACCCCTCCTAGAAAAACTGTATCACAGCTTTTCATGCTGGACAAGATTTTGCACTAACAGCAGTTTTTTGTTGGACAAAACACATCATTACATATTCCAGGCTAAGTCACCTAAGAAGGTAAGTTACTACACAAAATACAATGTGCAAAGGTTGTGGATAACTTGTTGATAACTCGTTTATTTGTTATAAATCCAACCTCCTTACTAAACAATAAGAAGTGCATTAAACCTATATAAAAATACGATGAAACCTGTTTGGTAAACTTATGTTTTATTTATTTCAATGTATATAGTTGTCATATCCATCGATACCGTATAAAAACCTCTAGTTCTTATTGGAAATTAGTCCTAACTGCACCCTATGTCAACCTAGGTACCGTTTGGTTGTGGATAGCTTGTGGATAACTTCTGGACTAGGCTGTAGACAACCGAGCGAAATTCAGTAAAACAGGGATTTACGCATCCCGTTCGATGGCTAAACCAAGGGCTTGGAGTTTACCACTCAAGTTTTCATAACCTCGTTCAATCTGATAAATATTCTGGATGACACTAACACCTTTTGCACAAGCAGCGGCAATTACAAGCGCCATTCCAGCTCGTACATCAGGACTGGAAAGTTCTGAACCTAGCAGTTGACTAGGCCCGTTGACCACTGCACGATGCGGGTCACAGAGAATTATATCAGCTCCCATCCTAATCAACCAATCAACGAAGAACATCCGCGACTCAAACATCTTCTCATGAATAAGGATAGAACCTTCCATCTGGGTAGCGCAGACAGTGATGATGCTCAACAGGTCAGCAGGGAAACCAGGCCAAGGAGCATCATCAATCTTAGCTGTATGCCCTCCTACTTCCTTTGCAAGAATCCGTTTCTGTCTTTTTGGTACAAGGATAGAAGATGGCCCATCAATAACGAAGGTGATCCCAATGCGCTCAAAGCCTAAACGAATCATTCTTAGATGTTCAGGATCGACACCCTTAAGCAACAACTGTCCTTCAGTTGCACCAGCTAGGCCAATATAGGAACCAGCTTCCATGTAATCAGCTGTAAGACGAAACTCACAGCCATGGAGTTTCTTCTGACCGGAAACATAGAGCCGGTTGGAACCAATTCCCTCAATACGACACCCCATGCTGTTGAGCATTCGGCAAAGGTCCTGTACATGAGGCTCACTTGCTGCATTGTTGATAATGCTTTCTCCCTCGGCAAGCGATGAAGCCATGAGAACATTCTCCGTCGCCGTGACGGAAGCTTCATCAAGGAAGATGTCATTTGCCTTTAACCTGCTTCCCTTGGCTTTGATATGAATCTCCCCTTCCTCATTGATTAGGCAAGAAGCCCCCAAGACAGAAAGGCCAATGAAGTGTGTGTCAAGTCTACGTAGCCCGATAACATCTCCTCCAGGGGGAGTTAAACGAACTTCATCGGTAGTAGCCAACAATGGACCCAAAAGGAGAATGGACCCTCTTACGGATTGGACAAGTTTTTTCTTGAGGCTACCGCTCCTTCCTCCACTCATGATGGTATAAGTGTTGGCATCCTCTTTGACTACCTTAGAACCAAGGTTTTCCAAGAGTTTAATCATAACCTGAACATCCTCTATATCTGGGATGTTCAATAATCTAACAGGTTCATTTGTCAACAAGGTAGCAGCAAGACAAGGAAGCGCACCATTTTTGTTTCCACTAATCTGCACCTCACCACTTGCAGGATTTCCGCCGGTTATCCGATACGCTCCCATTGCTGCCTCCTCGTTCATCCTACCCTTGGCAAGATAGTTTCGCAAGCTTCTTGTTGAATACAGATAGAAAGCAATGGTAGAATAGCTGTACATGAAAGAGAGCGAGCACATGGTCTATGGTATTGGAAATCCCCTCATCGACATCATTGTCAGTGTTGAGGAACATGATATTACATCACTTGGAATTCACAAGGGTACCATGGCCTTGATCGGTCCCCAGAGAATGGAAGAGCTTATGCTCCTCTCCAAGGAACGCAAAACCACCTACAGCTGTGGAGGCTCCTGTCCCAACACAATCATTGCGCTTGCCTCACTGGGAGTTAAGGCAACCCTCGCAGGGAAGATTGGCAGTGATGAGAATGGACGCATCTACCAAGAGCGTCTCAAGGAACTAGGGGTTGCCGACCAGCTTGCTACAACCGATAAGGAAATGACTGGTTCTACTGTCATCCTCATAACTCCTGATAGTGAGCGGAGTATGAACACCTTTCTTGGGGCAAACCGGTTATATGAGAAAAATGATGTGAATGAAGAAACTGTAGAAAAAGCATCCTTTTTTCACTTTACTGGCTATATGTGGGACACCAAAAGCCAGCAAGAGGCCATCAAAAAGGCTCTGGATATTGCAAAAGCCAATAATACGATTGTCTCTTTTGATCTAGCTGACCCATTCGCTGTAGGACGCTACAGAGAACCTTTCCTGAAACTCATCGAGCAAGAGTGTGATATTGTGTTTGCAAACAGGGAAGAAGCAAGAATCCTCTTTGATAATTATGACCCCTATGAGTGTTGCCGTTCCATGGGAAAGCTCTGCAGGACAGCCATTGTAAAGAATGGGAAAAAAGGTTCTTACGTCAGTCACGAAAGAAAGATCATAAATATTCCGGTCAAGGGACCAGTGGTTCCCATCGATACCACTGGTGCTGGGGACGTGTATGCTGCAGGATTTCTCTATGGATTGTACCATGACTACTCAATTAAGGATTCAGGTACGATAGCATCCATCCTTGCTGGTGAAATCATCACCCAACGTGGAGCCCAGTTCAGCAAGGAGAAAGCAAAAGAACTCAGAGATCTCTTTGCATCAGGAACGTGGAAAATGCTGTAGCATAGGCTTGGTCAGGAATAAAATTCCCAAGATACCAACCAGTGCCGAGACCTTCCAGAAGAAAACAATCCCTCCTATGAGAAACAGTGATGCAGCAAATGCGTTTATCAGAACCCCACCAACTTGCAGGCTGAATGAGGAGAGGCTGATCATACTCGTCCTGATCCTATCTTCTGCCACCTTGTTCAATACATATGATCCGACCACAGAGAGTACTCCAAGCAGTAAATAGATCAGGGAAAAAACTCCTAAGAACAGAATGACATGTTCAGTCATGGAGAGCAATATCTGTAGGATATACACAAGGATGAACAGTACACAGTAGATACCAATCGAATTGTTTTTCTTCACGACTATTTTCCCTGCCAACGACCCCAGTATACTGATGGAAAATATGAGTGCTGTAGTCATTCCCAAGATCCAGAGCATGGAATCATCCTGGAGCAACGCTTGAAGGTATGGCTGCCAATAACTCTCAAGGGAGGCCAAGAGCATACCCTGCAAGAGCACACTCGCACTATAATAGACAAGAAAGGGAGAGGAGCGTAAAACTGAGGCGAACAAGCGGAACTGTTCCCCATAGGAGCTGCGCTTTACCTCTTTAGATACCTCTTCCTTGATGGAGAAGGTTACAATCACCATAGCACCAACCAAAAACAAGATACGTACAAGAAGCAGTGGTTGAGTGAGGGAGGACCCCTCTCTACCAAGGGTAAGAAGCCAACCTCCCAGTAGGGCTCCTACACTGAGTGAAATTCCTGAATTGAGCTCCAAAGCATACACCAGGTCCTCAAGCTTGTTTCCACTTCTCTGTCCATCCTCAATATATTTCGCATCGAGGCTCCCACTTCCAAAGGCTCTTCCCAGTCCGGTAAGCAAGAAGCCCAAACCAAGCAGGAAGAGGGAATTGAACAGAATGCAGAATGTTCCCACCAGAGAGAAGGCAATTCCAAGAAGAAAGCTCGCTTTCCTTCCCCACGTATCTGCAAACACCCCACTAGGAACTTCAGCCACCATTACAGCTACCGAATACATGACCATAATCACAGCCAAATACTCAAGCGGATATCCCTTGCTTATGACGATCAGACTCATCGCAGGCAGGGTTACCCCTAACGCAAGATAGGAGGCTGACAGGCTTGCCAGATAGGAGGCTGGGAAAAAGGTACTGCTAAGCATGGTAAGCCATCAGTGAGAAGACAAAGGGTTCAGTACCTTTCCTATTCTTCTCCTTCTCATCGACAAAATCCCTGATAAGCTTATACAGCTCATCAGCATCCGATCTATTGAGATGGACTACTCCGGAAAGCTGGTCTGCCTGAAAATGACCATTCTCATCGGTAAATGATTGCGCCTTCTTATAGAAATCATCGTGGATTTGTCTGGTTACCACATCAGAAGCAAGTTTCCTTTTCTCTTCAGCAAGAGAGCTGAAACTCACCGTTACCAGGCTCTTTCGGTAATAGGTGGCGGTAATGCCATGGATTAATTCAGTGTGATCAACCTCTACTACCTGCAACTCCACCAAACGAGCAACATGATGTTTTGCACTTGATGGGGTCATTCCGAGTGCCTCGCTGAGCATCTTTGCCGTCATCGGACCCTGTACGCTCAACTCATGCAAGATCTGCTGCCGTTTAGGATGCATGTAGATTTCCAACTGTTTCCCATCTTGTATATAAAGCATATTCATAACATTATATATATCATAACAATTATTGTTATGTAAATTCCTGGTAGTATCTTGTAAAGAATCGTATTTTTTGGTATTATTTTTGATGACGTCGATTTGTCAGCCTCCCGGCTTGCGGGCGTCAATAAAGAAACTTGCTAAAAGGGGAGCGTATCAATCCAAATGAGTTGAGTTCCCCCTTCCGCAGTTCCATAAGGAAGGGTGTAGTATGTTAACACACGGTTCACACATTTTCACTTCAGAATCAGTCAGTGAGGGACATCCGGACAAGGTCTGCGATCAGATTTCTGATGCCGTTTTGGATGCCTGTCTTGCCCAGGACCCACAAAGCAGGGTTGCTTGTGAAGTTTTTGCAACTACCAACAGGGTCGTGGTGGGAGGAGAACTCTCCACCAAGGCAACAATCGACATCGAACAGATTGTCCGATCCACAGTAAAAGAAATTGGATATACTGACGAGGGATGCGGATTTGACTACCGCACACTTAAGGTTCTCAATTTCACCACCACCCAATCAGCAGATATTTCCATGGGTGTGACTGCTGAAACATCTCTGTACGGCCAACAGGGTGCAGGGGACCAAGGTATGATGTTCGGATATGCCTGCAATGAAACAGAAAATCTCATGCCAGCTCCAATCTATTGGGCACATCAACTTCTGGAAAGGGCAAGCAAGCTGAGAAAAAGCGGAGAAGCCCCCTTTTTGAGACCCGATGCAAAGAGTCAGGTCTCCTTGCTGTACAAAGATGGCAAACCGGTTCATATTGACTCGGTGGTCATCAGTCACCAGCATACAGAACAGGCCCGTCGTGACACATTAATCCCTTACCTCACCGAGCAGGTCATTGAAACAGTTCTTGGCCCTACTGGTCTGCTGAATGAGAAGACTAAATTGTACATCAACCCAACAGGAAGATTTGTTACAGGAGGTCCTGCAGGGGACACCGGACTGACTGGCCGCAAGATCATCGTAGATACCTACGGTGGCATAGGTCGCCATGGAGGAGGAGCCTTCAGTGGAAAAGATCCCTCCAAAGTTGACCGTAGCGGTGCCTATATGGCTCGCTATGTTGCAAAAAATCTGGTAGCAAATGGTTTGTGTACAACTTGTGAGGTCCAACTCTCCTATGCAATCGGGGTTCCCTATCCCATCTCCATCTATGTCGATACCTTCGGCACCGGAGTAGAGGACGATGAGCAGTTGGAAAAGCTGGTACGAGAAAAGTTCGACCTCACTCCTTCAGGCATCATAACGACATTGGATTTGAAACGGCCAATCTACCAGAAAACCATGAACTATGGACACTTTGGCAAGAGCGACCTTCCTTGGGAACAGATCATTTCACTCGCTTGAGATTCGGCTGCAAGAGGATCAACTTCTCTTGCAAGCCAATAACCTCCCGCTCACTGAGAGCGGGCAGGCCTACCCTCTCTCCATCCTTCTGCTTATACTCCTTCGGTGTACGATAGAAATTAAGTACCCAGCGGTTTACTTCCGGTAGCATGGTAGCAATCTCCAGCAAATCCTCTTCCATTAAGGTTGGGGCCAAGGTGGTTCTCACCTCCCAGCGAAAGGCCAGGTGTGTCTCTTGATACTCCTGGAGAAGCGACACACATCGTTGTACATTTGCTGGATCGGCTCCCTTTCCTGCTATTTCGCGATACCTAGCCCACGGCGCTTTCACATCCAAGGCTACATAGTCGAGCAGGCCTGCATTTAACAATTCCAAAAGCACCTTAGGCCTACTCCCATTGGTATCAAGTTTTGCCAAAAAGCCCAGCTTTTTTGCCAAGACAAAATACTGAGGAAGACTGGCATGCAAGGTAGGCTCCCCTCCACTGATGACCACTGCTTGCAGGAATCCCTCCCGTTTCTTTAAGAAACTTTCTATCTCTTGATAGCCTATATTACCCTTCTTATATGTAATCAAAGCACGATTATGGCAATAGAAGCAGTCATAATTACATCCTTGGGTAAACAAGACACAGCTCAACATTCCTGAATAATCCAAAAATGAAGAGCCTTCAATACCACTTATGATCATGATACTTTCACCGTATATGACTTTCTCTGGCGATGCTCCTCTTGCTTTCCAGGATGAAAGTCCTCCTTGGGTCTGAGGTAGCCAACCACCCGGGTCCATACCTCAGTCTTTTCCCCACAATAAGGGCAATACTCAACCTCGCCATCGAGATATCCATGGTTCTTGCAGGTAGAGAAGGTTGGGGTAAGGGAGACATAGGGAAGTTTGTAACGGGTACATACATTCCTTACCAACTGCTTGGCAAGCTTTGGGTCCTCTATTCTCTGGGCAAGATAGAGGTGTAGGACCGTACCTCCAGTGTATTGGCACTGCAGTTCATCCTGCTTCTCAAGTGTCTCAAAGAGGTCGTCTGTATACCCTACCGGAAGCTGGGAGGAGTTGGTGTAATATGCAACCTCTTCGCCGGCGGTGATGATATCACTATATGATTTCTTGTCGAGATTTGCCAACCGATAGCTCGCTCCCTCGGCGGGGGTCGCTTCAAGATTGTAAAAGTTTCCTGTCTCATTCTGGAAACCTTGGATACTTTCACGCAAGACGGAAAGTACCTGAAGGGCAAACGACTGTCCTTTCTCGGTTGTTAGGGATCCTTCCTTACCGAATAGATTGAGGCACGCTTCTTCCATACCTACGATACCGATGGTACTGAAGTGGTTTGCCCAGTAGCGTCCATTACGCTGCTTTACAGCTTCCAAGGAGAATTGACTGAACGGATATATTCCACGCTCAGTTTGTTTCTCGATAACATTCCGCTTGATCTCAAGGCTCTCCTTTGCAAGCTTGGAAAGATCTTTAAGAACAGTGATGAATATATTCTCATCTTGGCTCTCATAAGCAAGACGGGGAAGGTTCAGTGTTACCACACCGATCGAACCGGTAAGAGGATTGGAACCAAAAAGCCCACCACCTCGCTTCTTGAGCCCAGAGGTATCGAGTCTGAGTCGGCAGCACATTGATAGCGCATCCTCAGGGGAGAGATCACTGTTCACATAATTGGAAAAGTAGGGAATCCCATATTTTGCCGTCATTGCAAAAATGGAGTCCACAACGTTTGATTCCCATGGAAACTGTTTGGTAACATTGTAGGTAGGAATAGGAAACGTGAAGACCCTTCCTGAAGCATCCCCTTCCTCCATAACCTCACAGAAGGCAAAGTTGATCAAATTCATCTCATCCTGAAACTCTCCATAAGTCTCTTCTTGTGCGACCCCTCCACGGATGACCGAAACATCCTGCAAATTAGAAGGAACGGTGATATCAAAAGTAAGATTGGAGAAGGGACACTGAAAACCTACACGAGTCGGGACATTGAGGTTAAAAATGAACTCCTGCATCGCTTGCTTGACCTCACGGAAGGTAAGTCCATCATATCTGATGAAAGGAGCACAATAGGTGTCAAAGGAAGACCAGGCCTGGGCTCCTGCACACTCACCTTGGAAGGTGAAGGTTGCATTCACCACCTGTCCCAATAAGGCTCTAAAATGTTTTGCCGGCTTACTGGAAACTTTCCCGTCAACTCCTCCAAATCCTGAGGTAAGAAGCTGGTGAAGGTCCCATCCACAACAGTAAGGTCCAAAAAAACCAAGGTCATGAAGATGCAATGACCCAATCTGGTGGGCATTACGGATAGCTTCCGGATAGATTTCATGCAACCAGTACTGCTCGGTAAACCGTTCTCGAATGTAATTGTTCATACCGTTGACCGATCGACGGGTATTGGCATTCTCCTTGACTCTCCAGGTTGTATCATCAAGATACGCACTGAACATCTCGTTTGTTGCCTTGACTAGAGCCTTACCCTCTCTCACCCGTTCCCTTCCCTTACGGTACAGGATGTAGGCTTTCGCGGTTGCTTGGTATGCCATTTCCATCAGGGATTCTTCGACAAGATCCTGGATGTGCTCCACCTCAACCCTTTTCATTTCCTTGGTCTTGGACAAAACGAGCGTAGCTACCTTTTCGGCATCTACGTTTTGTCCTGCAACATTTGCTGCTTTTTCGATTGCATCAATGATTTTCTGAATCTCGCAGAGAACCACCTGCCCGTCTCGTTTGACCACTTGCTGTTGCATGGTTTCCTCCTAGCGGAGACAAGACGTATAAAAGGGGTGGTGCTCTGAGGCACACGCCTTATGTCATGCTCCGTGACGGCGTGTCTGTACAGGCAAGGTCTTCTGGCTTAGGTTCTACATCCCAGGCTCCTTCCCAGATTTCTCCAGTGGATCTTACCCGAAACTCCCCATCACAGCGGCGGGACCGCGTGGGCTTCTACACCCAACTTCCCTTTTCCTATACACACAATATATAGTGTTTTGTGCCATACGGCACACTAGCAACAGTAGGTCTGTTTTAAATATTTGTCAAGCAAATAAAACCGGGAACCGTTTTTGGCTCCCGCTTTCATGTTAGTTTCTCTCGTTAGAGATTCGAATTTGTTTGTACAGTCCGTCTCCCTCACTCTTGGTCTCTACCCCACCAAAATCATTGAGTGCAGTATGGACAAGCCTTCTCTCGTACGGATTCATCGGCTCAAGCAACTTGCTTCTTCCGCTTTTCCTAACCTGTTCAGCTGACTTAAAAGCCATTCTAATCAGTTGCTCCTCATGCCGCATGCGGTAGTTCTCACTATCGACAATGACCTTCATGTCAGGATCAAGTTGCCCAGCATAGACATTGGCAATAAGCTGGATGGCATCAAGGTTCTTACCTTTGCGACCGATAATGATATTTGAGTTATCACTCTCAATATTCAGCCCAAGCTTGCGTTCCTTCCTAAACCCGATGGATACTCTGCCTTCATAGCCCATCTTGTCCAAGACCGTCGCTACAAACGTCAGCAACTTATCCTCAAGTTCACTATTGATAGGCTGTTTAAGCTCTTTTTCATCATCTTCAAACGTATCCGGCTCCAAGTTGCTTCCATCATCAAAATGAATCCTAATCTTTACGTTACTTTTTTTGAACAGTCCTTTTTTGACCGGTTCAACAATTTCCACATCGAAATCTTCACGTTCAATATGCAGTTCTTCGATTGCTTTTGCAATAGCTTCCTGCTCGGTACGTCCTTCGAATTCTTTCATCATATATTACTCCGTTCGGGGGAAGCTCCCCCGCAGTTGAATTTCTATTTACGTTTTTTTCCCTTTGGTCCTGGGAATTGTTGTAATGTGTTCTGTTCTTCACTTGCTTCACGCTGTTTCTTTTTATTGGTATGCAGTTGCTGGAGAATAGAAAGTGCATTCATTACCGACCAATAGAGAATCAAACCAGACGGAGCATTGTACAGCACAAAGAAGAACATCAGCGGCATTCCATAGGTCATGAATTTCATCATGCTCTGCTGGCTCCCTGCAGTGGAAGAATTCTGCGTTATTTTCATTGAGAAAATCATACTTACCGTATAAAAAATAGGTAGCAAGTGCAGCTCATTGCCAAGGAACGGCAGGGAGAACGGCAAACTAGCAACCGTATCTGGCCGGCTTAAATCAGGAATCCATCCCGGGATGAACATCGCCCCACGAAGCTCAAAGTGCTTGTTAAGTAATCCGTAGAAGGCTATAAGGATTGGGAACTGCAACAACATTGGAAGACATCCACCCATTGGGTTGATTTTCTCTTTCTTGTACAGAGTAGCCATCTCTTCGTTCTGCTTGGTTGGATTGTCGGCATACTTTTCCTTAATCTCCTGCATTTTCGGAGAGAGGGAGGCCATCTTAGCAGTAGACTCCATACCTTTCTTGGTAATCGGATATAGGATCAGCTTAAGAAGGAAGGTCAAGAGAATGATGCCTATACCATAGTTCGGGATTACCCTGTAGAGCATGTTCAAGATGGTCTTTAGGATTGTCTCTAACCATCCAAGCCATGAACTACTGTCTAGTGCCGATTCAAGCTGTAAACCGGATACTCCAAAGCTATTATCGGAGGAATCATTGTAGATTACCATGTCACGTTTGAGCTGTGGACCAGCATAGAACCTGAAGGTATCTGTTTGCGCTGCGCTCTTGATGGTTGGCCTGCTCAGGTAGATGCTTGACTGAAGAGGAAGTCCTTCGTCTGAAACTTCACTCAGACTGACCATGTAGTTGGTAGCATCAGGAATTGCAATCATGGAGAAATACTTGCCAACAAGAGCAACCCATGAGAGGGGCTTTGTTGTTGAGTATGCACCATTGCTCAACTTGACCTTATCCTTCTTTGAAGATCCATCTTCCTTGATGTAAAAACGACGATAGTTGTAGTTGTTGTCCAAGGAAGAGAAAGAAGGTCCTATCTGTGGCTCAAAAGCGAGTGTATAAGCGAAATTCTCAAATGATAGTGGAATGGCCTTGTTCTCGCTGTTTATGGTTTCTACATCAATTTTAAAAAGGTAATCCTCTTCACCAAACGTGTAAGTCTTGGTAATGGTAAATGGTGCTCCTGGAGTCTTCCCATCTTCCCCGAGAAGAGCAAATTCTTGAGAGAACTGCACTTTATTCCCAATAATCTGATAGCGGAAACTTGCATCAATGGGATTGGTATTGTCATTACCTGCATACATCATGAAAGCATCATTGGATGTTGCATCCTTGAACAAGAGTTCGACTGGCTCTCCTTCATCAAGGTGATCTTTCAGTTTGAATGAGGCAATAGATGCACCATTGGGATTGAATTCAATCAAGAAGTAGTTGGTTTCAAACGTAAAAGAATTACTGTTTCCTTCACTACCAACTGCAACCATTGAACCTGGTAGATTGCTGTCCCAAGCTATGTTGGCTAAAACCTGACTCGATTGAGCTGGCGCCAAATAGGAAGTCTCACCATCATTGGTACTTGTGGCTTCAACACGTTCAGTGGTCGGCACTACTTCAGGGGTGGCGGGTGCAAAGAAAGTGGCTTGGATGGTCATTCCGAGAGTAATAACCAATACGGATAAAACAATGGCTAGAATGGTATTTTTGTCCATATCTGCTCCTGATGGGGTAATGTGTAGAGAAGAAAATAATCACAGGAAAGATAGGACAGAACAACAGAATGAGGAGTGTTATGAAAGCGCTTTAAGACTGGTTAAACACCCCAGCCTTGACGCAGAGAGAGAGTATTTGTTCCTTTTGGAATGCATGATCAAGAACCTTTCCTGGATAAACAACAAAAGCAAAATCGTAACCGGGGACCATCCTTGGTTTTTCTGTACGCCAAATTTCCTTGATTTGCCTACGGATTCTGTTTCTTTGGACAGCATTACCGTAATGACGGACCGGAATTACCACAATCCTATCAACATCTAGTTGGTTTTGACTTACAATAAGTTTCAATCCACGGCAGGAATAGTACCTGCCGGTTTTGAAAATACAATCAATCTCCGGTTTACGTTTTACAATTTCTTTTTTAGAAAGGCTTCTTCTCATCACACACAGACAGCTTATGTCTGCCTTTGGCTCTTCTCCGGGCCAAAACCAAGCGGCCGCCCTTTGTTGCCATACGAGCCCTAAAACCAAACTTTCTATTCCTCTTCACTCTGCTGGGCTGGTAGGTTCTTTTTCCTTTGTAACTCATGAGATAATCTCCAATTTTTACATCGCTTTACGCGGATAGTTTCTACTTAATTCAGAGGATACTCCCCCGAGTGGTGCAGTATATAGACTGCCTGTATTTACGTCAAGTAACTAAGAGCTTATCATCTGAATGCTCTTAATGCCAAGGGATGGATACTTCTTTGCAAGCAGAGAAAGAATTTTTTTTTGCTGCATCATTGTAATCTGTGCCCAGGAAGGATGGTCAGCTTTCAGAACCAACGTAGCATACTTTATTTCTACAATTTTAACATGGGGATACAAGCGGTTTCCAATAATCTTTTGCCATTCAAATCCAACGGCAGCTTTTGGATTATCAGGGCGAATATCAAGTCTACGCAAAACATAATCCAATACAGTCTTTGCTTCTAGTGGCTCATCATCCTTGCAGAGTCTTGTTTTCTTATCCTTCATGGTTGATAAATCTTCCCTGTTCGACAGTATACACCAATGCGTTCTCATCTGCCAGAGAGAAGAAATAATGTTCTTCAGGCAAAAAAGTAAAGAAAGCCTGGCTATAAGATTGCATCAGTCTGAGAAATTGTGCTCGCCTTGTATGATCAAGCTCAAGGAGAACATCATCGACAAGTATCAAGGGTTTTTGTTTTGTTTTGTTTTCATAAAAAGCCATTTGCGCAGTACGAAAAATGAGGGAAGCAAGTCGTAATTGTCCGGTAGATCCCGTTTGTGAAAAATTTTGTGAACCTTCCATTACTTGAAATTTATCTCGATGAATTCCGCTGGTTGTGGTCAACAGGTTTAAATCTCTGTCTCTTGTTTGTTCCAAGTAGTCAATTACCTCCTCCTTCGTTGCACAGGTACCCCAGGAGGGTTGGTATTCAATATGCACATTGATATCCTGACCCGAAACAGAACGATACATATCAGGAAAAATCTGGTCAAATTCAAATACAGCTCGTGTTCTTTCCTGTTGGATAGCAATGCCATAGGTGGCAAGTTGGATATCATAAACAGGAAGTAGCTCAAAATGTTGTTCCTTAATTGCCAAATTTCGTTGTCTCAAAACCAAGCGATACCGACGCATGTCATCAAAAAATAGTGGATTGTACATACTCATGATTTGGTCAAAGAATCTTCGTCGTTGTTCTGGTTCTCCCTTGATGAAAAAAATATCATCATGGCTGAACACAATACAGGGAATGTTATAAATTAATTCCTTTCTATCCCTGATTTCTCGTCCATCAAGCAGTACTGTTCTTTTTGCATCTTTGTATTCGAGAACGAGGGTGTGATATTGTTCATCATCTGTAACATATACCCCTTCAAGCTTGAAGTTTTTTTCCTTGTCTGTTGCAAGTTCCTTCAGCTGGTTTGTACGAAATGAAGAACCATAACAAAGCGTATATACTGCCTCAAGCAGGTTTGTTTTCCCCTGTCCATTCGGTCCAATGAGGAATACCTGCCGGTTGTCGACAGATATCTTATCACTTACAAGATTTCTAAATTGGTTAGTCCAAAGCTGGGTAAATTGCATCAAGCATTCGGTTGCATCGGCATGATGATATGAAAATAATCCCTATTTCCATCAGGTTTTACTGTCATCGCTCGGGTCGGTTCAGTAAAGTTGATTGAGAAATATTCTCCTTCCATTGCCTTCAATGGATTTACTAGATACGTGTAGTTTAAAGAGACCTTGCTATCGGGACCTTCATATTGACATGCAATAATTTCTTTTGCTTCTCCTACTTCGCTTTCATCACTGGTAAGCAACACTCCTGCTTCGCTGATATCCAAGAATATTCGTTTTGCTTTGTTCTCAACCAAAAGTGAGACTCTTCTTAAAGCATCCAGCATATCTTGGATTCTCATGGTACAGATATAGGTTTGTGTTTCAGGAATTACTCTACGATAATTTGGATACTGTCCTTTGATTAAAGTTGTATAGAACGTTCTATTTCCAATTTTTGCAAAGAGGATGTTTTCTGTTATTGCAAGTTTAAGCATTCCTTCATCAGTTGAGAGTTTCTTTAATTCAGTAAAGAATTTAGGAGGAATAATACTAGATGGGAACATAGGAAGCTCTTCTTCAAATGTCCTCTCCACTATGGAAAGTCTTCTTCCATCAGTAGCAACCATGTTCATGCCACTTGTATTTCTTTCGAGATAGAGTCCGCAAAGAAAATATCTTGTTTCGTCTTCACTGATGGCAAACATGGTTTGATTTGCCATATCAGTAAAGGTTTTCTGAGGAATCGTGAAATACGAAGAAGTTTCTGAATCTTCCAGAGAGGGAAATTCATCAGCACCAATGGTTCTCAGTTTGAAATCAATGTTTTGTTCTTCAGGTTTGATTGTAAGCATATCATCTTCCAATGAAAAATCAATTCTGGTGTTGGGAAGACTTCTAAGGATGTTTAGGAGTTTTTCACAAAAGACAGTAGTTTTTCCTTCTTGTAGTGTTTCGACTGCAATTTCTGTGCTGAAACCCAATTTTTGGTCTGTCGATTTGATGATGAGTTTTCCCCCAAAGGTTTCTAAATAGACGTTACTGGTGATAGAAAGAGAGTTTCTCTGACTGGTAAAATCCATTGAATATAGTATTTCGTTGAGGATGTCCTCTTTGTTGCAAATAAATTTCATATTAATACTCCTAGATTATTAAAAAATATAGTAATAATAGTAATAATAGCATAGATTCTGTGGATAACTTTTTAATTTCTTCTCCAAAAAATGATTAATTTTTGTTATCTTGTGGATAACTTGCTGAGTTATCCACATTCCTTCCACAAGGAAAAAAGTTCTATCCACAAGTTTCCGAAGTTATCCACAATCTATACCTTGGCTATCCACAAGATTTTACCGCTTACTATTTGTTAAGTCCCTTTTTAATTTTACAATGGTATTTGCAAAGGATTCATCTCCTTTCATTAGTGATTCAATTCTGTCATGTGCATGCATCACTGTAGTGTGGTCTCTCCCTCCAAATTCAGTACCAATTTCAGTGGTAGAATACTCAGTAATATCTCTAGCCAAAAACATGGCAATCTGCCGTGGTTGTATGAGAGATTTATTCTTCTTTTTTCCTTTAATCTCAAAGTTGCTTACATTGAAGTATTCTCCCACTACCTTGATGATGGTATCTATTGAGAGGGTCTGGTTTGAGTTGGCAGCCAAGGAAGGGAGAATGCCAAGAAGTTCTTTTGCTTTGTCTAATGATATTTCCTGTCCAAGTAGTTCACTATAGGCAATGAGTTTGGTTAGTGACGATTCAAGATCCCTCACATTAGTGCATACATTGGTAGCAATATAGTTAAGAATCTCTTCACTCATAGAACTTCCCCGTTCTACAAGTTTCTTTTTGAGAATAGCCATTCTTGTTTCATAGTTTGGTGGTTGTAAATCAACATTCAATCCTCTCTCAAATCTAGAACTCAGACGATCGGTAATGTTTTTCAGCTCGCTGATTGGTCGGTCACAAGTGAATACCATTTGTTTCTTTGACTCATAAAGGTTGTTGAAGGTGTGGAATAACTCTTCCTGGGTGCTGTCTTTTCCTTGCAGGAAGTGTATATCATCAATGAGCAGCACATCCACTTTGCGAAACTTGTTTTTGAATTGTTGAGTTCTTTGCGAGCCAATTGATTCTATGAATTCATTGGTAAACATCTCAGCTGTTACATACATGACCTTCAACTCAGGAGTATTGTTGATAATGTAATTTCCAATAGAGTTCAAGAGGTGGGTTTTCCCAAGTCCTACACCACCATAGATGAGACATGGATTGTAGCTGACTCCTGGGTTTTTTGCGATGGCGAGACTTGCATTATAGGCAAATGCAGAGTTATCTCCAATAACGAAGGTATGAAACTCATAGGAAGGATTCAGATTGCAATCCTTTTTCATCCTTAATGTTTTTTCTTCGCTCATTTGTGGATTTGGTTGAATACTGATAATTGGTTTTTCCTTGGGGGGTTCTTTCGTTTCCTTTGATGGTTGTTGTATTTGTTCAATTTTTGAACGTGCAACAACTTCGAATACAATATCGATATCCTCTCCCGTTAATTCAATCATTGTATTACGTATCATATCCCTGTAACGGGCTATTACTGTGTCAAGAATAAACTGGCTTGCCACGGCCAATACTACCTTGTGATTATCTGATCGTAGGTAGGCAATTCTATTGAACCAGGTATGGTATTCCTGTCCTGGAAGGGTTTCCTTGATACGGGAGGCAGTTTCCTGCCAGAACTCATAGTATATGTTTTGTGCTTCGCTCATGCGGCCATTTTACCTTGTAGTGTCAGACGGTGCAAGTATTGTACAGCTTGCCAGTTATGTTGGTTTATAAAATCTTGTAATAAAAGAAGTAATAAATTGGTTCGAATTCTTGTGCAAGCTTGCAACTCCCCCATAATTTTGGTATACTTAATAGGAATTGACACATGTATTTTTTTTATTATTACATAAGGATATAACGAATGAGTGAAGGGAGCTTTGATAACGGAACGTTGGAGCCATCCTTGCACCAAGATGGTGTAGAGATGGCTTCTATTTCCCATGGTTATTCTGCCGGGAGTATTCAGGTCCTCAAGGGTCTTGAGGCTGTTCGAAAACGACCTGGCATGTACATCGGATCCACAGGTATTGAAGGGTTACATCATCTCGTATACGAGGTGGTTGATAACAGTATTGATGAGGCAATGGCCGGTTACTGTTCAGAAATTCGGGTTTTCCTAGATGTTGATGATGAGGGGAGGCAGATTTGTACGGTAGAAGACAATGGCCGTGGTATTCCTGTCGATCCACACCCAACTGAGAGAATAAGCTCGCTGGAAATTGCACTGACTCAGCTACATGCTGGAGGCAAGTTTGACAAGAATTCCTACAAGGTTTCCGGTGGGTTACATGGAGTGGGTGTCTCTTGTGTGAATGCCCTTTCGATTTCAATGGAAGTTACCATCTATCGCGATGGGGGAATATATCGCCAGCTTTACAGCTGTGGCTTGCCCAAGACCGAAGTACTACGTATAGGAGATACTGATCGTAGCGGCACAGTGGTAAAATTCTCTCCCGACTACTCCATCATGGAACAGAATGCCTTCAGCTATGAAGTGTTGGTCAACCGTTTTAGGGAGCTTTCCTTCCTGAATAAAGGTGTATCAATTTCTCTCACTGATCGTAGGGAAGATACAGCTAAAGAACAAACATTTCACTCACAGGGTGGTATTTCCCAGTTTGTAAGTTATCTTAACGAATTTAAGCGAGTTCTGGTTGACCCTCCCATATCCATTGAGGGGGAAAGGGATTCCATCAAAGTAGAAATAGGTTTGCAGTACAATGATAAGTACGACGAAAAAGTACTTACCTTTGTCAACAATATCAACACTCGTGAGGGTGGGACCCATCTGACCGGTTTTAGAACCGGATTGAGTAGGGTTATCAACGTACAACTACAGAAAAACCCCAAACTCTTGAAAAAGTATGAAGAGAAACTCGAACAGAGTGATATCTCGGAAGGTTTGACAGCTGTTATTTCTGTGAAGGTTCCTGAGCCCCAGTTTGAAGGACAGACCAAGATGAAGTTGGGTAACTCTACGGTAACCGGGGTTGTTTTCTCTATGGTGTATGAGAAGCTGGGTAACTATTTCGATGAGTTCCCCGCACAGACGGAAACAATTCTGCAGAAGATTATCAGTGCTGCACTTGGAAGAGTTGCTGCCCGCAAGGCACGAGAGCAGATTAGGAAGAAGAGTGAAGGTGGTGGCCTGCCCGGCAAATTGGCTGACTGTTCTGAAAAGGATCCTGCTAAGTGTGAGGTATTCATCGTTGAGGGTGACTCAGCAGGTGGTTCTGCAAAGCAGGGTCGTGACCGGAAATTTCAGGCAATTCTCCCTCTCTGGGGAAAGATGCTTAATGTTGAGAAGGCCCAAGAATTCAAAGTATTGGGGAATGACAAGCTTCAGCCGGTTATTTCCTCCATCGGTGCAGGTATCACGCGATACAACAATATGGGCAAAGATGAAGATTTCGAAAATGATGTAAACTTTGATCTCAACAAAGCAAGATATCATAAGATTATCATTATGGCAGACGCCGACGTCGATGGATCGCATATCAGGACATTGTTGCTGACGTTCTTCTTTAGATACATGCGACCCCTCATTGAAGCTGGCTATATCTACTTTGCAATGCCTCCTTTGTACAAGATCACCATAGGGAAAAAGGTTTTTTATGCCTATGATGAGGAAGCCAGAACCAAGATTCTCGAGGAACACCATGTGAAAGATGAGAACAAGGTTGGTCTCCAGCGATACAAAGGTCTTGGTGAAATGAACCCCGATCAGCTTTGGGAGACAACCATGAATCCCGAAACACGCATGATCAGTCAGATTTCTCTTGATGATGCAGAGGAAGCTGACAGGGTCTTCAGCATGCTCATGGGTGAAGAAGTAGAGCCACGTAGGGCTTTCATTGACGCAAATGCCGTCTATGTTTCGAATTTGGATATCTAGTATAAGGACATAATCGTGGAAGAAATAAACGAAAATAGGACAATAGTGATAGACGTGGCAAAGGAGATGCGAACCTCGTATCTCAATTATGCCATGTCCGTCATTGTTAGCAGGGCACTGCCTGATGTACGTGACGGTCTCAAACCGGTCCATAGAAGAATCCTCTTTGATATGCATGAGATGGGTCTAAGGGCCAACTCCTCATATAAGAAATGTGCACGTATTGTTGGTGACGTACTTGGTAAGTATCACCCCCATGGTGATGGATCAGTCTATGATGCTTTGGTACGCCTTGCACAGGATTTTTCCTTGCGCTATCCGGTGGTAAATCCTCAGGGTAACTTTGGGTCCATTGACGGTGACCCAGCTGCAGCAATGCGATATACCGAGGCCAAGATGAGCCGAATCGGCGAAGAGATGTTGCAGGATATCCAAAAGGAAACCGTTGATTACGGGCCCAACTACGATGACTCTATGACTGAGCCTTTGGTACTTCCTGCTTCTTTTCCGTTCCTGTTGGCAAACGGAAGTAGTGGAATTGCGGTCGGTATGGCCACCAATATGGCTCCTCACAACCTACAGGAAATCTCTGACGCCATCTGTGCGGTCATTGAAAACCCTGATATCACCATTGATGAGCTGATGGAGCATATTAAGGGGCCTGATTTCCCCTCCGGTGGAGTCATCTGTGGTATGCAGGGCATTAAGGATGCATTTACTACTGGTCGGGGAAAGATTGTTATGCGTTCGGTATATGAGATTGAGGAAAGTGACCGTGGTCACGACCAGATTATCTTCACCGAGATTCCCTACCAGGTTAATAAAGCTGATTTAGTGAAGAAGATTGATGACCTCCGCAAGGATGGTGCAATCCCTATGATTAGCATGGTACGTGATGAATCTGACCGTAATGGCATTAGGGTTGTGGTAGAGCTGAAAATGGGTTCCGAGCCAATGGTGGTACTCAATCAATTGTTCAGTCGGACCGCTCTACAGACCAATTTCAATGTAAACAATCTTGCATTGGTACGGGGAAGACCTAAACTACTCACTCTCAAGGAGATGTTGCTCTATTATATCGAGCATCGTACTGAAGTGGTAATCAGAAGGACCCAGTATGATTTACGGAAGGCACAAGAACGTGCTCATATTCTCAGAGGGTTGAAAATTGGTCTGGACAATATTGATGAGGTCATTAAAATCATCAAGGAGTCAGATGATAATACAATAGCTGCAAATCGTCTTGTAGAACGATTTGAGTTGGATGATGTTCAAGCCCAAGCAATCATCGACATGAAACTTGGTCGATTGAGCCACCTCGAGACTTCCAAGATATTGGATGAGTTGGGTGAACTTGAACAGAAGATTGCGTATTATCAGGAATTGCTTGCAGATGATCAGAAAATCCTGGACGTTGTAAAATCTGAAGTTCGCTCCCTTCCCTCTTCCCTTGTACCAAAAGATCACAGACTCACGAGAATTGCTCGGGAGGAATTGGGGCAGGCAACTGATGAGGATTTTATCAAGGAAGAGAGTGTTGTTGTTTTGATCAGCAACAAGGGATTTGCCAAACGGATTCCTATTGGTGAGTACGACGCACACGGACGTGCAGGTAAGGGCACTAGGACAACAAAACTGCAGGACGGCGATTTCGTCAATCATATGTTTGTTGCCTCAACCCATGAATATGTAATGTTTGTAAGTAATGCAGGTAAAGCATATTACATCAAGGGCTTTCAGATTCCTGAGGCTACCAAAACAGCAAAGGGAACCAGTATCAAGAATATCCTTCAGTTGGAGACTACTGAGAAGATTACCTCTATTATTGCATTTAAAAAATTCAGTGAAGACAAGTATCTCATGATGGCTACCCGACAGGGTGTTGTGAAGAAGGTTTCCCTATCCAATTTTGTGAATGCAAAGGCTCGTGGTATCAGGGCTTTGTTCCTCGATGAAGGTGATGAGCTGTTAAGCTGTGATCTTGTTGAGGAAGGC
This sequence comes from Sphaerochaeta sp., assembly GCA_018399495.1. GTDB lineage: Bacteria > Spirochaetota > Spirochaetia > Sphaerochaetales > Sphaerochaetaceae > Sphaerochaeta. The sequence continues at coordinate 106,837 of JAGYOG010000002.1, forward strand.
GATGAAGTTATGTTTATTACCAAGTATGGTCGTGGGCTGCGCTTCCGACAGGATGATGTACGTGCAATGGGAAGAGCAAGCCGTGGTGTCCGTGGTATTCGTCTGATTGGAGATGACCAGGTAGCAGGGCTCTTGAAGGTTGATGATACCCATAGAATCCTCATGATTACAGAAAATGGACAAGGTAAGCAGGTTACCTTCGATAGCTTCAATGTTCATGGTAGAGGAACACAGGGACAGAAAATCTTCCGTCTTGGAACCAAAGCAACCTTTATTGTTGGCGTGCTGAGTGTAAATGATGAGAATGATGTTGTGTGTGTCACCATGATGGGACAGACGCTCAGAGTCCATTGTGATTCGATCTCAGTGCAAGGAAGAAATGCTGCAGGAGTACGTGTTGTATCCATGAAGTGGAAAAACGACTCTATCGTGGCCATTGCTTCTACTGAGAAAGATGAAGAGGAAGAAGTAGAAATCCCAGAAGCCCCAAATCCAGAAGATGAGGAGCAAGCGGAGAGTATTGCGGATGATGAGTCTGAAGAGGATATAACTGACGATTCAGATAACGAATAAAACATCTGTTAAGTGGTATAGTGGGCTGTTTCCGTAATAGGAAACAGCCCATTTTAGACTCGAAAAAACTGCCCCTATCTCCAAGCATATCTGTACTGTTATATAGAAACATTGACATAAAAACCTGCAACTAGTGCACTGAATTGCTGATTTTTCATATTTTGAGATTCATTTGAAAATCGAGGGTAAAAAACCAACCAGATCCAATGATGTAGGTTCAATACAATAGTCTGTACTTACAGATCATGCTTACGTTTCACGTGAAACATAGAGTGATTAATGCATAAAATTCTAGGGTGTGCTTACCTTCAATAGATAGAGGATCCAAGAAAGAAAGAGGGTAGGGGACAGTAACGGTATGCTTATATCATTTGGTTCTTCTGATAGTGCTTTGGTGTTTCACGTGAAACCTCTAGCAGAAGGAAATAGTAATTGGATGGCATGACCACCTCAGGGGTATGTATAGTTGAATAAGGGGAGTGAGCTATTACTGTAATACATCTCTTAGAACGAACTTCTTGTATATGGAGTCTGATTGGTAAAAGAAGTGTTATCGCAATTCGACTAAAATTATTAAGAATCATATGATACTTTTTTATGATTGTTTCACGTGAAACATCGGTTATCTTGGTAGAGAGTTGATTCGAATAGATTGTGTAAATCGAAACGTGATTCAGGGTATAAAAAAATACGTCCCACGCAAATGTTTCACGTGAAACGTATCAAAAGTGATTTTCCGATTATTATAGATCTGGGCTGTTAACCACAGTAAGATTCGGGTCAACGAAATTGCGAAGGTACCGTTCTACTCCGCCTTTCAAGGTCATCTGGGACATTGGGCAACCTGCACATGCGCCAACAAGACGAACAGTTACATCATTGCCAACCAAGCTTACAAATTCGATATCTCCACCGTCATTTTGCAAGGATGGCCTAATGTCCTCAATTGCTTTTTTGACTTTATCTTCTTTCATGTAATTATCCTCCATAGGGTATCTTGAAGATACTATAGGGAAGAAGAAGGGTCAAGTTAACAACTTTATTGGGTGACATGAATGATTTTATTACGTATAGTGACTAGTATGAGTGCGCAAACAATACTGTTTCTAAACCAAAAAGGTGGAGTAGGAAAAACTACTTCGGCAGTCAACTTGGGAGCTACGTTGGCGGGGCAGGGAAAAAAAGTGCTGTTGATCGACTTGGATGCACAGAGTAATCTAACCAGTGCTACTTCCATCGACGGCAGGCAGCCTGGTATGTATGAAGTGATAGCAGGTCAGTTACCTGCTGAGGAAGCAATACAGCAGACACCTGTTAAGAACCTCTATGCTATTGCCAGTAACATCAACATGGCTGGTCTCAATATTGAGCTCGTTGAAGAAGAAAAGCGAGAATTCTTTGTTAAACGAGCTTTGATGTCCTTGGAGGAGTCTTGGGAGTATATCCTGGCAGATTGTCCTCCTTCCCTTGGGTTGGTTACTGTTAACGCCATGGCCTGGGCAAAGCGGGTGATTATTCCCATGCAATGTGAGTACCTTGCAATGGAAGGATTGAATCTGTTGATGAGAACAGTGGGAAATATGAAGAAATCGATCAATCCTGATCTTGAAGTCCTGGGAATTCTTTTCACCATGTACAGCAAGCGGACTAACCTTGCAAAGGAAGTGGTTGAGGATGTGAGTTCCTTTTTCCCTCAATTGGTCTTTAAGACAATGATACCCAGAAATATTCGACTTGCTGAAGCTCCCTCCCATGGACTTCCCATCTCCGTCTATGATGGTTCAAGTAGTGGAGCAAAAGCGTACAAGGCATTAGCCAAGGAGGTTATAAAACGTGTCGCAAGAAACCAATAAGAAACATGGATTGGGGAAAGGAATAGGTTCCCTGATGCAAGACTATTCATTCGATTCAGTTTTGGACTCCGCCCTTGGCCTTGCCTCATCGAAACCTGATGCAGAGAAAGAACAACGAGTTCTTGAGGTCCCTGTTGAGCAAATCAGGGCAAACCCAAATCAGCCGAGAAAGGATTTCAACCAGGAAGCACTTAAAGAGCTGAGCCAGTCAATTCAAAGAGAAGGTGTATTGCAACCTATATTGGTGGAAGAGATTGCACCTGGGTTGTATAGTATTGTTGCGGGTGAAAGAAGATTCCGTGCCGCAAAAATTGCTGGGCTCGAACGGATGCCGGTACTGGTGAAAGATTTTACTCAGATGCAACGCCTTGAAGTCTCCCTGATAGAGAATATCCAGAGGGAGAGTCTTAATCCCATTGAAGAAGCGAAAGCATACGCCTATCTTATTCAAGAAGCTGGTATTACCCAAGAGGAGTTGGCTAAGCGCTTGGGGAAAAACAGATCTACGATTAGTAATAGTATCCGTTTACTGCAATTGAGTTCATCCATGCAGCAAGATTTGCTGAATGGCAAATTTTCTGCAGGGCAAGCAAGAGCAATTTTGTCAGTAGTGAACCCTGCTGACAGAGAAATTCTCTATCGTACCGTGTTGGAAAAAGATCTTTCTGTAAGAGCAACGGAACAATTGGCTTCACAGTTTAATATGGGTAAACGTGCTGCGTATCAATCAAAAAAGAAACGAGCCAAAAAGAGTTTGGCCAAGGCACCAGAAATTATTGCTATCGAGGATAAATTCCTGCATGCAGTAGGATCACAGGTGGAAATTAAAGGTTCGCTGGAAAAGGGGAAGATTGAGATTCCCTTTACCAGTAGTGAAGAGTTGGAACGACTATATCAGTTGCTGATGCCAAATCAGGGATTGTTTGAACTATAAGAATAGCAAGGAGATACAATGAAAAAGAATGAATTGAAGGACGGTTTGTACGCCGTATTGCATACTAGTAAGGGTGAAATCACCCTGTTTCTTGAGAGCAAGAAGGCACCAATGACCACAGCAAACTTCGTAGGTCTAGCAGAAGGGGCTTTGAATGTGAATGGGGAAGGAAAACCTTTCTATAATAATCTCACGTTCCACCGGGTTATTGAAAACTTTATGATTCAGGGTGGATGTCCCAAGGGTAACGGGACAGGGGGTCCTGGCTATACGTTCCCTGACGAGTTTGATGACTCCTTGAAGCATACTAGTTCTGGAGTCCTCTCCATGGCAAATGCAGGACCTGGAACGAATGGGAGCCAATTTTTCATTACACATGTTGCGACCCCTTGGTTGGATGGTAAGCATTCCGTTTTTGGGCATGTTGTAGAAGGGATGGATGTGGTAAATTCAATTGCGCAAGGTGACAAGCTCAATCGTGTTGAGATTGTGCGTGTAGGAAAGGACGCTGAGGCGTTTGAAGTATCTCGTGAGATCTTCACCCAGTATGTACTTGTTGCAGAAGAGAAAAACAATAATAGAGAAGCCAAGGAAAAAGAGAAGCTTGAGAAAGAGCTTAAAAACCGTTGGCCTGATGCAAAAGTCACTGAAAGTGGTCTTCGGTATGTAGTGAAAAAGGAAGGGGAAGGGAAGAAAAGTCCGAAACAAGGCCAGACTGTTACCGTTCACTATACCGGTTCCTTGCTTGATGGAAGGATTTTTGATAGTTCGGTACAACGAGGTACTCCTGCACAGTTTGCGATCGGCCAGGTTATTGAAGGCTGGAATGAGGCTTTGAAAACCATGACAGTCGGTGAGCAGCGAACACTGATCATCCCCCCTGAGCTCGGATACGGGACAATGGGTTATCCTGGAGTAATCCCTCCAAATTCATATCTGATTTTTGATGTGGAGTTGATAAAATTCTAAATACAGAAAATATAAGGAGATACTTGTGAAAGATAAGGCTGTTCATTACGTCTGTAGCCAGTGTGGCAGGGTTGAGACAAAATGGTTAGGACGCTGTCCGGATTGCGGAAGTTGGAACACCTTTGAAGAGGAAGCGGTAAGAAAACCCTCCGATGGCAAGCGTGCTGTAATCAGTACGGCCACCAAGCCAGTGAGCTTGGAAGAGGTTGAGATCGATCCGCTATTCCGCTATGAAACAGGTATCAGTGAACTTGACCGGGTACTCGGTGGAGGAGTCATGCGTGGCTCTTCCATCCTCCTAGGGGGAGAGCCGGGTATCGGCAAGTCCACCTTGATGCTCCAGGTACTTGAGAAGTGCTCAACGGGGCGGAAAGTGCTCTATATCTCGGGAGAGGAATCACCCAGCCAAGTGAAGCTACGTGCTCAAAGACTGGAACTCAACCTTTCTTCCATTTCCATCTTCTGTGATACCAGGGTGGAAGTGGTTGTCAGTCTTTTGAGTGAAGAGAAGCCGGATGTAGTGGTAGTTGATTCACTTCAGACGCTCTCCAGTGAGGATATCCCCTCCCCTGCTGGGTCAGTAAACCAGATACGGGCTTGCTCAACAACCTTGGTGGGACTTTGCAAGCAATTGGGAATTTCCTTGTTTCTCATCGGGCATGTGACAAAGGAAGGTGTTCTGGCGGGGCCGAAGGTCATAGAGCATCTGGTAGACACAGTCATCTATTTTGAGCAGATTTCCAGTGGGGTTAGGTTGATTCGAGCTGCAAAGAATCGGTTCGGTTCAGTTGATGAAATTGGTATCTTCAGCATGCATGAGAAGGGGCTCAGTCCGGTAGCTAATCCTTCCTCATTCTTTATTACCGATAGGCTCACAAAGGACATTCCTCCTGGGATATCTTATACCCCGGTTATCGAGGGATCTAGAACCTTCCTTGTTGAAATCCAGGCGCTTACAACCAGTGCCAAAAATGGGTTCACCCGTATCTATTCAGACCGAATTGACAGTGCTCGTGTCACTAGGGTAGCCGCCATATTGGAGCGCCATGCAGGCTTGCGCCTCAGTGATCAGGATATCTACGTCAATGTAGCAGGTGGGATGAAACTCAATGAGGTGTCCATTGAATTACCTCTTGCGCTTGCACTTTGGTCTGCCCTGACCAACAAGAGCATTCCCAAGGCTCTTATCAGCTTTGGAGAGCTTAGCCTAGCTGGAGAAGTGAGGGGTGTTGGGTTTCCTGACAAGAGAGAGAAGGCTGCAAAGGAGCTGGGTTTCAAACGTTCAATAGTCCCCAGAGTAAGTGCTCGCTCCCCATTGGTCCAGCATGCTTGCTCTACGGTGAAAGAAGCACTTGATCTTATGAATTCAATGAAATGACTATATAGTTAGAAATCCTAACAAATATATATAAATATACAATACAACAAGATAATAGGTTATTGATAGAATATCAAAAAAGGTCGTATCATCAGATACAACCTTTATTGGTATATTAGTTAGCTTTCCTTATGAACCAAGCATACTCAAAAGAATTGGGAATATGACTACATTTCCGATGGATGCCAATAAGCTTGTATAGAGGAATACGAGAAGGGTATGTAATACACGGTTGCGATACAAACCCTTGAAGGTTGTAGCATCCTCTCCTAGTTGTTCAAAGTCCCGTACCTTTGGTTTTCTGAGTGTTGCTTCCATCAATCCACTCACCATACCTATTCCAATCCCTGGATGGAGGCTTGTAAGGGGGGCTGACAAAATACTCACCAACGTATTGAGTGGGTGAGCAAGAGCTAGAATTGCACCGATGGCGGTGAAGCTCATATTCACTGCCAACCAGTAGCCGAACATTTTGAACCCTTCACTCTGCCCGAGATTGAGGTTTCAAGGGGCAAGCAGGACCCGGACCTAAGGCATTTCGCCATGGCAGCGGTGTACAGCAGCAACGAGGGGAGGTGCTCCTACTACCGGCTGTACCGGGGGAACATACCCGACATCAAGACCATCGACAACTTCGTCGACGTGACCAAGGCGATGGGGTACAACTTCCGAAGAATGGTCTTGGACAGGGGTTACTGCAGCTACAGCAACCTCCATCGGCTGTACCATGAGTGCCGATACGACGTGATCATGTGCATGAAGTCCAACATGTCGGTGTACAAGGATGCTCTGCAGACAACGCGTGGGACCTTCGAGGCCGACAGCACCTGCTACCTGGCGGAGCATGCGGTGTATGGCAAGACCGTTAAGCAGAGCATTGCCCTAACCGACAGCCTCGGAGTCGAACACCCTACCACTGCGTACGTACATGTCTACTACAACAGACTGAAGGCTGCCGAACAGGAGCCCAAGCTGTATAGAGACCTGGAGGACTCCATCGCCGAGCTGACCGAGAAGGTGCGGAAGAAAGAACTGTCCGTCAGCGATGCACAGAAGAGGTTGTTTTCCTGCAAGCAGAAGGCCCTGGTTTCAGTGCGCAAGACCGGCAACAGTAGGTGCGTCTTCGAGATGGATTGCAAGAAGGTCGACGGGGCTGCCGGCGAGCTAGGCTATTTCGTACTGCTGAGTACGGAGAATCTCACCGCCGCCCAGGTGCTGGACATCTACCGGTCAAAGGATGGTGTGGAGCGGGTGTTCAACAACGTGAAGAACGACATCGGGTTCGACCGCCCTGCCTTGAAGACCGATGCCACCCTCGAGGGCAAGGTGTTCATAGTCATGCTGGCAGGCATGCTTTCCACAATCATCCGCACTTTCCCTTCCATGTCCACGGGTCTCACTACCATGATGGCGACGCTGACCACCTTCCCATTGTCCCTGATCTTCTCATACAGGGCATCCACCCAGAGCACCGGGTATTCCTCATCCAGCGGCCTCTGGCGGAACTCCTGCCCCTGCCTGTCCAGTTCCGAGGTCATGTTGCTTACCTGCGATGCACTGATGTTCTCAATACCGATCTTCTTTGCCAGGTTGTCGATTTTCCTGGTGGATACCCCGCTTACCCATGCTTCCTTGATCACGTCGATCAGGGCTTGCTCACTGCGCTTGCGTTCGGTGACAAAAAAGGGGATGTACCCACCGTTGCGCACCTTGGGGACCAGCATGTACAGTGTTCCCAAGCGGGTGTTGAACGTACGGGTACGATACCCGCTGCGATAGGCAGTCCTTGCCTCTTCATGGACACCCTTGGGTGCATTGCATTTATCCTCGATCTCAAGCTCCATGAGCCGTGCTGTCATCCACTCGAGCATAGCCAGCATCGGGTCCTCTGCACTATGGAACTCCTGTAGTTTCATTTCAAAAAACGTGGTATCCTTGGTCTTGGTCATTGGGCTAACTTCTCCTGTTCGTCTGCTAACAAACAGTATGGGGCACCCAGTGACCTTTTTCAAATCCTTAAGCAAATTGCGAACTTAACTGTACACTACCTTTCTGAATAGTGGAAAACATAGAATAGAGAAGATATCCAATTATTAAACCCCCCAAGGTTTCTTGAGGGGTTTAATAATTCTAAGCAGAGATTTCTCTATCTATACCATTGCAGGGTATTATGCACCTGCAATACTTAACAACACGGGAAACGCTACAAAGGTTCCAATCGAGGATCCTAGGCTGGTGAAGAAAAAGACAAGCAGGATATGAAGCACACGATTGTGGTACCAACCTTTGAGACTCGCTGCATCATTGCTTAACTTTTCGAAATCTCGAACAAGAGGTTTCTTCAGTGTGGCCTGCAAAAGACCGCTGACCATACCTACCCCGATGCCAGGATGAAGACTGGTAAAAGGGGCTGCTATAATGCTTACCAATGCGTTTAGCGGATGCGCTAGAGAGATGAGTGTTCCCACTGCAGTGAAAGACATGTTCACTCCCAACCAGTAGCCGAACATTTTGACTCCTTCTTGTTGTCCGAGGTTAAAAAAACCGTGCAAAAAAATCGAGACGATGATCACTGGTATTGCCCATGCAAGAATCTTACCGCCTTTGCCGGGTTTTGGGATGGTTGTAATATCGCTCAGGTCAGTCGAAAGAGAGCCTTCCTCAATTTTTTGGAGTGTCTTGATGACGCCACCTTGGTGACCAGCCCCGATAACGGCAAGCTTCTTATCCCCTGGGGAAAGATAGATGCTTGTAGCCAAGTATCTGTCACGTTCATCGATGAGAACCTCTTTGACTGAAGGAAGCTCTTTTGCCATTTCATCCATCATGTTTTGCATGACATCGGCTTTTTTCAGATCTTCAAGCTCTTCGGCCGTAATCTTCTCATTGCTGAAAACGGCACTGATGATGGTTGCTATGAGCTTCATCTTGTTCCAAAGATTTGACAGTCGCCAAGCTCTGGTAAACGTTATCTGGATTTCCCTGTCGCAAAGAGAATAGGGGATTTCTTTTTCCTTTGCCAGTCTGGCTGCACTGAGAATTTCTTCTCCAGGTGCGCTTCCCGATTGGTCCCCCATTCGTTTCTGAAAGGAGGAGAGAGCCATATTTGCAAGCAAGAGAAAACCCTTGTTTTCCTTGAGGACTTTCTTGATATCCATCTCTGACCAGGAAGATTTCTCTTCCCTGTTCTTCATCCGTCCATCATCAAGCTCGAGGCAGATATGGTCAGGTTGCTCACTCTCAATGAGTTGAGCCACTTCATCAACACTCTCTTTGGAAACATGGGCAGTCCCCACAAGGAGGATCTCTCTTCCATCGTTGAGTGTGAGTCGGTGGAAGGTATTACTCATTTTTTCATCAGTCATGCAGTAAACTATACTGAAGGAAGGGCGGAGAAACAAGGGAATTTGACAGTCATGTGTGATTGATATACTGTTTGTCCAAATGGAAACACTTTGGTATCTGGCGAAACTCGCTCTTGCTTTAGTTCTTGGAATGGGTTCTGCACATCTTTTGGGCAAGGACCGGTTCACCCATGTCTCTGCTTATGCGCAAATATTCTTGGTCTGGCTCCTTCTTTTTTTCATGGGAGTAAACACTGGTGGAATCGATGGTATTACCTCTCAGTTCGGAACCATTGGAATAACAGCGTTGCTTATCACTCTTTTCGCTTTAGCCGGTACCATTATTGTTTCATTACTTTTTTCTTTCATACTGACACCTTCATTACGTTCAGAACATATTGCTATAGCAAAGAGGAAGGAACAGAGCTTCATCAGAAGACTGTACGACATTATAAAAGAACCCCTGATCTTGGTGTCCATCGTGATTGTGGGATTGTTGTTGAGACTGGGAACGAACGCCTTCTCTTGGTTTGACAGCTCCCTGGTTACCTACCTGCTCTATGTACTGTTGTTTTTTGTCGGCATGGGTATGGTCCATAAAAAGATAAGCTTCAAAGGGGTTTTTGCTGACAGAAGCTTATTCTTTCTCCCGCTTTACACCATCCTCGGTACCTATGTTGGTGCATTGGGAGTGTTCGTTTTCACTCCCAATACACTCGCAGAGGTCATAGGAATGCTTAGTGGTTTTGGATGGTACTCACTCTCGGGTATCCTTATCACAGATTTGGGATACCCTGTTCTTGGATCCATCTCGTTCTTGTCCAATCTTCTGAGGGAGAGTTTTTCTTTTTTCCTCATTCCTCTGTTTGGAAGACTTGGAAAGCGATACTACTATCCCGCAGTTTGTACTGCCGGGGCTACCAGCATGGATGTCACCTTGGTACTGCTCTCTTCCCACTTTGGAACACGGACCATGGTTGGATCGATCTACCACGGCGTGATCATGAGCTTGGTTGCACCACTTCTCATCCCGCTCTTCTTCTAGCGCTGTGTCCAGAGTTGGGCAATAACGGTAAGAGGATTCTCCTTCAGAAGTCTTAAATAGATGACAGGTGGCCCATCAAAGAGATTGTCTATGGATGAAGATAAAGAGGCAATTGAAGGAGGAGGGGCAAGTTGACAGAAGGTATAGCTTCCTTCTTCAAGATAGAAAGGAGCCTCTACCGTGGGAAGGGGAAGCCCTTTCTCAACAGCTTCCCTTGTTGCCTCGTCAGGGCTTTCCTGTACCCCTGCAAAGAGCAATGCAAGGGTGGAAGAGAGGGCAAGACATCCTTCACTGCCCACAGGTTGTGTATCGAGATGGGTGAGCATCTGTTGATAAGCATCCTCAGCGTCAGAAGCAGAGAATGGAGCTGTTTGATAGGGAATCGCCTGGTTAAGGTGTAAAATCATGGACTTGCTTTGTTGCATGGGTGATACTGTAGCAGAATGAAAACAGACGGTAAAGTAGAAAACATACCATACACCCTTCTCTATAGGAGAGGTCTTCGGCATATAACGGTTCGGGTCAAAGCGGATGGGAAGGTGAAGGTAAGCGCCCCATACGGAATATCGAAGGCCGCGGTAGAGCGGGTGATTATCAGCAATAAAGAGAAATTGCTCCATACTATTGTAAAACAGCAACAGGCAATGCATACCTATCAGAGTGGTGAGATGTTTCTCTATGCTGGAGAGCGCTACACACTATTGTTGGAGGAAGGAGCGCATGCCACAATTACTCCTCGTGATTCCTCTTTGATCGTGACTTATGATCCTAGGAAGCCTCTGGAATCCTTTGGTATATGCCACCTGATCAAGGAACTCTATCGGGAAGAAGCACGCAAGAGGCTCTCTCCTTTGGTTGCTTATTGGGCAGAGGTCCTGCATGTTCCCATTCCTCCTTTTTCAGTACGTGACTCAAAAACCCGATGGGGTAGTTGCTCAGCAAAGGGCAGGTTGAATTTTTCCCTGCGTTGCCAAGCTCTAAGCGAAAAGCAACTCTCCTATCTGGTTCTTCATGAAATGGCACACCTCGTTCATTTCAATCACTCAAAAGAGTTTCATTCCCTACTTTTTCATTACATGAGCGACTATAAACAGGTGCAACGAGCCATTTTTTCTTTGCAGCAGGAGACCCAGCTCTGTCTTTGATTCCCCAACGGAGCGAGTGTAGGGAAAGCAAGGTGAGATACTCTGTCCCTTGGGACGGAAAATGAGACAACGCCTCTTGAGTCCAGGGCTTGCTCTGGAGTATTGATGCCTTTCATTCACAAATCTGATATAATTGTGTATCTTTGAAAGAAGAGGAGATACGATACTATGAAACCTGATGTACTTGCAGATGGTGTTTACCGAGTAGCTGCGAAGGTTGGCAGTCGGGACCTGTTTGAAGGAATATGGCCTATCCCTGACGGAGTGATGTTGAACTCCTATGTGGTAAAAGGCAGTGAGAAACGTGTATTGGTCGATTTGGTGAAGGATTGGGATGGTGCACTGAAAGCTGTCAACGAACAGCTGGAGAGTCTTTCCCTCGGTGAGGGGGAGCTGGACTACATAGTCATCAACCATATGGAACCCGATCACACCGGGGCAATGGCTGAAATTGTCAAGCACTACCCCGATGTAGAAATCCTTTGCAGTGCAAAAGCTGTTCCCTTGATAAAGCACTTCTATAAGATTGAGAAGCATGTCAGGGCAGTCACTGACGGGGAAACCCTCGACCTTGGGGGAAAGACCTTGAAGTTCTTCATGACACCGAATATCCACTGGCCTGAAACCATGATGACATACTTGGAAGAGGATGGGATTCTCTTCAGCTGTGATGCCTTTGGTTCTTTCGGTCGCTATGAACACTGCTTTGATGATGAGTTGAGTGCTGAAGAGACGGAAAAGATTGTAAGTGAAACAGAGCGCTACTATGCAAACATTGTCTCCTCCTTCTCGTCCTTTGTAATTAGGGGAATCGCCAAACTTGATGGGCTTGCTATCAAGTTGGTTGCTCCGAGCCACGGAGTTGTATGGCGTTCAGAACCTGAGAAGATTATCGAGTGGTACAAGACCCTGGCCACCTACATGCAAGGACCCAGGGAGAAAGAAGTAACCGTGGTCTGGTCAAGTATGTATGGAAACACCCAGGCTTTGCTCTCATCAATTATTGATGGCCTGGAGAGTGAGGGAATTCCTGTCCACGTATTGCAGATTCCCCAAACCCATGAATCCTTTGTCTTGGAGAAGGTGTGGAGAAGCGAGGGCTTAGTCATCGGTATGCCTACCTACGAGTATAAGATGTTCCCCCCGATGTACCACGTTTTGGATATTCTTGAACGAAGCCATGTGCAAGGCAGGAAAACACTCCGCTTCGGATCGTTTGGATGGTCTGGTGGTGCGCAAAAGCAGTTTGATGAATTCTCTACTGCCATGAAGCTGGACTGTCGTGGTGTGGTTGAATATCAGGGTTCTCCTAGCGAAGAGGACAAACAGAAAGCCTATGATCTGGCAAAGGCATTGGCCAAGGATATAAAGGGCTGATCTGACTAAATACAAAAACCAAGAGAGGCTGTTTCCTGAAAGGGATACAGCCTTTTCATTATGCTTCTGCTACCTCAACAAACGCCTTGAAGAGAGGAATCATCTCTTCGGCCATGCTCTCAGGGTGCCATTGTACTCCAAGGATCCAGGGTCCAGTGGTGCACTCAATTGCTTCAATGCAACCATCGTTGCTTCTTGCTGTACACTGAAAATCAGGAGCAACTGCGTCAATGCATTGGTGGTGAAGACTGTTGACCCCAATCTCCCCACTTCCCAGTATGGATGCAAGTTTTGTGTTTTTCTGAATTATGACTAGGTGGCTAACTTGATCAAAGTGTTCCAGGTCTGGATGGGCGATGTGGTGGTCCTCTCTCATTGTATAGTCCTGGAAGAGCGTTCCCCCCTCAGCAACATTGATCAACTGACACCCCCGGCAGATACCGAGGATAGGTTTTCCCATTTTCTTGGCAGCATGGTAGAGAGCAATCTGGAACATATCACTTTCTGCATCACTTTTTCCACAGGAAGGATGACGCTCTTGATGATACAATGATGGCTCGATATCCGGTCCACCTGACAGTAGAAGGCCATCACAGAGTGATAAAAGGGCATCAATGTTAACACCTGTGTTGGGAATTAGGATGACAGAAGCCCTACTCTGTTCCAACTTTGAGACGTACCCTTCATTGGTGAAAATCCTCCGAAGGGAGGGGAACGCAGAGGTAGGCGGAGCCTGTTCATAGGTTCCGCCTATAGCGATGATCGGCCTACTCATGCAATGATTGAGAGAAGGTGACGGGTGAATCCACTGATACGATCAGCAGAGGATATGCTGAGGCGTTCCTTGGTGGAGTGGACATCAAACATATCAGGACCAAAGGAGACAGAGTCCATCCCTGGGATCCTGCTGTTGATGATGCCGCACTCAAGTCCGGCATGAATTGCCGTAATTTCCGGCTTCTTTCCGGTATACTCCTCATATGCCTTTGCACAGAACCCAGTCAACGCTGAATCAGGGTTTGGTGTCCAGGCAGGATAGGCTCCTTCAAAGGTTGTCTCGGCACCGGCAAGTGTAAAGACTGAAGCAAACCTGCGGGCAATATCGTTCCGCGCAGAGAGTACTGATGAGCGGTGGCTGCTGGTAACATGGAAAGCCTCTTTATCCAACCGAAGAATGGCCAGATTGGAAGATGTTTCCACGATGCTTGGAATCCTGAGGCTCATCGCATCGACACCATGCGGGGCAGCATACAGGCTGGTGAGCAGTTGCTTACTGATACGGCCATCGACGGCTCTCTTGGGAGTCTCTGTCTCTTCCAAGGTAAGTCGTACATCCGGGTCATTGAGTGCATATTCATCGCTGAATACCTGCTGGGTCTGTGAGACGAAAGCCTTCAATGTTTCAATGTCCCCAGAAGGTACTGCAAAAGAAAGGGAACAAACGGAAGGAATGACATTCCGTTTGGTTCCTCCTTCAGCCTTGAAGACCATACAGGAGGGAATCTGGCTCAATGTACGAGCTGCTACCTTGATGGCATTTGCTCGTTGTTTATGAATCTCTCCTCCGCTGTGTCCTCCAAGCATCCCGTCTGCAGTCAAGGTGAATGCCTTGTAGGAAGTAGGAACCGATTCCCACTGCACAGGAAGTGTTACATCAACCTCAATACCGCCAGCGCAGCCGATATAGAGTACTCCTTCTTCTTCAGTATCCAGGTTGATCAAAAGTCTGCTCTGTATCTTGTCTTTCTCGACGTGGAATGCACCAGTAAGCCCTGTTTCTTCACTGACGGTGAAGAGAGCTTCCAAGGGGCCGTGTTTAGCATCCTTGTCTGCGAGGATATCGAGCGCAAAAGCGATTGCAATTCCATTGTCTCCACCGAGGGTGGTTCCGTTTGCCTTGAGGAAGTCTCCATCGCGGACAAGCTCAATGGGGTCCTTGGAGAAATCGTGATTACTCCAGGATTCCTTAACACAGACCATATCCATATGTCCTTGCAAGGCGACCGAAGGTCTCTTTTCATACCCTGGATAGGCTTTCTTTCGCATGATTACATTGCCGATTGTATCAACAATAACTTCAAGTTCATGTTTCTTGGCAAAGGCGAGAAGGTACTGCCGTACACCTTCTTCATTGCCCGATTCTCGGGGAATGTCGGAAAGTTCAGAAAAATAATTCCAGAGTGGCTGGGGTTTCAACCCCTTTACTGATTCTTGCATAGTCTCTTACTCCTTGTTTTTGTTTCAGACAAAGCGATCACGGATTAGGTTGCCATCGACAAACAGACCCTTTATCTGCATATTGTCATCCAAGACAACCACATCCGCCTTATAGCCAGGAACCAACATCCCTTGTTTTGCAAAGTTGTAGATTCGAGCAGGGTTCGTGGAACTCATCTGGCTTGCTTGTTGAATAGGTATTTCCCAATCTACTGCATTCTTCATACCCTGGAGCATGGTCAGTGCAGAACCTATGAACAGGTTAGGGTCCTTGATACTGACAAAAGCTCCATCCTCTCCCATTGTGCATTCAACCCCGTTTGCCATCATGGAGCCACTTCTCTGTTTGGTGGGTTTGAGGCTGTCGGTTATCATGACGATATTGTCCAGTGGTTTCTCACGGAGCAACATTTTTATCAATTCAGGGTGAACATGTACTCCATCACAGATGATCTCACACTGCATATCTCTCTGGATGAGGATTGCTCCCACCGTTCCTGGGTTTCTGTGATGTAAACGGCTCATCGCATTGAAGAAGTGGGTGGAGTGGAAGATGCCGCACTGCATCCCTTCCATAATGTTTTCATAGCTGGCATTGGTATGACCAGCAAGCAAAACAATGTTCCGTTCTCTTGCTAGGAGGGCCAATTCACGCATATGTTTGAGTTCTGGGGCTACTGTCATGCAAATGACCTTGCCTTGTCCTGTGTCGATTAGATCATTGAAGACTTCAAGATTGACTGGTATAACTCCAGCAGGGTTCTGGGCTCCGACCCGTTCCATCGAGATAAAAGGCCCTTCCAGATTGATGCCCATGATCTTTGCACCCTGCTCACTACCCATGGCCTCAGCAATTGCCTTTGTACTGGCTTTCATTACATCAAGCTTGTCGGTGTATACAGTAGGCATGAATGCACTTACCCCAAAGTCTGCAAGTCGTTCACTCATTCCCAGGATTGAAGAAGCTTTTGCATCTTCTGTTCCATATCCTCCGATTCCATGAATATGGGAATCAATAAAGCCAGGCATGATGTAGGAACCTCCCACATCAATCATGATGGTGTTGCTGGGTAATTGCTTTTCTGACAATCTTCTCATATTGAAGATGTCTCCAATTTCCCCTTTCTCATCTATATAGAGGGCACAGTCTTTCAGTTTTGCATAGCCTGTTACAACAGTCCCATTGGTAAGTACGGTTCGTAGACTCATGTAGATACCTCTCTTTTACTAACAACTATACGTTTATACGTAACCCAGGTCAATGAAAGGTAGCTGTCAGGTCATTAATCCATGCCTCTCTCTTGATACGGTATAGACCAATGAACAGCTTTGTGACCTCTTCCATCCCCAAAAGCAGGTAAAGCTGCCAGGTGTTGAGGTGAAGGAGGAAGACCCCGATGAAAGCAAGAGGAACCCCGACTGCCCAAACTCCGAACATTTCTGCAAACATGGAGAATTTGGTATCTCCACCACTTCTGAGGACTCCCACAATAATGACCATGTTGATGCTTTTGATTGGAAGCAGGACTGCATTGATATAAAGACAGTAGATTGCTAGTTGCTTTACTCTATCAGAGATATTGAAGAAGGAGGTGAACAGGGGTGCAAGAAGGAATTCAAAGACCCCCATGGCAATTCCCACCAGGAAAGCTGTGGTAATGAACCGTTTTGCATAGAGCAGGGCAAGGTGCCTTTGCTTTTCCCCAATCTTGACCCCGATCATGATCAGTGTTGCATTACTGACACCCATCATCAGGACAAAGAAAAGATTTCCTACTGATTCAGCGACATTGATGGAAGCGATGGCTTCAATTCCCATCTTGCTGTATGCAACCTTGTAGGTGGCCATTCCCAAAGCCCAGAAAAACTCATTAATGATGACGGGCAAGCTGGTAGGTATGATATGCAACAGAAATGTCTTGTTCCAACGGAATGCATCCCTATTTTTTATGGCTATGACAGGATGACGATGGTAGACAATCCACAAGAGTGCAATCACTTCAACCAGTCGACTTATGGTGGTAGCAATTGCGGCTCCGGCTACACCCAATGCAGGAAATGGGCCGATACCAAAAATCAGGAGGTAGTTTCCAACAGCATTAAGGGTCAATGAGAAGAGAGCCACCTTTAAGGGAGTCTTTGCATATCCAATGACCCTCAGCGCAGTGGCAATCACTTGGCTGATTGCGGTAAACAGGTAGCTTATGCCGACAATCCTGAGGTAAGAGATGCCTTGGCTGACCACTTCGCTTTCAGTGGTGAATATATGCATGATCTGTCGGGGTATGAACAAGGACGTCAAGGCAAAAAGCAACGCCCCGGATCCTGCCAGGGTGAAGGAGAGGCCGAGTACCCGTTGGATATTAGTTTCATTCTTGGCTCCCCAGTACTGGGAAAGGAAGATGGCTGAACCACTACAGACACCGAAGAACAGGACACTGATTAGGAAGAACATCTGGTTTCCCAGCGCAACAGCGGCAATAGATGTCTCACCGAGCTGTCCAATCATCAAGGTATCGACAAAGGAGAGGGAGTTGGTAAGTAAGCTCTGAAAGACCACCGGCAAGGCAATGGTCACCATCTTCTGATAGAACTCCCTATGTTCCGATATTGCTTTTTCCACTAGGTTTACCGTCTTGTGAGAAGTATCCTCGACAAGTCCTTTCTCTGAGCTTTTTTCAAGGCCTCAAGAACCAAGGGGCGGTTTTCTTTTTTATTGTACTGCAGGAGGGCACGTTGCAGATGTCTTTCACGTCCCTTGGGAACGTATACACTGGCAAACTGCTTGCCAGGTCGTGGATCGAGACCAGTATAGTACATACAGGTTGAGACTGTCCCAGGAGTTGGATAAAATTCCTGCATTTGATCAGGAATGAACTGAAGTTTGTGTAAGTATAAGGCCAGGGTAATGGCATCCTCCAGCGTACTGCCTGGATGGGCAGCAATGAAGTAGGGTATCAGGTATTGTTTCTTTCCAGCTTCTTTAGTGGTTTTTTGGTAGAGTTCAGTAAACTCATCAAAGAGTGCTGCTCTTGGCTTCCCCATGGCATCAAGTACCTTGTCGCTGACATGCTCGGGAGCAATCTTGAGCTGACCACTGACATTGTGCCTAACAAGATGGTTCATAAACCGTTCTCTGGTCTTTTTGTCACATACCTCCAGGAGATAGTCGTAGCGTATACCGCTTCTTATAAATACCTTCTTTACACGGGGAAGTGATTCAATTGCCTCAAGTAAATCGAGGTATCGTCCATGGTAGTCCTTCAAGTTGGCGCAAGGCCGGGGATAGAGACACTCTTTGGTTGGACAGGGCCCATAGGTTTTCTGCCTGTCACAGGCCAAGCCTTGGAAATTTGCAGTTGGACCTCCTAGGTCATGGATATATCCCTTGAATGCAGGATGCTCGCTCATTCTTTTGGCTTCCTTTACCAAAGACTCCTTACTTCTTGTTTGAATCATTCTTCCCTGGTGACTGGTGATGGCGCAGAATGAACAAGACCCAAAACATCCACGATTACTGGTTATGGAGAACTGAACTTCCATGAGAGCAGGCACCCCACCTACTTTTTCATAGTCTGGATGTGCGTCAAGGGTGAAAGGAAGTTCATACAATTTGTCAAAAAACCCTTCTTCCAAGGGCAGGGCAGGAGGATTCTGGACAACCAAACGTTGCATGCAGGATTGAATGACTCTTTTTCCTGCTATAGGGTTTTCCTGCAGCATCTGCATGCCAAATGCTTTTGCGTACGCCCTTTTCCCTGCTTCAGTTGGTGTATTGGACTGTTTGTTTCGTTCACTGACTTCTTCATAGGAGGGAAGTATACTCGTTGGTTCAGCTTCGATTTCAAAGGTATTTGGATTGGCCCAGTATACCGTTCCCTTGATATTCCTGAGGTGTGAGATAGGCTCACCCATATCAAGGCGACGGACGATTTCAAGGGTCTGTCTCTCTCCCATACCATAGACCAAGAGATCGGCCTTTGCATCAAGAATGATGGGTTTGCGTACCTTGTCACTCCAATAGTCATAGTGACTAAGTCTTCTCAGTGAAGCTTCCAATCCCCCTATGATTATCGGGATGTCTTTACCGTACGCTTGTCTTGCCTTTGCAGTATACACCAATGTTGGGCGGTCGGGGCGAAGTCCTGCCTTACCATCGGGACTGTATTCATCTTCACTACGAGGTTTTGCATTGGCGGTATAATGGGAGACCATGCTGTCAATATTTCCTCCACTTATAAGGCAACAAAGACGGGGTTTCCCTAATTTGAGAAAATCTTTTGTTGAGTTCCAGTCGGGTTGTGCGATAATACCAACACGATAACCTTCCTTTTCCAGTAAACGCGCCAAGAGGGCAAGTGCGAAAGAGGGGTGGTCGACGTAGGCATCTGCGCTGATGAAGGCGATGTCTATTTGGTCCCAAGACCGTTGTTGCAAATCTTCTTGTGTTGTAGGAAGAAATGCAGTGCGAGGGGCGTATGTTTTCACAACGCTCATCATAGGTCATAGGTCTTCGGGTGTAAATAGGAATAAGGGGTGATGCCATGGCCGATCGAGAGCTTTTCGTTATTCTGAATCCACATGCTGCAAAGGGAAGAGCAGAAAAGCAAGGGAATTTGATCAAGACCTTGCTTTCTCACTCTGGTAATCATGTAGAACTGGTCTACACCAAGAAGGGCGAAGGTGCAGAGAATCTGGCCTGGCAGGCAACATGTGAACGACGTGATGCCATTATTGCTGCCGGTGGGGACGGAACTGTCAATGAGACGGTCAATGGAATGTTGAAAGCCGCAACAGAGAAACAGTTGCCTGTACCTTCCCTAGGAGTAATACCCATTGGAAGAGGAAACGATTTTGCCTGGGGCATGCATATTCCTAAATCCCTAAAGGAAGCATGTTCTATAATTTTTCAAGGTAATAAACGGATTATTGACGCAGGAATTGTCTATGGAGGCAAGTATCCAGAGGGACGATACTTTGTAAATGGTTTGGGTGTTGGATTCGAACCACTGGTAAACTTTCTTGCCAGTGATTTCAAACACGTTTCAGGCACTCCCAGCTATGTGTTTGCCTTGATCAGAATTCTGCTCAATTATCCTGCACCCTACTCGGTTGAGCTTACCTTGGATGGGAAGACCCAGCCATTACAGACCCAGCAACTTTCCATTTGCAATGGAAGACGAATGGGTTCTGCTTTTCTGATGGGTCCAGATGCAATCTTTGACGATGGATTGTTTGACGTAGTCTATGCGAATGCTCCTGTTCCCAGCTGGAAGCTGGTGCCTTTGGCTCTTACCTTTTTCAAGGGGGGGCAGGTAAAACGTAAGGAATTCAGTGTCTCCAGAGTAAAGCAGGTGAGCATGGTAAGCAGTGATTATCCCATGCCTGTTCATGTTGATGGGGAAGAGATTTCCAAAGGGTGCATGGAGTTCTCTGTTAAACTTTTGGAAGCCATTCTTCCGGTGTTTTGCTGAGAGTTGGGTTTTTTAGGCAAACCATGTCTAGATGTTGGATCTGATAGAGATAACTCATATACATAGGGTAGTTTTACAAAAAAGTAGTTCTTTTCAAATATTCAATAATTTGCTATTATATAAATGATTAAAAATTTTATTTAAAATCAGAATGTTTGATTTTCGAAAAAGAGGAGTGTTTCTAAAACTTACCATGAATATGATTGACTTCTCTTCTAAGAGAGTTTATCTTTAAAAATGCGCGTTTTATGTAGTTTTTCTCGTGTTTACCTAATAACTAAGGAGTTCCCAATTTGATAAAGGATATGGTGCCGTTCGTACATTTTTATGATCAAGATTTTGTCGATATGTATGACAGGTCTTGGGTATGGATAGACGAACTTTGGAAGCAAGGAACCGAAGCCAATGGCATGAACGGTTCCTATCTTTCATATCCTGGCCAGACAACTTTTAATCAGTATTTATCCTGTTTCTCTTCTCTTTTTCTGGTGTATAGCAACCAGAATAACTCGCCATTCCCTTTGCTCGACTATTTCTACCAGAAACAGGAAGCAAATGGTGCTATTCGTGGTGAGTATTCTATAGAGGATGGAAAGCCTGTCTTTACGGCAGCAAATCCTGAAGGGATTTTCCCTCCTCTTTTTGCCTATGTTGAACATGGCTTTTACCACAAGATTGGAAACAAGAAAAGGTTGAAGGAGATCGTTCCTATATTAGAGCGATACTTCTCCTGGATCCAGGCTACGTTCCGAAAGCCCAATGGGCTCTACTCTGTTCCCCTCGAAGCATGTCAGAGTGGTAACACCCCCCGAGACCATATGTACTATCCATTAGACTTCAATGCTCAGCTTGCAGTTAATGCCCTGTATATGTCAGCTATCGGCGATATTCTCAATGACAAGGAGTTGAGTTTCCGTTACAAGAGGCTTTACTTCTCCTTGAAAACGAGGATAAACAGTATGATGTGGGATCCTGATACCAATTTCTACTATGATCTGGATATCAAGGAAAATCGCATCAACAATAAGTATATTGGTGCTTATTGGACCATGCTTGCAGAGATTCCCAATGATGAGCGTGCTGCCTACTTGATCGAGTACCTTAAGGACCCGAAAGAGTTTGGAACCGATAACCCATTCCCCGGTGTCCCGGTCTCATCTCTTGCGTTCAGCGAGGAGGGTAATGGTCATTGTGGCGGAGTTGTACCCATTAATACCTACATGGTCATCAAGGGTTTGGAGAAATTCAACCAGTTTATCTTTGCAAGGGAGTGTGCTATCAGGCATATGTATTTCTTGCTTGATACCCTGCATCCCGATGCTGAAACCATAGGTGATGTATGGGAGGCGTACCTTCCAAACAAGGAAGGATTCTCCAAAACAGATGAGATTCCAGACTTTCCGCGTAGGAGATTGATGCCCTATGCAGGAGTGGTCACTATTACCTTGATGATTGAGAACATCATCGGGCTGGAAATTTCTCTTCCCCGAAAGACTGTGGATTGGGTGATGCCCTCCCTTGAAGCTATGGGAATTGAGCACCTCTCTTTGAAACGTAACATGATTACCATTCTCAGCAACAAGACAGACCGTGGCTGGGAAATTCGCCTTGAGAGCGAAAAGCTCTATTACTTCACCATTGAAATTCTTGGGGAGAAAAAGAAGAAGACGCTTCCGATTCCCTCTGGAAAGTGTTCGATGTTGATCGACAAGCTGTAAGTCATGGCGTGGCTCGGTAAACTGTTTGGGGGTACCTTCGGCTTTATGTTCGGGGGACCCTTGGGAATGATTGCTGGAATTGCATTCGGCCATATGTTTGACAAGGCCGGAGATGTAGGATCCACACAAGCAACAAAAGGCACCTACACCACCCTCGATAGAGAGCAGATGCTATTCTTCGTGGGTGCATTCTCGATGCTTGCAAGAATTGCATCATCTGATGGCTCAGTATCATCACATGAGCGTCAAAAAGTACTGGAGTTCATTCGTCAAGACCTTCGTTTGGGATATCGTGAAGAAGAGGCTGCCATGCGAGTTTTCGATACTGCACTTACCGGTGGTGGAACGTTCGACCAGTTTGCTGCTCAGTTCTATCAGAACTTCAGCCACGCACCAAACATCCTGCAATTGATGATCGATATCTTCTATCGAGTAGCTGCTGCCGATGGCACGATTAATCGAGCAGAAGAAGAGATGATCAGGCGGGCAGCAAAAATCTTCCGCTTGAGTGATAGTTTTGTGGAGATGCTTTGTAATCGCTATGGTGGTTGCAGTGATGCATCGGATAAGGCCTATGCTATACTCAATATTCCTCGCACATCTACTGACGATGAAGTGAAACGGGCCTACCGGAAACTCAGCATAGAGTTTCACCCTGACACCCTTGCCTCCAAAGGCATGGGGGAAGAATTCCTGGGTCATGCTACCTCAAAGTTTAGGGAAATTCAGGATGCCTATGATGCTATCAAGAAAGAGCGTGGGATTCGCTAGAAATTCACTCTTCCTCGTAGTGATCTTGCCAAGGTAATTCTGTCGGCATATTCCAAATCGCCCCCAATTGGCAATCCGCTGGCCAATCGTGTGATGGAGAGTTTCTTATACTCCTTGAGAATATGTCTGATGTAGAGAGCAGTTGTATCACCCTCTTCAGTTGGATTTGTCGCTATGATCAGTTCTGTGAACTGACCCTCCTTGATGCGTTGCAGGAGGCGGGAAAAGGAGAGCTGTTCGGGCCCGACGCCATCGAGTGGGCTGATCGCTCCCCCAAGCACATGATACAACCCATTATAGGCCCCACTGGATTGGATGGTCAGCACATCCTGTGGTTCTTCCACGACGCAGAGCAGGCTTCTGTCCCGGGAAGCATCACTGCAGACAGGACAAGGATCGGTTTCGGTGAAACTGCCACATATAGAACAGGGAAAAATCCGGTCTTGAATAGTAGCAATGGCTTGACTGAGATTCTGATTATAACTCTTTTCGGTCTTGATAAGATGATAGGCAAGCCTAGATGCACTTTTAGGTCCGATTCCTGGAAGCCGGGAAAGAGTTTGGATTAGGTTTTCCAATGCTGTCATGACTAGGCCTGTGGGGTAAGAGCACCCAGAGGACCGGCATATTTCATTCCCTCACTCTGGATCTTCTGTTGGATTTTTGCTGATGCGTCATTGAAAGCACTGGTTAATAGAACTTGAAGAGTCTGCACATCATTGGGATCAACAATATCTTTTTCTATATGTATATCAGTTACAATGAACTTTCCGTTGATGGTCACTTCAACCATGCCTGCTCCAGCACTACCTGTTGCAGTAATGGTGGGAAGCATTTCCTGCATTTTCTTAACATTCTCTTGAATGCCTTTCATATTTTTCATTAGTTCAAAGGGGTTCATATCCATACTGTGGTTCCTCGCTTACATTTCATTGGTTTGTTGAGTAATTTTTCCCCGGAATATCGAGGCAATCTTTGAGACTACCACATCTTCAGTTTGTGGAGTCTCTTCTTGTTTTTCAGTCTCAAGGTAGTGGAAACGGATTGGTCCATCAAAACCTGAAATTTCCTTTACCAGTTCCTTGAATCTCTCAGTACTCTCTTCTGCCTTGTTCTGGCAGAAGGCAGTAGAGAAGGTAAGATTCAATATCCCTTCCTCAAGGGTAACATCGATAATTGCTTGTGCTACTTGGCTGAGCAGAGGCGTGCTAGAGAGCTTGCTTACCAAGGCAGGAAGATCTCCCTTGGTAAATGGGCGGTTCTGTACAGGTGCGGGCTTTACAGGAACGCTCTGTTCTTTGATTTCCTCATTTCTCGCTTGGAGTGAATCAACACTGCTGGCTGGGGGAGTCTTTATACTGGGCTTGATCGTCTGGCTCGTGGCAATAAGGTCAGGTTGAAGCTCAAGCTTTTTTGGAGAAAGTTTCACTGTTCCTGAGAGTAATTCATCCCGCATTTGTGTAATCTTTTTCACCAAAGTAGTCGCTGAAGCAAGGGAAGGAAGGCTTCCCAATCGGGAAATGAAGAGCTCAAGTTCAAACCTTGGATTCAAGGAATAACGGATTTCCCGGTAGAGTTTGAGCAGCAACTCCATTGCAGCTTCAAGCTGTTCACTCGAGTATGCGTTTCTCAGAGCAAGTGGGATTCTGTCTGATTGTACTCCAAGGATTGCATCATCATGGACTCCGGCCTTGATAAAAAGCAAGCTTCTGAAAAAGAGGGTGAAGTCCTTTATACACTGTTCCACAGATACTCCTGCCTGCAGCAAATCTTGGACTGCCAACAGTGCTTGATCAGTATGTTCTTCCAGAAGGTGGGAGACAATTTGTGTTATCTGATCGATGCCAACCAGCCCTAGTTTACTGCTGATTTTCTCCATGGTGATATGTCCCTGACTAAAGGAGACCACTTGGTCAAAGAGTGTATAGGCATCACGCATGGAGCCGGTAGAATCCTTTGCAATCCAGAACAGTGCATCGTCATCAGCTTCAACTTCCAAGTCAGTTGCAACATCTCTCAAGCAACTCTTGATGGTATCCAGATCGATAAGCTGGAAATGGAATTGTTGACAACGTGAGCGAATGGTAGCTGGTACTTTTTGTAGCTCAGTGGTCGCAAAAATAAAGATGATGTATGCAGGGGGCTCTTCAATGGTCTTTAGCAGAGCATTGAAAGCACTGGTGGAGAGCATATGTACTTCATCGATAATGTAAATCTTGTACCTGCTGGTTTGAGAAAGAGGACTTCGTCTTTGATCTGTCGAATATCATTAACATGCCACTGGCACCATCGATTTCGACAACATCGACGCTATTTCAACGGTGATTTCACGACAATTGGAACAAACCCCGCAGGATTGGCAGTCGATCCTGTTCACAGTTCAATGCCCTTGCCAATATACGGGCTGATGAAGTTTTCCGAAACACCTCTTGGCCCACTGAACAGATATGCGTGGGCTATTCTTTGTTCCTATTGCATGTTTGGTTGATACCACGAATTCTGACCTACGAGTCGTCAAAGACTGGGGGCGTTTCTGGTAGCTGTTACTTCATATGCCATGAGAGCTCCTCTGTGAACATTGCCCTGCAAGTATACCATGCTGCTATCTAGGAACAGAAGTGCTGAGTTGAAGAGGGAGAGTTGCGCAAAAACCCAGCCAACAAATCGCACTTGTGTCTCATAGTATTCACTTACCGCTGCTACCTTTGGTCCTGACGGGGTTGGGCAGCATGCACAACAGAATCTGTTATTTCAGAGACTAAACGGAGAGGGGGATTCGAACCCCCGATGCGCTAACTTACCCGCCATTCCAAGCGTGCACCTTCGATACTCGGACACCTCTCAAGGAACGAAATAACGGCAAAAACCCAAAAATATCAAGCTATCGAGAAGGATTCGAACCCTCGGTACCGTCAGACGGTACAACAGTTTCGAGTCCCGTCTCCTTCGACCACTCGGACATCTCTCCCCAGTGTTATGACCGTTTCATACAAAACGAACTGAGACCAAGAGGATTCGAACCTCCGACCTCGGTTCATAAACTGATGCTCTATCCCGAGCTATGGTCTCAATACTAAAAAAATCAAAAACGGAGAGGGGGATTCGAACCCACGGACCATTACCAGATCAACTCCTTAGCAGGGAGCTGATTCGGCCATACTCGCACCTCTCCATGAAAGAAAAAAACCTGTATTCATCCGAATTGATGAATGAGCGGAAGGGGATTCAGACCTCGGAGACTCTCGCCAACGGTTTTCAAGATTTTGCATCCTTCCGACCGCTCAAGGACATCTCTCAAACAGGCATGATATTCCTCTATTTATAAGAATATCAATCGGGTTACCACTATAGTGAGTGCCTCAATCTTTGTCAAGAACTCTGATGGGAGAAAAAAAAATACCCCCCCACCCCGAAGTGATAATGTCTTGAG
This sequence comes from Sphaerochaeta sp., assembly GCA_018399495.1. Lineage (GTDB taxonomy): Bacteria > Spirochaetota > Spirochaetia > Sphaerochaetales > Sphaerochaetaceae > Sphaerochaeta. The sequence continues at coordinate 133,065 of JAGYOG010000002.1, forward strand.
GTAACGGAAGGGATTTTGTCACATTAGCACAGGAAGGGGATTTCTTACCTGTCTTTGTGGTGTGGTCAGGCTACAAGAAAACAGAGGGATTGGTTCTTCTGTTTTGAGCTGACTAGTGAACCAATCCCCACCCAGTACAGGTGGTTGCAGTATGGTATGGGATGCTGTTAAAGGCAAGTGGTACAGGAAGCGGTAGAAGGCAAGATCAACAGTTCAGGGCCTCGGTGAGACTCAATGTGTCGCTCAGGACCGTGCAGAGGAAAATGAAGGAATACCGTGAACGGGGCGAGGAATGCTTCGAGCATGGCAACAGAAGTCCCCGTCCAACAAAGGTGGACCTGGATGCGATCATCGCGTTCATAGAGGAGCACGACCTCTCAGGATGCAACTTCACTGAACTGTCAGGGCTCCTGGATGAGTGTCTGGAAGCAACATTGATATTCGTTCCTCTGCTCGGAAAATGGGGGCAACACCTCCTGAGTTCAGATCTTGCCCTGAGGTATTGATACCTTCCTTCATTGACAATTAAAAAGACCTCTGCCACCGTAAGCTATGATACAACTCCAAGATTTTTCACTGGAGAATCTTGCCTCATTGCATAATCAGGAGAAATGCCCAGTTTGTATTGATTGCGGGCTGATGTCTTACCAAGATGCACTGGCACTTCAAGTAAAAATCCATGAGAGGGTTGTGCAAGGATTCCTACCCTCGGTGGTGCTGTTGCTTGAGCACCCACCGGTAATAACGCTTGGAATGCACAAGATTCATAATCAATTGCTTTGTTCTCCAAGCCAGTTGGCTACTCTGGGTATTGAGGTTGTACAGGTTCGAAGGGGAGGGGGCAGTACGGCGCATAATCCTGGACAATTAGTTATCTATCCAATAATGCACTTCGATACCTATGGATTTCATATAGCTCCATTTGTGCATTATCTTGAGCAAATTGCCATCCATGTGCTTTCAGCAACCAATGTGCAGGCGAGTAGAAGAAAGCGATTCCCTGGGTTGTGGATTGAGGGAAGGAAAATTGCTTCGCTGGGTATCCAGATTGTACGAAATGTCAGTATGCATGGAATAGCGATCAACCTGGACAACGATTTGGAAATTTTCAACTATATTGTTCCCTGTGGCATTGATGGTGTAACCATGACCAATGCACTACGCGAGGGAGGTAGATCAATACCCATGTACGAGCTGAAAGAGGTGGTCCAGTCCCGTTGTATCTCCCTCTTGCCTGAGTTTTGTGATACGTATAAGGAGAAACGATGAAGATGGACCATATTCCATTCCCTCCCTGGATCAGAAAAGGTTTGTCGACAGGGCAACAGTACAAGAGAACAGAGGGTTTGCTTGAAAGCATGCAGATTGATACCATTTGCACTCAAGCAAATTGTCCCAATCAGAGAGAGTGTTGGGAAAAAGGAACAGCCACAGTCTTGATACTCGGTACCATATGTACAAGAAACTGTCCCTTTTGTTCTGTCTCACATGGTTCTCCCCTTCCTCCCGATCCACAAGAACCGAAACGAATTGCCGACTTGGCAAGCGAACTTGCTTTGCAATATCTTGTGATAACCAGTGTTGACCGAGATGATCTTCCTGATGGAGGAGTCTCACAATTTAGAAGCATTGTGGAAGCTTGCAGGTTGAGAAATCCTTCAATGCGGTTTGAATTATTGGTACCTGACTTCAAAGGCGTTCAAGAAGCTGCAATCGAAGCTTTAGACCCCATACAACCCTTTGTCTTTGGGCATAATGTGGAGACGGTACCGGGATTATATAGGACAGTTCGTCCTGGCGGTAATTACGAGAGGTCCTTGAGATTGCTTAGGTTGGCCAAAAATCGATGGCCGAATACCCCAACCAAGTCGTCTTTGATGCTTGGGCTTAGTGAGTCTGATGAACAAGTGTTGGCAGTCTTGCAGGACCTACGCAACAGCGGATGTAATCGACTCTGTCTGGGCCAATACCTGAAACCTACAAAGGATTCACTACCTGTAAGAAAATATATTCATCCTGACGAGTTTGCCCACTGGCGAGATGTTGCAATTACCATGGGTTTTGATTGGGTGTTGTCTGAACCCTTTGCACGAAGCAGTTATCATGCTGAAGAGTAATGCCGCATACTGTTTTCTGGGAGGGTTGCCTACATGCGATGTAATTCCTCTTTCTTGACAGCTTAGTCAGCTCTCGTCATGATGGAACAACCATGAAGTTCCCTCTCTCTAAAAAACGCAAGAAGCCACCAACGCTTGTGGAAGGCCAAAAAGAAATACCTAGGCAAAAGCTTGAGACATTGAAAGCCGGCAAGCTCGCTTCCCTTGCCTTGGCCTTTACTAGGACACTTATTGATCTGTATGGCCCAAGGGTTGCGGGAAGCGATGCAGATCATAGTGCCGCTGAAGCAGTTGAGGAAGCGTATAAACCTTTCTGTGATGAAACAATCCAGACAAAGTTTCCCCTTGATACCAAATCTCATAGTCAACCTTTTACCGTAGCGAGTGTTCTCTATCCTATCTGTGTGGTTCTTATGCTGGTTGGATTGCCTTGGATCTCCCTACTGCTCTTTCTTGGGTTTGGCTGGTACACCTTGAGAGAGCTCTATTTCTACCGACCTTTTGCCCGCAAAAACCGTTGTAATGCAGAGGGCGTAAATATCCATGGAGTCTTGGAACCAAAAGAAGAAGTGCTACACACGCTCATTTTCAGCTCACACCATGACAGTGCCCCTTTACACCGATACAATCAGCTCAATCGGATATCCTATGCAAAGAATGTCCTTTTACCGGTTGGATTGTTCATTGTCTCTGGTTTTCTTACATTGGTACAGGTTTTTTCTGAGCTCTTGGCAAGCGTCTTGTTTTTGCCAAACGTTCCATCCCTTGCAAACCTCATTCTCATTATTCTTCTTCTAGGAGCCACCCCCCTTTTGTTCCCCCTTCGGTCGATGTATGAAAAGGAGGGATCTCCTGGGGCTGGAGATAATTTGGTTTCAGTGGGAATGACAGTACAGCTTGCCAGATATTTCCATTGGAGAAGAAAATGTGGGAAACCTCTTTCTCATACCCAATTGGTATTCTGTTCCTTTGATGGAGAAGAAGTTGCACTACAAGGCTCTAGACACTGGTTTTCAACCATGGCTTCTTCCTTCATTGATCCAGTGGTATTGAACTTTGATTCAGTCTACTACAGTGACCATCTCACCTTCTTGGAAAAGGATGTGAATGGTACCCTGCAACTTGATGCCTCCCTGGCAAGGCGTTGTACAGAAATTGCTCGTTCAATGGGATATGAGGCTAGGAGTGAGTCAATTCCACGACTCTGGGGTGGTACCGATGCAGCTGAAGCGAGTAGATGTGGTATTTCAGCCACCACTTTAACTGCAGTTGCTTGGGATGATCGTAGCAAACCAGCGGTGCAGCACACGCGCGATGATGTAGTAGAAGCGATAGATCCGAAAGCCTTGGAAAGTGCCTTGTCCATAGCTATTAAACTAACTGATCTGATAGATGGAAACCGATTATGGGAAGAAGCAGAGGTGCAAGAGAAGGAAGTGCCGAAGGAAGCTTCCTTGGTGTTCTCAAAACTTACAAATCGGTAAGTGAGACGGTACACTGCCCACCAGAGAGTTCTGTAACCCTGGAAGATAGGTGCTTTGCATTGACCTTGGGCAGTGATCCCGAGATGGAAATATCTGTGGTGAACTCTTCATGTTCGATACCCGCATGAAGTAAACCAAGTTCAATTTTGACTAGTTCATAGAGTTTATAGGGTATCGTTAAGGAAAAACATACTTTTTCAATTAACTCATCTGTCTTGATGATGGAGAGTATTTCCTTGGCACTGTCCCCGTAGGCTCTTACCAGGCCCCCGGTTCCTAGGAGAGTCCCCCCGAAGTAGCGGACGATGAGTAGTAGGATATTAGTTACATCGCTCCCTTTGAGTACCTCGAGAGCAGGCCTGCCGGCAGTATTCTTAGGTTCGTGGTCATCACTATAGCTATAAAGATCTCCCTTAGGGCCAATGACTGCAGCATGAACGACATGATTGGCTCCCGGGTGTTGGGCTCTTGTCTCAGTAACCAGTTCTTTTATCTGTGAGAGTTCTTGGACAGGTTGAGCAATAGCAATGAATCGTGACTTCTTAACGTCAATCTCACATTGTGCCTGTTGTTTGAGTATCCTCATTCTACCACCTATGTCCGAAAAGATTATCCCAGGAAGGGGGAGCGCATGCCTGTAAGCGCCCTGCTACTTCATCCAACAATTTTTTTTCCCCTTCGTCAAGGCTGAATGAATTGGTTTCCAAGAGCGGTTGCAATTGTTCTGGAGAACGTGCTCCTATGAGGATCCTTGCAAAATCTTGGTTTTGTGACCAGACCAAGGCGAGCTGAACCATACTCATTCCTTTTCTATTTGCGAGGAAAGAGAGGAGTTCCAATAGCTCTCGATATACCGGATATGCTTTTTCTTGGTAGACATAGAGGTCTCCTCTCCTGTCATTTGGTCTTTCAGGATACTTTCCGCTGAGCAAGCCAAGACCAAGAGGACTGTAACCCACCAAGGATATACCCTGTTCTTTTGCGTACTGCTTGTATTCCTTCAGTCCTCTTGTCCAAAGGAGAGAGCAGGGTACTTGAAGGAACGTAATGGGTAGGTCTTGCAACGTTTGTACCAAAGAGAGCGGAGTATTGGAAAGACCAAGATTGTGGATCATCCCCCGCTCGATAAGACGTGTTGCTGCTTGCACGATTGGCCTAAGGTCAACTGTAGAGCTAGGCCAATGGAGATAGAGGGTGTTGATGGAGGTTGTCTTTAAACGGTCGAGGCTCTTTTGGACATCTTGTTCTACCAAGCTGGGATGCTTGGGCATGAACTTTGTATCGATATGAACTGATTTCCCAGAAAGGACTGAACCGAGTAATTGCTCGGCAAGGCCATTTCCATACGCTGGGGCGGTATCAAAATGTCTGATACCTGCCTTGTATGCAGCGCTGATCGTAAGACGGGAAGCCTGCACGGAACCTCCGGTCCAAAACCCATGGCTTGGACCGAATTGCCAGCTTCCCAGCGCTAGATCAGAGTTTCTCTTCATCATCCTCTTCGGTGGTGACCAACTTGTCTACCATCGTTTGTCCATCAAAGATGAAGGAGCCCTCAAAGCGTTTTCCTTCCATGGCAAGTGGAAGCCAGTGGATATCATCTTCCCACATCTTGTCATAGGGAATTTCAGAGACAGGACACCAGAAGGGGCGTGCTTCATCGGTTTCTTGGAGTTCACCACTAAAGGAGTGTGTGAAGTAGACATAGCCACGTTCAGAGAGTCCATCACGGAACTGAAAATTAAGCCTGCCAACTAGTTGCAGATCATCAACCTCAAGACCAGTCTCCTCGATAAATTCGCGTTTGGCAGCTTCAAGAGCTGTTTCGGTCTCTTCAATATGTCCGCCCGGTGCATTTACCAACCCCGAACCCAGACCGGTCTTCTTGTCGATGAGGAGTACTTGATCCTTATTGAAAAGATAGGTGATGACACAAACTTCCTTGGGTTCCCAAATATCCCAGTCGATTTCCGATACAGTAGCTGCATCACGATAACGGTTATCTTCTTCTTCTACTGCTTCCTCATGTTTTGCTAGCTCTTTTTGTTTTTCTTCCTCTGCCTTGGCTTCCTCAGGATGGGCCTTATAGTAACACTCCTGACATAGATTGTCGTCATGCCCGATGATGTGTTTAAAATCAAGCTGTTTGTTACACTCAACACAGTGGAAACGGAACGGAAAGGCTCGCTTTCTTAGCAGGAAAAGAAGTCCAGCGCAGATAACAGCCACCAACCAAGCGAGGTTGTGGTTCAGATCCCTGGAGAGTATGACTACCACCCCTACCTCAAAAAGGAGCAAAATGGAAGCCAAGTAGATGGTGGCAAACCGTTTTTTATAGGTTCCTGGAATTTTCCGTTGGCTGAGATTGAGTAAAAGGATAGCGATCAAAGCCCAAGTATAGTACTGTTCGATGGTTTGAAGAATCATGATGTTAGGGTATCGGGAGAGGGGCCATTCGTCAAGCTTAGGATGCTATTCTCGTTGCTCCTAGGTAGATTTTGGAGTAAGCTAGCAGTAGTACCTAATGCTAGGGAGGATGAAAATGAAACAAGAAGATGTCGCCAAGTACATCGACCACACGGTGCTCGCAGCATCTGCGACTCGTCCTATGATAGAAAAACTTTGCAAGGAAGCAGCTGAATATCATTTTGCTTCAGTATGTGTGAACTCCTGTTGGGCTTCCTTGTGTGTAAAGTTGTTGGAAAAGAGTGAAGTAAAGGTTTGTACCGTGGTAGGGTTCCCTTTGGGTGCGATGGCTACAGAGAGCAAAGCATTTGAGGCTAAAACCGCTGTGATGCATGGAGCCGAAGAAGTAGATATGGTCATCAATATTGGATTTCTGAAGAATCATGATGATGATTTTGTGCAAGATGACATTGCTGCGGTAAAAAAGGCGTGTGGAAATGCACATTTGAAGGTCATTATAGAGACCTGCCTTTTAAATGAAGAAGAGAAAGTACGTGCTTGTAGGTTGGCAAAAGCCAGCGGAGCAGATTTTGTAAAAACCTCTACCGGATTTTCTACCGGTGGAGCAACTGCCAAGGATATTGCCTTGATGCGTAAGACAGTTGGTCCAGAGTTGGGCGTTAAAGCCTCTGGAGGGGTACGTACCTACGAAGATGCCCTTGCAATGATTGAGGCAGGGGCCACAAGAATTGGAGCCTCCAGCGGTATTGCAATTGTTGAGGGATCGCATGGCGCGAGTTGAACAGAAGATTGAGAGTGCTGATTTCCTCAAGAGTTTAGGGTTTCCTACACTTGACGTCCATGAAACATTCTCGCATTTTGATTTTACCTCGCCCGGGCGAAGGGTCCTACTCATAGGACCCATGGGCTCGGGCAAGACTGAGTTTGCAGCACGGGTATGGCGGGATGCTGCCATTGCACAGAGGAAGGGCGAAAAGGTAAGAAGTTTGACCAGCAGCGGTCCAGTTGACCGCAGGAAGGTCTTTTTTATTCGCTCTGAAATTGATAGTGCACGGTTTACCGACTATCCGGAAGATGCACTCTGTTACCGCAGTGGGTATATAAGCTGTGGAGAAAATATTGCCAAGATCAGGGACTCTTTTGGGTTGGAACAGGTGCTCAAGGACAATCCTTCCGTGGGCACCTTCATCATCGATGAAGCGTCATTTTTTGATGAACGGCTCGCATATGTGGTGCGTAATCATAGTTATGAACGTGGTGTGATGTTCATATTCCCTACCTTGATCCTGAACTTCCGTCGCGATTTGTTCAATTCAACAGCTCGATTGATGCTTGATATCGCAACCGATGTCATCCCATTGACTGCGTATTGTGAGCATCCAGACTGTATCAGTGATGCCTTTTACACCTACCGCTATTATCAGGTGGAGGGGAAAGAGTGTCCTGCTCTCTATTTTGATCCCTTGATCATCGTTGGAGGAGATTCCCATAAGGACAGCACCCTGGAGCCGAATTATGCTGCCCGGTGTGATGCTCATCACTATCTTCCAGGAAAGGAGTACACCTTCTTCCACCTCAAACCGCTGGGTGAGCTTGCTTCCCGTGGGGATGAGAAACCATTGAGAAATGAACTTGCTGCGCTGAAGGGCAATATTGAGCAGTCGATACTTTATGAGAATTTCTGTGAACGATACCGGGGGAAGACAGACGAAGAGATCTTCTTTAATGCCCTTCTTCCGCAAAATATTCCGGAAAAGGCACTGGTATTTCTCTTCTGTGAGCAGAATCTCGTACCGGAAGAAGTGCTGCTTCGCTTGGTTTCTGAGCTTGATTTGGATACCAACTACCTTTCCAAGGTGCTTTCCGACAACAAGAGACCGGTCTCCTTCGAGCAACCGCTTTTGTTGTAGGAGAACGGAAAGATACAAAAATCCACAATGAAAAGCCCTTGAGGGCTCTTCTGGCGAGGTTCAGTATGTAGAGAGTAAAGCGAGTGTTTCCTTCAAGGTTGAGACCGTAAGATCTTCGAGCAGGGCAGGGACTTCAATATTCCTCTTACGCAGTTCCCCGAACAGGAATTTCCAGTCCAGAACCCCTTCCCCTACCGTTAGGTCCCCGACCTTGAAACCTTGGTCGTTGAGTTTGTAGTCCTTGACGTGGATTGCTGCAATCTTATCCCCGAACGCATCAAGGGCTGAGCAGAAGAAATCCTTCTGGGCGGCAGATGAGGGTGTTCCCATTGCACTCCCGTCTGCCTCGCTGATACCGGTCCATGGGACGAGATTTGCCGGGTCATAGATGACCTTGAGGTGTGGGCTGTCAAACTTATCCATCAAGGCTGCCATTCTTGAGATGGTGCTGATGGTATGTTGTTTACTTACGGCTTCGATGCCGACAATTGCATCATACTTTACGGCAGCTTCAAGGAGCCTCTCTACACTTCGGTAGAAGATATCAAGCACCTTGGCACTTGCAGTCTCGCTGTGGTAGGAATTATCAGGGCGGAAGGAGCCGGTTTCGGTTCCCACTAAAGGGCATCCAAGGAGGTTTGCATATTTGAGGTGATTTTCAAATTTACGTAATTCTGCATCCCTCTCTGCCTTGTCAGGATGTACTGGGTTGATGTAGGACCCGAACACACCTACATATGCACCTTTTGCCTTGAGTGCATCGCGAACGGAGACGATGAACTGCTCACTGTAGTCTTCTGCATTCGGAGCGTTCTTGAGAACTTTCCCCAGAGCGAGCTGGATGGGGATGGAGTCCCCATAGAGGGAAATCTCGCTGGCGAGGTCCTTGATGGTATCGAATGTACCAAGATCGTGAGCTCTAATTCCTAACTGTTTCATAGCTGGTATTGTAGGAGACAGGGTGGTAAAAGTAAAGAAAGGGGTAACATCATGAACAAGGAATATACACTTGCAGATTTCGGTGCTAAAGGTGACGGAAAGTTTGACAACAGTGAAGTTTTCAAGCGAGCGTTTGAAACCTTGCAGAAAGGGGGACTCTTGCGTATCGAAGCAGGAGATTACCTAACCGGTCCAATCCAGATTACTGCAAAGAATCTTGTGGTGGAATTTGAAAAGGGTGCTACCATACGCTTCATTGCTGATGAGAATCTCTACAGACCTTTCTATTCACGGTGGGAGGGAGTGAACTGTTACTGCATGCATCCTTGTTTGCTGATCAATGAATCCGATGGCCTCATCCTCCGCGGGGAGGGCGTTATTGATGGTAGCGGTTCCTGGTGGTGGGCTGCCGCACAACAGAAGCGGAACAAACAAAAAGGTCCTGTTTCAGCCATCGAGACTGAATTAGCCAACCTGAACCCAGGGTATGAGAGGCAGAGTGGAGGGGGAGGAGGACGTCAGAGTCAGTTTCTTCGTCCCCCCCTGTTGCAGATCAAGGAGAGCAATAATGTAAAGGTTGAGGGACTGACCATCCAGAACAGCCCTTTCTGGACAGTCCACCCTCTGTACAGTACAAACATCATTCTCAAGGATCTATCTATCATGAACCCCCAGGATGCACCCAACACTGATGGGATTGATGTTGATTCTTGCTCTTTTGTGACGATTAAGAATTGCTTGATCGACGTTGGAGATGATGGGATTGCCCTTAAAAGTGGAAGCGGAAAGGATGGCGTTGCTGTGAATCGCAAGACCAACGATATTCTCATCGAGGGCTGTATTGTACGACATGCCCATGGAGGGGCTGTTATCGGTAGCGAAACTGCGGCGGGTATCCATGCTGTGGTGGCGCGTTCATGTTTCTTCGATGGTACCGACAGAGGTATCAGGATCAAGACCCGACGAGGCCGGGGAGGGAGTATCTCTGACCTGCATTTCCAGGATATTAGAATGGAGAACAACCTCTGTCCGCTTACCGTGAACATGTATTATCGATGTGGCAGTCTGAACGTGGAAGATTTCTCCTTGGAGAAGAAACCAGTGCTTCCCACCACACCACATATTGAGCATGTCACCATTGAAGGCTGCACAGGTACCAATAGTAGATCCAGTGCGGCCTTCATTGTGGGCCTCCCCGAGTTTCCCATCCGAGATATGGTTATTTCTGGCTGTATATTCACGGTCGCAAATGAGAATCTGGAACCGGTAGGTGAAAGCGAGATGTATGAAGGATTGTCTGATCCAAAAGGCAGGGGTATTAGGTTACGCAATGTTTCATTGACGGCTCAGGATGTAATCGTACAAGGTGTATCCGATCAATATGTCATTGAAGAAGGCGTTGTTCTTACACGTGAGTAGTACATTCTTCAAGGCGAAGTTGCTCTTTTTCAGACTATTGTATCTCAGTCTTTCTTTAGTGGAAAAGGGTACTCAGTATGCCTGAAGCTCTTCATGTATCATGAACGTATAGTCCTATTCCCTTGGTTTTTACTAGAATAGTATGTTCCATCAGCCGGAATTGTTTCATTTTTCCTTTAAAATACACAATATGGTACAATTTTTTTAGATTGGGAAGATTGGAATTAAATGTATAGTAATTAGTTTTATAGTAAAGAGAAAGATATATTCTAAGGTAGGATACCTCTCTCTGGTGTCCCCTTAATCATTAGTATTTTTCTTGGTTTTTACGATTCTCTGTAACTTGACTCTTTCTATTTAAGAATATTGATTGTATAATTATGCGGTATATTACATAATTGTTCAATGAACCAAATTAAGGGGGTTTCTATGAAAAAAGCTATTGTAATGTTAAGTATTCTGATGCTTCTCGTCCCCGTCGTGTTGTTTTCAGCAGGCGCAAAAGAGGCAGCACCCGCAAGCACCGATGATTCAAAGATGGGGGGTGTTCTCGTCTTTGGTCGTTCCGGTGATTCGGTCAGTCTTGATCCAGGTCGTGAAACAGACGGTGAATCATTCTATGCCACTACCGCAGTGTTTGATACACTTGTAGAGTTTGTACCTGGACAGACCGCGGTCCAACCTGCGTTGGCAACTAGTTGGGATATTGCTGATGATGGTCTGCAATATACCTTCCATCTTCGCGAAGGGGTAACGTTCCATGATGGTACTCCTTTCAATGCAGATGCAGTTGTTTTCTCCTTTGAACGTCAGTTCCAGGAAGACCATCCCTATTACAATCTTGGACCTTGGAAGTACTGGGGTTATATGGATATGGACAACATCGTGAAAGAGGTCATCGCTGTTGATGACTACACGGTACAGTTCAATCTGAAGAAAGTCGAAGCTCCTTTCATTGCCAACTTGGCTATGGATTTTGCATCAATCGTCTCTCCAACCGCAGTTGCCAAGTACGGTGAAGATTTCAAGAACAGCCCAGTAGGAACTGGCGCTTTCAAGTTTGTCTCATGGACAAAGGATTCTAACATCGTATTTGATAGAAACGCTGATTACTGGGGTGGTCCTGTTTACCTTGATCGCTTGATTCTCAAGGTTATTCCCGATGCAACATCCCGTTGGTTGGCATTGCAGAAGGGAGAGGTTGACTTGATTGACTTCCCCTCGAATGATGATATTCCTGCCATGCGTTCAACCTCAGGTATTCAACTTATCCAGCAGGCTGGTTTGAATGTTGGTTACCTTGCATTGAACACCGAAAAGAAACCGTTTGACAGCAAACTGGTTCGTCAGGCCATGAACTATGCCATTGACCAGCAAGAAATTGTTAATGGTGTTTATGGTGAAGCCGGACAAGTTGCAAAGAACCCACTTCCTCCTGGGATGTGGTCCTACAACGATGATATCGAAGACTACGGTTATAATCCTCAGAAAGCAAAAGAATTGCTGGCTGAAGCAGGCTATCCGAATGGCTTCGAGATGGAGCTTTGGGCAATGCCTGTAGCACGTCCTTACAACCCAGATGCCCGCAAGGTAGCAGAAATCATGCAAGCCCAGTTGGTCAAGGTTGGTATTGACGCTGAGATTATTTCGTATGAATGGGGCACCTATCTCGACAAGACTGATATGGGTGAACACCAGAGTGCAATGCTCGGTTGGACTGGTGACAATGGCGATCCAGACAACTTCCTCTGGGTTCTTCTTTCTGAACCTGCTGCACAGCTTCCAGCTGGTAATATTGCCCTTTGGAAGAACAAAGAGTTCACAGATCTTTGTGCAGAAGCGAAGGTTACTACCGATCAGGCAGAGCGTGATAGATTGTATCGTTTAGCTCAGGAAGTCTTCCACGAAGAAGCTCCTTGGGTACCGATTGCCCACTCTGTCGTAACTGTCCCAGCAATGGACTATGTGAATGATTTCGTGTTGTATCCTACCGGAAAGCGCGTATTCAAACATGTTTGGTTGGATAAATAAACGGTTGTATTGATTATTGAAGGCATCGACAGTCACCCCCAGCCGGGGGTGATTGTCTGATGTTTCTCATTTTTACGAGGATTGTATGATCAAACATATTTTAAAGCGATTGGTTTTGTTGATTCCAACCATATTTGGGGTCATCACCCTCGTGTTTCTCATGATAGCTCTAGCGCCTGGCGATCCTGCACGCATAATGTTGGGCGAACGGGCGAATGCAGAACAAGTCGCACAGCTACGAACAGAACTTGGGTTGGATAAGCCCTTAATCCAGCAGTATGGACTTTATCTAGGGCGTGTTGCTAGGTTCGATCTTGGTAAATCAATTGCCTCAGGGCAACAAATAGCGAAAGAAATTGCAGAGCGATTTCCAGCGACAATTGAGCTAGCTTGGTATGCGATGTTGTTTGCTACTACATTAGGTATAATATTTGGGGTTACTTCTGCCATACGGCGTAATACATGGGTAGACTATTCTACGATGGGGGGCGCATTGGTTGGGGTTTCAATGCCTGTGTTTTGGCTGGGATTGGTTCTGATCATGGTCTTTTCAGTCTGGTTGGACTTGTTGCCTACAGGTGGCCGGATGAATATCCGGTATTATTTCACTCCCATCACGAATTTTTATGTACTTGATGGTATCATTATGTGGATACGGGAAGGCACTCCAAAGTATTTAGGCTCTGCTATCCAGCATCTGATACTTCCAACTATTGCACTGGGAACCATTCCACTTGCAATCATTGCAAGGACTACTCGAAGTAGTATGCTTGAAGTGATGCAGCAGGATTACATAAAGACTTCTCGTTCGGCAGGAATCAAGGAAAAGCGAGTAATTTATCGCTATGCGTTACGCAATGCACTTTTGCCAGTAATTACCGTCATTGGACTTCAGTTTGGCCTGTTGCTCTCTGGAGCCATTCTTACTGAGACCGTGTTCTCGTGGCCAGGTATCGGGCGTTGGATTTATGTAGCCATAGGAGCTCGTGATTATCCTGCAGTGCAAGGC
>JAGYOG010000020.1 GCA_018399495.1 Sphaerochaeta sp.
CCAGGAGAGACTTTCTCTCTTCCGGTTCTCTCCCACATTTCTTATACAGCTGGTCGAGCTCGTAGAGCAGACGGTCGTCAGCAGAATTCAGAGAGAAAGCACGCTCAAGTGCCAGTCTTGCTCTCTCTTGGTCTCCTTCCTGGTTGAAATACACCAAGGAGAGACAGCGAAGCGTCTTCGCATGTTCTGTGTTGCTTTTGTTGGCTTGTTCCCATGATTCTTTTGCTCGCTCGTGTTCCCGTTTATCATACCAGTACGTACCGAGGAGATAATGCACCTTCCAAAGGTTCTTATGGGTACTTGCGAGTGATGTAAGGATCTTCAAGTCATCAAGGGTGTTCGGGAAGTATGTACTATCCTCCAAGGATTCAGCTTGTGCCAGTAGGCTCTCTGTTTCCTTGGGGTCTGTGCTGTAGTGGGCCTTGGAGTAGAGCACCATGGGGTTGGTAACTCCTTCTTGTGGGAGGAGGGCGAAGGCCTTCTCATACATCCCAATCTCCGCGTATAAGCCAGCGAGGACTAAGAGACGATAGCTGCCAAGGGAGCAAACGTCATGCACGCTTGTGTTGTCTTGCCTATCTGTTTCTCCATCAGCTAGCAGATCGTGCGCAAGCGTATCAAACGGATCGATCTCAAGTGTCTCTCTGATGAGCTCTTCGGCCCTCTCTCTGTTTCCTTGCTGCAATTCTGCCAGGGCAAGGTAATCACGTGTTTTCAGGTTATGGCTGTTTCTGATGAGTGATTTCTCCAGGAAGGCTGCTGCCTCGCTATAGTGTTTCTTTCTCAGTTCCAGGATGCCTAGGTAGAGAAACCCCTGCTCCTGCTGCTTTCCGTCCCAGATAGCCTTGTAGAAGGCATCATAAGCTTCCTCAAAGCGTTCTTGGTGGAACAGACTGAGGCCGAGAAGCGTGTATGCCTTGCTGTCGATTGGATTGGGGCTGTGCTTGGTTGCCCTCTCAATGGCCGATCTAAAGAGGCTTTCGCTTTTCTCAAATAAACCTCTTTTTAGTAGCAGTTCACCATACCCAGTAGTACATCGGTAGTCCTTCGGATCACGCTTGAGTGCTTCCTGATAGTAGGGTTCACTTCTGAAGGTAGCGTGTCGATACTGCTCCAGGTGCACTGCGGCCAGGTACAGCTCCTCAACGGTATCAATGTTCTTGGGAGTAGGGATTGCTTTCGCTGGATCGGGAATATCGTAGGCTTCCTCGGTATTTTGAATGTTTGATAAAAGTAATCTTTCTCCATCGTAAGTAGAGAGAGAGATGGTGTGGGCTGCTTCTGGCAACGTTGTTTCAAAGCACTCTGCAACCTGGAGTTTAATCTGCTTATCTACGAGCACATCCTCAGAAGAAGATGTTACAGTAAGGCGGAGAGAAGCTGCACTGCTCGCATACAGAGCGAGCTTTCTTTGTTCATCCAGGGAGAGCACCAGGTCCTTGTTTGCATTGATGACCCTGGGAGCCTGCTTGTAGGGGAGGAAGTACTGGGTGAAGGTTTTCTCTTCTCCTGGTTCGAGGAATGTGAAGTCAGGCTGGTTATCGGTGAAGACACCAGTCATCAACTCGATATAAGGGCCATTCTCATCAGTGAGATTCCTGTCCCATGCCTTGCCGAAGTCCCCGCTTCCCCATGTCCACTGTTTCTTACCAGGAGAGATGTGGTGGTCGGCAACGTGGAGAATGCCTGTCTGCTTCTGGTGGTCGTAGCTTCCCACGAAGTCATAATCACTATGGTATGCCATGTAGGAGGTAGGGACCGGGATGTTCTTGTAGCGAGAGATGTCGACACCGTCACTATAATCATGCTTGTAGTAGATGCCTGTGGCTATTGGGAAGGTCGATACATCCCGCTTGCCATGATCCATGACAGCATGCACATCAGGAGGGAATATGGACTGGGTATGGTCATTCACCGCAATGGCTGGGTTCGCCCACCAGAGGAAGGTCTGTGGAAACTGGGTGGGGTTGTACAACTGGCCGGTGATCTCCACATATGCCTTGTCATCATACAGGGAGATGGTGGCGGTGGATTTGGTGCCATGCATTCTGTCTATGTCATGTAGCTGGATGCTGACTGAGTGGTTGGAGGTATCTTCCTTGGTGCGGTAATCAACCGGCATGAAGGTGGTCGGGCGGTGATGCTGGGGCCAGTTGAACTCGATGCCCCCACTGATCCAAGGGCCTAGAAGTCCTACCAACGCAGGTTTTATTACCTCATTGTAGTAGACAGCATCCTCACCGGTGGTTTTATCCAGGATTCGGTGAATCCTTCCTCCGAGTTCAGGTAGCACCATGACTTTCAGATAATCGTTCTCCAGGAAGATGGCGGTATAAGGTTGGTCTGTCTTGGTATCTCCGACCGTCTCAATGATTGGGTAGGGGTATACTCTCCCACTACTGCCCTGATAGACCCTGTTCTCAAAGAACATAGGGTTTGCATTGGGCTCTCCAGTTGTATAGGTGGGTATTGTTACCATTTCTTCCCAGATTCTTGCGTGCATGCGAGTATCCTCCTGCTTGCCATTGTAGCAGGGAATAGTGGTTACGTATTAAGGAAAATTGCTCATTGATTTTGATTTCTTGCTCTTTTTTCTAGCATTGTGTTTCTTGTAAACATGGACTATTATCATATATGAAGTATCGGATAAAATATATTTAGTTAGGTTGTAACAATGAATTACCATAGCCCTGGAGTATTAGAACCTTCAAAAATTTTTCTTTATAGTGCCAGCAGTCGCGCTCGATCCCTTTTCTATTACTTGCTCTGCATTGGACACTACCATTGCAGCGCTGAATATCTCGTAGCACGACAACGCTACGATAGTTTCCTGTTGATTTACACCCTCTCCGGTTCTGGGTATGTACTGCAAGGGGGCGAATACAGATCGGTGGGGACAGGCAGCATTGCCTTGCTTGACTGTTATCAATCCCATACGTACAAAGCTTCAGAGGAAGGATGGGAGATCCTCTGGATGCATATTGATGGTCCAATTTTGAGAAGTTGGTTTTCAGCACTCTCCCAGGGAGGGGAGCCTGTGATACAGTTGCTTCCATCCGCGTATGTGGTTGAGCGTAACCTTTATCAGATATTCTCTGTATTTGACAAGCAGGAAGTGGTCAGTGAAGCGCGTATTTCCCAGTTGATCACAAACGTACTGACAGAACTCTACCTTGCCCGATTTGCAGGTGAGAAAACTACCAGTGTGGATGCCATTGAGGAAGTACTTACCTATATATCGATGCATATCGAACAATCGTTGAGTGTCGAGGACCTTGCCAGGCGTGCAAACCTCAGTCCCTACTACTTCTCCCGGCTCTTCAAGCAGAGTACCGGGTTTTCCCCGCATGAATACATGCTCAACCACCGGGTGGCAAATGCCAAGTACCTCTTGCGTACCACTGATTTCCCGATCAAGAAGGTTGCTTCCTGCTGTGGGTTTTCAACAGCGAGTTCTTTTTGTACGAACTTCAAGAAACGGGTAGGATCGAGTCCTCTGCAGTATCGAGAGGGGGAGAAACGTAATGGCAAGAATTCGTGAGAAGGGAGAGGGCTTTCCCAAGGAGAAACTCTATGTGATTCCCCGCAGCATGTTGGATGCATTTAATGCCAATCCAGCTCTCCGTGGGTTCGTTATCACGGATGCAGGGTATTTCCCTCGTGCTCGTTACCACCTCCGTCAGCGGCTGCATGGGTGTGAGCAGAACATCTTCATCTACTGTGAGGAGGGGGAGGGGTTTGTGAGCATTGATGGAACAGTGAGCCATTTATCCAAGGGGCAAGCCATTACCATTCCAGAGAGAACCGCCCATCTCTATGGGGCAAGCAAGGACCACCCTTGGTCAATTTATTGGTTTCACTTTGCTGGCGATTTTTCCCCGACCTATGTCCCGAGAGCCCTCTCAGGGAGAGGGGTCAAGATTCCCCATGCCTCCCAGACAGTTATCCTGGGGTTGTTCACACAGGTATTCACTCCGCTCTCTAGAGGGTACACCCATCGCTACCTGCTTGCAGCAAGCAGCGCTGCCGCCTTGATCCTCTCTCTCTCCTATGAGCAGGAGTATTTCACTACCGATACATTGAATGTTCCCGGGGTGCGGGTTATTGAGGACCTGATCGCCTATGCCCAGAGTCATTTGACCGAGGAGATAACCCTTGAAACGTTTATCTCACGTTCCCAGTACAGTCCCAGCAGGATCATCCAACTATTCAAGGAGGTGACCGGCTACTCTCCGATGGCTTTTGTGCAGCACCTAAGGATGCAGCGGGCTTGTTACTATCTCGATGCCACCCCTGAGCCAATCAACCGCATTGCAGAGTATGTAGGATTTACTGACCAGTTCTATTTTTCTCGCGTTTTTAAGAAGATAGTTGGGGTGCCACCTCGTGAATATAGAAAGATTGCACATACATAAACCGATTTAAAAGAACGAATAATATGCATTATGTTGGTCATAATTGATTTATTCTCAGTTCGGTATATGATTATCATTTTGTCCATAAATTTCTAAAGAGCTCCATAGACAGTTCGCATAACCGCTCCTAGACTGGATGCAAAGGAGTAGTAAAACTATGAAGAAATGCTTATCAGTATTACTTGTTTTGGTTGTAGGCGCTTCACTGCTAATGGCAGGTGGAGCGAAAGAAGAATCCATAACCCCAAAGAAGGGGGAGACTGTAACGATCAAGATGTGGACACATGATGATCTCTATCGTCAATTCTTCCAGAAGCGTATCGACATGATGAATGAGAACAATCCTGACTACCAGATTGCACTCGATGCACAGATCATGCCGAACACGATTACCAGCTTGATCACCGCATCTGTTGCTGGGGAGGAGATGCCTGACTTGATCGGTGTTGAGCAGGGCTGGTTCCCCACCTTGATGGAGGACAGCAATGTAGAGTCCTTCCTGGTTGACCTGACCGACAAGATCGGGGACCGCTACGATGACTATGTTCAGGGCCGTTGGGCACTGTACACCCATGAAGGGAAGATCTACGGACTTGAGAGTGCGCTGACCGCTTCAGTGTATTACTATCAGCCGGCTATCTTTGAGAAATATGGTGTTGCCATTCCTACAACTTGGGAAGAATACATCGCAGCCGGAAAAGAGTTGGCTGAGCATGGAGTCAAGATTGGTGTCATGGACAATGATGCCTCCGGTATTTTCTCCCTGATGTTCCTTCAGCGTGGTGGACAGTTCTTTGACCAGGATGGAAACCTTGTCCTTGGTGAAGGAAAGAACAGGGAAGCAGCAATCAAGGTGCTGGACATGCTGCGAGAAGCACTCGATGCCAAGGCCCTACAGGTTGTATTGGGTAATGAGTTCTGGGGTTCCACAATCCCAACTGCATTCTCAACCGGCAAGGTAGCCGGTATGGTAGCACCTGACTGGTACAATACCTCGGTATTGCAACCTGGTGTTGAGAGCATGGCAGGAGATTGGAGTGTTGCACCGATGCCGGTCTGGGAAGATGGAAGTGGTTTCCGCACCAGTGTCTGGGGTGGTACCGGGTTTGCCATTACCAAGAGTTCAAAGATCAAGGACATCGTGTGGGATGTGCTGGATGATGCATACATGTCCCTCGATGGTCAGCTGGATCGCTACAAGACCATTGGATTCTATCCTACGATGTATGAAGCTCTCGATTCCCCAGCGATAACCGAGGAAGAACATCCGTTCTTTGGTGGTCAGAAGATTGGTGCTGTATTTGCTGATGTGGCGTTGGAAACTCCTCCACTCTGGCAGAGCCCGGCTCGTCCGTTCCTCTTGCAGGCAATGGTGGACAACCTTCCACTGTTCATCGAAGGCAAGCTTTCATCCAGTGAGTTGGTTGATACATTGGTTGAAATTACCGAGCGCGATGCACAGTTGTAAGAATTACTTGTCTAGGTGGGGGAGAAGATGGCTTCTCCCCCTTGCTCTCTATTTTGCTAGGAGGAGGTGATGATGCGCACGACGATGTACAAGAAGACACCCTATTTCTTTATTCTTCCCGCCTATGTGGTGTTCCTGGTCTTTATGTTCGGCCCGATGATATTTTCTCTGATAGTCAGTTTTTTCAACTGGACCGGGATCAAGAGCCCTGAGTTCAATGGGTTGGATAATCTGAAGGGGATTGCTACCGATTCTGTGTTCTGGCTTTCAGTCAGGAACACCTTGCTCTACAGTGCGGTAAGTCTCTTCGTCGTGGTGCCGCTCTCTCTTCTGCTAGCCCTTGCACTTGATTCTCCCCACCTTCGTGGACGCCTGGTGGTCAGGGCAATCTACTTCGCGCCTATCGTGACCTCTACGGTGGCAATCTCACAGACATTCATGATGTTGTTCAATACAAATTTTGGTTTGATCAACCGCATGCTTGGTGTTCCCATTGACTGGTTGGGCTCCCGTACGCTTGCCTTGGTTCCTGTCATCGTGGTAATCATCTGGCGCTGGCTGGGATTGACCAGTATCTACTTCTTGGCAGGACTGCAGGGAATTGACCGGGAGCTCTATGATGCGGCGAAGGTTGATGGAGCAACCACCATGCAGCGATTTTTTTCGGTAACACTCCCACAGCTCCGTCCGATAACATTCTTTGTTTCCATGATTATTCTCATCGGTTCCATGCAGATCTTCGATGAACCACAGATACTTACCGGGGGTGGCCCTTCCAATGCGACCAGGTCGGTGGTGCAGTATCTCTACCTGAGAGGGTTCACACAGTTCCGCTTTGGTTATGCATCGGCGATCGGACTTGTGTTATTCATTGCAATTGCCTCCTTCTCTGCAGTGCAGATGAGGCTGAGGAAGGAGAGTGACTTATGAGAAAACTGAGTCGTCTTTCGGCCGGTGCCTGGGTGATGAACATTGTGGTTTGGGTTGGTGGCGCATTCATGCTGCTTCCTTTTATCTGGATGGTCAGCTCTTCATTCAAGACAACCGAGGAGATTTTCCAGCCGGCTACATTCTTGCCAAAGAGTCTGGACGGTGGAAACTATGCAAGGTTGTTTTCCTCGTGGCCGTTCTCCCGCTGGATTATCAACAGCTTGATTGTTGCATTGTTTACCACATTGTTGGCATTGATGATCACAAGCCTTGCAGGCTACGCGTTTGCAAAGTTTCGATTCAAGGGACGGGGAAAATTGTTTGCGGTACTGCTTTCCTCAACCATGATTCCTTTCCCCATACTGGTGGTTCCCTTGTTTGTGATCACCAGTAGGCTTGGAATGACCAATTCACTGATTTCCTTGATGCTTCCATTCATCGCTCCCCCCATTGGGATTTTCCTGATGAATCAGTACGCATCTTATGTCCCAAATGCGCTGTTGGATTCAGCAAAGATAGATGGGGCCGGGGACCTGAGGATTTTCTTCCAGATTGCCTTGCCGATCATGGTGCCTGCATTGGCGAGCTTGGGAATTATTACGTTCATTAACAGCTGGAACAACTTTCTTTGGCCCTTGATCGCCATACGCCAGGAGTTGTCCATGACCCTTCCCATTGGTATGGCAAACATGCTTACCGGGGTGTCGGCAGGGTCAGCTCCGCCTTATGGGCCGGCAATGGCTGCCTCGACGTTGGTTTGCATCCCGACAGTTGCAATCTTCCTCGCAGTGCAGAAATATTATATACAAGGCCTGACTGCAGGTGCGGTCAAGCAATAAGGATAAATTCATGAGAGATAAGATAGATGTACGTGGCAGGTGGCAGGTGTTCCTTGATGAAGAGGACAGGGGACTTTCCGAGAAGTGGTATGAACCGGCCTCCTTGGAAGGGAAGCATGCCCATTCGATATCGCTTCCTGGCAGTCTTGAACTTGCCGGTATCGGGAGCCCCATAACCAGCAAGACTGAGTGGGTAGGTTCCCAGTTTGGTAGTGAGTTCCTGGAAGACCCGCTCTATGAGCCATACAGAGGGGATGATGCCTTTCGCTTCCCCTACTGGCTACAACCCGAAACACGGTATATCGGCCCAGCGTGGTATGTAAAGCATATTACCATTCCAAAGCATAACAATAATTCCTGGCAGTTGGTCCTCGAGCGTCCACACTGGGAGACTCGTGTATGGGTGAATGGGGTATTTGTTGGTTCCTGTGACAGCCTGTGTGTTCCACACCGCTATGACCTTCCTTCATTGGAAGACGAAGAAATAGTGTTGGTCATTCGTGTTGATAACCGAATGATACACGAGGTAGGGCCCAACGCTCATAGCATTTCCGACCAGACCCAAGGACCGTGGAATGGTATTGTTGGGCAATTGGCCCTCCTGCCTGTATCCTCTCTGTCTTTGGGGGAGATCAGTGTAAATTCGAACACAAAACGTAATGCTGCACTCTGTACGGTTGGTGTGGAGAATCATGGAAAGCAAGAGGCTTCCGCCACCTTGCAGATAGCGAGAGCAGGAAGAGAATCTGTTTCCCTCGTAATAAGTGTAAGGCCGGGGATACATACATTCCATATGGAGCTCACTGAGATGCCGCTTTGGGATGAGTACGCGCCAAATCTTGAGGATGTTCAGGTCCTGCTTTCAGTAGGGGATGCTGTACTTGATGAGAAGTCCTTTCAGATTGGCCTCAGAAGTGTAGAAACAAAAGGAAAACAGATATTTGTAAATGGCAAGCAGGTATTCCTCCGTGGAACGGTGGAGTGCTGTGTATTCCCAAAGACCGGACATCCTCCAATGGAGGAGGAGTATTGGGAGTACCTCTTCTCCCAGAGCAAGGCATATGGGTTGAACCATGTCCGTTTCCACTCCTGGTGCCCACCTGAGGCAGCTTTCAGGGTTGCAGACCGTATGGGATTCTACTTGCAGGTGGAGTGCCCGATCTGGAAGAACCAGGGAGTGGCTTATGATGAGAACAAGGCATTTGATGATTGGCTCTTTTCTGAGTCAGAAAGGATTGTAGCTGAGTATGGAAACCATCCCTCATTCCTCTTCTTTGCCAGTGGGAATGAGCCTGATGGCCGTGATAAGGAAGTACTGGGACTTTGGGCAGCAACATGGAATAAGAAGGATGCAAGAAGACTGCATACCTCTGCTTCTGGATGGCCTGCCTTGGAAGAGAATGCATATCAGGTAGTACCTGAACCCCGTATACAGGCATGGGGTGAGGGACTAGATTCCAGAATTAACGCAAAGGCACCTGATACCTGTAGTGATTACACAGCCATCTGTGAGAAGTATCCTGGACCCGTGGTGACCCATGAGATGGGACAGTGGTGCGTATTTCCTGACTTCTCTGAGATGAAGGAGTATACGGGGTATTTGAAGCCACGCAATTTTGAGGTTTTTGCCGATATTCTTGCTCGGCGTGGGCTTACTGACCAAGCAGAGCAGTTTCTGCAAGCCTCCGGGTTCCATCAGGTGCTGTGCTACAAGGAAGAGATGGAAGCAGCCCTGAGGACAGGGAACCTTGCCGGGGTCCAGTTGTTGGCCCTTACTGACTTCCCTGGGCAGGGAACTGCCCTGGAAGGTGTGTTGAATGCTTTCTGGCAGGAGAAGGGTTACTGTAGTGGTGAGCAGTTCAGAAGATTCTGTGATGATATTGTCTTGCTTGCCAGACTTCCCAGGCGGTACTATACCGCAGGTGAAACACTGGAGGCAGAGATTGAGCTGGCAAACTTCGGTCGTGCTTCCCTCGAGCAACCGAAGGTAACTTGGAGCTTAGACGATGAAAAAGGAAACCAGGTACAACGTGGGACCTTCTCCACTGAGCAAGCTGTAGGTAGGGGATTGCAGCACCTCGCAACCCTCTCTCTGTCCATTCCCGAACTTGTTGCTGCTCAAAAGCTGACTCTCTCTGTTACGTTGGAGGATCCAAGAAAGGAAAACTCTTGGGATATCTGGGTGTTCCCGAAAGAGGTGGAACTTGAGACAGGGGATGTACTGATAACAGATTGTCTGGATGAGAAGTGCCGTAAGGCGCTTCTTGAGGGAGGAAAGGTTCTGTTGTTGACATCGGGAGAGTCTAAAGTGGCTTTAGGTTTCTCCTCTGCGTTCTGGAATACCTCTTGGACTGGTGGGCAGGCACCCCATACCCTTGGGATGGTTGTGGATGCTGGGCATCCAGTTTTTTCCGAATTCCCAACAGAAGACCATAGTGATTGGCAGTGGTGGGAGCTGGTGCATGGCAGCCGTGCCATGGTCCTTGATGATCTTCCCCATGAGCTGTCTCCCCTGGTCCAGCCGATCGACACGTGGTTCAGGAGTCACAAGCTTGGATTGCTGTTTGAGTGCATGATTGGTCCGGGTAAGTTGATGGTCTGTAGTATGGATGTGACCTCTGATCTGGAGCATCGGAGAGTTGCCCGGCAGATGTACCATGCAATTCTTTCATACATGCAGAGTGGCCAGTTTGCTCCCAAGTGTAATCTTACGCTCGAAGAAATTGCTTCATTGGCACGGAATGAGGAGAAATGAGATGATGAAGGCAGCAGTTCTCTACGGAAAAAAAGACTTACGTCTGGAACAGGTTCCTGTACCAGAACGGAAAGAACATGAGGTCCTGGTCCAGATCCTGGCCAATGGCCTTTGTGGATCGGACATCCACTTCTTTACTGAGGGAAAACTTGGCCCCTTTGTGGTTGACGAGCCGTATATACCAGGCCACGAAGCAGTAGGAAAGGTGGTGGAAGGCCCTGGGTTTTCTGTAGGTGAGCTGGTGGTTATCGAGCCAGGTATTCCCTGTGGGAAGTGTGAGTTCTGTCGTAGTGGTCGCTATAACCTTTGCCCTGATGTGGTGTTTCTTTCTGCTCCTCCTGTCAATGGGACATTCGCTGAATATGTTGCCATCGATGGTTCCCTGTTGCACAGGCTCCCTGACGGGGTGTCGTTGGAAGAGGGTGCGTTGGTTGAGCCCTTGTCGGTTGGCATGCAGGCCTGTAACCGTGCTGGGTTAAGGCCGGGCTCTTCTGTGGCCATCGTGGGTTCCGGCCCGATTGGTTTGATCACTATGCTGGTTGCCCGTTCTTTTGGGGCAAGCAAGGTATACATGATTGATGTGTTCGATTCTAGACTGACAAAAGCGAAGGAACTGGGGGCCGATGGTGTGATTCATGCAGGGAAGGAATCAACAACTGAACAGATTCATTCCTTAACCCATGGAAGAGGTGTTGATGTAGTGTTCGATACCTCAGGCTCCAGCAAGGGAGCCTCCTCCACGCCGTTTTTAGCTAAACGGGGTGGAGTGGTTGTCCTGGTCGGTTGGCCAGAGGTAGCCTCATTCCCGTTTTCAATGGAGACAGTCATCGAGAAAGAGCTGGATGTCAGGGGAGTGAACCGATACTGCAATACTTTTGGCCCAGTACTGTCTCTCTTGGCTTCCAAGGCTTTCTCAGTTGAAGGTATCATCTCCCACCGATTCCCCTTCGACCAGGTAGTGGAGGCTTTTATCTTCGCCTCTGAGCATAGGGAGAGGTCAACAAGTGTGGTGATTGGGTAACAATATAACCATCATGATAAAATTAGGAGTAATTTGAATCTCTGATTGCAATTTATAGGGTAGCATCACAGAAAGTCCAACTTTTTCGTCCGCACCCCCGTGGGAAAGTTTAGACTGACTCTAACACCCTTTATGGGTGTTAGCTTGTGCAAACAACGCTCATCAATTATACCTAATTGAATCTCAGCTTTATAGCGACAATAATATCCATGTTCAAGCCCCAGATCATATCAGTAGCTCGTTCTCCCTCATGATATACTTTCCCATGTTTGCGATAAAATTGTTTAAGGTTGTTTCCATTTCCTTCACGGGGTATTGCTTGGTTTGGAGCTTCTAGATAGTTGATACCTTCCATATCATAGAAGAAGTCTTCAATCATAGCACGAGGCCAAATCAATAACCTCCACGTTCTTTCCCTTTAATTTTCTTCGTAACCTTGATGTCTCCTTCATGGAATTTTGTAATATCTTCATGCGGAGAGTCTGTGTCCTCCAACTAAAAAGGCTGATCCATTTTGATACCAGAATGCTTTTTCTTACAACACCTTCTTAGAAAATTAGGTTAACGAAAGTATCAGAAAACCTATTTCCCTGACTGTTTTCCAAGCAAATCATCCTGCCCTCTCTCAAAATCTGGTCCAGCCAGGTTTCCTGCTTTCTCCAACCAAAACCCCATTTTTATACCAAAAATCCTGTTTCCGTCTGTTTTCTTGCCAAAAGCCAGCTATCTCCTGTGCCATAATTAGGTATACGGTAGGTAACGAAACAGGAGGGAGTTTATGAGCATATTCCAGTTCCCTGAGGACATCAGGGCTCTCAAGCCGAAAGGCACCATGGTGAAGGCTATCCAAGAATGGGTTACTATGTACACCTGCACCAACCTGAAGGGTGAGGATGGCAGAGTGGCGCCTCAAGATGGGAAGTGTCTGTATCAACGGCATCAGGAGGTCGGCTTCATCCCGAACGACAACTTCTGCACCGAGGAGAAGATCTCTGTCGTCAGTATGGCCAGTATGCGATTGCCTATATGAGGCATCGAAGTGTGTGCTTGCGGAACTGAAGGTGTTCTTCAACCCCTGGACGCCACCCGGATATACTCGCTGTCCCTGCTCTTCATGGTCAACACACAGGCCTGAAGAACATCAGCGAGATATTCCTCCAGAGCTACCTTTCTGTCGGGTACCCGACAGGTCTCGATGAGCTATGGTATCCTTTCGTCTCTCCCTCGATGCGCTTGGGAGGAGGGAGGATGAGCGCTGCAGTACCAGCAGCACCTGTTGGACAAGTCCTACAAGATAGCCATAGACGGGCATTGCATCGAGTCCCTATTCACATGAGAACGACCTTGCCCAGTACGGTAACAAGTACAGGACGACAGGGAGATGCAGATCAATGTCCTCATGGCTTACGACTAGGCACTTACAAGCCTGTGCTCGCGAGGATGTATCCGGGGAAGCACTGGTCAGCTAAGACCGGCAATGAAGGACCGATGGGTTCCTTTGTATTCAAGGGGAAGCTGATCATCGCAGACAGGGGCTTCTATTCCCTCGAGAACCTGGCTCTGTTCACCGGCAACGGCAACCAGTACATCCCTCTCGAGAACCTCCTTGAATACAAGGCAGTCAAAGACAACCTCGACTACAAGAGGAGCTTCATCTACCGCACCAATAAGAAGATGCACCCCATCTTCTACTGGGGGCCCGGAAACTGCAGGGGAAGACGGATCCAGGGTCATCTGTACAAGGACATGGTGGGTCTGCGGAAGAGGGAGGCATTGGGAAGAGGATCGGGACATCCAAGAAGTACGCCCGAACGGCTTGAGGCACTGAAAGTCTCCTTCGGGGTTTTATCCTCAAGACCTCCTTGCCAATGACACTGCCAAAGGGAATCCTATGCCTCTACAAGCAAAGATGGGGCATTGAGAGCTATTTTGACCTTGTGAAGAACAAGGGATGGGACAGGCCTTGTGTTTCAGGACTACTATGGGCCAGGGACTCGCCTTCATCATCTCATCACAGGGCAAATTGAGCAGGCCTTCAGGTCTGCATGCCCTAGATACCGGCAAGACACCGGATGACATCCTCTTGGAAGCTAGGGGAGTGAAGATTAAGAAGAAGAACGCGATATCTGGGAAGCCGCCAATTACAACAAAACTCATCGAACTTTTCACACTCTTCAAGTGCCCTCTTGTTGGCGATTTACAGCTCGTTACACTAATTTTCTCAATTGTTATGTTACAAGAATTATTGAACCAATCAGCTGAGTGTGCTACCTAATTATTGTTTTAACGGAATTCATACGAATGATTACAGAATGGGAATCAGAAATTGACTCTGAAATTAACTCGTTGACTTCATCATCAAAGCTGACTGAGAATGAAAATTCTGGGTGTTTTCCGCTAAATTGGCTGATAAGAATCTCATAAAATGTTTATTCAGTATCTCCTTCGAAGATGAACGCAACACCACTTGTATAAGGATTTCATGTTCCTTAACCCTTGATATATTTTGAGGATGTAATTGGACTTGGAATCGCCAGACATCAAGTCAAACAGATACTCACCTATTGAGAGTCAAGATCTTGGGATATTGACTAACGACTTGCTCTGGTCTTGGCAATGCTCTGGAGAGAAGCAAGCCCTGTGTCGTCAGGAATGCCAATATGAATATTTCTCCAATTTTACGTATTGGACAAGATAGGGAGAGTGGCTTGTGATAATCAAAGAAATGTCTCCTAGATACTCGTTTAGTTCCAGGGTTTGCTTCATGAGTCTTGGATGGATACTGGTCTCCAGTTCTTCAATGCCTATAACGTGAGTAGTCGAATTGCTGGAGAATAGGATGAGCCATAATCCAGAATAGCCGCTTTGTCCCTGCTGACAACATAGTGATATCAAGTGGTTGATTCATATGCTTGTACGTTACAAAGATTTTCTGAATCTCATTCTTCCATTTGGAGGGTGACTGCATTGGTAGTATACTTCACTTCGTTTTCCATTGCATGCATTTTCAAACAACTCATCAGTGGATCAAATTTTTCACCTCGATATCATCTTATTTCAGATCAAGTGTAACGTACTCTTTTTTTAAAATAATGCAAATCTATCACATGTGGAAGGCATTGAAGTAATTGGATATATTTATGTCAGAGAGGGAGTCATATGAATCACTCATTTCAAGTGACTATCCATATCAGGAATACCAGTAATAAGGAGAATGTTTTATCCAAGCTGAGCGCTGAGGCATAGGCAATGTCATCAATAGAGGACAAGGTATCAACAACAAGCTGATATGGAAAGCCTAAAATGATATTTCTAAAAGCATTTGTGGATTTCGCTTTTCGATAACGTCCTTCATTTCTCTTCAGGTATTTTGTATATTTTACGCTCTCGGTTTCTCTCATTTCCAACCATTCATCGACAATCCGTTGCCCAGAAGCATCATGCGGAACCGGGTGAAGAAAATCCATACCGTACATGTATTGATACTCACCCAAAGAAGGTTCATGGAACTCAACCTCAAATAGAAAAGGGTCGGCTGCAGGAATACGGATTCAGAGGTATTCCTTTTACCCATGATGTCATCTTCTTACGGCTTTTCTCACCAGCCTCCAAGAATGATAAAGCAAGTCAATTCCTTGGAGGATATTGGACTTGCCATAATTATTCGGAGAAATCAGCGCTGTTATACGATTAAACTCAGTCGTGTCTGTTTAGATTTTTAAATCCTCCAATGTATGCTTTTATTTTCATCATTATCTTCCTTATTGCAATCGTATTGAACCATTTAGTGTGAATATATTTAAAAAATAACAATATATCTCGAGCAAAAAACATATCCAAAAAGCATTAAAAAGATATAACTTGAGAATATTCTGAGTATCAGATACTTCGCCTATTGTACCATGCTTGTGTTGTAGTACTACAAGCTTTTTAACAGTGAAAGATTCTGTGATCGAGCAGATTGTTTCCTTTGCTACCCCAGTGCCATTTCTTGGCTGGAACAATCTCTGTAGAAGGGACTCACTCTTGCCATCATGCTGTTTCTTACTCATAGGGGCTGATTCCCCTCAGCCACCTTGAAATCGGAAAGATTATCTTGATTGCTATTCCAACGATGGAATGGCACCATATTTCCCGAGGAGATAATTCTTTTCATAATGCTCACATCTTTACGAATCTTGGTGCCGCATCCGGTTTGAAGTCCGCGAGAGAGTAGAGATTTTCTCCCACTGTGCTTTTGCAGTAAACCAGATCGTCATGGGCTCTTGTTTGAAAGATGCCACGTATCATGTGTTGTGAAGATTAACTGAGCATGATTTGGATTGGTGCTGAATCTAGAAATAATCGCGAGATACGGACAAGAAGCAATGGATGTAATCTGGAATTTAATTCATCGACAAAGAGAACCGTCCCATGTTCCAAAACATTCATGAGAACAGGGTAGAGAGAAAACATTTTAATGGTACCAACGCTCTCCTGTTGTAGCCCGATTCCGATTAAATCATCACTATCAACTGCTTGGTGTAATGATTCAATATGAATACGTTTTGGAGAGTCATCTTCTTCTGAAGGAAGTTCTTCAATTTTGAACCCTTTTATTGATTCATCGAATGAGGCAAAGAATTGTAGTACTCGATCTTGGATTTCCTTTCTCTAAAGTTGATTGGGAGTCTGGCAAAGGAAAAGTTTTCGCCAGGGTCTCCATAGTCAGTGGTTTCACATAGGTAGAACCATTGTGCGATTGTTTAACGCTCTTCACCTTTAGTTTATTACCCAAAGTGACCAATGCCTCTGGCTCTAACGCTGTAAGCAAGTTGTTTGTATCAGTCTTTGTAAGTCCGGAGAAATCATTTTCTTTCTCTATTCACCTTCTTATCTATAGAGAACAATCTTGCTTTTCTTGCAGTCTTAGCCTTCTCGTTCAACCACTCTTCAACGATCCCTTTTCGTCAACTGAAAAGCCGTAGTTGTAGGTTTTTAAGGTACTGGGAATAATACAATATACTTCAAAGGTAACAGGCTCCATATTCTGTGTAGTCCAGGCAAAACGAGGAGGTTGTGGGAAATTTGAGGACTCATCAGATGTTTCGCTGTATCAGAAGACCCCCATATTGAAAGAACTAACTATAAGGTGTCGCATATAGGAAAAGGCTTTGGCCACATTTGATTTCCACTTGCGTTTGCCCAAATATTGCACTTTAACAAGGTATGCTTCTCATCTGCCAGTTACACACATGGTGTGAAAGTTCAAGCCAGTAGCTGAAAGATCAAGAAAGCGTAGCACCTCTTTGTGAAAAGATTTATAATTAGAGAAGTGAATTGTAATAACATTGTGGTAGTTCCTCCATGTATGTACTATGCACCCAAATAGTGTATAAATCAACATAAAATTGAGAATATATCTCAAATATTTGTGTATTATGTTTGAAGTGAGGTAAAACAGCTGATGCTTTCCATCTTGCTGAAAACCCAAATTCCAAGTTTTGTAGCTTATGAGGCTGAGGAATCAGTCTCGAACGGATCCTCATCCCCTACATTCATCAGCTTGCCTTTCCATGAATACTCTTGCTGAACAGATCGAAGATGAGCCGCTGAGCCTTCGTGGGGACGGTATACACATCCTTGTATTTCCCCCGGTAGTGAATCTTCAGTGAATTATTCCACCTTGTCCCAGGATCTCACGGTGGTTCCAGTATTTCCGCTGTTTCGCGGGGATCAGCGATTCGTTCCTTCAGGGCAGTCAGGATGATCAGTGTGACGAAAATTGATGAAAAGCCTGCCTTTCATCACCTGCTCGGTATGCACCCTCAATCTGTTGCGGTCGATGATGTTCTTCATGTCGTCGAACAGCAGTTCGATGTCATTTCTGCCGGTAGCCATACAATGCTTCAGCTGGATCCTTCTCGGCATTGGTGTACAGAACCCAGTACCCGCTCTGCCCATCGATGTACGACTGGACACTTCATCCTTGAGAAAGCACCTTCCTTCCCCTTTTCCGGGGTCTCTTTCACCTCGAAGTACCGGTCGTAGTACGACTGGTTGTTCTTAATCGGGTTGCTGTAATTCAAGCTCAACCATGCATTGCTGCAGCTTTCTCATGAGACGGGCGACGTCCCGCTCCTTTCTCGCTGCATCGAAGTATATGTGAGCCCACATCCTTCCTTGTTCGGTCTTCCTGATGTTCTTCAGGCCATAGATGATGGCATCCTTGTCATCGGTCGGGATGAGTACCAGGCCGCTGGATCACATGGCGGTGCTTCTCGATAGTTCCCGTGCCCATGTGACGTTTGAGGAACAGGGATGAGAACTGTGGCCGTGGTCAGTAAGTTGTGCGATGTTGTCGACAGAGCAGAATGCCCTGTCCCTATGATCACCGAGGAGGGGACCTCCAGTTTCTTCAGCTGCTCGAGCACCTGCTGCAGGACGATCGAATCCATTCATGCTTCCCGGCAGCTCTGAGAACCATAGGGGAAGATGGGTGGCATACAGGCTGAGCAGGCTATATTGATCTGGGGCTTCCTTCTCCTTTGTCACGGTTGTAGCCCCACTCGACATGTTTGTCCTTCGCATGGCTGGAAATACTGCTGATGTCGAACAGAAGGTTCTTCTTCTCCCTGTTCCTCTCTATCACGAAAGAAGAAGGTATTCTGGGCATCCTTGTCCGAGCCTCCTCAGCAGTTCAGTGATCCGCTGGGGAGCAAAGCTGGGACCCATCCAAAATCTCTCTCATCAAGCCAGGACTCTGCACTTAACTGAGAGGCTTCCCGGTGCACACCGAGTATTTTGCAAGTTCCAGGACATACGCAGCATCCTTGGTCCCAGGAACCTTGGTGAGAACCTTCCCCAGCCCAGTACGGCAATGATGGGGTCAAGGATGAGATTCTGGCCAAGGAGCGTCGTCCTGGAAACAACAGGAAGCGGATGTTCGGACCCGGGATGCTTCCTGACGGGAAAGGTAATACTCGTTGTAGATGATCTTGCCCCAGGTCCCCTCTTGCCGATACACTTGCGGCGGTGCCGCCCCTTGTTTCTTCTCACTATCCCAGTAAGCGGTATCCTCATAGACGTATGTTACACCTGCATTCTTGTTGAAAACTTCAACGATCTTGGCTGTGTTCCTGCTTTTTCATAGCTTTTACTATTGTAGCTATGTTTTGAGCAAGAGTCAATTCCTTGGCATGATATATCTTTACAACTATTCCAGAGAATTATTGGTATTATAGTTATAATTTAGCAGGGAATTTGGGCTGAAAAGCCTTTCTTGTAGAAAAGGCAGGTACGTGCGATGGAACGTACCTGCCAAGAGATGAGAGAGAGGGTTATTGGGTGTCTATCTCTGGTATTCCTCCCAGAGCTCATCAGCAACTGGCTTCCATTTGTCAGCCACGATCGGCTTGCAAGCTTGTATAGAGCTGTTCTACTGATTCTGAGTCGATAGGTTGGGTGCTTTGTGCCCCCGACTGGTTGACCATATCTACCAACAACTCGGATTAGTAAACATAGAGCAGGGGCGGAACATGTTTATTGATACAGCTGATGATCCCGATATGCTGGCCAGACATTAGTTCTTAGAGCTTCCAAGGGTTTGTCATGAATGGATTCACAGGCATAGTGAATGAACGCACATGGCTCCATGTCACCATTGGCATTGATGTGCAGGTATCGTCTTCCTGCGATGCATCCCATTCACATAGTTGCCATCATTCCAGAAGTCCAGGACAAGAGCGGATTATGCGTGCGTCATTTCCCTCACACGCTTGGTATAAGCTCGTTGGGAGGTGGAGGCAACCAAGTCGGGGGCGGCACCTGCTTCACGGGAATATAGGTGAAGTACCATCCAAAGAGTGCCCCTTTTGCTTCCATAAACTCAATGAACTCATCAGAACCCACGTACTCTGTATTATGTGCGTGGTAGCAGGTAGAGAATCCAAAGGGCAAGCTCCGTTCACGTAAGATGTCCATTGCCTGGATACATTTCTTCCAAACCCCACTTCCCCTTCTTGCGTCGGTCATTTCCTGTGTTCCCTCGATGCTGATTATTGGGATGAAGTTTTTCACACTCAGTAGGTCTTCCGCAAATTCAGGGTCGATCAATGTTGCATTGGTAAAGGCAGCAAAGATTGCGTCGTTGTGTTTGCGGGCAAGCTTTATCAGGTCATGTTTACGAATCAATGGTTCACCACCGGAGAAGAGATATGCATAGATGCCCAGGTTCTTTCCTTCAGTAATGATGCGATCCAAGGTCTGGAAGGAGAGCGCATCAGTTTTCTTGTACTCGGCAGCCCAGCATCCTGTACAGGAAAGGTTGCAGCTAGATGTCGGATCCATCAGGATTGCCCAAGGGATATTCATATCCATCTCTGTGCGGTTTTTCTCCAACTGTTCAGCTCCGAACCAAGCAGCATTGAAAACAAAGTTCATGACTATTTTCTCTAGCACCTCGTGGTCTGTCTGGTGGATGATCCTCATGATCAAGCCGTATCCCCCTGATGAGGGGTCTTGTGTGATGCGTTTGATCATCTTCCATTGGTTTTCTTGTATTCTTCCCGTTGCTGCTGCTATGGGCTGTGCCCAGTTCACCAGTTTGGGAAGATTTTTCTCTGGGTCTGCATATACAAGTCGCAGGCCTGCTCTCAGTACGTTCTCGGGAATTGATTTCATGGATTTTTCCTAGGTGGAGAGAAAACCAGTAAATTGGCTTTCTCTCCTGTGTTTCATACTAGTTGTTCGTGAATGCTACGCAATCGTCTTTATCGTTTTTGCCTCTAGGAGAAGCATGATGATGGACACGATGCGAAGGTTCCATGCTGCCCATCCAGCGATGGAAGAAATCCAGGGGACGATGAACAACAATACGCTCGCCACGATGAGAATCCATTGAACTGGCTTTGAGTCAGGAACTGACAACGCGATCACTGCACATACCAGAATTGCAATTGCAATCGCGACACTGAAACCAGAATTGCCTGAGTAGGCGTAGAAGAGCGGAGAAAATGCCGCATACAATCCCAGAACTGCAATTACCCAATCTTGGGTCCGTTTAAATTTGTCCATGTGTACCTCCAAGTACGTTTGGTCTTGTTTTGTGCTTGAAACGTATCATTGAGAGCCTTATCGAGGTACTGTACGAAGGTACAGTTGTGGTACAGTAACGGTTTGTTGCCACAACAGAGGTTTCAAACTATACTTACATACCATATGAAAGAGAATGAATCGACCAAAGCAACACGCTCTTCAGTCTCACGAAGCGCTTTGGTGGAAAGACCTCGATTGGATGAGAAGCTTGCGCTCTCCCTGCATTACCAGACTACTCTGGTTCATGCACCCCATGGGTATGGAAAAACAACAGCAATAGCCCGATTCCTTGCTTCAGGGGCATGCAGTTATGCATACATACAATGCACTCCAGAAGATAATAATCCTAAAGCATTTGCCTCCCGTGTGAACCAGATGCTTATTTCCCTGCTTCCACATGTTACAGAGAGTGATGAACCAGCTGATGTCCAGATCAGCCGAATGGTTGAGCTTCTGGGTGGAATCAGTGAACCACGGTACCTTGTATTTGATGCTGTTGAGTTTCTGAACCATAAGCACATTACTTCCTGGTTATCCTTTCTTGCAGCCTATCTTCCTGAAACGGTGCATCTTATACTTATTGGAACAGATGTTGCTGTTTTTCCAAAAGCCTCAATGCATCGCGATGCAGTGTTGCAAATCACCAGGGATGATCTTGCCTTCACGCAGGAGGAAGGAAGACGTTTAGCTGCATACTTTGCAGATGATATCGATGACGAGGCTCTTGCGCTCATGATTGAGAACACTTGGGGATCCCCACTGTTGCTCAATGCCTGTTTTGCCAAAGGGGCGATTCAACACTGTGCACAGGTGGAAGGGAGAATCCGTGAGCTTGATTCGTATTTCCTCCCCATATGGGATGAGGTTCCAAAGAAAGCGGAGACAGCACTCGCGTATGCTGCCTTGCTTGGAGCTTTTTTTCTTGGGAAGGAACAAGAGAACCTCAAGACAGGGGTAATGCTTCTAGTCGAGAAATCTCTTTTTGTCGAAATGACAGGTGTTGGAGAGGTTCTCATTCACCCTCTTTTCCGTTCCTTTGTGCTCAATCGCTTGAAAGCAGGGAAGAACAGAAGAATTGAGCATGCCGTGGCACAGGCAGTTGCAGATCTTCTTGCAACATCATTATATCGGGAAGCGATAGCGATGGCCCTTGGAATTGAAGACTATGACTTGGTAGCCAGTCTTCTCGATGAATACTGTGCAACATTGTTGTCAAATGGGTATCTGGATTTCGTCACCGATGCAATTGAGCAACTACCCCAAGCTGCTGTAGAGCAGTATGCATCATTGTTGTTGCTAGAGATTCTCAGTGGAATCCGCAAGGGATGGACTGCAAAGCATGTGATGGACAGAATTGCCAGGATACAGTCATCCAAGCTAAGGAAGAAAATGCAGGAGGTTGACCTTCTGTCCATCCTTGATGGGATAGACTTCTTGCTCCAACGCGATTTCTATCATGCTGAAAAACTGTTGAGCAAGCTTCCTGATGAACTGACGTATCTCCGTCCACTTATCAGCGTATTCATCGCTTCCTTGCCTCTTGGGCCGGAGGAAGATCTTGAACAAGTCTATCACCATCTACAGGAGACGCTACGAACCATTGGGGTCAAGCAATACGATGCACTTTCCATCGTGTTGCTTGGGCAAATAGGATCCATCCAACTCGAACTCTTGTTGTTTGAACAAGCAAGGCAATCCTTTGATGAAGCGCTGAGATTAGGATTTGAAGAGAAAGCAGGGTATGCCACTTCCTGCAGCATGGCTTGGATAGGTAAGGGGTTGCTCTCTCTTTATTCAGGGATGAGAGAGGATGCAGAGGAGTATCTGTTACGAGGACTTGCCTCTGCAAAGGGATATTCATTCTATCTCTCTCTCCATGCACAACTTGCACTTGTTGAGTTCTATATAGTGAGTAGTCGTCATGAGGAAGCAGTGCGGCTGCTTCGCGATGCAGGTAAGCAAGCCTATGAGTACGATGTCACTTCTATAGATGACCGTTTCATAGAGGTGATGTATGCCATGGCACAGAGACGTGTTGGTGACATTCCTGCGTTGGAAATGTGGGTACATAAGCACCAGGAGAAGGAAGTACAACAGGATACCCTTTTTGACCTCTTTGTGTTGGAAGAACGACAAGTGCTTGGGTACTACCAGATTACCGGACAACAGGAGAAAGCTGTGGCTCTCTATGCTTCCTTGCAATCAGAACTCAAGAAGAAGCATCGTTTGTTGCTCTCGATGATCCTCTCAATCGAATTTGGTGTCTATGAATCTCAACAAGTGGATCTTTCAAGAAGCCAGATCAATGAGAAGCATATTTCTGTCTTGCAGGAATTATATGGAGTCAAACAAGAAGCAAAGGAGCAACTCCTGACTGACCGTGAGCAAGAGGTCCTGGAGCTGATCGGAAAGGGCTATATGAACAAGGAGATAGCAGGGATGATGCACATAACCGAACGAACAGTGAAGTGGCATGCCTCCAAGATCTATGAAAAGTTGCAGGTAAGCACTCGAACGGAAGCGGTTGCCGAGGCCCAGAATCTAGGAATTTTATAGTAGCTCTGATTGGTAAGGTAGCAAATGTCTCATGAGGTGGAATCTATTTGGCTTTCTTTTCTTTCTGCTTATAATGGAAAGTAAGAAAGAAAGAAAGGAAGTGCAAGCATGACTACCATTGAAAATATTGATATTGAATCCAAAGAACTTGATAGGGGATCCCAGAGAATCCCTCCTTCAGTTGTTAAACATTGGTTGCCTTTCTTAATACCGAGGGCGGTGATCTCTTTATTGGGATACAAGACAATGGAAATGTCTGTGGTGTTCATGATGCAGATGATACATCCAAGCGTTTGTCCAGCTTGATTCATGATGCCATTCTTCCCGATGCATCTCCATTTATATCTCTCAGGATAGTCACGTTGGAAGAGAGACGGGTTGTCAGGGCATCCGTACTGGTAGGAACTGAACGCCCGTACTATCTTGCTAGAATTGGTCTCAAGCCAGGTGGTGTCTACACCCGGCTCGGTAATGCATGTGTTCCTATGAATGAAAGTGGTATTCGAAGTCTGCTTCTGGAGACATCAGGAACTTCGTTTGAAGCATGCAGAAGCTTGGAACAAGATTTAACATTCATAACTTTGAAAGAGGAGATGGATAAGCGACAAATTGCCTTTGGTTCAGCCCAGATGGAAACCCTGAAAATGATAGGCTCGGATAAACTTTTTACCAATCTTGCTATGTTGCTTTCCGATCAATGTTCGTATACCTGTAAGGTGGCTGTATTTCAGGGTCGGGATTCTGCAGTCTTTCGCGATAGGAAAGAATTTTCTGGATCTGTTCTGAAACAGCTTTCAGATGTGTATAGATTTCTTGCTACTTACAATAAAACAAAAGCACGATTCAACGGGCTATTGCGAGAAGATACCTTAGATTATCCACAAGAAGCTATTCGTGAAGCACTATTGAACAGCATTATTCATCGTGACTATCTTTTTTCAGGAAGTACGATTATCAACGTATTTGATGATCGTATTGAATTTATTTCTCTTGGAGGTTTGGTGAGAGGCCTCTCCATGGAGGCAATAACAATGGGAGTTTCTCAGTCGAGAAACCCGAATTTGGCTTCAGTTTTTTATCGTCTACAGTTAGTGGAAAGTTATGGGACAGGTATCCGAAAGATCATGCATCTGTATAAGGAATATCTAAGAAAACCCGAATTTAAAGCTGCTGAAGGTGCATTCTCCTGTGTCCTCCCAAATAGCAATGAAGAAGGCACGTATACCCAGAAACATGAATATCATGAGGATAGCGTTGGAGAGTCTCTGAATGCGGAGAAGGCATCCATTCTCTACCATGCTAAAGCAAGAGGTTCCATTTCCAGGAAAGAAGTGGAGGACCTTGTCGGGCTGAAGACAACAAAAGCATTTAGGCTGCTCAAGGAGCTATGTGCTGAAGGACAACTCACGCAACAGAATTGTGGGAAATTCACTCGATATATTCCCCTTGGGGAGTAAAGGCCAACACAAAGAGACGGTTATTGGCAAGATTGCCCACTCCTCCTTGCGTTAATTCAGCCCCTTCTGCATGCAGGCCGGGAAGGGGCTGAGTGTGGATACAAAGCAAAAGGAATGTGGGATAGTTGCAGGTGAAACTTGTTCTGCTACGCCTTTTCCTTTTGCCTTGGCTTGAACGTTCCAATCTGCACAGAATTGCTGATGATACGCCTCATATCCTTCAGTGTCAGTTCACTGTGGTCATGCAAGACCTGCATGGCAATCACCCCGAGGCTTGTTGCCTCCTCCGGGCCGCTGAATACCGTCTTCCCCGTAAGATCTGCTGTCATCTGGTTGAGATGGTCGTTTCGTGAGCCACCCCCTATGATGTGGATGCTTTTGTAGGTTTTCCCGGTGATCTTCTGCAGGTCTTCAATCGCTTGCTTGTAGCTCACCGCCAATGAACGATATGCGGATGCCAGCAGCTCTCCGATATCCTCAATCCCGGTGAGTTGCTTGATTGCATTAATCATCGATTCAGGATGATACAACAGGTCTGCATTCACATCGAAGATAGGTACATTCCCCCTCTCAAGGGCGGGCATCGAAAGCTGTACAATTTCATTCCATGTGTAGTGCCGGTTTCCATTGAATTCCATTTCTCGCTTCACATTGTGAAGAATATGCATCCCACAGGAATTCTTCAGGAAGGTGACTGTGTCAAAGACTCCTCCCTCATTGGAGAAACCTGCCTCTGCAACCATCTCATTGATGATCGGCTCAGCCTTCTCCGTACCGATGAGCGACCAGGTACCGCTGCTGATAAAAGCAAAGTCTTCTTCTTGTGAGGGTACCGATACCACCGCTGATGCAGTATCGTGGGAAGGAACGGAGATAGCTGTGAGTCTGGGAATATGATACAGCTCAGCTATCTCCTTGGAAATTCTTCCCCTTGGCTTCGTATGGGCAATGAGCGGGACGAACAACTGTTTATTGATGTCTGTCATGGTGAACACTGCATCGCAATAGGTGCGTGTTCTCATGTCCAGCAACTGTGTCGTGCTTGCAATGGAGACCTCACTGTTCATCTCTCCGGTAAACAGGTAGTTTAGGAGATCAGGGATCAAGAGGAGTGTTCTTGCCTCTTCATAGTACTCAGGGAGGGATTGCCTGATGCCCAGCAGTTGGTAGAGGCTGTTCATGGGGAGGTTGAGGATCCCGGTGGCATGGAACAGTTTCCAAAGCTCTTCCTTTGTCCTGCTGGCTAGTCCTTCTGATCCCAGAATATTCCTATAGCACAGTGGGTTTCCCAGGAGCTCCTTTGACTTCCCCAGCAACCCAAAGTCGATCCCCCAGGTTGAGATTCCGAAAGAGTAGATTTCCTCATAGGTATCGCACGCCAGTTTCAAGCCCTTCAACATCTCATGGAATATGGAAAGGATATCCCAGTGCTCGTACTTGATCCCCTTGAACTCCCTGTTTGGTACCTGGCTGATCACTTCCAAGGAGATATGGGACCCATCAAAGGTACCTACCACTGTTCTCACTGATGAGTTTCCGCAATCAAAACCTACATAACGTTGTATCTTCTTGTTCATCGTCATACCCGTTTCACTTTTGTATCGATGATGTTGTTGATGATCATGACGGTAATCATGACAAAACCCCAGATGGCTGTTGTAAGGAAAGAACTGACCCGAAGTAGATTGAATCCACTGGAGAGGAGCTGTAATGTAACCAGGGAGACAACAACCCCGGAGACCCTGCCGAACCCCCCGTCACTGCTTACCCCGCCCAGTACTGCCGCCAGGATGGTAACCAGCAGGTATGAGTTTCCATACCCTGATTTTGCTGAGTTGAATCGGCTGATCATGACCAATGCTGCAACTC
Organism: Sphaerochaeta sp.; assembly: GCA_018399495.1. Taxonomy (GTDB): domain Bacteria; phylum Spirochaetota; class Spirochaetia; order Sphaerochaetales; family Sphaerochaetaceae; genus Sphaerochaeta. The sequence continues at coordinate 26,386 of JAGYOG010000020.1, forward strand.
CGGAGCATAGGCCTGAGACCAGATAGGTTCGCATCAATACCGCATTGTTGTGAATTCCGGAGAATTTTGTTGCCATGGAATTTGAGCCAATCATATACATACTGAAGCCCGTCCGGGTTTTTCTCAGCAGTACTGACATTGCAATTGCACAGCCTATGAATATCAGCAAGGGGAAGGGGATTCCCCATACGCTCCCATTTCCGATGAAGAGGACAGCAGGGGAAAATCCCGAGATTACATAGCCCTCGGTGACCACGATTGCAACGCCATTGAACAGTGTCATAGTGCCTAGCGTGGCAAGTATCGGAGTGATGCCTACATAGGCAACCAGAAATCCGTTGAAGAGGCCGATACTTCCCGAGACGAGGAGGCAAACCAGCATTGCAGTGAGAATGCCCATGGTAGGGGATCCCTCCATTGCTTTGAGGATCAAGGCAGCACTTATACCCGCCATGTTGGCCGTTGCAATGATGGAGAGGTTGATGCCTCCAGTGATCATGACCACCATCATGCCCAAGGTCAGGATTCCAAGTTCAGGAAGCTGGAATGCCATACCCTTGAGATTGTTGTAGGTAAGGAACATGCCAGAATTCATCACAATCATGATCAAGGCAACCAGGACCATTATGACAAGTAATACGGTTGTTTCATTCTTCTTTATCCTTGGTAGCTTCATGAGATGCCTCCCTGTACACTCAGTTTTTCTTGTGGTGATTGTTCCTGTACATCGATGAGGGAGGTGACCTTGCTCTTTTTAGCCTTCCAGGAACTGAATCCAACGCTTATGATGATGACCAATCCCACAAACACATCGTACCAGACAGCTGGAATCTTCATGAGTGTCATGCCGTTCTGTACGATGGCTAGGAGCATGACCCCGAGGAACATGCCAAACACAGTGCCGACACCTCCCGCGAGACTCGCTCCTCCCAGTACTACGGCAGCTATGACGTTCAGTTCTTTTCCCACGATTGAGTTCGGGGCAACAGTCTGGACCAGAAGCGCCTGGACAATCCCTGCGATGGCTGCCATCGCACCCATGAATGCATATACGAATATACGCATGAAACGGACACGGATGCCGACCCGCTGTGCGGAGATTACATCCCCTCCGATGGCGTAGATGCTCCTTCCAAGTCTTGTATAGATCAAAAGGAGGCTTGCAAGCACCATGAGAGCGAACCAGATGACCGTGATGATGGAGATTCCGTAGGGCAGACCGTCCTTCGTGTAAAGGGTCAGGACACGGATGTCGGCAAAGGAGCGGAAATATGGGGGCAAGGTATAGAGCCACTTCCCCTTGGAGAAGACGATAAGGAGACCATAGTAGAGATTCATGGTCGCGATGGTCGTGATGATTGGGGGGATGGAGAAACGGTCTATCAAATATCCGTTGATCGCTCCGAGCAAGATTCCGATAAAGATAGCCATGAGGAATGCGAATATCATAGATCCACCGATCTTCAGGCAGACAATCACCGTCAGGTATTCAGCGATTGTAGCGGTCGCGGCGAAGGAGATGTCGATTCCCCCGGATATGAGGACAAAGAGAACCCCGATCGCCAAGATCCCAATGAATGCATTGCTCTTGAGCAGGTCAAACATATTCTCAAGTGTCAGGAAGTTTGGGTTGATACTGGTAATAATGAGACTAAATATGATTATGATAGCCAATACATAGGTCTCATGCCGCTTAAGCAATTGTTTCATAGCTTCACCTCATCATACAGCATGGGAGTCGATGAACGATTGCATCTCGTCCTCCGTCGTCCTGGATGATTCGAATTCCCCGATGATTCGACCCCGATTCATAACCAATACGCGGTTGCAGTTGTAGAGAACCTCCGGTATCTCATCACTGATTATCATGATTCCCATACCATCTCTTGCAAGCTCCTTGATAATGGTGTGGATGCTCGACTTTGCCGCAACATCGATCCCTACCGTTGGATTGTCCAGGATGAACAGCTTGGGAGCGGTAGCGATCCATTTTGCGAGAACTACACGCTGCTGGTTTCCCCCTGAGAGGGTCCTCACAGCAGACTCGGCAGAAGGGATTTTTATGCCAAGCTCATCGACCAGCGCTGCCACGCTCTCTTGCAGTCTTTTCTCATCCAGAAGACCAAACTTTGTGAGATGGTCATCCAGGATGGTCATCACTATGTTCTTTGCGATGGATTGTTCAAGGATCAATCCTTCGACTAGGCGGTTCTCTGGAACGTAGGCCACTCCCGCATCCACCACATCCCCCACTGAGTTCAGGTTGAGTTTTTTTCCGTTCAGGTAACACGTTCCACTGGTCGGGGGATTCAAGCCGAACAGGGCCAAGGCAAGTTCGGTTCGGCCGGATCCCAGGAGGCCGGTAATACCGACTATCTCTCCTGGGTACACCGTCAGGTCTATATCTGCAAAGTTATGCTCTTTCTGTAGCTGAGAGCACTGCAGTAGAGGTTGCCCTGATGAGGCGAGTGATACATGGTAGGGTGTATAGGAGGTATTTGCTCCAGTCATGTGGAACTCGATCTTTTTGTCATCGAGCTCAGAGCTGGGGAAACACCCTGTTTTTTCCCCATCACGAAGTATGGTTACCCGGTCTGCTACCTCGATCAGTTCATTGAGTTTATGGCTGATGAACAGAGTGGCAATCCCTTTCTTTTTCAGGTCCTTGATCACCGCAAGCAGTGCATTAACCTCTTTCTTGGTGAGAGCCGTGGTTGGTTCATCGAGTATCAGCAAGCGTACATCCCGGGTCAAGGCCCTGCTGATAGCAACCAGTTGCTGGTCAGCCATGGTAAGATCGGCCACCGTGGTATCCAGGGGGAGTGTGACGCCGATTTTTTTCATTGCATTGAGGGCGATCTCATGGTTTCCCTTCCAAGAGATGAAATGACTCTTTGCCGCCATAGTCTCCCCCATGGAAATATTTTCCTTGACGGAGAGGTTCGGGAACAGAGACAGATCTTGGTAGATTACCTGAATTCCATAGCGAAGTGCATCCATCCTTGAAAGATGATGGCATGCATTCCCGTCAATGGTGATTAGAGAACCCTCATCAGGTTGCTCTACACCGCTAATGATTTTCACCAGTGTGGACTTGCCCGATCCGTTGGTGCCTGCCAAGCAATGTATCTCTCCTTCCCTGATGGAGAAGTCTATATCATGCAAGGCCTGTACCCCCGCGTAGCGTTTATTGATGTGCTGCATTGAGAGAAACTGATTTTCCATAATCCCACTCATTTGTTGGTCTAGCCATTCATACAAAGAAAGCTCCGGAACACCACTTTCATACTATTCCGGAGCTGTGAAAAACTATAGGTTAGAATCCATAACTATCGACATTATCCTTGGTAATATCCACCATGGCATTCACCATGATCACATCACCCTCAACAGCAACAGCTCCGATACCAGGTATTTCCTTTAAATCAGCCAGCTTATTTCCCTCGAGAAGGTACTTTGCCACCCAATTCAATGCGAAACCTGCATCCTTTGGATCCCAGAGGATGCCCTTTGTGAGTGATCCTTCCTTGAGATAGGGTGCTGCATGCCCAGGAATGACGGTACCGACAACGGTAACCTTTCCTGCCAATCCTTTTTCCTTCAGTGCCTGCGCTGCTCCCGGAGGTCCCAAGCTTCCAAATCCAACGATACCATCAAGGTCGGGATAGGTCTTGAGCAACTCCAGAGTTTTCTGTTTGGCCAGTTCCTGGTCTTCTCCACAGGGAATCCTGCTGGTTACCAATTCCAGGTCGGGGTATTTTTCCTGTGCGTACTTAATACCTTCATCAGCCCAAAGATTGTGCAATGGTACGGTGAGCCCGCCGACGAAGATTGCATACTTCCCAGATGTTCCCATTCCTTCTACCAGCATATCCCAGGTCCTTCGGGCAAAGGCAATGTTGTCGATCAATTCAATATCGACATCCTTGCCTGCCTGGTCAGGGGATTCATGGGTGAGGATCAGAATTCCCTGGTCCCTTGCTTTCTTGAACACGGGTTCAAGTGCCGTTGCATCATTTGGTGTGATACAGATGGCATCTACATTCTTGCTGATCAGGTCCTCGACCATCTTCACCTGCTGTGCAGGGTCAGCGTCAGAGGGGCCAATCTGGTATGCATTCAAGCCTAATTCCTCCTTGGCTTGCACTACACCCTCTTCCAGTCGGTTGAACCAAGGTATTCCTGTGATTTTCACGACTGTTACCACTTCAAATGCATCATCCGCTACAGCTTTCTGTCCTTGCGAAAATGCCATTGGAGTAGCGAAGAGTACTACCAGAACGACTAGGATCCCCAGTCTCATACTCTTGTACATACATATCCTCCTTATTGTTTCCCAGCATATGCCGGGACAATCTCCGTTACTTGTCCTGCCCGTAGTGGTTGCGTGCAAAGTCTTGCATTGCCCGCATATCCTCGGTACTGATAACCTGAGGGTCGCCCAGAATCTTGGCCAGGATGAAGGTATGGGCTGATTTTTCTACCACGTGGCATACTTTCAGAGCCATGGGTATGTCTGTCCCTACGCAGATGGTGCCATGGTTTGGAACCAGTACGGCATTTCTGTCCCCCAATGCCTTCACCACGTTGCCGGCAAGTTCCGGGGTGCCGGGTAGTGAGTAGTCTGCATTGATGATCTTGTCACCAACCAGTTGGACAAAATCCTCACTGATTCCCGGAATATCCTGCCTGGTGACCCCGAAGGCACTTGAGTAGACAGGGTGGGTGTGGATGACGGCGTTCACATCGCTTCGTGCGTTCATAATGCTGATGTGGAAGTGGTACTCGATGGAGGGTTTTCTATGTCCCCATACAATCTCCATGTTCTTGTTCATGACCACTATGTCATCTTCTTGTATCTGGTTATACGGCATGCCGCTGGGTTTGATGTATATCAGTCCTGTCTCCGTGTCGCGGACACTGATGTTTCCCCATGTCCCCACGGTAAGGCCCATTGCCACCATGGTATTCCCTGCGTCGACAACCATCTGCTTGTATGACTTCTTGATTCTGCTATCTTCCATTAAGGTCCCCTTTGGGTGAAACTAATTTGAAATGTTAAATAATTAACAATTATGTTAATATTATACCTAGTATTAACATTTGTCAATAAATTTAAAAAATATTTAACTACTTTATATATATAGAATAAATAATTTACTTCAAAAATAACCATATGAGTTACCAATATTAATTGAGAAAAATGTCGCACAATTAACATTAATTTGATATTATAGTACCAAGTAGTGGACACACACAAAGGAGATGCATGGGATGACGCGAGATGAACGGATGAAAAAAATGCAAGCATTTGTCCGCATGCACAAGTCTTCAACAATCCAAGAGATTGCAGATATGTTGGGTGTCTCCCATATGACAGTACGTAGGGATTTGAACACACTCTCTGAGTTCGATTCCTTGAGGGTGATTCATGGTGGTGTGATTTATAGAGAGGAAGAGACCGAACACTCCGACAGGTACAGTATCGGGCAGGCGAAGACCACCATGTACGCTGAGAAGCTACGAATTGCACAGAAAGCGGTCTCATTGATAGAATCTGATGACATCATTATCATAGACGCAGGGTCAACCGGTGAGTTGATCGCTGAGCTCTTACCTGAAGATATTCCCCTTACTGTCATCTGCTATGCGCTGAATATCGCTACTGTTGTATCGAGCAAGAAGAATTGCTCATTGATTGTAACTGGTGGGTATTTCCATCAGAGTTCCATGGTACTGGAGAGTAACGAAGGGTTGCAACTTTTGAAACAGAACCGGGCAAACAAGACCTTCATCACCGCCAGCGGTGTCAATGTCGAGCTTGGGGTGACCTGTTCCAACTTCTTCGAGCGGACAACCAAGCAGACGGCGTTGCACTCTGCAAGTATGCGTATCCTTGTAGCCGACTCCTCGAAGTTCGGGGTGGTGAGGACCGGACACTACGCGGATGTTGAGGATTTCGACATCATCATCACTGATACAGGCGTACAGGAAGAGGAGCTTAATCCGTTGAGACATATTGAGCATCTCACCGTGTACCGAGTATAATTGTTGTTCTCCGTCTCTCCTGTAGCAATGAAGAAGGCACGTATACCCAGAACATGAATATCATGAGGATAGCGATGGGGAGTCTCTGAATGCGGAGAAGTGCGCATTCTCACCATGCTAAAGCAAGGTTCCATTTGTGCTGGAGGAATCGTCGGGCTGAAGACAACAAAAGATTAGCCGCCCAAGGTGCTAGGCTAGTTGACAACTCACGCAACAGACTTGTGGGAAATTCACCCGATATATTCCCCTTGGGGAGTAAGGATCAACATAGTTCTTCAAGCATTCTCTCGTAATAAGATGACCTAATCATAGTTGCATTCACTGTATTGCTCCAGCATACTAGCAAGAAAGGAGTCAATTATGAGTTCAAAACAAAATACATTTGAAGTAGTTGCCGAGGGGGTGAAGCGGAAGATTCTCTCCTACAATGAGACAATCATGGCAGTGGAAGTCCACTTTGAAGCAGGTGGAGTTGGTTCCGTTCACTCCCATCCCCATACCCAGTTGACCTATGTATTAGATGGCTCTTTCACCTTTACCATTGATGGAAAGCCTGTAGAGGTTTCAAAGGGAGATACCCTTGTCTTTGAACCAAATGTAAAGCATGGGACCACCTGCCTGGAGAAGGGATTGGTTCTGGATGTATTCACTCCATACAGGGAAGATTTTGTGGGGTGAGTTTTTCTTCAGAAAAACCACCGCACTGTACAAAAAAATGGAGAGCATAACATGTGTTGCACTCTCCATGATGTTGTACTGTGATTGACTATGATACGATATTCTTCGGATTGCCTTCCATGAATGCCTTTAGATTATCTGCAGCCAGACCCATCAGACGTTTTCTTGCACTTTCTGTTGCCCAGGAAATATGGGGAGTGATGTAGCAGTTCTTTGCCGTAAGCAATGGATTGTTTGCCTTGATTGGCTCTGTCGAAACCACATCCAAACCAGCACCAGCGATATGTCCGCTATTGAGTGCATCAGCCAGATCCTGTTCACAAACAAGAGGGCCTCTGCTGGTATTGATTAAGAAACTACCTTGTTTCATGATCGAAATTTTCTCTTTGTTCAGAAACTCCTTGTTTTGCTCTGTAAGTGGGCAGTGTAAGCTGATGACATCCGAGGACGAAAGCAATGTATCGAGATCAACAAAATCAACACCTGTTTCTTCATCTGGTGCAGAGATGAATGGATCATAGGATACAACATGCATCCCGAAAGAGCGGGCTATCTGTGCTGTTGCTTTCCCGATTCTTCCGTAGCCAACAAGGCCCAATGTCTTGCCCTCTAGTTCTATGAGGGGGTACTCCCAGTAGCAGAAATCAGGGCATGCCTGCCATTTGCCCTTCGCAACACCCTCAGCATGTTCAGCAACATGCTGGGTGAGATGCAATAGGTGGGCAAATACCATCTGGGCCACTGAACGGGTGCCATAGGTAGGAATATTAGTGACAGTAATTCCTCTCTCAGCAGCAGCTTGTACGTCAACAACATTAAAACCTGTTGCCAGAACACCGATGTACTTCAGTGAAGGAAGTTTATCAAGTGTTTTAGCCGTGATAGGGGTTTTATTGGTGAGTAAATAAGTAGCGTCTTGTGCTCTCTCGACGATGCAATCTTCGTCAGTTCTTTCATACACACAAAGTTGCCCCAGATCCTCAAATGCTTCCCAGCTCATATCTCCTGGATTCAAGGTAAATCCATCCAAAACCACAATTTTTTCCATACGTATCCTCTCTATCTTGATTAGACTTTGCCTGTATACACTCTATTTCTTTGAAAACTTCTCTTTTACTTTTGCGAACATCCCCGTACTACTGAGAATAGTAGCAACGATAACCAAGAAGAGGATAAGCGCTACAGGTCGCTGGAAAATTGGAGCAAAGCTTCCCTGTGATACCATCAAAGCACGTCTTAGGTTCTCATCACACATGGGGCCAAGTATTACACCAATTACCAAGGGAGCGATAGGATATCCCTGTTCTGTAAGAATATATGCAATAACACCTACGATGAGCATCAAGTAAAGATTGAACTCATTCAAGCCTATTGCGTAGGAGCCAATAATGCAGAGAAGTCCAATAATCGGCATAAAAATCGAGGTTGGGATTCTCAGTACTTTTACAAACTGCTTGGCAAGCAGCATTCCACATATCCACATAGCTACTGATGCAAGCAAAAGAATAGCGGTGATGTTGGGTATGAATTCTGGGTTTTCAAAGGTAAGCATGGGGCCAGGGTTAACACCATGAAGCATCAAGGCTCCAAGGAGCATTGCTGCAGGTGGACTTCCAGGGACACCAAGGCTCAGCAAGGGAATCATCGCTCCACCAATACATGCATTATTTGCTGTTTCCGTACAGATAACTGCTTCTACCGATCCGTTACCATATTCCTCAGGATGTTTTGAGGCTCTTTTCGCTGTTCCATAAGAGACCCAACCTGCAATATCCTCGCCAATTCCCGGTACAGATCCGATTCCAACACCGATCAAGCTTGACCGGAGAATAACGGGTATATGCTTGAAGATGGTCTTGAAGTCCGGAAGGATCTTTCCGATGCTTTTCATCCCGGTAACTGAAAAATTGTCCTTGAGAACGCTCATGATTTGAGGTATTCCAAATGCACCTATAAGCACAGGTACTACTTCAATACCACTATCAAGTTGAGAAATGCCAAAGGTGAATCTTGGGTACACTTGCAGACTGTCACGTCCAATTACTGATAGAAACAATCCAAGGAATCCTGCTATCCATCCCTTGTAGACAAGATCAGGGCTTGTGAGTGACCCACTGATGATAATGCCGAAAAGTGCAAGAAGGAAAAACTCAAAGGAAGTGAACTGCAGTGCCAGCTCAGAGATTACCGGAGACAGGGTGATCACAAAGAACATGCCGATGAATGTTCCAATGGCTGAGGCAGTGGTAGTGAGTCCCAAGGCTCTTCCTGCAAACCCTTTGCAAGCTAATGGATACCCATCCATTGCTGTAGCCGCCGAAGCAGCTGTACCCGGGATATTTACCAAGATTGCCGTGTATGATCCACCGTAGACACCTCCAACATAGATACCCATCAAGGCAATCATGGCCGTTGAGGTGTTCATGCCATAGGTGAGCGTGGTCAATAGTGCAACACCAAGGGTGGCCGTTAGTCCTGGGGTAGCACCAAATATGATACCCATGATCACCGACCCGAAGAGGACGAGTAAACCAATAGGATCTGTCAGCAAATAGCCAATATGTACTAAAAAAGAAAGCAATGATTCCAACATTTGCATACCATACTCCTATCTCAATGCGTAGTAGATTGAATTGCAGATTCTGTCAAAGAATAGTCCTTCTACCGGTAGAGGAACGAGAAGTGCATATCTGAACACTGCAGTTACGATAACAGGAACCGCAATTGATAGCAGCAGTACAATCCGTAATTTTTTCTTGGTCTCTGTATCTTTTATCGCTTCTTTCCGCAACACGATGTAGATGGATACAGTCATAACGAACACAATAATGTCGAGAGAAAATTCAAAAGCCTGTACAAGGAGTATGTCAAGATTGCTCCAAGCAATACTACAGAGTACCAGTGTCCATGCAATAAGGAGTCTTCCCGCTTTTCTAAAGAGGGTGGCCTGATTTAAATAAAACATACCCATGATGCTCAACAAGAAGAAGATTAACGAGATGAGAAAATCAACTCGAGGGATGAGCAAGAAGATCAGAATGAAAAATACCAGAACAACGATGGATACCCGGAATTGGGATATCTGTCTTGCCAGTTTCTTTGAAACCTCTACGCTGTCAGAGGTTGATGTAGTATGACTGTTTTTCTTTGATACGAATGCAACCACATCATCTATGACTCCTCTTGCACCCTTGCTTACGATTGAGTTGATGAGAAGAATGCAGCTGAGGATCAGCAAACCAATGCCGATGATTATTGGGAGAAGGGCTGGTGAGACATACCACACATTTTGGACTCCCCCATAATTACCTTTCATAGGCATACGGGAAGCTCCAATCAAAATTCCAATAGAAGCACAAATTAGAATCAAGCTGGTGATGAAATCTCGCTTTCGCATGGTAACTTTGTCTTCAATCATAGATTGTTTTCCTTACGTCTGGATTTCAATAGCAGGGGTAAAGATACCCCTGCGTTTCGGATTCAAGAAAAAAGCCATGGGCAAGGTTCGAAAACATTCTGCTCCATGGCTCTTTATAGACTATGGTCTCACAATACCCAATGTTTCTGGGTCGACAGTTGCAGACCCCAGATCTTTCAGCGTATAACCGAAGACTGCTTCAAGATTCTTGAAGATTGCATTCGCCTCTGGTCCTCTTTTACCTGAAAGCACATAGAAGTTCTTCTTCCCGAATTCTTTTACCGCTTCGGACTGCATTGCCTTGTCAAATGCTGCATACAACGTATCTTTCACATTCTGTGGTGCTTCAGCTTTTACTGCAAACCCAATTGCCTGTGAAAGAGGAAGATAGTTGCCGAGAGAAGGGAAGGCATCAAATGTAGATACCAAAGAACGGCCATCAAGATCAAATGCGTCCTCAACAAGAACTCCCAGAGGTCTCAGTTTTCCAGCCATGATTAGCTGAGCTTGTTCAGCAACAGAGGTGATGACAACATCAACTTCCCCAGTCATTGCTGCATTCTGTGATGGTGCAGAGCCTGGATAAGGAATGAAGTTGAATTCAATTTCTGTTCCTTGCTCAAAAGCAAGCAAATTCAAATGGTGTATTGATCCTGCTCCACCTGCGGCAGCCTTGATCGCTTGAGGATTGGCCTTAGCTGCAGCTACAAGTTCTTCAATTGTCTGGTAAGGAGTATCAGGAGTGACAGAGATTACATCTGGGGAGCCTCCAATAATGAAGATATCCCAAACGTCCATTTTGTTTTCCCAGCCACCCATTACACCTGCTGTAACATTTGACTCTGAAAGACCGCAAAGCGTATAACCATCAGCTTTCTTGGAAAATGCATCGAGCATTCCAATCGATCCCGAGACCCCACCGGTCTTGTTCACTACATTGACGTTTACGCCCAATTCTTTTGACATCTCTGCCATAACCACTCGGTTACAGACATCTGTACCACCACCTGCGCCCCAGACAACCACTGTTGTGATGTCACGTTCAGGATAGGCTACTTCACCTTGTCCTTGTGCAATCAATGGGAAAATCATTACCATTGAAACAATAAGTACCGAAACAATCATTTTTTTCATTTTGTTCCTCTCCTTTTAATTTCTCATGAAACGCTTGTTTTTCATAGGGAATCAACAATCTCTCAACAAGAATTGTTCTTCAATGAATTTCCACGTTTTCATGTAGTTTCCTTCATTCATAAGCTGTGCAAGCAAATTCCGATCACAGTCTGCAACAAGATTCCAGATTTTATTTGTCCACCTTGCATTAGCTGCGAAGGTTTCTTTCGGATCCATTCTGGTGGGAGACGTGTCAGAGGTGAGGTAATCGGAGTATCCGAATTCCTGCAGATAATAGATGAATTCGATATATTCCAGGAAATGTTTTGATGCCACCATGTAGTCCCAGTCCCATGTCCCATCATTGTCATTAATATGTACGTAGTAGGAGAACCTGCTGGATGCGATGAGGCTCAATGCCTCAGCTGGATTCTCTTTTCCATACATGGAATGGCCAAAATCGAGCGTAATACCAATGTTTTCATTTCCAATTTTCTCCAAAAGGTAAAGGGCTTTTGAAGCGGAGTCGATATAGCATTTACCTCTCACTTCATTAGGCTTGTATTCAATGAAGAGTGGCATCTCTGGTTTGTATGCTCCTGCTTCAGCGAAGCCTTCCAACAGATAATTCCATGCTTTTCTATAATCCTGTTGGAAACTAAATTCATAGCCATCACCAAGAGGACAACACTGAACTTTGTTGGCTCCAACCTGTTCTGCATAGTCCTTGGCATCACAGATCATTGATACAGCTTTTTTCCTGATATTCGGATCTTCGGACGTGAGTCCACCCAGAATGAACTCAGGCTCATTCTTTACATTGACATTAATGGCAGCAATATTCAGAGAATATTTTGCTAGAAGGGCCTTTAATTCATCACTTGAGGGAACCTCATAAGGATAGACTACCTCAACACCATCAATATTTTCGATCGTGGAAAGCAATGCAAACTTTTCTTCTAAGGTTTTCGGGGTGTTGTATGATCGGAATCGATCAGTTGTCTTTCCCAGAAAACCAGTAATTACTGCGCTCTTTACTACCTTGTTCATTATGTTAGCTCCTTTTTCTTTCTGGCTAGAGTGCTCTCAATAGCTTTCGTGATGCATCGTGCTGAAAGGCCGTATGCGTCCAATACCTGTAAATAGTCTCCACTTTCTGCAAAGGTATCGTCCAACCCTATATGGGAGAACGGGACTGAACAATCGATTTTTGCGAGGTAATGAGGGACGGCATATCCCAAACCATTTTTCTTCTGGTGGTTTTCAGCAACCACAACTGCACCGGTCTTTTTCACTGAGGCAAGAAGAGTCTCTTTATCAATTGGCTTGATGCTGTACATGTCGATTACCTCGACAGAGATTCCTTTTTCTTCCAGGAGGGAAGCCGCTTCCAAAGATTGAAAAACCATATCCCCATAGGTTACTAGGGTTATATCGCTTCCTTGTCTAACCACATGGCTACCGCCAATCTTGAAGGTGTATGAATCATCATAGATTTCATAGAGGGGATCTCGCATGAGGCGTACAAAGACAGGACCGGGAGTCTCCAAGGAAAGATCTAGGATTTTTGCCGCAGAGACAGAGTCTGCCGGACAGAGTACTTTCATGTTGGGAAACGATGACACAATCGCCATATCTTCAGTAGCTTGGTGCGTTGCCCCATCAATGGCTGCTGTTACTCCACCATGAGAGGAGAGAAATTTTACATTCAAGTTTGGATAGCATACATAGGTGCGCATCGACTCAACTGCTCTCATGGAAAGGAATACTCCGTATGAGCTTACGATCACCGGCCTTCCATCAGCTGCCAAACCTGCTGCTGTACTGACCATATTTGCTTCGGCAATTCCCATATTGAAGTATCTACTAGGAAATGCTTTTCCAAAGAGGTGCGTGTAGGTGGAATACCCGATATCTGCTTCTAGGACGACAAAGTCTGTGTGGTCTTTCCCATATTCCACCATCCGCTCACTAAATGCCTTTCTTGTCGGCTTTGTTGCTTTTTTCATGATTATGCCTCAGTTCCTTTGATTTCAAGAATTGCTTGTTTGTACTCCTGTTCATTTGGAGCCTTTCCATGCCACTGGCGGATATTTTCCATAAAACTGACACCTTTTCCCTTTATTGTCTGTGCCACAATACATATGGGTTTATTTCCTTGTATCAGCCTTGCTTTCTCAAGTGTCAGGACAATATCCAGCATGTTGTGGCCATCCATTTCCAAGACATCCCAGCCAAATGATCTAAACTTGTCGCTGATTGATCCCATTGGCATAATCTCATCAGTAAAGCCGTCCATCTGCAGTCGGTTTCTGTCAATAATTGCAATAAGGTTGTGCAAGGAGAACTTTGCCGCTGCGGCAGCCGCTTCCCAGTTTTGTCCTTCATTGAGTTCCCCATCACCAATTAATACATAGGTAAAGAAGTCTTTTTGGGTTAGTCTTCCTTCCAGAGCCATTCCTACTCCAATACTGAGTCCATGCCCCAGTGATCCTGTGGTCATGTCAATACCTGGTGTTTTCTGTTTTACTGGATGACCTTGGAGGATGCTGTCAAATTTTCTCAATGTATCGAGCTCTGCTATAGGGAAATACCCTTTCAATGCCAAGGATGCATACTGTACAGGACACGCATGACCCTTCGAGAGTACAAATCGATCTCGATCTTTCCAGGATGGATTGTTGGGATCTATACGCATAAAATCAAAATAGAGCGCAGTGACTATATCGGTAGCGGAGAGAGCTCCTCCTGGATGACCTGATTGTGCTTTGTAAATCATATCTACAATGTGGAATCTGACGTTTTTAGCTTCAGCTTCCAATCTTTCTATTCGGCTGTTCATTGGTTCGTTGGAGATTTGTCTCATGCCATTCCTCTTCATATTTCAATTGTTCCAACTGAAATTATTTTGTCTACACAGTTTTGTATACAAAAGTATGGTCACATGGTTTTCCCCTGCTGTCAACAAAATTCTGAAATAATGTATAAAAAATTTTGTATACATAATAAAGAAAACAATTGAACTCGTTTCCAATATACACTATAGTGTCTCTATGTATAAAGTAATTGCTGAAGACTTGAACCAACAAGTGTATGAATCACTAAGGTATATGATCCTTAGTGGAGAATTGGTCCCTGACCAGAAGCTTGTACAAGAAGAGCTTGCACAACGTCTGCAAGTGTCAAGGACACCTCTTCTTTCAGCTTTTGCTAAGCTTGAACGAGAAATGTTGCTCACCTCTATTCCAAGAAGAGGGTATTATGTCCGCTCGGTCAATCTGAATGAATTATTGCAGATTTATGAAATACGTCTACGTCTGGAACCCTTGGGGGCATACGAAGCAGCGTCTAATATCAATGAAGAAGAGATTGAAAAGTTAATGATAAAGACTGAGGCCTTGGGATTATTGGATGATGAGAAGTTGAATAGTCAATTTCGTTCGTATGATTATGCTTTTCACTCAACTATCATGCAAATGAGCAATAATCCATTCTTGGAAAAAATGGTTTCTTCCTTCAATCTAGTGACTCTTGGAAATCTAACAGGAATGTTACGAAATGTGCGAGATAGTCTTGCTGAGCATACTGTCATTCTGCGTTCAATCTTGACGCATGATTCTGAAAAGGCCGAACAAGCAATGTTCAAACATGTTGAAGTTGCAAAGAAGCGAATTGAACAGTATATTCTGGAAAAGGATTGTTCATGATTCCTGTAAAGAAAAGCTCACTGAAAGATCTTGTATATCAACAGATCAAGTTAATGATTTCAAACAAGGACTTATTGCCTGGTGATAAAGTCAATAGGAAGCAGCTGGCTCAGCTTTTAGGGGTCAGCCAAACCCCTGTACAAGATGCCATCGTAAGGCTGATTCAGGAAGGGTTGTTTGAGGATAAGAAATCCAATGGGATTTATGTAAGAGTTTTTACTAATAAAGATATGCAAGATATTTTTGCCTTACGCGCAGGCATTGAAGGAATTGCATTACGTCTCTGTATATCCAAAGGATGTGAAGAGATTGAAGACCTCTTCAAGTTGTTCGATTCCTTTACTGTCCCCATGACTGATTCTGAAGAGATTGCAAGATACCAGAAAATAGATAGAATGTTTCATGAGCAAATCATTACAAGATCAGGAAATGAATTGATGAAGAATTTCGTGAAAGATTTTAGCTTTATATTACGATGTTATCACAAGGGGTTATTGAGACATCCTAATGAAACATTGCCAGAACATCTTGCGATTATCCAAGCTGCCCGGGAAAAAAATCCCGAGAAGGCTCAAAATCTCTTGATCGCTCATCATATGGCTTCCTATGAGAGGCTATCTGACCTCTAAGAAGAGATAAAGGTCCATACTATGCTCACTTTCCCAAGCCACCTGCCTGGAGAAGGGAGTGGTCCTGGATGTATTCACTCCTTACAGGGAAGATTTTGTAGTGTGATTATGTAGCCCACACTATTGAACATGTACGATGAGCTTTAGTTCCTGATCATGGTTCCCAAAGTTCTTTCCGAAGATATTGACCCCTCCTCGGTGTACTGCGTTCTCTTCTACCCCTATGCGTACCGCCATGTATTCAAATGTGTGGAGGGATAGGTCCTCGATGGTGGTCGATGAGATTTTCTTGTGGTCAATCCAAGACCCGGCAGCATCGACAATCCAGGTAGTAAGGTACCCATATTGGGTGGAGTTGAGATCCCACCAATCGGGGGTCAACTTCCCTTTCCTCCCTCCTAGGTCCCCTGGGCTTGTCCAGGTACCAATCTCCATGCCATTTATCCAAAGCGTAATATCAGAAGGCCACTGGTCATTGTGACCAGGGTACTCTGAGCAAAGTTCCGCTGAAAATATCAGCTTGGTAATTTTAGCATCGGGTGAAAAGTTCTTGGGAAAACGATAATCAAGAAACCCATAGGAGAACCAGATCAGGCCAGCACTGGCCCGCTCTGGTGAGAGGAATGAGGAGACATTGTCATATAACCCTATAACAGACTTTGCACTGTTCAACCCACATGGAGGGTTTACCATAGCATCAGTAAAGAGTCCAATCGGCATATCAGTTTCAATCGCACTGACCCCTTTCTCATCCCTAAATGAAGGGAACAAGGGAAGCAATACCTTGCCGTACTTCAATGAGCAGATCTTTTGGACACCACGGGGAGATGCCGGCACCAGTTTTGTCTCTATAAGGTTGGCCTTCTCCAGTATCTGGATATTGGTGGTGCAGGTGGATTGGGGAATTTCCAATAGTGATTGGATTCGGGAAATATTCATGGGCGAGTCACTCAAAAGCCGGAGAATTTCACAGCGCACCGGACTGTCGAGAGCTCGTGCAATGAGGGAAATATCTTCGAAAGTAGCAAAGTAAATATTCTGATTCATAACTCCACCATATCACTTAAATACGATATGTACTAGCAAACAGAAACATATTTTTTGCCAGTTTTATCGATTCTATCGTCATTCGCTAGGGATAGAACCTATGAACTCTGGCAAGTCTCTCTATGTCTGTAATTACACTTTTTGTACAATCTTTGTACAATCTTTTTTGGACAATTGCATTCCGTGGATATAATACATATCAAAAATAATAGATATGAAAAAAGTATGAAAATATGATAAATAATTAATATATAAGAAAATAAAATATTTCAATTTTGTTTGACTGTTTATATATATCATGTTAAAACAATATGTAGATGGAGGAAGTATTTCCTCGTTATTGAAAAAGGAGGCGACTATGAAACGTGTATTGTATGTCCTATTGGCACTTTTGCTCTGTTCTTCCATGGCTTTTGCTGGTGGAGAGAAAGAGAGTGCAGCTGCTGAATCGGTAGCCGTGGATATCAATGAGGATGGAACTGTAAACAATCCAGAAGCAGTGGTTGTAGATAAGGACAAGCTGGTATTTTGGTCCTTGTTCAGTGGTGGTGATGGTGGATTCATGGACGAGATTGTCAGTGAATACAACAAGACCAATCCTCCCAAGCAAGTACAATCAATCATGCTGGTCTGGGCTGACTACTACACCAAGCTGATGACTGCTGTTGCAGCAGGGAAAGGCCCCGATATTGGTGTCTCTCACATCTCAAAACTTCCTGAGTTGGTTGACCAGAGCGTAATAATCAATATCGATGACTATGCAAAGCGTGTCGGTACTGATTGGAATGTATTTACTCCAGGCATGAATGAAGGGGTTAGCTTTGACAGCGCCCACTATGCAATGCCTCTTGATACCCATGCTGAGATCATGTACTTCAATCGTGACTGGCTGAAGAAAGCAGGGATCAGCCTGAACAGTGATGACCAGCTCAGTATTGCTTCTACTGATGACTTCATGGCAATCCTGAAGAAGTTGCAGGCAGTTACCTCTGATGGTCAGTCAGCGCTCTCTCTCACCCAGAAAGGTGATGACCCCTATCGTGTTTGGTGGGCAACCTACTTCCAGATGGGTGGAACACCGCTTACCAATGAGGCAGGGGACAAGGTAACCATGGATAAGGCAACTGCAGTAAAGGCAGCAGCCTTTATCAAGGGATTGTACGAGAGTGGGTACGTCCTTTCCGGTATTGAGGATCACCAGCGCTTCTTCCAGGGCGGCAATGCAGGATTGCTCTTTGGTGGTACCTGGGCAACCGGTGCTTTCGAGCAGACCGAGGAGCTGAACTTTGGTGCACAGCCGTTCCCGCAGTTGTTTGCAAATCCTTCTTGCTGGGCAGATGCACATACGTTCATCATCCCAGTGAAGAAAGACAGAAGCGATGCTGATACCGAAGCTGCAGTGCACTTCATCAACTATGTATCTTCCAAGGCCTCAGCGCTCTGGGCAAAGAGTGGTCAGATTCCTTCCGACCTTACGGTTCAGCAGTCTGATGAGTATCTTGCAATGCCCTATCGCAGTGACTACATGGAAGCTGCTTCCACAGCAGTCCTGCCTTCCAAGAATCCAAACTTCTACACCATGAAGGATGCGATGATCAGAAACCTGGATACCATTTGGGCCGATCAGGTTACGATTGAGAAAGGTATTGAGAACTTGGCACTCGAGTTGGAAGAAGCAATTCTCTAACAACAAAATGCTTGGCAACCTGGGGCATATGCCCCAGGCTGTCTTTCAAGGAGCGCTGCATGACTAAGAAAACGTTTCATCAAAACGGTGGACGAACGTGGTTCATCGTTTTCTGGTTTATTCTCCCCTTTACCGTGCTCTATTCGGCATTCACCATTTGGCCGGTTATCCAGGGAGTGATTGTGAGCTTCCACCGGTGGGGTCTGATGGGAAAGCAAGGTTGGGTAGGATTGGAAAACTACCAGAAATTTCTTGGCGATCGCTTCTTCTGGCAAGCAATGCAGAATACAACACTGTTTGTAGTCATGACCGTGCCTCTGTTGGTGGTAAGTGCCTTCTTCCTTGCTGTGCTGGCAAATCGTCCATCACGAGCAAAACGGTTTCTCCGTGCAAGCTACTATCTCCCTTCAATCCTTTCAGTCTCTGTAGTCTCCTTTATCACAATCTATATGGCATCTCCCTATATGGGGTTCTTGAACCAACTGCTCCATAGCCTCCATATTATACCGGCTGAAGTGGAACCCATGTGGCTCAGCAAGACAGCCTTGGTGAGGCTTACCTTGGTAGTGACCACGGTTTGGTGGACTCTCGGTTTCAGCATGTTGTTGTTCCTCTCAGCCCTGCAGGATATCCCCGAGCAGCTCTATGAAGCTGCAAAAATTGATGGGGCGCCCTCTTGGCGGGTACTCTTATCTATTACAATTCCCATCCTGGGTCCCACATTTGCATTGGTGACATTCCTTCAGATCATTGCATCGTTCAAGGTGTTTGGTCAGATTTACCTGATCAGTGGTGGTGGACCGGGAACGGTTACACGCCCAATCATCCAATACATCTACACAACAGCCTTTACGAAGAACAATCTAGGGTATGCTTCAGCAATGTCCTATGCATTGTTCCTAATTCTGATTGTGTTTTCCTTGATCCAGCTGCGAATCCAAAACAAGAAGGATTGACCTATGAAGCGTACAAAACCCATCAAACTCAGTGACATTGTATTGACGGCGCTATCAATTCTTATAGCAATTCTTTTCCTTACCCCAATTGTCTGGTCTTTGGCCTGTTCGCTCAAGACAGAGGGGATGAAGATTACTACTGCTTTCGATTGGTTCGCCCCACCATATACCTTTGAGAACTACCCCTCGGTCATCTTCGGCTCGAGTGTCTCCACTTGGCTTGTGAACAGTATGTTCAATGCAGCCATGAGTGTACTGCTGACCATTGTTGTGACCTCTCTTGCAGCTTATCCAATTGCAAAGTTGGAGTTCAAGGGGAAGTCATGGTTGTTCCTGTTCTTCACCATAGGACTCATTGTTCCAGGGGAAGCAACCATCGTTCCCCTGTTCATTACGACGAACCAGCTGGGATTGCTCGATTCCTATGCCGGAATGATACTGCCCTCTGTTGCGGTATCCATGAACCTGATCATCATATCCGCATTCTTCAAGGGCATTCCCAATGAGATGATTGAGGCAGCGAAGATTGATGGAGCAAACCACTGGATTATATATTCGCATATCATTATCCCATTGGCGAAAACAGTATTGGTGACCGTGAGTATTTTCGCCTTCATGGCTAGCTGGAATAACTATCTATGGCCCTTGCTGTGTGCAATCAACGATTCCATGTTCACACTCCCTGTTGGTATTCCGACATTTGCTGGAACCTATACCGTTGATTATGTGCGACCAATGACTGCAAATATGGTTGCCTCGATTCCGGCAATTATTCTGTATCTCATATTTGAAAAACGAATCGTGAAGGGAGTAACCCTTTCAGGTATTAAAGGATAAAATAATTATGAATAAGGAGCACTACATGATGCATGCACTAAGGGGATACCCGAGACCTCAATTCGTACGTGAAGGGTGGACAGACCTCAATGGACTCTGGGGTTTTTCGTTTGACGACGCTGATGAAGGTCTTTCCCTTGGTTGGAATAATGGATTTGTGAGCCAGAAAGAGATTTTGGTGCCCTTTACTTATGAAACAGAGAAGAGTGGTATTGCTGACACCTCATTTCATTCCATCATATGGTACCAAAGGAGCGTCACATTCACCGAGAAGCAATGTGAGGAAAATCTCTACATCCATTTTGAAGGGAGTGACTATGAGACAAAGGTGTTTCTCGATGGGCAGATGGTAGGAACCCATGAAGGTGGATATGCGAGATTTAGTATCGACCTTACCGACTATGCCACAGAGGGAACACACCTGCTCGTTGTCCGTGTGGAAGACTCTATCTCTATGGAACAGCTACGTGGCAAGCAACGGTGGAAGGATGAGAATTTTGGCTGTTGGTATATCCAAACCACTGGTATCTGGAAACCTGTTTGGCTGGAACGTACGAATAGGAGTCACCTTGTTTCGGCTAAGCTCACTCCTGATATGCAGACATTCACGATTCATGTGGAGGCTGAGGTAGCAACCAACGAGCCAGATGCCAAACTTCGAGTTGAAATTCTGTTTGACGACATCCTGGTGGTTGATGCCTTGCAGTCCCTGGACCAGATGGGGAAGGTGGACACCACCTACTCCATATATAATACCGATGTTTCGGAGTGGGGTATGAAGACCTGGAGCCCACAGCGCCCGAATCTCTATATCATCCGCTACTCAGTTTGGATAGGGGACGAGTGTGTTGATACAGTTGAATCTTATTTCGGAATGCGGGAGATACGCATCGAGGGGCAGAAAATCCTCCTCAATGGTACGGAACTCTATCAGCGCCTTATTCTGGACCAAGCATACTGGGATGAGAGTCATCTCACCTGTCCAAGCGAGGAGGCCATGTTGGAGGATATCGATAAGATTCTCGCACTTGGCTACAATGGGGTGAGAGTCCATCAGAAGGTAGAGGACCAGCGATTCTACCACTACTGTGACCTAAAGGGACTGCTGGTGTGGTGTGAAGCTCCTTCCCCGTATCGCTTTGGGGATACCATGGTTGCAAATT
>JAGYOG010000021.1 GCA_018399495.1 Sphaerochaeta sp.
ACCAGCACCCGCACCAGAGCCGGCACCGGTTGTTGAGGAGCCCAAGCCTGTTGAATACCCACTGGGTGTATTTGAGGTCGTGAAAAACGCTGATGGCGCAAACGAATTTGACCTCTTTGTGGTCCACACCAATGATGTCCACGGTCGTGTAGTTTCCAGTGAAGACAACGTAGGGTATTCAAAGCTTGCAACGATGCTAAAGGTTGGACGCGGTATTACCGATAATATCCTACTGCTTGATGCAGGTGATGTAACCCATGGAACTAATATAGTAAATATGTTCGAAGGTGAAACAGTTGGCGTCCTGCTTGACATGCTTGAATATGATGCAGTTGTACCCGGTAACCACGACTTCAACTATGGCGTAGATCGTCTGCTTGAAGCTGCTGAGATTGCAGAGAACTATACTGACATCAAGGTCGTCAGTGCAAATGTGTTGGACGAGAACGGCTATATGTTGTTCCAGCCTTATCAGGTATACAATTTCAACGACTTTACTATTGGAGTTGTTGGTTTGACCACACCTGACACTGCTACCAAGACTCATCCGAAGAACGTCGAGGGCGTATATTTCGCCAACGAAGAGATTTTCGAGATTGGCCAGCAGGCAATCGATATTGCTAAACAGTACGTTGATTACATTATCGTACTCGGTCATATCGGTATGGATCCTGATGGTGCAAGTGGCTTGACCACTGATAAGATCGTGAACAACATCAATGGTATTGACCTGTTTGTTGACGGTCACAGCCACACCGTGCTTGAGCAGGGAATGAAGATTGGTGATACAATGATTGTCTCCGCCGGCGAGTATATGGAACATCTTGGCTTAGTCCAGATCCATGTCAAGAACGACGAGGTAACCGCTGTCTATCCAATGCTGATTCCTGCTGAGGATGTATGGAATGCTAAGGATTCTGATATGGCTAAGCAGTATGGTATTGCCGAAGTTCCCAACGATACAGAAGTTGATGAGTACCTAGGTTATATGACCGCTAAGCTTGATGCTAAACTCAATACTGTTATTGCAACTGTACCGGAGAAGCTTGATGGTGAACGTGCAAACGTTCGTACCAAGCCGACCAACCTCTCTAGGTTGATTACTAGGGCAATGACTGCTGAGAGTGGTGCAGACTTCACCATTACCAATGGTGGTGGTATCCGCGCATCCATCGATCCTGGTGAGGTAACGATTGGCGAAGTGATTAACGTCCTGCCGTTCACTAACATCATCACAGTCGTTGAGGTAACAGGAGCTGATGTCTATGCTGCACTTGAGCATGGTTACAGCAAGTTGCCTGAGACAAACGGTGCATTCTCACAGACTGACCTACAGGTTGTTTACAACCGCTTTGGCAAGTCTGGTAGTCGTATCCTGAGAGTCCTCCTCAATGGTAAGGCGATTGATAAAAATGCAACCTATAAGGTCGCAACAAACGACTTCATGGCTGCAGGTGGTGATGGATATACCATGTTTGGTAAGATCCTTTCCGAAGGCTCCTTGCTTAGTGATGTGTTCATCGAGTTCCTCTCGAAGAACTACCCAGAAAAGTAAGGTAGAATACAAGTTCCAGAGCGGCTATCTTCGGATAGCCGCTCTTTATGTTACTGGATAGAGAACTACCACCCATCACGAAATATTCGGTACAACTTATTTCAAACCGCTTGACATAACCAATACTATCGGGTAATGTTCCTATCGTTCGAAACGTTATTCGCCTGTAGCTCAGTCGGTAGAGCAGGTGGCTGTTAACCACCCTGTCGGGGGTTCAAATCCCTCCGGGCGAGCAAGAATAAAGACAATCCTTTTGGATTGTCTTTATTTCAGTATGACTGCCATGTCATCAATCTGGCTCAGGATCCTCAATTACTGATGGTGTAAACAGGTTGGAATGTCCTGCTTCATAGCTCGTCTGACGGGAGATAAAGCAACAATCATGGAGAGCAGGACACCACTGAGAAAGGCTTTAATTATCGTCGAAATACTCCATGCTCCGCGCATGATACTCTGTACTCTATAACCAAAATCCATATCCCGTAACATGAATCCAAAATCTACTCCTATCTCGACCAGATATACATTGACCAAAGATCCTAGGAGAATACCTGCGAGAGAACCAAGGAACCCGATACCACCAGCTTCGGTGAGGAGTAGGATGTAGAGTGAACGATCATGCATACCCAATGCCCGCATCATTCCAATTTCCCTCATCCTCTCATACATAGCCATCATCATAGTATTCGAGATTCCAACCGCTGCAATGATAAAGACAAAGAAGAGAATGATATTCGAGATTCCTCGATCGGCACTCATGATGGCTAGGTAATCCTTCGCCATCTCTTTCCAAGAGTGAACTCCCAGAGCAATGCGTGCTTTCTTGAAAGCCTCCTTGATTGAAGTGGAAACAGAATCCAAGTCCGTAAAGGTTCCAAGTGCAATATCTATGTTGGTGACAGCTCCCTCCATGGCAAGGTATGTATCTGCTGCTTGTATATCCATCATTACCAAAGTACGGTTGACATTTGGATTGGGACAATTAAGAATCCCTACTATTTGCATATCGAAGGCCTCATAGAAACCGCCGTTTCCTCGGGTCAACAATGTGACCCAATATCCAACTTCTGCACCGATATCCTCAGCGAACCAACTCCCAAGAATTATTCCATCCATCTCACCAGGTTGTAGAAATCTTCCTTCCAGGAGTGTGTCCTCAAACTTATACACGGTCGAGTCAGTTACTTGGTCAATAGCAGTCACGGTTACAGGAAGCGTACCATCCTCCCCAAAATCTTGCCTATAGAGAACCATGTCAGCAGTGAATAGTGTTCTTGGTGTAGCATCCAATCCAAGGCCATCGAGTATCTGTAATACTTCTGCTGGTTCTCTAATTGAGTGTTCAAGAGGAAGAAAATGTCGTTCTTCCCAGTAATCTGGAGTGTAGATACGTAATGAGGCTGTCTCATACAATCGTAGGTTTCTCTCTGAATCCTGTTTTGCCCCTAAGAAAATTGAATCAACAATAATGAATGACATAATACCAATGGCAATCGCGATAGCTGTTATTGCTGTTCGTCGCTTGTAGCGATAGAGGTTCTTGATGGCGAGGCGGAAAATGAATTTCATATTGCTCCCCTTGGATATGCTTGCATTTGAACCATCATTTCGTCAAACAAAAACGACAGCCATTTGGCTGCCGTTTTTGGAAGAGATGATTTTCTAGGGAAGCCTATCGATTCATGTGCTTCTGGTTGGCCTCATAGACCATCCATGTTGTCTTGATGATGTTCTCTACAGAAGAGTACTCTGCTTTCCATCCTAGGGCCTTGTAAGCCATTTTAGAGGAAGCTACAAGCTTTGCTGGGTCTCCTGGTCGTCGATCGACATATTGCGCTTCGATTGGTTTGCCGGTTATCTCCCTCGCGGTGTCGAGAATCTGTTGGACACTTAATCCTTCTTCACTTCCCAGATTTACAATCAAGCTGTCACTTCCTGCCAACAGATGATCGGCCGCAAGTACGTGCCCTTTTGCCAGATCAGTAACATGGACATAATCACGGACACCTGTTCCGTCTACCGTGTCATAGTCATTCCCAAAGACCAATAGGTTGGGGCGGATACCACTGGCAACCTCCATAACAACTGGGATGAGATTGGCTGGGTTGTTTTCCAATCCAAGCATACGACCATCACCATCATAACCAGCAGCATTAAAATATCTTAGCGAAACATAGTGCAGTCCTTTAAGCTCACTATACCATTTTAAGTTTTCTTCGATACAGAGTTTAGTATAGCCATAGTAATTGGTGGGAATATTTGGATGTTTCTCATCAACAGGGAAGTAAGAAGGTTCACCATACACTGCCGCAGATGAGGAAAGAATGAAATGCTTAACCCCAGTCTCGATACAACCGGTAATCAAGTTTAAAGAACCGGTTATATTATTCTCTGAATATCTGATGGGTTTAATCATTGATTCTCCGGCTGCTTTGAATGCAGCAAGATGAATGACAACATCCCATCCTTCCTGCAGTACTTCAACAACCCTCTTTTTGTTTTTGATATCACCTTCAAAAAACAGGACTTTATCACTGACATTGCTTTTCAGGCCACTGGAAAGATTATCAAAAATACCAACTGTATCCTTACGATCCAGAAACTCCAGAGCTACGTGGGTGCCGATATAACCGGCACCTCCAAATAGTAATACTTTCATTGTGTATCTTCCTTCATTAGTTGAATTGCTTAATAATCGAGGAAAGCTCTTGGGTTCTTTCCTGGAGTTCTTTCTTCGTTTTTGCCTCTACCACCAAGCGAAGATAAGGTTCGGTATTGCTTTTTCGAACATTGAACCACCAAGAAGGGAATTCAATGCGATAACCATCAAAATCCATTACCTTCTCAGGCTTGTCATTGGTGGCATAGCGGTCAAAGAGCGCCTGCATTGCATCATCTTTCTGTTCCAATTTGAAATTCATCTCACCGCTGTTTGCATAGGCAATGACCGAGTCAATAAATTCACCGATGGTCTTTCCCTCCTTTTTGAGTACTGAGACAACTTGCAAGACCAAGAGAGAAGCCAGGAAGCCGCTATCACAGTTATAGAAGTCCCTGAAGTAATAATGCCCAGCAAGTTCACCTCCGAATATCGCCCCAAGGTCACGGAGTTTCGTCTTGGCAAATGCATGTCCTACCTTCCAGACATGTACCGTTGCACCCAGGTTTGTTAGGTATTCGGTGGTTGAACGACTGGTACGAATATCAACGAGTACGTTTCCTTTTTCCTTGTGTAGATAGTAGTACCCAAGGACTGCTGTGATGTAATCGGGTTGGAGGAATCGGCCGTTTTCATCAAGGAACATAACACGATCAGCATCGCCGTCGTAGATAACTCCGATATCGCTCTTGTTCTGTAAGACCGCTTTCTTCAAGTCCTCGCAGTTCTCAACTTCCAGAGGATTGGGTTCATGTGCGGGGAAGGTTCCGTCGAAATGGTCGTACAGATAGTGATGATCATTTCCAAGGAGATCCTTGACCAGAAGATTAGCCATGCCATGAGAGCAGTCGATTGAGAGATTCAGATTACTGGTGTCTGGGACGTACTGTTTCAGGAATGCAAGATAGGGTTCTTTTGCATCCTTTGTATGTACTGCACCCTTCTGTTCTGCAACCACAATTGGATCATTGTTCACCATTGTCTCGAGTTCTTTCAATCCACTGTCAGAACCAACGGGAACAGCCTTTGTCCTGCTGATCTTCAACCCATTGTAGATAGCAGGATTGTGGCTTGCTGTAATCTGAACGGACGCATCTACATTGAAATGTACCGTGGAGAAGTACACCATGGGGGTGGTTGCGAGTCCAATATCATAGACATCAGATCCACTGTCAATGATGCCCTTGCACAAGGAATCAAAGATTTCCTCACTACTGGTTCTTACATCCCGTCCTACCAGAACCACCTTGCTGTTCAGTAGTTTGGGAAGGAAGTACCCAATCTTATAGACTGTTTCTTTATTGAAATCTTTGTTGTAGATTCCTCTGATATCATACGCTTTGAATGCGCCCATGTATTAGTCCTCCTTGCTGATTGATCCCAGCTCTTTGATGAATTGCTTACGGTCCATGAGTTCAAAGAAGTGAACCGTTCCGTTCTTGAGCACTACCATCTCAACCATCTGTCTGAATAGTCTATCCAAGGATGTTGCCTGACTAACCTGATCCACCGTGAGTATTCCTGTGGCTACCTTTGAAGCGACAGTTTTTGGAATGGGACGGGTGATAGCAACCTCATCGATAGTAAAGGAAGCTTCATACTTGATGAAAGGTTCCTTTTTCTTTTTTGTTTTAAGATTGATTCCAAACAGTGATGGAGTACGCTCAAAATCTTCAAAGTGTAGTGTGTTCTTTACTCTATAGAGAAATACCCCAAACTCCCTCATGATATCCCTGTTGTTACCATACCAAGTAGCATAGGTTCTCCAGGTAATAGGAGCTTCATGACGTTTCTCCAGTTTTTCAATAAAAGTCTGTGCATCATCTTCCATGATTTTTTCCTTCGCTTCTCTAGCTTTTTTCTATAGTACCATATACACTGCGTTGCAGAAAGAGCTACTGGGATTGACATGGATTATACAGAAAAGGATTTTGGAAAGATTTTAAAGCAAAATGCTCTCAAAATGCGTCGGATGATGTTGCAAAGTAACACAACCTGCATGAGAGTGTATGATCGAAACCTCGCACGGTTTCCTGTTACTGTTGATCTCTATGGTCCCTATGCGAGAATCACCGATTACAGTAATGATGGGTTGGATGAAGAGGATGAGAGGATTTGCTGCGATATCGTCTCACGAATGCTCTATGTACAGACCAACCATGTGGTGTTCCACCGACGTCCTAAGCGGGCCGGAAAGGAACAGCACAGCTTGCAAAGCGAACAATCCCTGGAAGTACAGGTCAATGAAAACGGACTTTTGTTCACTGTTGATCTGACCAAACGGATTGATACCGGCTTATTCCTGGACCATATGCTTACGAGAATGGTGGTTGAAGGGATGAGTCGAGGATGCAAGGTGTTGAACTTGTTCTCCTACACAGGATCCTTCTCGGTTTATGCTGCCCGTGGTGGAGCTGAACGTGTAGAATCTGTGGACTTGTCCAGTACCTATTCTGCATGGGCAGAAAGAAATCTTGCCGACAATGGATTTCCTCAGGCAGTGGTTCCTTGCATTGCTGCCGATGCATGGACATACGTGATGGAAGCATATGCACAGGGCAAGAAGTATGACCTGATCATTTTCGATCCTCCGAGTTTTTCGAACAGTCGGAAAATGGATCATGATTTTGATGTCCAAAGGGACTATTTGCGTTGGATGAAGGTGCTTAATGCACTTCTTGCGATGGGTGGAAAACTGGTGTTCTCAACAAATTTGGGAACATTCAAGATGGATGAGAAAGCAATACGTGGATTTGAGATTAAAGAAATTACCAGACGAGTCGCGGCACCGGGATTTACTCGCCGTCTGGGAACTGCGAGGACGTGGTTGCTGACGAAACACGAAGATATACGGATACCAGAAAGATGGATAATCTCCGTACAAGAAAAAGCTGGCGAAAATGACCAGCACGAAGGAAATGGGCAAGAAGCCCGTACACTAAACAAAGAAGTAAAGACAATGAAAGACGAAAAAAAGAAAAAACCAGTAGAACTGGAAACCGAAGAACAAACTGTAGTAGAAGAAACAGCAAACACAACTGTAGCAGAACCTGAACAGGCAGAGGATGATATGGTGCTCCTCAATGATGAAGCTGAGAAAGTAAATGAAGATCTTAAAGATGAAGACGCAGAAGTAGCTCAGTCTGATGATGAAGTAGAAACAGAAACTGAGCAGTCTGATGATGAAGAAACCCCTGTGGTTGAAGCGAACGAAGTTGAAGATGACCTTTTAACGCTTAGCTGGGATGACCATGATTTTGTCCCTTTGATACAGGAAGCTGCTGCTGCATCAGAAGACTCCTCTGGGAAGAGTGAGCCTAAAATTCGTGAACCACGTAGAGATGACCGTCCGTCCTTCCGTGATAAAAATGACAGACGCCCAGGCGGCGACCGTCCTTCCTTCCGTGATAAAAATGACAGAAGACCTGGTGGCGACCGTCCTTCCTACCGCGACAGAGACGACAGAAGACCCGGTGGCGACCGTCCTTCCTACCGCGATAGAGACGACAGAAGACCCGGTGGCGACCGTCCTTCCTACCGCGATAGAGACGACAGAAGGCCCGGTGGCGATCGTCCTTCCTTCCGTGACAGAGATGACAGACGCCCAGGCGGTGACCGTCCTTCCTACCGTGATAGAGACGACAAACGCCCAGGCGGCGACCGTCCTTCCTACCGCGATAGAGACGACAAACGCCCAGGCGGTGACCGTCCTTCCTACCGTGATAGAGACGACAGAAGACCCGGTGGCGACCGTCCTTCCTTCCGTGACAGAGATGACAAACGCCCAGGTGGAAGACCTCCTTTCTCAAGCGAAAGAAAAGGAAGAGATGGTGGTAGTGATGAACGCCGTCAACGTAAAACTGGTCCAAAGCCTTATGGTTTTGACTCCTTCCGTCAGACCAAGACGAGGGGAGAACACGAAGACGATCCGTTCCTTTCTGAATGATGCTGTTAGATATCATGTAAAAATATGTATAGAACCTCCCTTAAAGAGGTTCTATACTGATTTTGAGAAAGAGTATTTTCTTCAGAACGTATCATATTGACAGGGTACATTACTTAGAGTAATATAACTATTAAGATTCAATATCAATTAGGAAAAACCCCATGAAAGAAAAGCGACAAACAATACAGAAAGGGCTGGTGTGGGAAGCTGTTACCGATGCATCCGACCATCCAAATGCTGAACAAATCTACGAGCGTATTGTCGAAAAACATCCTTCGATCAGTAGAGCTACGGTATATCGCAACCTAAATTCACTTGTTGAGGAAGGCAAGGTAAAACGTATCCGTGTACTTGGTGGTCCTGACCATTTTGATCGTACGTTGAAAAATCATTATCATATTCAGTGCATCTATTGTAAGCGTGTGGATGATGTAGAACTCTTTGAAGATATCAATCTGTCTGAGCAAAATATCAATACCAATGGATATATACTGGAATCATATGAAATTGTCTTTAACGGGATCTGTCCCGAATGTAAAAATATGCGTGCTGCTGAATAGCAGTAACTGAAAGGAGCTAGGAATGGAATTGAAAGGATCAAAAACAGAGAAGAACTTGCATGAGGCTTTTGCTGGAGAGTCAATGGCTCGAAACAAGTATACCTATTATGCCTCCAAGGCAAAAAAAGAAGGGTATGTACAGATTGCAATTCTTTTCGAAGAGACTGCTTTCAATGAGAAAGAGCATGCAAAAATCTGGTTTAAGCTTTTGCAAGAAGCTGGTGAGATTCCTACTACCACAACCAACCTCAAGGATGCCGCTGCTGGTGAGCACTATGAGTGGACTGATATGTATGCAAACTTTGCAAAGGACGCTCGGGAAGAAGGTTTCAATAAAATTGCTACCTTGTTTGAAATGGTTGCAGCTATCGAGAAGCATCATGAACAACGCTATCTTGACCTTCTGAAAAATGTAGAGGGTAACTTGGTATTCAGTCGTGATGGAGATCAGATGTGGAAGTGTTCCAACTGTGGCCATATTGTCATTGGTAAAAAGGCTCCTGGCATATGTCCCGTCTGTAATCATCCCCAGGCATATTTCGAGATTGTTGCAAAGAACTATTAAGTTTTGATGGTGTACTATAAAAGCAGGCTGTAAAGCCTGCTTTTTTATGTCAATCGGTATCCAAATGCATAAATCGGAGAGGATTGCTGTGAACCATTTCATGAATCTCTTCGTCACTGAAAGGTGATTCCTCAAAAATTCGATAATAGGATGTGTATGATTCGACTTTTACAAGATTTACCGAGAAGTCAGTACCAAACAGACTTCTGGAAAGGATGTTTTGCTTTTTTTCTTCATCAAGGGATTTCAGGTAATTGGAAAGCAGCAGGTAGAATTCAGGGTTGCTTCCACTGAAAGAGACATCTGCGTAGACATTTGGATACAATTGCATCAGTTCAATCAAATCATAGAACCACGGAGAATCGGGTACCCTGCTTGTCAAACCAGAGATAAGTGACAAGGGATTCTTTTGCAGTTGATTATACTGCCAACCATAATGGGCAAAGTCAATTCTGAGCATCGGGTATCGAGCAAGCACCGGCTTGTAGGAGGATGGCGCGGTATACTTCCAGGCTTCCTTCGTTGGTACTCCCCTGAACCCTTGATCATCACAATGAGTCATGATGGGGATGTCGTGTTTCGTGCAGAACTCATAGATCATGATGACTTTATCCCGCTGTTCCGGGTCTGTTGGCCATGGGTCATATCCCATTGGAGGATAAAATTTTACTCCATAAAATTGTTTCTTCTCATCACCAGTATGAATATAGGTATTCAGCAGTTTATCAATGAAGGAAGCGGTATGGACCTGTGGGTTGATGCCTAAAAAGGGGAAGAACTCGAATAATCCATCAGGATGGGTTGTCCGGTAGTAATCAAAGCCTTCCAAGGTATCCTTCACATAATCAAGGATTTTTTCTTCATTTGGAGCAGGGTAGTAGAGCGAGTCATTTCTGATCTTGTTGCTGGAGAAGTCCATCAAGAGTGGGCACATAGCCATTTTGTCATAGGTACGGGATCTCATATGCATTTTCCCGTCACGAATATATGGCTCTTCAGGTCGGAGGGCTTCCTCGTCATGGCTGGGGAATTTCCCCATGAGATCATCCTCCATCATTACCAAGGTTTCTCCGATGGTCTGTTCAAATGTTGTCAATGTATTGGTGATGCGGTTGAGTAGTGCTGCACTCTTGCGATTCTTGTTGGTCAAGATATAGCTCGGGGAGAGGGCCCCACTGGTCATAAGGTCCCCGATACCTCCCTCCAACGAGGAAAAGAACGACAGCAAGTTTGGATGCACAATATTCATCACATGGAAATGCTGGTCGAAGAAGTAATTCATACAACCCTCCTCAGATGGTGAAGGTGGTGAGGGGCCACGCGACCCCACATGGAAATCACATTCCCATCTTTTTTTTCAACTTTGCCCAAGAGTCCTTGAGTGTTGCAGTCCTGTTGAAAACAAGATGGTCTTCACTACTTGCCTTGTTATCGACACAGAAGTAACCGTTGCGGATGAACTGTAAGTAATCTCCTTCCTGTGCTTGCTTGATCTGAGGTTCTGCTTTTGCATCCCTGACAATCTGCAAGGAATCGGGATTCAGGTCATCCAGATAGTTGCCTGTTTCTTTCCCTGGGTATTCAGTGAGGAAGAGCTTATCATAGAGGCGAGCCTCTATGGTGATTCCTTCAGATGCACTTACCCAGTGACTTGTTCCCTTGACCTTTCTTCCATCAGGAGTTGAACCCCCTCGTGATTCAGGGTCATAGGTACAATGCACCTCTACGATAGTTCCCTCATCGTCTTTTACTACAGAATGAGCCGTTACATAGTAAGTATACTTAAGCCTAATTTCATTACCAGGATAGAGCCTGTGGTACTTCTTCGGGGGATCTTCCATGAAGTCTTCCCGTTCAATGTACAATTCTCGCGAGAATGGGATTTGATGGGTTTTGCTGTTTTGATCTTCAGGGTTGTCCACTGCCTCAAAGTACTCTACCTTGTCTTCTGGATAGTTGTCGATGACCAGTTTTAGTGGATTCAATACAACCATCAAACGGTCAGCACGCTTGTTTAAATCTTCCCGAACACAGAACTCCAACAAGGAGTAGTCAACAACACCTTCTACCTTCGCAACTCCGACACGGCTGATGAAATCTTTCATTGATTCAGGGGAATATCCTCGTCTTCTGACCCCACTGATGGTAGGCATCCTTGGGTCATCCCATCCATCTACGATGCCCAGCTTTACCAAGTTGAGGAGTCTTCTCTTACTCATCACAAAATAATTAATGTTCAAACGGGCGAATTCATACTGATGCGGGGTGTGCTCAATACCATCAATGCTGGTTGCCCAATCATAAGCAGGACGGTGGTCCTCAAACTCCAAGGTACACAGTGAGTGGGTTATTCCTTCAATGGCATCACTGATGGGATGGGTAAAATCATACATTGGATAGATGCACCAGGTATCACCGGTTCGCGGGTGGGAGGCAAACTTGATGCGGTAGAGTGCTGGGTCACGCATATTCAGATTAGGGCTGGACATATCGATCTTGGCACGAAGAATATACTTACCCTCAGGATGCTTGCCTTCGTGCATTTCGAGGAACAACCTAAGGTTTTCTTCAATGCTTCTATCCCGGTCAGGACTGTTTTTCCCTGGTTCCCTCAACGTGCCACGGTACTCCTTCATCTGCTCGGCAGTGAGGCTGTCCACATAGGCTTTTCCTTGTTTGATCAACTCCAGGGCAATCTCATAGAGTTGTAGGTAGTAGTCAGAAGCATGGTACTCGTAGTCACCCCAGTCGAAGCCAAGCCATTTGATATCACGCTTGATGGAGTTGATGTATTCCATCTCCTCCTTCTCAGGATTGGTATCGTCAAAACGGAGGTGGCAGCGGCCTTTATATTTTTCAGCAAGTCCAAAATTAATACAAATCGACTTGATGTGTCCAATATGCAGATATCCATTGGGTTCAGGGGGGAACCTGGTTACAATAGTATTCTCAGGAACCCGGCCGTTTGCCAAGTCATCTTCGATGATTCGTTCTAAAAAATTAAGTGGGGTTTTCTCTTTCATTTCCACTTCGTTGTGCTCGTCCATGATGGTCCGTCCTTATACCCTTCCAAAGGGGCTTCTCTGAGGATAGCACATAGTAGCACAACCACTAGTGTTGTGCGAGATGCTATCATATCTCTTTTTTATAATCCAATGTATTCAGGGAAGCTCTTGCAGGTTCACTTCCTTTATTAGCGAAATAGGGACCAAAGCTTACCGATTTTTCAATTCCTGGAAGGGTAAATGTACCTACCCATGTTACTGCATCTTTACTCTGCATTCTGTAACCGATAGAGGCATGGGAACCATTACGTTTTATACTCCAGATTACTTGGGTGCTTTCAGTCTTGAAGGGAATTATCGTGTAGTTGTGGTAACCATTGATCATCACATGAATTTCCAAAGATTCAGTGCTTGTTCCAATCCCTATGAAATCGGTATTCAAATGGTAGAGGGAAACACCGGTAAATACATTGTTTCCAGAGCCTGCAAGGGTCATGTCGCAAGAAAAGTCATCATCAGAAACTGCAAGCAAAAGAGGCCCGTCAGGCAAATGCATTTGTGGTTCAACCGTGAGGGAAACCGTTCGATGATCCTTCTCCCATGATCTGGGTTTCCCCATCCATCTAAAATCGCGCATCGTAATCTTTCTCATATACGCAGTATAGGAGAGTTACGTCATTTTATCCATAACCTCTTTATGTTGAGAAGAAGTTGTTGTACCTTATATCATATGAAGTCACCAAAAGAATATGCATTGGAAAAGTATTTGCTGTCACAGCTGGCTGTGGATTCTGATAGTTATCGTTTGGCAACACTGCTCATACAAGACCCTGAGATTGCGGCATTACAAGAGTACGCGAACAGTGTATCCATCAAGCGACTGAACTACAACGATCATGGCCCGGTGCATATGCGCCAAGTGGCGAGCAATGGGGTCAAGATGCTCACATTGCTTAAGGATGCAGGTATCAAGACATCCTTAGAGCAAGAGGAGAGTGGCAGCTTTGAAGATAGCATGCTTGCCTTGCTGCTTGCTTCATTCGTCCATGACCTTGGTATGAGTGTTGGCCGAAGTGATCATGAGTTGACTGGCTTGGTAATAGCACGCCCTATTATGGATCGTATGTTCAACCAGCTTCTTGGTGACCAATTGACCCGAAAGATAGCCATTATCTCAGTCGCTAGTGAGGGAGTACTCGGCCATATGGCAAATAGGAGAGTACACTCCTTGGAGGCGGGCATACTTCTCGTGGCTGATGGATGTGATATGGAGAAGGGTAGAGCTAGGATTCCTATGAGTATCAAGAGCCATGCAAAGATTGGTGATATCCATAAGTACTCTTCCAACTCGATTGAGAAGGTGACGATTACAAAAGGTGATACGGTCCCCATACTCATCGATATTGCCATGAGTAGTGATGTAGGGTTTTTCCAAGTTGAGGAAGTATTACTTCCCAAGATTTCTATGAGCCCTGCCAAGGCTTATGTACAGGTTCATGCAGGGGTAATCGGAAAAGAGACAAAGAAGTATCTATAGGAGTGAATCATGATAGGTGTTATTGGAGAAGCGCTGATCGACTTTATTGCAAAGGGAACACTGGGGCC
Source organism: Sphaerochaeta sp. (assembly GCA_018399495.1). Classification (GTDB taxonomy): domain Bacteria; phylum Spirochaetota; class Spirochaetia; order Sphaerochaetales; family Sphaerochaetaceae; genus Sphaerochaeta. The sequence continues at coordinate 13,896 of JAGYOG010000021.1, forward strand.
TTCGGTCCCCTATGACTCGGTGGTGGGTGGCTGTGCTTTAAACACTGCTGTTGCTACCTCCAGGCAAGGTTCTCCTGTTGTATATGTAGGGAAGCTCTCAGGAGATATTTTTGGGCAACGGATGCTCAACCATCTTATTGAGAGTGAGGTGCTGTTTGATCCAAGTCTCTGTGCTGCACCCCAGCCATCATTGCTTGCCATGGCAAGTCTTGATGCTGAAGGCAAAGCCAATTACACCTTCTATACTGAGAAGACTGCAGTGGTCAGTATGACCAAAGTTGAGTTGCTCTCTGCCCTCGAGGAACATACCGATCTGAAAGTGGTACACATCGGATCTATTTCCTTGGCTTTAGAGCCACTCTCTGAAGTTATTATAACAGCCTTGCAGAGCTACGAGCCAAAACCTGTGATATTTCTTGATCCCAATGTCAGGCCAGCTGTCATTCCCGATATGAATGTGTTTAGAACCAGAATTGAAGAGGCTATGGACCTGGCTTCTTTAGTCAAGATCAGTGATGAAGATCTCTTGTTGCTCTACGAGGGAAAGGATGCAAAGAAAATGGCTCAGTCCCTTGCAAGGGAAAAGCAGACTCATATCATTCTCACTCTTGGAAGACAAGGAAGTATTTGGTACACCCCTGAAGGGGAATCAGCTTCTATGGATATTATTGACCTGCCGGTCATTGATACAGTTGGGGCCGGGGACACCTTCAGCGGAGGGCTTCTTACCTATCTGTATGAGAGGGATTGTTTCGGCAAGGATGGAGATATTCCACAACTAAAAAAACTATCACTTGATTTGATAAAAGATGCGTTGGTTTGGGCAACAGCCTCTAGTGCTATCACCTGTTCCAGGAGAGGATGTGACCCCCCACGGACCGAGGAGATACGCTCCTTGCTCACCAGCATCTAGGTTGCCTTAGTAGCTTCTTTGGAAGTACACTGTCTCCATGCTGAAGAATACCCGAAGCAGAATTATACGCACATTGCTCCTTATTCTAGGAGGTACATTTTGTGTGTTTGTTGGCTTGTTGTTGTTTCGCTGGACGGACAGTATTGCTGAAGATAAGCAAAGAAAAGAACTCTCAAAAGTATTGCATACCATCGCTGAGGAACAAGGGCCGGAAGGGGTACTTGGTCTTTCCGGGATACAAGTTGCTGATATCCTCACAGGGGAAGATGGTTTGCTCGTGTTTGAAGAACATGAATCCATCTATTACAGTGCTGCCGAGAAACAACAGATGAGTGTTTATGAAAACATGAATAAGAGTGTTGTGCATATCACCACAGTAGGAGAAACTGCGGTGAGTGCATTCATGGATGTTCTTCCCGCTCAAGGAACTGGTAGTGGCATTATTCTTTCCAAAGATGGATACATTCTTACCAATGCCCACGTGGTGGAGAAAAGTGCAAGCTTGCAAGTAGGGCTGTACAACAATCAATCCTATGCAGCTACCTTGGTCGGTGTTGATAGCGAGGATGACCTTGCAGTAATCAAGTTGATATCTTCCAAGGATGTGGTATTGTATCCTGCAACCTTGGGGACCAGTGAGGATTTACAGATTGGGCAACGGGTAATTGCAATCGGAAATCCTTTTGGGTATGACCGTACGATGAGTGTAGGAGTGGTAAGTGGGTTGAACCGACCGGTAAGAACCAGCGAAGGCAAGGTAATCATGAATTCGATCCAGACCGATGCTGCAATCCACCCAGGAAACAGCGGAGGCCCACTACTCAACACCCGGGGAGAGGTCATCGGGATCAACTCTGCAATATTTACTACTTCAGGAAGTTCTCAAGGCTTGAACTTTGCAATTCCGGTTGATACTGCTGTGGCAGTCATTCCTGATTTAATCAAGCAGGGAAAGATCAGTCGGGGTTGGCTCGATCTTGCTGCAGTACAGTTAACACCCCAGCTGGTAACCTACGCGAAGCTCCCTGTTGAAAAAGGGGTTTTGGTAAGCGAAGTCACCAGTGGAGGATTTGCCGAGAAGGCTGGAATAAAGGGTGGAAGCCGGAAGGTGCAGTATGGCTCATCGGTTATCAACCTTGGTGGAGATGTCATTACCGCCATCAATGGTGAACCGATTAATGACCTTAACGACCTTTATCTGGCATTGCTCCCAATGAGAAGTGGGGAGAAAGTCTCTGTGACAATCAATCGTGATGGCAATGTGAAAAAGATGGAAGTTGGGCTGATTGAACGGACTGCGCAGCATGTGAGCGCATTGGTACGATAAGATGAAAGATACGATTTATGTTGATGAAAGCTGGGGCGGGGAAGCTGTTTACAATATCCATGGAGAGGTTTCCTACCAAAGTAAACCATTCAAGGTAGCTTCTTCCTATGAACCTGCGGGTGACCAGGGTGAAGCAATCAAGGCATTGAGTGCAGGCTTGTTCGATGGAGACCGCTGTCAGACCCTCAAGGGTGTCACAGGTAGTGGAAAAACCTATACGATGGCGAAGATCATCGAACGAGTACAGAAACCGACCTTGGTGCTTTCCCACAACAAGACACTTGCAGCACAGTTGTATCGGGAGTTCAAGTCATTCTTTCCGGAGAACGCGGTTGAGTACTTTGTTTCAACGTACGATTACTATCAACCTGAAGCCTACGTTCCGGGCAAGGATTTGTATATCGAGAAGGATGCCTCGATCAACCAAGAGATTGACAGACTTCGACTCTCTGCCTCATTTTCCCTGATGGAGCGTCGTGATGTTATTGTAGTCTCCACCGTTTCTTGCATCTATGGATTGGCTAACCCCGTCTCGGTTCGTGATATGGTGTATACCTTTCATACCGGGGAGGCATTCAACCACAGTGAGGTGCTCGAACAATTGGTGCGCATGCAGTATGAACGTAATGATGCCATTTTACAGCGAGGTGCATTCCGTGTACGTGGTGATGTAATTGAGATTTGCCCCTCCTACTTGGAAAATGCAGTGAGAATCTCCATCGATTGGGATGAGATTGCATCCATCCAGTGGTTTGATCCTGTAAGTGGGGAGAAGCAGGAGATTGTCGACAGTTATTCCCTGTATCCTGCAAAACAGTTTGTAATGCCCCTGGAGCAGGTCAAGGCAGCCATTTCAAGAATCCGGAGTGAGATGGAAGACCAGGTTGAGTATTTTACTTCCATGGGTAAGCCGTTGGAGGCTGAACGGATCAAGACCAGAGTGGAATATGATTTGGAAATGCTTGAAGAGATTGGCTACTGTTCAGGAATTGAGAACTACTCACGGCCCCTCTCTGACAGAAAGGCAGGAGAGCGCCCAGCGGTTTTGCTGGACTACTTTGCTCCCGATTTTATTACCTTCATTGACGAGTCACACGTTACGCTTCCTCAAGTAGGGGCTATGTATGAGGGAGACCGCTCACGAAAATTGAATCTGGTGAACTTTGGATTCAGACTTCCCTCAGCATTGGACAACCGCCCGCTGAAGGCTTCCGAGTTTGAGCAGGTTGTGAAGCAAAGGGTCTATGTCTCTGCCACACCGAACCAGAAGGAAGTGGATGAGAGCACACGTGTGGTTGAACAGATTATTCGTCCCACAGGGTTGCTTGATCCAGAAATAGAGGTACGTCCCACCGAAGGCCAGATGGAGAACCTATACGGAGAGATCCGCTCAGTTATCAAGAAGAAGCAGAGAGTATTGGTTACTACACTAACCAAGAAGATGAGTGAGGATTTGACTGATTATTTTGCATCCTCGACTCAAGGTGCGCTATTCCACTCTGAGATTGAGACCATTGAACGGGTGGAAATTCCTCAGGGACCTACACGCTTGGGTGTGTCTATGATGTGTTGATAGGGATCAACCTGCTCAGAGAGAGGGTTTGGACCTTCCTGAGGTTGCCTTGATCGCCATCCTTGATGCAGATAAAATCGGCTTCCTTCGCTCGGCCACAGCCTTGATCCAGACCATTGGGCGAGCTGCCCGTAATGCAGAGGGGCGGGTAGTCATGTATGCGGACCGAATGAGCCCTGCAATGGAAGAGGCCATCAGTGAGACCAACCGACGCCGAGCAATCCAGATGGCTTACAATGAAGAGCATAATATAACTCCCACAACCATCATCAAGGCAATTCATGACATGCTGGAGCGTGAACAACATGAACAACATGAGATCCAGAAACATGATCTTGAGTTGCTCAAGGGTGGTTACAACCTACTCAGTGCCACTGATAGAAAAAACTATATCAAGGCATTGGAGAAAGAGATGCTTGAAGCGGCAAAGAATCTGGAGTTTGAACGTGCAGCAGTCATCCGTGATGAGATACAGGATGTGAAGACAGGTAAGTTCACCAGCTAGCGGAGGATTAAATCCAGCGGCCCCCCTGTGATGGTGGGGTGCTGGTATGTACTGGTATCTACTCCACTGAGTGCAGTACCTTGGTGGTAGTACACATATTGATAGAGGTAGTCTACCGTTATCTTTTTTGGTGGATCCAATACTTGGTCCTCTTCATCCCAGCCGAGTCCTTCAAGTAGAGCTTGTGTGAAATGGCCATGTGTTAGTGTTTCACTAGCCGTGTTGTCATATGTGGTTGCAGCTATTACAAATACAGGACGGGTATATGATCCTTCAGCAAAGTATTGGTCATACACTTCCTGCAAGTAGGAATTTCTCTCAATAAGTGAATAGGACGTTTCACTTTCCTGTACGAAGTTTCCGCTATAGCAACTATCCATTAGTAAAAGGACACTTCCTTTGGAGGAATCAAGTGCATCATAGAGCTCTGCAACGGTCAGGAGCACATCGGTGTACATAGAGCCTGATGTGGAGAAGATGGAGCCATCACTGCGTGGCGGATACAACACCAGCGAACCATCTTCCATTCCATGGCCACTGTAGCTGATGATGAGAATGTCTTGCTCGTCCATTGCATCTGATAAAGACTCGATTTTCTCGATTACATGGGCTTTGGTAGGAAGTAAGGGGTCATTCAAATCATCACTACCATCTTGGAGCATAAGAGTGGATGTATGCTCTTCTCCTTGAAACAAAGCATCAAATGCTTTCTCCAGTTCTATCGCATCCGGGAGCGTACCATCTAGATAATCCTCTTCCCTGATATTCGTCCCATCATAACTAAGCGCTATTGCAAGGTGATGGGTTTTCCCCTCTGTAGGGGACGGGGTTATCAACTCACAACCCAGAAGAAGTGATAGGAATAGAAGGATCAGAAGATGGAGTTTCATATATCTAGAGTTCAATTATCTGTTCCTTTGCTTCAGTAGCTGAATAGTAGCATATCCATGGCACCACCGGTGACCATGGGGTGTTGGACAGGTTTATCCATGGTAAATATTGAAAAGCGCACAGGATATACTTGGTGTTTCTTGATGTATTTGTAGAGAGAATCAACACTGAGCAACCCATTTTTGGCAGCAGGGGAACTCATAGTAATCGTATTGGCTCTTGATCCCAGCCCAATGCATCAAGAAGTGCTGAGGTAAAGACCCCATGGTTCAAGTATTCCTCTTCATGTGAATCAGTGTCAGCACTGGCGGTAAGAACTACGAACGAAGGTATCTCATATTCTTCATCAGAGAAGTAATTTTCCATACCGAACGATACCTTTATCATAGAGCCAGCTCGAACTGAGCGCGACTCAGGGACGAAGAGCCCAATTATAGCAGCCGTCAAGAATTAGGCTTTTTTCCTTTGATAGGACTGATGCGAGCATATAAACTATTTGGGGTGACGATACTGATTCTTGGATCTGATGGGGATGCTAAGGTCGATTACTCCTTCAGTTAAGGTATGTGCCATCAGGAGTTCCCCGTTTCTTCGATGCCATGTCCGCTATAGGTAATGATGGTTAAATCATCTTCTGTTGTCTTCTCTTCGAGGTCCTTTAGGGTTTTTTCAAAATTATCTTTTGATGCATATTCAGATTGCCTGAAAGCTTCAGTACGGGCAGTTCCTTCCTGTAGAAGTAGTATAGGAGTCTCCACCATCCAGGCTGCAGAGTAGGCTTGTTGTGCAAGAGCTGCTGAAAGCTCCCAAAGTGTCAAGTACAGTCTGTCCTAGAAGTTTAATTTTCACATTCTCTGGAGGTCTATTCTCATAGCTGATTCCAATCGAGACAATGCGTACAATCCCTCTCTGCACTGGCTCCTCATAGTACAAACCTACAGGATGCCATGAGGAGTAGTAGGATGGGCAGCAGAATGAATACTGTCTCATGTATCACCTCTTATAAAAGGGAAGAGTAGGTAGCGCACCCAATTCCTGCCTGTAGTGCTGTAATCTCCTTCGAAGAGCTTAGAACTGAAAGATGCGGTGCGGTGAGGTATATCAGGGTCTGTTCCCCAGCAATATGGGAATTGGGGGCCAAGTTTGAATGAGAAAGAGGCGAATACTTCTTCAATCTGCTTGTAGAAGTTTACTTCACTCCCCCTCCTTGGATGAAAAGAGAATCTATCACTTGGTGACCAGCTTGCTAGGTTGATTCCAAGTGAGTTGAATCCCCGCGCACGGTAGTTGCCGAATGGGAGAGAGTCAGAGACAGTGAGGTGCGCCTGTAGGACGGTCTCCCAGTTGTTCCCCTGATATCCAAGAAACCCGATGGTGGTGGAGAGAGCGAGGGAGGACCGTGCAGGTATCTCATCCTCAAAATGAGGGATACCAAGATAGTAGGAGAGAGAGGAAGACGCAGCATAATACTGCCCCCCACTGGCCGCAGTCAGGGAAGTAGTAACGAGTATCAGAAGAATGATGAGATACAGTTGGGTACCTTTCATAGTCTTAAGTATACAGAAATTCAGTACTGTGCCTATTGCCCAACCATGGTAAGTTTAAAATTAGTCATAAGTATACCATCAAGATATTCTCTGATTGCATTGATTCTTACACCCAGAGTCAATTGATTTGTAATAGGTCGATGGGTTGCATGGGCAATAATCGTATGACCTTCCCAACTACAGGTAAGCCTGTAGTGGTCTCCCTGGAATTCACAACTTACCAGCTCCGCATTCTTGAACCGGAGATGGGGAAGATATTCAGCTAAAGGAAGGTTTTCATTATCCTGAACCAGAACTTCCTCCGGTCTGAAGAAAATGGCATGCTGACCTTCTTGTGGTTTGAAGACAAATGGGTCGAAGGAACCAATCTTTACCAAGGTCTTAGGAATGATTCTATAGGGAAGGGTGTTTCCTTCTCCCATAAAGGTGGCTACAAAAAGATTAGCTGGATTATAATAGATTGCTTCCCCGGGTCCCTCCTGCATCACCTTTCCGTCTTGCATCACGATGATACGGTCTGCGATGGAAAGCGCCTCTTCTTGGTCATGGGTTACGTAGATGGTTGTAATACCCGTCTCATCATGGATTCTCCGTATTTCTTCACGGAGATGTTTGCGTAGCTTTGCATCGAGTGCAGAGAGCGGTTCATCCAACAACAATAGCTGGGGTTGTGATGCAAGTGCCCTTGCCAAGGCAACCCGTTGTCTTTCGCCTCCACTGAGTTCTTGGCTTCGTCTTTTTTGATATCCTTCCAGGGAAACCAAGGAAAGCAATCGGCTGATTCGCTCTTTTCGTTTTGCATTTGAGAGTTTGCGGAGCTTCAGGGGGTATGCTATGTTCTGCTCCACACTCATATGGGGAAATAGAGCGTAGTCCTGAAATACCATGGCAATTTGTCGTTCATGGACCGGGGTTTTGGAAAGGTCTTTTCCATTGAGAACCAAGGACCCAGAGTGCAGGGGGAGCAATCCAGCGATCAATTGGAGGGATGTGCTCTTTCCACATCCTGAAGGACCTATGATACATGCCAGTTCCCCTGCCTGGACAGAAAATGACACATTCAAAGAAAAATCCTTATAGGATGCTTTCAATGCACAATTCAGACCTTCAGCGGCCATATGTTCCCCCTTTCGCAAATTCACTTACAATAAATACCAGTACACTGACTGCAATCAAAATGGTTCCCAGTGCACAAGCGCCTTGGAAATTGTAACTTCCAATGAGGCGATACATCACCACAGGTAGGGTGATGATCGAACTGTTTGCCAATGTCAGGGTAGCGTTGAACTCACCCATACTGAGGGCAAACGCAAAAATTGCCCCTGTGAACATGGCACCCTTGAGTAAAGGAAGTTCAATGGCAAGGAACGTCCTAAGAGGGCCAGCTCCAAGCGTCAATGAACTGTGCATGTAGGTAAGGGGAATCTTACGGTACTCAGGGAGAATGGTCCTTAGTACAAAGGGAATGGCAATCACCAGATGAGCCAGTACCACCAATGTATAACTTAATGCAAGGCCTCCCCTGAGTCGGCTTGCAATCAAGTAGTACCCCAAACCAATGATGACTGAACTGACAGTCATAGGAAGCATTCCTGCCAACTCCAAGAAGGAGGTGGTATGTATCTTCCTCCTAATGGCTACCGAGAGGGTGAGTGCAAGAGGGACTGTTATAGCGGCTACTGCAAGTGCGATGAGCAAACTGTTCGTCAATGCCCCTAAGGCTGATCCCATATGACCTGTTGCATTTTCCAAGTTGAGCAACTGACGATACCACTTAAGGCTGAAAACCTCTTGAGCTGAACGGGAGGGGGCTGCCATGAAAGAACGTACCACTACCGATACAATAGGACCAAGAATAAAGAGAAACGAGATGATGGTGTACAAGAATGCGAGCACTCTTCCAGCACGTGTTGTCGGTCTTTTCTCTGCTTTACGGTGGGAAGTACGATAGGTTTCGCTTTGTGCCAACTTTTTTTGGGTTGCATTGTACCAGAGTAATAAAAGACTGGTTATAATAATGGAGAACAGAGAAAGAGCACTTGCCGCAGCAGGATTTCCCATCATTCTAGCCTGTCGATAGATTTCCACTTCCATGGTAGTAAACTGTGGTCCACCCCCAAGTACCAAGATAATGGCAAAGCTGTTGAAACAGAACAAGAAAACAAGGCTTGCAGAGGAAACAATAGCAGGAATAAGCCTGGGAAGCGTGATGGAAAAGAATGTTCGTACCTTGTTTGCTCCCAAGGTCCAACTTGCAGCCTCGCAATTTTCATCCATATGTTCCCAATAGGAGGATACGAGGCTCATGATGATCGGAAAGTTATAGAAGGTGTGTGCGAGGATGATGGCAGGGAACGAGTAAAGAATTTTTAGGGGAGGGTCCTCAAGGTGGAAGAGAGCCATCAGTGCACGATTGAGAAACCCATTGTTACCAAAAAAGATAACGAAACCAAGTACCACCAAGATGGAGGGGATAACAAAGGGTATGGCACTTAGGGCAAGAATCATTCGCTTGCCTTTGAAGGAGTAAGTGGCGATCAAGTAGGCCCCAGGCAGAGCTACGGCAAGAGAGGCGAGTGTGGAGAGGGTTGCCTGCAGCAGTGTGAAGCCCATAATCTTCTGGGTATATGGATCACTGAAAACACTGATAAGTCGGGAAAATGAAAAGCCCTCCTCAGTAATAAAAGCTGAGGAGAGCGTGAAAAAGAGAGGGACAAAAAACAGCATCAGCAAGACAACCATCGAAGGAATGGGCATGGTACGATAGAAACATCTGTACTGAAGGCTATTGTTCTCTCTCATTTACTCATTACCTGTGTCCATTCAGTAAGCCATCTATCTAGGTTTTTTGCAAGGGTTTCACTATCCATGGAGAGGTTCTTTTCTGGCTTAGGAGCGTAATCGAAGGCATCAGGTAGTTCTGTTTTGCTATTAACCGGATACATCGAGTTTGCCATTGCAATGGTCAATTGTCCCTTGGCCAAGATGAAGTCAATGAACTGCTTAGCTTCAGCCTTTTTCTTGCTTGATGCAAGCAATCCAACTCCTTCTATGGTAGTGCTATGTCCTTCTTCAAAGAGTGCTACCTGATAGCGGGTGGTATCCTCGTAGGTTACATGGTACACAGGACTGGTGGTATAGCTGAGAACCAAGGGGGCTTCTCCCTCAGTGAATAGGCCATAGGCGCTGGACCAGCCATCGGTGATGGTAAGAGCCTGGTCCTTCATGGTCTCCCACCAGGAGAGGTATTCCTCTTCCCCAAAGACCTCGATGGTCCAAAGCAGTAAGCCAAGTCCAACGGAACTGGTTCTGGGGTCGATCAAGATGACTTTGTCCCGGTAGACTGGATCGGTCAAACTGGCAAGAGTGGTGGGAACCATGTCACTGTCCATGGCCTCCGTATCCACCACAAATGCAAAGTTGCCGTAGTCGAAAGGAAGTAACTGATAGGTAGGATCAAAATGCAGGAAGCCAGGAATGTCAGCAAGCGCCCTGCTTTTGTATGGTTCCAGCAACTCTGCCTCGTAGATTTTTGAGGCCATGTCATCACTGATGCCCACCACGACATCTGCCCATGGGTTGTTTGCTTCAGAAATGAGTTTGTTCATCATCTCCATGCCATCACCCGAACTTACCAGGTTTACCTTGATACCAGTCTCTTCCTCGAACATCTCCACCAAGACAGGGCCTGGGCCCCAGTCTCCACTGAAGGAGTCATAGGCGTAGACTACAAGCTCTTGTTGTTCCTGCACACCTTGTGCAGCGAGTGGGACGAAAATTGAAAGTATGGCAACCAATACACATACAGCCTGATGCTTTTTCATAAGCACCTCCATATAATTTAGTCTGCCATGGGGATTGATTTTATAAGATATGACTGTCTCCCTACGCTGGTATAATCCAGATCAGGTTAACGGGTGTAATCTCAGGCCAAGAGGCCACCCCAGGACAACCCTAGCCTAACGGGATGTAGGAAAACTGTCAATATGCGTTCTGTTGACCGCTGTCGTTTGCTCATGTACAGTGAGGATTATGAAAAGACTTGTTCGTTCTATTGAGGTTGCAGACATCGATGCAAAAGCTCAAAGCGTGGCTAAGATTCCCGCTCTCTGCCTGATGGAGAGTGCGGGGTTGCAAATCTACCAGAAATGGAAATCACAGCTGGGGACCTCTGACCGTCTGGTCTTTCTCTGTGGTGGAGGCAATAACGGTGGGGATGCCTTGGTTGTTGCCCGATATGCCTACAATGATGGCTTTCGTAACATGCTATTGGTCTGTACCGGATCGCGAATCTCTCCCTCCTGTGAAGTCCAGCGCAGTATAACCAAGGCATATAAGATTCCCCGGCTTGATTGGGATACTGCAAATGAAACAGATCGACATGCTTTGTTTGAGGATGCCTCCTGGATCGTGGATGGCTTGGTCGGAACGGGATTGCAGGGGCCACTGAAGGAATCCCTGCAGGACTTGGTTGTACAAGCAAATGAGAGTGCTGCAAACCGATTGGCCATCGACATTCCCAGTGCTATAGGCGATGATGTCCCTGTTTCCTCGGTTCATATACATGCTGACATGACGGTCACAATGGGCCACGAGAAGTTGGCAATGTACCACCCTGTCAGTCGGGCATGCTGTGGCCGTATCGTCCTGGTTAACCCTTCCTTCCCTTCATTCCTCTTGGATCAGTGCAGGACCTCTGCTGAGTTGTGTGAGCGTGTGAGTGCATCACTTCCCTTGCTTGCAGAGAACGAGTACAAGAATAGTAGAGGTCATGTTGCAATCTTCGGAGGGAGCAGCCAGTACAGTGGAGCTGCAAGGCTTTCCTCCCGTACCGCATTCGCCTCACGAGCAGGGTTGGTAACCTTGTTTTGTGATAAAGATGTCTACCTTGTGGCTTCATCTGAGTCCCCATCGGTCATGGTCCATGTGTATGCAGGACAAAGCCTGGACCGTTTTGATGCAATCCTTGCTGGTCCTGGGTGGGGAGAGGGAAGGGAATTCCTGCTTGAGACCCTCTTTGCTTCACAGTTGCCGATTGTTCTTGATGCTGATGGAATAAAAGCATATGCATCCCTATTGAAGGAAAAGAGGCAACCTTCCCATGGTCCCTTGATACTCACGCCACACATTGGTGAACTACGGCTTCTCGTTCAAGCACTTTTCCCTGAGGATGCTAAGAATGTGGCCAAGAGTGATACTCCTTTTTCCTTCTTCAAAATAATGGAGCGCATTGCTACCCATCTTGATGCCACGCTCGTGGTAAAAAGTCAGTTGGTGTATGTGGTTTCTCCCGGAAAGCAGACCGTGGTTGTGGAAGGGAACAACCCATCCTTGGGAGTTGCAGGGAGCGGGGATGTTCTCGCAGGTATTCTTGTTGCATTGCTTGCTAAACTTCAGAATTGTGAGCAGGTTGCTCTTGAAGGAACCTTGATCCATCAGCGAGCAGGAAGTCTTACTGCAGCACAATTCGGGTATTATGATAGTGAAACACTCATCTCTTTTGTGGGACGGGCAACGCAGGAGGCTGAACGGTGATGCAGCTCTATGTCCTGTCCATTGCCTATCTGCTTTTTGGAGCAGGGCTTTTGCTTGCTGATAGCTATGGGCTCTCCTTTGCGTTGTTGCTCTCAATGCGTTATGCATTCAGAACCAAGAGGATACTGAGAAGAGTCCTGATTCTGCTCGGAATGCTGGTAACGCTTGGCCTCTGCTTTTTCCCCATGGACCCAGGTCCTGTTTTCCTTGGGGATTTTGTTCCCATGCTCAATATCTTCTCCTTGATGCTTTACTATGTATCCAGATCCATAAGAGGTCTGGAGGAGGGGAAAACCAATGATGAGGATTCGGTGTTGGATGCAACAGGCCGTTATATGGAACGAAATAAACGAAACGTTGGATTCTTGACTGTTGTGGTTGCAACAGTACATTTTTTGGCACCTCAGTTGGTTTTGCTATAGGAGGGAAAGCATGCAGGAGCGAGTAACAACGGCAGGTATCCTGGTTCAGGATGGGAAGTATCTTGTTGCAAAACGGGAAGAGAAGGGATCTATTGGAGGACTTTGGGAATTTCCTGGTGGGAAAAACCGATATATAGAATCTGAAGAAGAGACACTCAAGCGGGAGTTCCAAGAGGAACTTGGGCTTTCCATTTCCGTAGGACCACTCATCCACATACATGATTTCACCAACAAGGATACTTTGTACCATCTGAAGGCATACTTGGTTTCAGCTCCCCCCATAGGGCATCTTGATTTATTGGTTCATAGCGAGTTTCGCTGGGTTGCCTTGCAGGATCTGCCAACCTATGATTTTGCACCAAGCGACCAAGAGATTGTTAAGACGCTGCTTTCCTCTGAAACCACCCAAGGCTGACCACGAGGAGGTTGCCATGAACATTTTAGGTTCCTATACCAGTACGATTATTGCAATTCTCGGTACCATCATCTTGGTGGTAGCAATCCATTTCCTATTCAGGAAGACCGTGGAAAGTACCAAGCGTTGGCCATATCAACGTCAGTTCTTGGTCTTTTTGATTGTGCTTGTTGGATTATTCCTATCTATTGCCTTCCTTCCCATTCATAATGAGGTCAAGAACCAGATACTCAGCGTACTGGGAATATTGCTCAGTGCAATCATCGCACTCTCCTCTACAACCTTGGTGAGCAATGCCATGGCAGGTCTCATGCTCAGGGTTACCGGTGAATTCCGGGGTGGTGATTTCATCGAAGTTGGTACACTGGTGGGCCGGGTAACTGACCTGGCAATCTTCCATACAGAAATCCAGTTGATCAACCGTGATGTAGTGAGTCTTCCCAATCTCTATCTGGTCCAACAGTCTGTGCATGTAACGAGAAGGGATGGTACCTTCATCAACCTAGCAGTCTCCATCGGGTACACCGTAAGCAGAACAGAGGTGGAGGATGCTTTGTTGGAAGCCTCTATTCGGTGCGGCCTTACTGATGGATTTGTCTTTATCGAAGCCTTTCTCGATCATGCTATCTCCTATCGTCTCTATGGGCTTCTCAAGGAGTCTGGAGAGAGATTAAGTAAGCTTAGTGAATTACATAAGACGGTTTTGGATGTGTTTTGTGAACGAGGAATAGAGATTGCTTCTCCTGCCTTGAATGATAGAAGAGAGTTGGAGAAGGACAGTACATACCTCCCCAAGGTTATGACCAAGAAAGAGAAATCAGCCAAAGAGACAATTACTGCTGAAAAAGTTGTTTTCGACAAGGCCAATGAAGCACAGTCGATAGAAGATTTGAAGCAACTGCTGGAGAAATCTTTGAAGAAGCTTGAAGGAGCTTCCAAGACGGTCAAAGAGAAGTTGGAGAGGCAGATCAAAGGGTTGGAAACAGAGATCACAAAACGTGAAGAGAAAAAAAGCGAAGAACCATAATTTGTGTGTACGTTTACGTATTCTGGCAATCTACTAGGATTTATAAATTTCAGGGATTGTTCCCAGTGGTGTTGGTACCATCTCTTCCTTGTGGAATAGGATTGTGCTACAAAGTGTCTTTGCCACTATAAAAGAGAAGCAGAAATAGACTGTTTCTCCCAATAGTCTTCTTCGGCCAACAATGCGACAACCAGCGTTGAGCAATCAGCGCCGGTTGGTTACAAACAAGGTTCAGGGTTTAAGGTAGGTTTCACCTTCCACCATCAAGTTTTCAGGGAGAATGATATCGATTGGAACACAGATGGTAGTCTCAGGAAGCTGATTCAGCAATCCTTTACGATACAACTGGTAAATAGCGGTATATCCTTGAAACTCAGGGCGCTGACTGAGCAAGCAATCTACCTGTTTGTTTTTCATTGCTTTACAGTTTTGGGCAATTGCGTCGTATCCTATCATAACAGTCTGGCTTTTGCGACCAAGCTGGACAACGAGTCCTGCCACTCTATGTATTGCATCATTAACCACAAAGATGCCACTCATGTCAGGATGGTTTCTATAAAATACGTCCAGATCTCCGAGAGGGTTCTGCCCTGCAAAATGGATTTCCATGTCATACGTTTTATATGCAGGTTTATCTGCAAAGTAGCTGAGAAAACCTCGTACACGTTCTGATGAGTTGTATGCAGCCCTATGGGTCTGTACAGCAAGCAGTGTTCCTCCGTTCGGTTGGAGTAGATGCAGCATTCTGCCTGCAAGATACCCGCCTTGATAGGGGTTCTGAATAACACTGCACACAGGTATTGTATCAGGTAGTGGACTGTCAACGAATGCGTAATCAAGAGTAGGGTGGTCGGCGAGCAAGGTTTTTGCCTCCGCAGGAACGACAGGAGCAAGCAGCAATGCATCCACTGACTTCTCCAGAATTCGTCTACCCTGTGCTAATAGTGATCCTTCCTTTGTTCTATCAAACTCAAGCATATCAATAGTCACAGCTAGCGGAGAAAGTTCTTTTGCTGCTTTCAGGATGCCTTCATACATCAGGTTCCAGTAGCCATATTCACTGTGAAGGAGGGGAAGAAGCACACCAATGGTGAATTGTCTGCTCAGCTTGAGGTTTCTGGCATAGGTATTTGGTTGGTACCCATGTTCTTCAATAATGCTCATCACTTTCTCGACAGTATTAGGAGCTACCCGCCCACGTTTATGAAGTACCCGGTCAACAGTACCGATTGAGACGTTTGCAAGTTTGGCAATCTCAGATATAGTCATAAATCCCCTATATATCAAAATTTTGTCATTACAGAATTAGTTAACGATAACACAATTATAGTATACCATATCATTGAGTAGGTGAATAGAAACGGTTTGACATATTTCCCTTTACTTAGCGATGCTGTAGGTTTTTCTGATTGTTACTTGACAGAATCATATTCAGAGATAACAATAGAATTGCATTTGCGTTTACGTTAACGCATAGTATTGCATTATTCTATGCAGAGAGCTTAAGGGGGTAATCATGCAAAGAGAACCAATTGATAGGTATGAGTTCTGGTTTTTAGTAGGATCGCAATTCCTGTATGGGCCAGAGGCGCTCGATGAAGTAGCGAACCACGCTCGGGTAATGGTAGAGGGGTTGAATGCTTCTGGAAAGTTGCCTTGCAAAGTTGTGTACAAAGCGACACTCAAGACACCTGAAGAGATAGAGCAGTGCATCAAGGATGCAAACTATGAAGATTCCTGTGCTGGAATCATCACCTGGATGCATACTTTCTCACCATCGAAGATGTGGATCAATGGTTTTTCCTTGTTGCAGAAACCATATTGCCACCTCCACACCCAGTTCAATCGTCTGATACCTGATACCGAAATAGATATGGATTTCATGAATTTGAATCAGTCAGCACATGGAGACCGTGAACATGGTTTCATTGTTGCTAGGATGCGCATGGGCCGAAAGATTATCACCGGGTTCTGGGAAGATGATGAAGTCCAGCAAAAACTTGGGTTCTGGATGCGCTCCGCCATTGGTGCTGTGGAAAGCAGAAAGTTGAAAGTGATGCGATTCGGTGACAACATGAGGAATGTAGCAGTCACTGAAGGTGATAAGGTCGGGGTGCAGATGCAGCTTGGCTGGCAGGTGAATACCTGGGGTGTAGGAGACTTGATTAAGGAGATTGAAGCAGTCTCTGACGTTGAAGTTGACACACAGATAGATGCCTACAGAAAGAAATATGATTTTTCCACCAGTGATTTGGAAACAGTCCGTTACCAGGCTCGAGAAGAGGTTGCCATGCGACATTTTTTCGAACGAGAAGGGATTTCTGCTTTCTCAAACACGTTTGAAGATTTGCAAGCAATGCGGCAATTGCCAGGTTTGGCAAGCCAGGATTTGATGGTTGAAGGGTATGGCTACGGTGGTGAAGGGGACTGGAAAGTTTCTGCAATGACTAGTTTGGTCAAACGAATGACTGAAGGTATGGAAGGGGGAACCACCTTCATGGAGGATTATACCTACCATATGGAGAAGGGCAATGAGCTTTCACTTGGAGCTCACATGCTTGAAATCTGTCCTTCCATCACTAATGAGAAAGCACGAATTGAGGTGCATGAGCTTGGTATTGGTGGAAAAGAACCCCCCGCTCGTCTTGTTTTTGAAGGTCATCCAGGGAGCGCTATACTTGCTTCCTTGATCGACATGGGAGGACGCCTTCGCCTCATTGTAAATGAAATCGAAGTGATAAAGCCAATTTACAAGATGCCTAATCTTCCTGTAGCAAGAGTCATGTGGAAACCTGAACCTGATTTGTACCAGGCTGCTCATCTTTGGATGCTCGCTGGTGGTGCTCACCATGCAGTACTAAGTTATGACGCCACAGCAGAGATGCTAGAAGATTGGTGTGAAATCATGGGTATTGAGTTCGTGCATATCCATAAGGATGTTACCGTTGCTTCCATGAAGCAGCAGTTGTTCCTTTCCGATCTTGCTTGGAAGCTCAAGTAATAGAAATAATAGATAGTCAAAAAGAAGGGGTCAACTCCGAAGGGAATCGACCTCTTCTTTTTGGTATGCCTATAATCTATTTGAGATGTGCTACTGCAGCCTTTTCAACAGGAATCCCCTGCTTGTAACGCGCAAGGAATGCATTGAAGCCAGCAATATCCTCTTCTGTTGGTTCTACCGTCGTAACCTCAGCAGAGGCAAATACCTTTGTATCAAGGAATTCAGAGAGCGTTTCGTCGTTTTTTTGTGCCATATAGGCAGCAAGTAGTGCGATACCCCATGCTCCACCTTCTCCTGCCGTCTTCAGGACTGATATAGGCGTGTGCAAGGCACTTGCCATCATCTTCTGTCCGACTTCTGCAGTTTTGAAGAATCCACCATGTCCGTTGATTGCATCAATTGCCACATGTTCCTCTTCAAAGAGAATATCCATTCCGATCCTGAGTACTCCAAGAGCAGTGAAGAGTTGGGAACGCATGAAATTTGCGAGCGTGAAGGAATTCTTGGTCTCCCTGACAAAGAGAGGACGTCCTTCATTGATATCGGTCATGGTCTCTCCACTGATGTAGTTATACGGTAAGAGCCCGCCACAGTCCTTGTCTCCTTCAAGTGCCTTGAAGAGAAGCTTGTCATAGAACTCTCCCTTGGAGACTGAGAAGCCAAGTGTCTGTACTACTTCATTGAACAGTCGCATCCAGGCATCATACTCACCGGTGCAGTTGTTACCATGACTCATCGCCACCAAGGATCCATCAGGAGTGGAGACCAAGTCGATAAACTTGTTGTAGCTCTTGGAAAGAGGTTTCTCAAGAACAATCATGGCAAAAACCGAAGTTCCTGCAGACACATTACCTGTTCGCTTTGCAACAGAATTGGTTGCCACCATGCCAGTTCCTGCATCTCCTTCAGGAGGGCAGAGGGAAATACCTGCTTCCAAAGTACCACTTGGATCGATTAATGAAGCTCCATGCTTGCTCAATACACCAGCCCGTTCACCAGCGGGTAGAATGGAGGGGAGGATGGAGAGAAGATTCCAGCCGTACCCACAATCTTGTATCTGGTTTGCAAAACGGTTGAGCATCTCTGTATCATACTTTCCGCTTGCTGTATCGATCGGGAACATGCCTGAAGCATCACCAATACCCAGCACTTTCTCTCCGGTAAGTTGCCAATGTACATATCCTGCGAGTGTTGTGAGGAATGCAATGTCTTTGACATGGTCTTCCTTGCTCAGTATGGCATGATAGAGATGGCTGATTGACCAGCGCTCAGGAACAGGATAGGCAAGAAGGTCACTTAACTCTTGGGCTGCCTTAGCCGTAATTGTGTTCCTCCAGGTTCTGAATGGTACGAGGAGATTGTCCTTATCGTCGAAGGCAAGATAACCATGCATCATTGCACTGACACCCATTGATTTGAGTTTTTTCAATGGGACTCCATAGGTGCTCTGGATCTCTTTCTGTAACATTGCAAAGCATGAGGAGATACCTTTCCATACATCCTCAAGGCTGTAGGTCCAGATACCTTCAAGCAGGGTGTTTTCCCAGTCATATCCTCCTTGGGCGATGGGCTGGTTTTCCGAGTTGATTAAAACTGCTTTGATTCTCGTGGAACCAAGTTCAATACCGAGCATTGTTTGGCCATTGACAATCTCTTGTGTGATTGCATTCTTCAGCATGTGCTACTCCTTTCGATAATTATAGCCTGTATAGCAGATTATTTAAAGTATACAAACAATAAAACAGCGGAAGAATAATCTCTTCCGCTGTGTAGAAATGGTAAATATGTATTACATCACTGTTCCATTTTTAATAATGGCATTCTTGTTGATGACAATGATTCCATCATGGATGGAATACATGGCATAATCTCCTTCCTGTCGTGGGATATCATCAATTCCAATACGGCATCCATCACCGATTCGAGCATTCTGGTCAATGATGGCCTTGCGGATAATGGTTCCCCTGCCAATACCTATGTTGGGAATACCTTTTGCGTTCTCTGCTTTCTGTTCCTGTGTCTCGTAGAAGGATGCACCCATGCAATAGACGCCATCGAGTGATGCACCTGATTCAATGATGGTACGGACACCGATGATTGAGTTCACGATATAAGCATTGGTGATGATTGATCCTTCACTGGTGAGTGAGTTTGAGATATTGCAGAAATTCACCTTGGTAGCGGGCAAGTGTCTGCGGTGGGTGTAGATAGGCATTCTCTCATCGTAGAAGTTGAACTGTGGATTGATCGAGGCCAGATCAAGATTGGTCTCATAGAATGCCTTGATTGTTCCAATATCCTCCCAAAATCCATCAAAGAGGAACGTGGCAACTTTTCTCTGTTTGATGACATCAGGAATGATTTCCCTTCCGAAATCAGTTTTATCATTGTTCAGTACTTCTTCCATTGTCTTGGCGTTGAAGATATAGATACCCATGCTTGCAAGGTACTCATTACTCGGATCGACATGAACGCCCAGGGAAGAGAACATGAAGTCATCGTCAACCTTGTAGTTACTGATGTCTAGGTCGATGGCAGGTTTCTCATAGAAATCAGTAATCATTCCCTCTGGATCACAGCCAATGATGCCCAATCCTGTTGCCTGCTCCCTGCTTATAGGTTTGGATGCAATTGTTAGCTCAGCTCCACTCTTCACATGGCGGTCGAGCATACGCCCAAGGTCCATCCGGTACAGTTGGTCCCCACTAAGGATGATGTAGTAATCGGCATTCTGGTCGTGGAAATGTTTCATGTTCTTACGAACTGCATCAGCAGTTCCCTGATACCATGTATCAGTTTGGTTGGTCTGCTCTGCAGCAAGAATTTCGACAAATCCATTTGAGAATGTGTCGAAGATATACGTGTTGGAGATATGGTTGTGCAGGGAAGCTGAATTGAACTGTGTCAAGATGTAAATCTGCCTGATTTCACTATTAATACAGTTGGAGATTGGAATATCTACCAATCGGTATTTTCCAGCGAAGGGCACTGCAGGTTTTGCACGATCCATGGTAAGAGGGTACAACCGAGTACCCTTGCCCCCGCCAAGTACAATCGCGATTGTTTTTTCTCTAGTACGCATGTCATTTCCCCCTTAAGCTGGATTTATATACTGTTTGATACGCCTTAGCGGACCGTTCCCATGAACTGTCCCAAAGCATGCATCGTTTTCGAATAGTCTGTAGATTTGCAGGATCCTTTTTCCACCAATGAATAGCTCGTTCCACTGCCTCGAGTATACCATGTCCACTCATATTCTCAAAGAGAATGCCTGTTCCTATATCAGGATGCTCGTCCAAGTCGATGATACTGTCAGCAAGGCCTCCTGTTTTTCGAGCAACTGGCAAGGTGCCGTAACGAAGGCTGTAAAGTTGATTAAGCCCACAGGGCTCATAGCGACTGGGCATCAGAAAGAAGTCTGCGCCAGCTTCGAGGCGGTGAGCCGCCTTGTTGCTGAAGAGAATATTTACTGAAAGATTGTCATATCGTTCACCAAGCTCCCGAAGCTTAATTTCCATCTTGGAGTCCCCGGTGCCGATGAGTATCATCTGCATGGTGTGGTCTTGTAACATCTGTTCCAAGGCACAAGGAGATCCTTCTAGCAATTCGACAAATCCTTTTTGTTCAGCAAGACGGCTGATCATGGAAAAGAGCGGTATCGTAGCATCCTTGGAAAGGTTAAACTCCTCTTGCAGTTCTTCTTTTATGGCAGCTTTCCCTTTTTGAGAGTGTGCAGAAAAATGGTGTTCGATGAATGGGTCAGTCTCTGGATTCCACTCTTCTGGATCAATACCGTTGATGATACCTTCCAAGACAGAAGCACGTTCTGTGAGCAACCCATCCAGAGAGCAACCATACTCTTTGCTCTGGATTTCCTTTGCGTAGGTTGGGCTGACCGTAGTGATGCGATCAGCAAATTCCAAACCGGTTTTCAGCATGTTGGTTCGTTTGGTAGCAACCTCCCCGCTGAACATCCTCGATTCGGGTGGAATGTCAGCACAGAGCAATTCCAATCGGGAGAATTCTCCTTGGTAAGCCAAATTATGAATAGTCATTACACTTTTGGTTTGTTGGAAGAACGGATCATCATGGATCGAAAGGAGATAGGGCATAAATCCACATGTCCAATCATGGCAATGCATAATATCAACTTTCCAGTCGAGGAGTTTGCAGAGAACCAGGGCAGCCTTGTTCAACAATGTGTAACGTTTGAGGTTGTCATGATACGGGGTAAAAGAGGTATCTCCATAAATCCCTTTCCTGTCAGTGTAAAAGGGGTGTTGTACGAAGTAATACGTCACCTTTCCCAGACGAGTTTCGCAAAAGGTGACTTCCTCCATGCTCCCCAAGAGAGAGACTTCTCCTTGAAATGGCAAATCGGTGAACGATGTTCTATCAACACTCCCATAGAGAGGAAGCACTACTCGGACCTCTTCACCAACCATGGCGAGGGCTCCCGATAGTGCCCCAACTACGTCTGCAAGCCCCCCCGATTTAGAGAAGGGCACAGATTCACTCGATATCATACATATATTCATGCCTCAATTAGAACATTAACGCGATGCCATCGTCAAGGAGATTTGTGTGATATATGAGTTAAGAAATGCACCCTAGCGGTATGCATTCCCCTCCAATTCGTCAATATATTCACTTGCACAGTGGGCAGCAATGGCTCCATCACTGGCAGCAGTGACCAATTGTCTGAAAACAGTATCTCTTACATCTCCTGCAGCATAGAGGCCAGGAATAGAAGTTTCCATCCGTTCATTGGTAAGAATATACCCGCTTTCATCGAGTACTGACTTGTCAAGAAGCTCCGTCTGAGGAATCATCCCAACGAAGATGAAGACAGCATCGAATTCACGTTCGTACTGCTTGTCATTTGCCAGATCATTGAGTAGTACAGAGGTTACTTTGTTTCCATCTCCATTGATCCTTACGACAGTATGCTCCATCACACGTTCAATATTCTTGTTGCGCTCAATTTGCTCAACCAGATGTTCTTGAGCTCTGAAACGATCCTTGCGGTGAATCAATGTGATATGCTCACTGAGTTTGGAAAGGTATGTGGCATCGGTAAGTGCGGTATCGCCGCCACCAACGACCAATATTCTTTTTCCCTTGAAGAAAGGTCCATCACAGGTACCGCAGTAGGAGACGCCCTTACCGTTGTACTTTTCTTCGCCTTCAACTCCCAGGTGGCGGTGTTTTGCTCCAGTGGTAAAGATGACTGCCCTTGCCTGATAGGTTTCCCCATCGGCGGTCTCTGCAGTGAATACATCTCCCTCTTTCTTGAACGAGGAAACCGTTGCATAGACGAGGTTGGCACCAAAAGTCTCTGCCTGGGTATGGAACTTCATGCCGATCTCATAGCCGCTGATCGGCTTATCGAAACCGGGATAATTCTCGATCATGTCGATGTACATGGTCTGTCCACCCGGAGCAATAGACTCCAACAGGGTAACTGAGCGACCAGCACGTGCTGCGTATTGGGCTGCAGACATTCCTGCAACCCCTGATCCGATGATCAGTACATCTTGTTCAATCATGTGAAACCTCCAATGAATGGATTATCTTTTGTAATGCAATTTCAGCGTCACTTTTGCGTACATAGGAAGGGCCCTTTCCGATATCATCACTTCCTTGTGCCAAGTATTGCTTTCTTCCCATTTCTGCGAGAACCAAAGCTAGATTTGCACCAGCATATGTATCAACTAGTATCTTTTCTTGTGTTGCCTCGTTGAGTTTATTGGCAAGGAGGGATGCATCAATACCGGTAAGAAGGACGGAAGGGTATCCAGAAAGCAGCTGTTCTATTTGCTGGGCAGTGAGATCAAGATCTTCACTTATCCGTTTTCCATCTACAAAAAGAGCAGCATAAAATCGCTGTTTTTTTGCATCGATGGTTGCAAGTACTGCTCCCGGGTACATTTTTACGCAACCTTGGTAGACATCCAAGGTTGGGATGGAGACCAAGGGTTTGCCGGTCGCAAGAGAAATTCCTTTGAGGGTGCTCATGGCTATTCTGAGCCCAGTGAACGAGCCAGGTCCATTGGT
The DNA here is from genome assembly GCA_018399495.1 of Sphaerochaeta sp. Classification (GTDB taxonomy): domain Bacteria; phylum Spirochaetota; class Spirochaetia; order Sphaerochaetales; family Sphaerochaetaceae; genus Sphaerochaeta. Next base: position 37,109 of record JAGYOG010000021.1, read on the forward strand.
ACATACAAGCAAGTCGAGATCTTTACTATCAATGTTGCAACGGGCACACAGCTCAAGAATCCTGGGAATCAGCAACTCTGAGTGTTTATTTCCCAATGTAGTCGCACTAGTCTCATAGAAAACAGGCTTGTCTTCTTCAAAACGGACAAGCGCAAGGTGCATCACTGCTGTTGCAGTGTCGCATGCGAGTACGTTCATACCTGGACCCCTTCAAGGGTTATGCTTCTTTCTTGATTTGGCATAATTCTAATATGCACAAAAATTGTTGAATCGGGAAGTAACTCCTCGACCTTTTCACTCCATTCAATGAGTGTGACGCCCTTCCCATACAAGAGCTCCTCCCCACCGATCATCTCAAACTCTTCAATGCCTTCAATGCGGTAGAGATCCATATGGTAGAGGGGGAGTGACCCTTCATATTCCTGGATAAGTGTAAAGGTAGGACTGACAATAGATTCCTCGATCCCCAGTCCTTCTGCCAAGCCCTTTGCGAATACGGTTTTTCCAGATCCGAGACTACCGCGTAAGGATATGACTGTACTTGGTTTGCATTGTTTAGCTATGCTCCGTCCAAGTATTCTTGTTTCCTCTTCGCTGTGGGTGGTAACGGTCATCGCCCCTCATCCTCCAGGGAAAAGGATACTTCAAGGTCGTCGGTCTCCTCTTTTCCTTGGATAGAGAAGGGGTGTTCTTCCTTGCTTTGTGTGATAACTTCTTCTGCGCTGACAAGCTCTTCCACCACTGGGGAGGAGAGTAACTCGCCACTTTGATTCTGGTAGTCCTGCATCAACTGGATAATCACAGGATCCTTAGGGTCAATCCCACGGGCTTTTTCTAGATACTTGCGTGCCTCATCCAATTCGCCATCTTTCAGGTGGAGGTAGGCAAGGTTGCTTACCAAGGTAATGTTTTCCTCATCGAGGTCTACAGCGGTATTGAGATAAGTCTTTGCCAATTCGGTTTTATCAGTTTCAAGACTGCAAAGGGCAAGTTCGTTGTAGATGTCACTACTTCCTTTTGTCCAGGCAAGGGCTTGTACCAAAGCTTCTTCAGCTTCCTGGAAGCGGGAAAGGCGGCGCAATGCCCAGCCCTTAAGAAACCACGCGTTCCAAACCTTCGGGTTGTCCTTGATATAGGCTACTAAGAGTTCCAACGCTTTTTCTTCGTCATTCATCTGGATGGCATCATAGGCTTGCATGAGATTTGCATCATCATTGAGCTTGGTATTAATATCTTTCATGATGTTCAAAACATGCTTTTTTTTCTCACCATCTTCAGCTAGCTCTAAATATTGATCGAGATACTCCTTGGCCAGTTCTACATTGCCCTGGTAGAGGTGGAAGAAACCTATTTCACTATAGAGAGAGGCATCTTCACCTACTACTTCCAATCCTTCATGAAGGATGTTGATCATCTTTTGTTGGTATAAGTCGTAGGCTTCTCCTTTCTCGCTGTCCTGAGTAGCCATCCTGCTGTAAAGGGTGGCCAAGTTGATGAACGATGTACTCTGTGGTGCGAGACGGATAATCGAGAGGAAAAGTTCTTCAGCAAAGGTATAGTTGCCTTTCTTTTCTTGGGCAATTGCTGCTAATGTAAGTTCTTGTGGGGAGTCGGGTTGAACCGCAAGTACGAAATCACGGTAATACGAGGCGTGCTCATGTTCCCAATTGTAGGCAATGATTTTCAACATTCCCGCCACAATCAATTCGAGGGAAATTTCAGTTTTTGAATCTATCTGGGTCTTCCCGTCGGGAAGTTGGACCGGAATCTGAATAGAACTATCGACATGGAAATCACCAATGTCTCGTTCCATTGAGGAAGGCAGGGAAATGAAGATGCAATGCTTCAAAAGGTTTTGTTGTTCTGGCATGGATTATATATTCCTGTAAGCAAGAGAAAACCTGCGGTGCCGTACCCGGAGAATGCTCTTGAACCTTAGGTTCAAGGGGGAAACCAGTTTGGCTGAAAATTCTGTTCCGTTAAACTCCCAAAGGAGTTGGATCAATGCAAATCAGCTATGCCGCATCCCGTTTATGTATGTTGAGCCAAGAGACTATGGCTCCAGGCGCACACCGCAGGAAAATAACTTGTCAAATATCAGAGCAGGTGACTGCTTCACCTACATCGTACAATAAGAACCCACTTTGTAAAAGGGGGCATAGATAATAAAACGGGACCCGTAGGTCCCGTTTACGACAGTGTCCAAACACTTGAACAAGGATCAGAGAGTGGGATTGTCCTCAAGAAGGGCATCCAGGTCGACTTCCTCATCAATAAGGGCGTCACCACTGGTGAATCCATCTGCGGCTTCCAACTCAATCTGAGCATCATCTAGGAGAGGGACGTCATCCAGTCCTTCGATGGTAGACAGATTGTCCATGGCGTTTGCAATACTATCTTCAATAAGTTTGTTGCTCGTCTGGAAACTCTCAACGTACTCTTCAAGTTCAGCATTGTGTGCATGTACTAAATCAAACTTTTCCTGCAACTCTTCTTTCTCCTTGCGGAGCATTGCAATCAGGCCTGCAGCCTTCTTGGTTCGCAGTTCAAGCATTTTTACCGAATCGACAACTGACATGGTTCCTCCTTACAGCGTTTGAACGATTTGCCAGGAGCTAGTTCTCCAAGGCAACCTTGACCTGTGCAACGAGAGCAGAAAAAGTAGCCTTATCTTCAATAGCCATATTGGAGAGGGCTTTTCTGTTGATCTCGATGTTGGCAAGTTTCATACCGTGCATAAACTGGGAGTAGTTGAGACCCTCAGCATGCACAGCTGCATTGATTCTTGCAATCCAGAGCTTGCGGAAATCCCGCTTTCGCTCTTTACGACCGCGATAGGCATACTGCCCAGCTTTTGCAACCGCATCTTTTGCAACACGGTTGTTTGTGCTTCTGCGGCCATAATAACCTTTGGCCAGCTCAAGAATCTTCTTTCTTCTGTCTTTGTGTTTCGTTCCGTCTACTGCTCTAGGCATATCCCACCCTCCTTACGCGTATGGAAGCATAGTTTTCGCTCTTTTTGCTTCCATGTCTGCTAGGATTCCAGTTGCACGCAGGTTGGCCTTGCGCTTGCTGCTCTTCTTGGTGAGGATATGGCGAAGACCCTGCTTTTTAAAGCGGACCTTTCCAGTTCCAGTCACACGGTACCGCTTTGCAGCGGATTTTCTTGTTTTCATCTTGGGCATTGTATTGCACCTTCCATTCTTGCGCTCACAAGGAACAAGAACCCCTTGGAGCTGCATATTCACCATCCCATGCGGGATACTGTTACTAATTCTTTTTCTTGCCCGATCCTGCGTTGCTCTTGGAGGGACTGACAATCATACTCATCATCCTTCCTTCCATAACCGCTCCTCGGTCAAGGTTGTACCCTACACCATTTTCGGTGAGCTGGGCAAGTATCCTGTCCAAGACAACCTTCCCCAATTCGGTATGGGCAAGTTCACGGCCGCGGAAGCGTATGCTTACCTTAACCTTGTTTCCTTCGCCGAGGAAGTCACCGATGAACTTTGATTTGGTCTCAAGATCGTGTTTTTCAATCTTGGGCTGCATCCGGATTTCCTTCATCTTAATGATGTTCTGGTTCTTTTTGGCTTCTCTCATGCGCTTTTCTTGTTCATAGCGATACTTACCATAATCAAGAATCTTGCAAACAGGTGGCCTTGCATTTGGAGAAACCTCTACCAAGTCCAATCCCTGTTCACCTGCAAATGCGACAGCGTCATAGACGCTCATGATACCTTTTTGATTGCCATCTGCATCAATGACGAATACTTCTCGTGCACGAATCTGTTTATTGATCCTCAAATCCTTTGTAGCCAATCGATCTCCTTTGTTTTCGGTGAAAACCATATCTTTGAAGGTAAGTCAGCCTAAAGGGCCGACAGAGAACAATATAACACAAGCCTAGGAAGCGTGTCAAAGTATCTCCCCTAGACAATATGTGAAAAAGGCCACTAGGGTTCCCAGTGGCCTCTCTCTACCTAAAGAAAATTATGCGTGGCTGGCTGAACCAAGTACATTGATGTTCTTGTGCATGTACATTTTTTTCAACTCATCGCGAGCAGGTCCGAGATACTTGCGGGGATCGAACTCTCCGGGTTTCTCAGCCAAGGTCTTGCGGATGAGAGCGGTCATGGCAAGCCTGCCATCACTGTCGATGTTGATCTTGCATACGGCACTCTTAGCAGCCTTGCGAAGTTGTTCCTCAGGAATACCAACGTTGTCCTTGAGCTGTCCACCGTACTGCAGGATCATGTTTACATACTGCATAGGAACAGAGGAAGAACCGTGAAGGACAATGGAGAAGCCAGGAAGCTGTTTCTCAATTTCTTCAAGAATATCAAAGCGGAGCGGAGGTGGAATAAGGATTCCTTCCTCGTTGCGGGTACACTGGCTGGGCTCAAATTTGTTTGCACCATGGCTTGTTCCAATGGAGATAGCAAGAGAGTCACAACCGGTGCGGTTGACAAAGTCAACAACTTCTTCAGGCTTGGTGTAGTGGCTGACCTCAGCAACGACATCATCCTCGATGCCGGCGAGTACGCCCAATTCACCTTCGACTGTTATATCGTACTTGTGTGCATATTCCACAACCTTCTTGGTGACAGCAATATTCTCTTCGTAAGGAAGGTGGGAACCATCAATCATGACAGAGGAGAAACCGTTGTCGATACACTCCTTGCAGGTTTCGAAGCTATCACCATGGTCAAGGTGAAGAACGATGGGAATCTGACAACCGAGTTCCTTTGCATACTCACCAGCACCACGTGCCATGTTTCTCAACAGATTGATATTGGCGTAGTCTCGAGCGCCCTTGGAAACCTGAAGAATTACTGGGGATTTGGTCTCAACACAAGCCTGTATAATAGCTTGTAGCTGTTCCATATTGTTAAAATTGTAGGCAGGAATTGCATACCCACCCTTGATAGCCTTTGCGAACATGTCTTTGGTATTTACCAGACCAAGTTCTTTATAGGATGTCATAGGTTACTCCTTGTATGATGGTAGGTTCTTTTCGTTACAAATGTAGCCAATATGGGGAAAGTGGTCAACCAGTATGTGGTTGTTTCTTGACTGTAGGCAACACGATTGGTACAGTTTCTGGCATGAATAGAAGGATTGTGTTGCCCTTTTCTCTTGTATTGTTGCTTACTGCAACAATCTTGGTATTCTCTATCTTCTTACCCCGGGTAACATTTCTCGTGGACGCTCTCTATAATAAAACAGTACTTACTGTCCAGAAACGTGAACTCTTTTTCACACTGCTGAAAAGTGGATATATCTTAGATATTCAGGAAGTACCGCTCAAGTTAGATGCAGAACAGATGCTTGATACCGTAAAAGCAAGGAGTCAATTCATTATTGCCTCCCCCTTGGTGAGTATGAAACTGAAAGAATCTGATATTCCTGTAAATCTGGTAGGGCAGGGAAGAAACATAGACCATGCCACTGCTTTCAAGCACTTTTGGCTTATTGATGAAGAGGCCATGCTGGGTGCTATGAAATACCCCGACCTCCTCACTGCCTTGGTAGGGGAGGCAGATGCAAAGCGTTTCTCCGATCCTTTTCCCAGTGATTTAGTGTTCCTCAAAGGAAGCGAAGAACATGACAATCAATTTGCAGAACGCATAAATCATATACTGCAGGAACGCCAGGTAATAACGGTGGTTGCTCCGTCCCTCGGCCCTTGGGCAATCCCCTTGTTGCAGGATACTTCCATGCAGTGGGTTGTCGCAGCTGAATATCTCTCCATGATCCCCACAAAGCAGCAAAGCGGGGTTATGGTCACTGACCTTGTAGCTGCAGTGAAGGCATTGTTGTCAGGGAAAGAGGGTACCCAAGCACTCAAGTGGAAGCTCCTCAGCCTGTAAGAAAAGAATGAAAGTTGCTTTTCACTTGCTCGACCAAATCCGTTAGCTCTATACCCCGTAAATCAGCAGCAAATCGGTAGATATGCTCCATATTCAAAGGGGTGTTGGGTCTTCCCCTCATGGGGTTTGGGCTGAGGTAGGGGCTGTCAGTTTCCAAGAGGATACGCTCTGCAGGTATGGTTGTAAACAGTTCCTGCATGGATTTGTTTGCTTTGTAGGTAAGAGGACCGGCAAAGGAGAGGTAGAACCCTTTATGGATGGCCAGTTTTGCCAGTTCCTCACTGCCTTGGAAACAGTGGAAGACTCCTTGTCTGGAGAATCCACGACTTCTTAGTAGTGTGGTGAACTGCTCGTCTGCTTCGCGGTTGTGGAAAATGACAGGAAGGTTTCTCTGTTCTGAAATTTCAATTTGTGAGAGGAGCAGCCCCTCTTGTGTTGTTTTTGTCCCATAGTCCCAGTGGTTATCCAGTCCAACCTCTCCGATGGCTACCGCGTTGGTTTCATCGAGTTGCTTCAGCAGTGTTTCCAGCTGAATATCTACTGGTATTTCGCCTTCTTTTACTCCCCATGGCCCGATTCCTCCGCTTAGATGCACAAAAGGGTAGGCTGCAAAGCGCTTTGCCCGTGCAGTCAGGTCATCGGCTTCGAGTCCGATGTCGATGCCTTCCATGAAGTGTTCCTGCATGGTGTTAAGAAGGGGATCCACCTCGATGCCTTTCTGCTCGATGGACAACAAATGGAAGTGAGAATCAATCATATGATGGGGTAGTGTCTGCATATGCACTGTTATAGCTCAGCCCAAACTTTGTTGCAAGGGAACATAATATCTCATGGTCTGCCAGCATAACTCATGGTACACTCACTATATGAATACTATAGCAATTGTTTATTACTCATTGGAAGGTCATACAAAGTATCTGGCAAAGCAGCTTGCCGAGAGATTAGGTGCCGATCTTTTCCAGATTCGACCAAAAAGAACGTATCCTACAAAAGGGTTTCCCAAATTCTTCTGTGCTGGAAGGGATGCCAGCCTTAAATGGAACGTTGCACTACAGAAACCTCTCCCCGAACTCACAAGCTACACTACGGTGTTGCTTTGTACACCGGTCTGGGCTGAGACGACCAGTGCCCCAATGTACTCCTTTCTCAAGCAGACCGATCTCTCTTCCAAGCAACTTTTCTTCATTGCCACCTGTAGCGGAGGATCAGCCAAGCGTTGCTTTGAGCGAATGCAAAAAGCTTCAAAAGGCGCATCTATTCTGGGTGAAGAGAGATTTGTACATCCAAGTGGAGAAACAGTGGAGCGTGATGAAACGCAAATTGCGTCAATCTGCAGTTTGGTAAAAGAAGTATAGCTAGGCGAGAGGAAGGTGAAAGGCATGGACTTTGAGATTCTGGTAGTTGGGGGTGGACTGAGTGGATTGAGTGCTGCTGCCTTGCTTGCAAAGCGGGGATTGAAGGTTGCTGTTGTCGACAAAGCGACCCACCCTGGTGGAAGTTGCGGTGCTTTTAAACGTGACGATGCGCTCTTCGACCAAGGCTCCTCCATGCTTTTCGGTTGGGGAAAGCGGGGGTTCAATGCCCACCGGTTTCTCTTCAACTGTCTGGAAGAGCCCATAGATATCATTCAACATGAGTTGCTCTACTGTATCCATTTTGGCGATACCAAGGTAAGGTTTTTCCCCGATATCGAACAGTTCATTGAAGAGCTGGTTCCTCTCTTTCCTGATGAGGAACAGAACCTAAGAAGGTTTTATCATGATATGGAGAAACTCTACACCCATGTAATGGTGGAGAATCCTTCCTATACTACCCCTGATGAAGTTGACAGGAACATAGCGTTGAAAGCGATGCTCCACCACCCAATTTCCTACATCAGGTTTCTCTCGTACTTGAATAAGAGTGCAAGATCTCTTCTTTCGAAATACTTTTCCAATCCAAAGATTTTCAACTTCTTCGACAAACTTACCAGCACCTACTGCTACACCACTGTAGCGGAGTCGCCTGCTATTCTCTCCTCGGTCATGTTTGTCGATAACCATGTCGGGGGTAGTTATTATCCTGCTGGTTCCACGCTCTTCTTAACAGGAAAGCTAGAGAAGGTCATCGAGGAGCATGGCGGGACGATGATCAATAAATCTGAGGTAGTGGCATTTGATACTGATCATGGAACTATAACCGGGGTGAATCTTGCTGATGGAAGAAAACTGACCGCAAATCAAATTATCTATAGCGGAACTGTATGGAATTTATATGATAAATTGCTACCTGTAGAAGCCACAACCGAAAAGAGAAGAACATGGGCAAAAACACAAGTGCCCACCTACCCAAGTGTGGCTTTGTATCTTTTGGTAGATAAAGAAGCCATCGATGAAGGGACCATTGCTGTAGAGATGTTGATCGGGAATATTGATGTGTTGGATGAAGCAGAAGTGACTGTCTATATCCCGAGTGTGGATGACAAGACCATCTGCCCTGAGGATGCACATGTGGTGATGGCAATCGGTCCATCGTTTGCCGACTGGGACACGCTTGATGACGCGTCTTATGTGCAACGGAAAGAAGAAGAAATCGAACGGTTGCTCACCGTATTGGAAAAGCGTTGGCCAGAGATCAGGAACCATGTAAGGCATGTTGAACTTGCCACTCCCAAGACTATAGAGCGGTACACCATGAAAAATGGGGGAGCCGTGGCCGGTCCAAAACAGATGCTGGGGAACCATATGTTCAAGCGACTCCATATTCAAACAGAGTTCTCAAATCTCTTTTGCTGTGGTGAATCAACGGTCATGGGAACCGGGACACCTACTGTAACAACCAGTGGTATTGCTGCAGCTAATGCGGTGTTGAAACAGCGCTCCCTTGAACCTTTTGTCTACGATAATACACGAAAAGAGTATGTGCGCCTTATCGACCCTCCCTTTACGAAGGACCTGCTCTTTGCAGAAGATAGTCCGGAGCTCCGAAGGATCCGGCTTGCTGCCAGACGTTGTCTCTACTGCGAGCATCCATCCTGCTCTGAGGGAACAGACTTGGATGTACCAGGGATCATGCGAAGGGTGACTGTGGGAAACTACAAGGGTGCAAAGAGAATACTAGAATCTGCAAGGATGGACACGTATGAGGTCCTTGAGGCTTCCTGTATCAGGGAAGAGGCTGTAGAGATTGACAAGGTATGCTCTTATTTAAAAACGATTAATTAGAGAGATTTGTAAAATACCCGCCAGTAGTATGAAATTTAATACCATTGATAAGTGCTTGTTGGACTCGCCTCTGTAGACTTGAGGTTGCGTTGTATGCAAGCACCTCAGTTTCGCCAAGACCAAAACCAAAGACTCGCTCATAGATCTGAGGCACGTCATGCATTACGGGGAATTTCCTGAATCGATGCATGAACGCTCTGGTGTTGCTCTCTTGGTTTGCCACCAATTCCAAGGCAGGGTCTAGGAGCCAAGAGGAACAAACAACAAAGGAAATTGATGGGAAATATATCTTTGCCATTGCTAGTGATTCGTCAACAGATGACGGGGTGAGAGGACTGCCGGAGGGTATGTGTAGATGTAGTACTAATGTCTCACTATCTGCTACGAGACGAAACCTTTGTAAAGGTAACTGCACAGTTTGTCTATCAATCGTGCCTAGTGTGGTATTTACCAAGTGACTGGATACCTGACTGGTTTCATCCTGGAATGAGGTATAAAACGCTGCATTCTGATCCTCAGTAAGATACCCATCCCTATCACAGGAGAGTCCTCCGTTGGCTACTATAATCAGCGTATCATCTT
>JAGYOG010000022.1 GCA_018399495.1 Sphaerochaeta sp.
AGTGGTTCGCAGAGGATGGGGAGTAGGAGGTGAATATCATGAAAAAGACGTTTATTATTGCCTTAATTTTTATGTTGATTGTTGGTTCTTCCATGGTATTTGCTTCGGCGAGTGACTATGACCCTGCTACAGTAAGCAGTTATAAGCAAGCAGGAGAACCATTCGTTGGTACCAGTGTTCGACTTCTAGGAATGGGTGGAGCTGGATTAGGGGTGAAAGGATACCATGACAGTTTCTTGATCAACCCTGCAAACTTGGCGAAATCAGGATTCAAATTTACGCTACCTTCTGTGACTGTCACAGCTTATAATCCGAAAGCTATTCTTGAAAGTGGTTTGATTGAAGAAATCAAAGACGAAGAATATACTAATGCTGCATCAAAATTCCTAAATATATTTGATATTGGGTACGGAGATGTTCTAACCACTGATGTTTCTACTGTACTTACAATTGGTAGCTTCGGGTTGGCTCTTGAGATGCAGGAACGTTTAATGAGTTATCAGGTTGATGGGGAGTCAAGTAGTTTGAATCTAATTGCACAGGTAACCACGGCAGCTACTGCTGGCCTTGGGTTCAGAATTGGTCTTGTACCTGACAAGATCAGCATTGACCTTGGTGTAACAGCTAAGGCGGTTTATAAAGGGTACTTTGAGGCTATAAACTCGGGAATTGCTACATCACTGATTGAAGGGAGCCAGGAAATAGATGAGATTTTCCTAAGCAATACTCCTCTCATAGCAGGCTATGCGATGCCCATCTCTGCTGGTGTGAACGTGAACCTTCCAGTTGGATTGACCTTCTCTGCTGCTGCAAAGAACTTCAATGGTAACTACAAGATGACCACCTATCAATCATTGATTGATTGGGATGAGGAAGTGCTCCAGGCAGGGCTTGGTGACGATGAGAGTCCTGATTCTGAATTCACCAGTGAAGAATTTGAAATCGAAACCGATTGGAGACTGGACGCAGGACTTACCTGGGCACCAGATATCGGTTCCCTTATCAGACCAATCATTGCTGTTGATGTTGTAGATATCACATCTATGGGTGGTCTTCAGGGTGATGCACTGAAGCGGGCATTCTATGAACAGACCCGTCTTGGAGCATCGGTCAGACTGTTGAGCATTCTTGATGTACGTGGTGGTATCAGCCAGGGCTACAAGTCCATCGGTGCTGGATTCGATTTGTTGATCTTCCACATTGACGCTGCCTATTATGTCCAGGAATATGGAGCGAGTATCGGTGACAAGCCAATCGATGCACTTTCACTGAGATTCTCACTCTTCTCTCGCTAGTGTCGTGCTTCTTACTCACGGAATGCCCTCCCTGGAAAGGAGGGCATTCGCGTGTCTTGGCCCCATCTATGACTACGAGTTTGTTATATTAATAACAAACTGTAAGAAAATTTACAAAAAAGCTATTTTTATACTTTCCTTTGTAACAAAACTCATGATATAGTCTCCTTACAATCACACTTCAGGGTCTTCACCCGTATGAGAGGTTACTATGACAAGTTTTGGAATTTGGGGACTCATTCCTCCCGTTCTTACCATTACCCTTGCATTTATTACCAAGGATGTAATGGTTTCCCTGTTTCTTGGGATTTTCTCTGGTGCATTAATTGTAGCAGGAGGAAATCCTCTGGTAGCAATCATCAATCTTACCGATATGATTGCCGGATCGCTCAACGATGGTTGGAACATTCGTATCTTCCTCTTTTGCGCATTGCTCGGAGGATTGGTCGGTATGCTCAGCAAGACTGGTTCCGCTCATGCCTTTGGTCGCTGGGCAGCAGATAAACTGCACACCCAGAAGACCAGCCTCTTGATGACTTGGTTCTGCGGTCTGTTGATCTTCATTGATGACTACTTTAACAGCCTTGCAGTAGGAACAGTAATGCGTCCTATCACTGACAAGAACAAGGTTTCCCGTGCACAGCTTGCTTATATCCTGGACTCCACCGCAGCTCCAGTATGTATCCTTGTTCCCATTTCCAGCTGGGTTATCACCGTCATGTCCATCGTGAAAGGATCTGAAGGCTTTGATTCCTTGGGTGTGAGTGAATTCTCTTTCTTTATTCGTTCGGTTCCCTATAACCTGTATGCACTTTTGTCAATCATCATGGTGTTGGTCATCATCTTGACTGGAAGAAACTTCGGTCCTATGGCAAAAAGCATTGCCTACGCTAAGGAAACTGGTAACCTCTACAATGAGACCTACGGACCTGCTCCCGGTGAAATGGACATCGATGGGGATGTGAATGCAGCCAAGGCAAAGCCGCTGGATATGCTTTTCCCGATTATTGTCCTCATTGTTTCAGCTGTTATCCTGTTCCCTGTGACAACCTACCTCTCATCCATAGATGGAGAGACCATTACCAGCGTTGGCGCTGCAGCAGCATCCATGTCACTCGGTGATGCGTTCAACAACACCGATGCATCAATGGCACTGTTCTATGCAGTAATCTTCACCTTGGTGATTACGTACATCTACTACACCGCTCGCAAGCTCTTTACTATCAAGGGAGCAAGTGAGGCTATTACCGATGGTATCAAGAGTATGGTTCCTGCCCTGATCATCCTTACCATGGCTTGGACTATTGGTACAGTTATCAAGAGCAGTCCTGCAGATGGGGGTCTTGGTTTGGCTGCCTACCTCAGTGATGTCGTTGTTGGTGGTGGATTCCCGATAGCACTAGTACCCGTCATTGCTTTCGCGCTCTCTGCTTTGATTTCATTCTCAACCGGTACGAGCTGGGGCACCTTCGCTATCATGATTCCGATTGTCATGCCGATTGCTGTCGGTCTTGCCCAGGCAAATGGCCTGGCTGACGCCGGCCTGCTCAATGCTGCAATGATCAGCGTGAGTGCTGTGCTTGGTGGTTCTGTCTTCGGTGACCATGCTTCCCCGATCAGTGACACCACTATTCTGAGTTCTACGGGTGCTGGGTGTCCACACCTTGAGCACGTTGCAACCCAAATGCCTTACGCGATTACCACTGCATCTTGTGCATTGGTTGGATTTGTCGTAGGAGGAATCTTCCTGAATGTTCTGGCAGCTTGGATTGTTACCTTGGCCTGTTTTGCAGCAGCCATGGTCTTTCTTCCCAAGATTCTGAACAAGTAATAAACGATTCTAAAACAAGTAAGCCCACCAATTTGGTGGGCTTACTTGCTCTCTGGGGCCAAGCAAACTATACTTTGCCTTGGAGGATGATATGAACATTGTACAGATAAAAGGACATATCAAGGAGTATGAGTGGGGAAATACCTCATTCATCCCTGCGCTATTAGGTGTTCCAGAGGATGGAAAAGCCAAAGCTGAGCTTTGGTTTGGGACCCATCCATCAGGGGATGCAATCGTTATGGAAACGAACCAGAACCTTTCCTCCTTTCTCAAGGGAGATAGTCAGCACTGGTTCGGAGAAGACCACCAGGAATCATTTGGAGATGAGTTGCCACTTCTGTTCAAAGTCTTGGCAATTGAGAAACCACTCTCCATTCAGGTTCATCCTGATAAGCTTCAAGCTGAAACTGGATGGGAATGGGAAGAGAATATCCGTAAACGACTTCCAAAAGAACTTTGGAACTACAAAGACCCCAACCGTAAGGCAGAGGTTATCTATGCACTTACCCCGATTACGGCAATGTGTGGTTTTCGGCCCCTTGGCCAGATTACTCCCTTACTGAAGCTCTTGCTTCCTGATGGGTATCCTAACCATTTCTCTTATCTTGATGAAACTGGTGTTGAAGATAATGTGCAACTTGCGCGATTATTCAAACAACTGTACACCATGGACAAGGAAACCTTGTCCTCCCTTATTGACGAGTACCTAGCGTCCCTGAAAGCTCATGAAGAGCTGCCAACCAGTACTGCTGATGGCCGTTTTTTGGAGAGCAAGGGTATAGTCCTTTCCAGCTATGCTTCCTATCCCCAGGACCCTGGATTGTTCTGCCCATTCTTGTTGAACGTAAAACACCTTGAAGAGGGAGAAGCTCTGTATCTTGCGCCCGGAACATTGCATGCCTATGTGATGGGTAATGGTATAGAACTCATGAGCGCATCAGACAATGTGCTTCGTGGTGGGCTTACAAACAAAAAAGTAGATGTCAAAGAATTGATGAAAGTCACTGAGATCAAGGGAAAAGAGGTTCAGAAGGTCCAAATGGTGCGAGGAGCTTCAGGACGAATGCATCTTCTCACTCCTACAGAGGAGTTCCATCTCATGGTCCTTTCCAGTGGTACCTATGAGATTACTGACCGCAGGAGTATCGAGTTGCTCTTTCTTACTGAAGGAAGTGCCCAGTTCATCTCTGAGAAAGAGAAGCGAACACTACAGAAAGGTAGTTGTCATGTGGTAGCAGCCTCGCTTGGTTCCTACACCTTACAGGTAGATGGTACTCTATTTATTGCAGATGTCCCAAGATAATGGAATATTTCGAATTTTTAGGGTTTGAATGAGTATCTGAGCAGTGATATAGTAACTTTATGGATAAATACCTCAAAATATTAAAAAAAGAATTGCGCCCCGCAATGGGGTGCACTGAGCCCGCAGCTTCAGCTCTTGCCGGAGCAAAGGTTACGGAACTTTTGGGTTTGGTGCCTGCCTCTCTGGAGGTTCGTACCAGTCGAGATATGGTCAAGAATGCAATGGGTGTGGGTATCCCTAACTGCTCCCTGAAGGGGATCCAAGCAGCAGTGGCTCTTGGAGCAAGTGGGGGAGACAGTGCTAAGGGTCTAAGTATTCTCAGTAGTCTAACTGAAGAGCAAATTGAAAAAGCGTCTGCCATTCCAGTATCCCTTGTTATTGAAAGTGGGGTTCCTTCCCTCTATATCAAGGTCACTGCAAAGGCAGGTGATGATATTGCCATTGCAACTATCAGCGGTGAGCATGAACGGTTCAGTTTCCTCCAGCACAATGATACGGTTCTGCGTGAGCTGGCAGTTGATGCCTGTGGGACAGAACTGGAAGCGGAGGATGAACAGTTCCTCGATTCTATCAGCCTTGCTGATATACTTTTGTGGGTAGAACAAGCACCCCAAGAGGCAATTGACCTGGTACTCGAAGCAAAAGAAACAAACCTCGCCATTGCACGTCATGCACTTGATCATCCCTATGGGCTTTCGGTGGGGAGGATTGCGGCTGAACCTATAGGGAAAGAACCACGAAATCTATCAGAAGCCTTTAGTTTGGGTTCTGCTATGGCAGCTGCCGCCAGCGATGCAAGAATGGCTGGATGCCCATTGCCGGTCATTATCAACAGTGGTAGTGGAAATCAGGGAATTACCCTGACCGTACCTATAGCGGTAGTTGCAGCGTACTTAAAATTGGATGATGAACAGCTGGGAAGAGCATTGCTACTCAGCCAGTTGATCGGTTTGGGTTTGACTGCCAGAAAGGATCGCCTGAGTGCCCTCTGTGGGGCCTTTACTGCCGCTATCGGGACAGCTTGTGGGTTGGTGTACCTTATGGGAGGAAAACTGGAAGAGATGGATCGTGCTTTTAATATCATGGTTGGCAACCTCACTGGAATTATCTGTGATGGAGCAAAGGCCACCTGTGCCCTAAAAATCTACAGTTGTGTGGAAGCGGCAAATCTTGCTTGCAAACTGGCATTGCGTGGACTTTCCCCAGGAAGTGAGAGCGGAATCGTTGGAAAGTCGAGCATGGAGAGTATGGATTTTCTCTCCAGGATCAGTCATGAAGGAATGGAGGAAATGGATAAAACGATTCTCTCCATCATGTTGGGAAAACAGTAGTGCATTATGTAGCAATAGATTTTGAGACAGCGAACAGCTATCCTGGAGGGGCTTGCTCTGTAGCGCTTGCCCGCTTTGATGAAGAGGGGAGCCTGCTTGAGACGTATTACACCTTGATACGTCCCAAGCATCCGTATTTTGATCCAGGGATGACAGCAGTACACAAACTCAACAGTGAGGAATGCCTTGCTGCTCCTGAATTTGACCAGATTTGGGGAGAGATGCGCACCTTCATTGGTCGTGACATCCTTGTTGCTCACAATGCAGTTTTTGACATGGGAGTGATGAAAGCTGCGTTTGACGTATACGACCTGGAGGCTCGGGAAATGAGCTACCTGTGCACCTTGACCATTGCACGTAAGCATTGGCCTAAGATGCACAGTTATAAGCTATCCTATCTGGTTGATTACTTTGATATGGAGTATCAGGCTCACTACGCCCTGGATGATGCAATCATGTGTGGGAAGATTATGTACCGGCTCTGCAAAGGGCATCTCAATGAGCTGCTTGATCTTCGCCGGTTCTTGATCACCAAGGGCATTGAGCCGAAGATTATTGAGCACCAGAGAAAAGACGCAGATTTTTTCCTATAAGTGGATAGAGTCCGGTAGCCCAGAGTCCTACGAGGCTGTATCGCACAAAACCTCCGATTGCATACAATGACTCTGGGATGATTACCTTAGAGCCCATAATCAGAAGCACTACAACCAAGCCGATAAGGTACCGGGCAATCTTCTTGCCCAATGTTCCCTCGGTCAGGAATTGGACCTTCTTGTTTTCAAGTGCGAAACCAAGATAACCACCTCCACCAAGGGCCAGTATTTTCATCAGGTCATTGAATGCAGTCTCATCTGCTGAGAAAAAGTTAAGCAGGATACTGACCACAGCTCCACTTATGGCAAAGATGGTCCCTAGGATGATCAGGTATCTCAATCTTTTCTTTTCATCATCATAGAGATAGTCCAGATAGTGATAGAAGGCAAAGCTGATGGAAACTCCAAGTAAGAGTCCTGCAAACACGTCAATCGGCCAGTGCACGCCAAGATAGAGCCGGCTCAATCCTACCAGTGTCATCATGATTGCACAGAAAATACTGAGCTTTCGCTTGCGGAAAGCGAGCGCCAGGGCTGTATAGAAAGCGGCCCCGGTGGTAGTGTGCCCGCTGGGGAATGAGTATCCGGTTGCAGTCTCCAGTCGTTTCCCTTGGATTGATTCCAATACCTGAAATGGGCGGGGAGCACGGACCGTGGCTTTCAGTATGCCCATAGCCAGAACTGAGAGCAGTACTGAAGAGTAGAGACCGAAACCCTTCTTCTTGTCATGATTCCAGAAGATGTAGAGGATGACGGCAATAACGAAGGTCTGCTCACCCAAGAGTGAGGCGAGGTTGCCCAGGAAGTCGAGAACGGGGTTCTCAATATTCAAAAAGAACAGCATGATGGATTCTTGCATGGGTATCTTCTCCTTTCGGGAAGTATACGCAAGGGTTTCCTTGTTTGCAACAGCGGGGCATGTTGACAAAAGCCTTACTATCGTGTAGTTTCCAAGAGTGCTTTTTGAGGGTGTAGCGAAGCTGGTTATCGCGACGGCCTGTCACGCCGTAGATCGCGGGTTCGAGTCCCGTCACTCTCGCTTGAAGAAACCGCCTTGGATTCCAGGGCGGTTTCGTTGTAATGTAAGGTCTAATTGATTTTCGGAGGCACGATGAAGGTACTGGTAGGAATGAGTGGAGGAATAGATTCTTCCGTTGCAGCATATCTGCTGAAGCAGCAGGGACACGAAGTTACAGGGGTCACCATGACCATCTGGAATAAACGTGCCCACCTGACTCGATCCCTTGGTTCAACCAGTTGCTTTGCTCCTGATAAGAGCGAAGACATCAAGGCCATTAAGCGAATCTGTGAGAAAATCGGGATTGAGCACCATGTACTCGAACTGAGTGATCAGTTTGAGGAAGTCGTGCTTGCAAACTTCAAGGACGAATACATGGATGGGCGTACACCGAACCCCTGTGTCTGGTGTAACGCCAAGATCAAGTTTGGTGCCATGGTTGATTATGCCAGGGAGTGCGGCCTTGTGTTTGACAAGTTTGCTACCGGTCATTACGCCCGCATTACAGAAGAAAATGGGCGCTATGCAATAACCAGGGCAGTGGATATGAGGAAAGACCAATCCTACTTCCTCTATCGTCTCAGCCAAGCACAACTTGCCACAACGCTGTTTCCTCTGGGCTCCATGACCAAGGAAGAAGCTCGAGCTATTGACGTAGCGCAAGGCTTCCATAAAGTCTATCAGGAAGAGAGTCAGGATTTCTACGATGGGGATTACACCGATCTTTTGGAAGTAGATAACAAGAGGGGCAACATCGTTACCCAGAATGGAGAGGTCCTTGGAACTCATGATGGCATCTGGCACTACACCATCGGACAGAGAAAGGGGTTGGGAATTGCTGCTGAAAGACCCCTCTATGTACTACAGCTTGATGCACAAAAGAATGAAGTGGTGGTCGGTTATGTAGAAGAAACCCTGCAGAGTACCGTGACCGCTGATGATGTTGTATGGAGCAGTAAGGCATCCCTGGAGGGAGAGGTTGAGGTACAGGCGAAAATCCGCTCCACTGGGTATCCCACTGAAGCTAGAGCACACATGAATAGTGATGGAACCATCACTGCTGTGTTTTCAAGCTCTGTGAAGGCTGCTACCGTTGGACAATCCCTTGTTCTCTATGATTGGGAGAGAATTCTTGCCGGAGGAATTATCAAGGAAGCCTTCTGATAGTTGTCTCATACCGTCTTTCCGTCTATGATGGAACGACAAGGAGAGCACTATGCGAGTCATCATCCAAAACGATTATGAGAACCTTTCTCTCTGGGCTGCACGGTATATTGCGAGCAGAATCAGGGAGTTCGAACCAAATGAGAACCGTCCTTTCGTACTGGGGCTACCTACCGGATCTTCTCCACTGGGGACCTATGCTGAACTGATCAGGCTGAATAGAGAAGGGTATGTCTCTTTCGCCAATGTCGTCACCTTCAACATGGACGAGTATGTTGGTCTTCCTAAAGACCATGAGCAGAGTTATTACACCTTTATGTGGAAAAACTTCTTTAACCATATCGACATCAAGAAAGAGAATGTCCACATCCTTGACGGAAATGCGAAAGATCTGAAGGCAGAGTGTACTGCCTACGAAGATGCAATTGCTGCATTCGGTGGAATTGAGCTTTTTCTAGGTGGCATCGGTTCTGATGGCCATATTGCATTCAACGAGCCGTTCTCTTCCCTCTCCAGTAAGACCAGGATCAAATCCCTGACCTACGATACCAAGGTGATGAACAGCAGATTCTTTGACAACGACATGAACAAGGTACCATCCCAAGCTCTAACTGTTGGCGTGAAGACCGTAACCGACAGCAAGGAAGTCATCATCCTGGTGAATGGTCATGCAAAGGCACGTGCCTTGCAGGCAACCATCGAGGGTGGTGTTAGCCAGAACTGGACCTGTAGTGCACTTCAGTTGCACCCAAAGGCAGTCCTCGTATGTGATGAAGCAGCCTGTGGGGAATTGAAGCTGAATACCTACAAGTACTTCAAGGATATTGAGGGTGACAATCTGGCAGTAGAGAATATGTTCTCGTAACCATCATCTGGTGAACCAAGAAAACAGGCCCGAAACCATGAAGGAATCGGGCCTGTGTTATTCTGGATGATAAGATCTAGTAGGCGACAGAAACACCAACGTAGGGAGAAAGCGCAAATCCACTCATCTCAATATCAGATTCTACTGAATCATCATTAATTGACAGCGTAACAGTGCCCCCGATTGGGAGGAGGGCTTTGGCTCCAACGCTCACAAACGTTGTTGCTGTTACTGCATAGTTGAGTTCTGCATACCCCGCAACATAAGCTGAGAAGATTTCCCAGGAATAAGTGTCAGTTCCATCATACCAGGTCTCTGACTCACTGCCGAACTGGAGGCCGGCTCCCGCTTCAACAAAGGTGGAGTACGATACATCCTGTTGGAATGCAGCATAGACCCCAATATCCCATCGGAGGGGAATATCGGAAACGTCCTCTTCTGATCCAACAACAGTAGACTCGAGGGTCTTTCCTATTCTCAGGTCGTAGGAGTAGCCAAACGGATTTGATGGATAGGAAAAGGAAGATCCTTTGACCATCAGCCCCACGCTGGTACTCTCAATATCTACTGCAGTTGAAGGACCACCCCAATTTGAAAGATACTGCTCGGATGACTCTACTGAATAATATCCAGCAACTGTTCCTTTGTTTATCCCTGCCAGGAGAGGGAGGGTGGTCAATACCAAGAGAGCACACACCATAACCAAAATTCTACCGCATCTATCATCTCCTTGAAGTAAATTGCGTTATATGCATCGTAGAACAGCTATTTCAGCGCGCGCAAGGAAGAAATGGTCCAGAAGCGTAAAAATCCTAAAAGAATGGCGTAGATATAGAAAACACAGGCTAAGAGATAACTCAGCCTGTGCCAACTGGTATTCAGGTGGTTATTCTGACCAACAAGCTCATACTCCATGGATCCCAAAAACCCAGCTTCTCCCCATGCTCAAGGGCTACCTTCCAACTTGTGGTTGGATGGGTGTCTGTGAAGTGGTCATTATGACAGTGTTCCCTTTCTCCCAAAGCAGAGGAGGGAATGAAACGGTTGCTTGTTCACTGCATCCGCGCACGCCTTGTCCAAGGCAATGGGTCGAAGGAAGCAAAGAACCCTACATCCGGTACGATGGCCAGACTATTTCCATGGCAATCACAGTTCGAGTGAGACCTCAATGACAATGTTGATATGGAAGTTTGTCTTCCATGACACAAATTGCATGGGTGTACTCAGCAATTTTACAGTTTAACTTGTCGTTCGAGCTGTTGTCATTGTTTGAGATTGCATCAGTGGGGCAGACCGCTATACAGCGTTCACAACTGACACATTTATCCTGGTCGATCCAGGAAAGGCTATCAGTGATATGTGGGGCGTCATGGGCACAGATGTCGATACAGGCCCCACAACCAATACAGAGACTTTGGTCAACCTGAGGCTTCCCATCACAGTGCATCTCCATCTTTCCCGCACGTGAACCTCCGCCCATTCCAATATTCTTGAGAGCGCCACCAAAGCCAGTGGCCTCATGGCCCTTGAAGTGGGCGAGGCTGATAAGGATATCGGCGTCCATCAAGGCACGTCCTACTTTTGCTTCCTTGATATACTCTCCTCCAGGAACGGGGACCAATGTCTCATCTGTTCCCTTCAGGCCATCAGCAATGATGATATGACAACCGGTAGCATAGGGCATGAAACCATTCCTATAGGCACTTTCCATATGATCGAGTGCATGCTTTCTTCCCCCGACATAGAGCGTATTGCAATCGGTAAGGAAGGGTCTTCCTCCCAGTTCCTTTACCAAATCAACAACCGTCGCTGCATAGTTTGGTCTCAGGAAGGCCAAATTGCCTGGCTCGCCGAAATGGATCTTGATGGCTGTGAACTTGTTCTTGAAGTCTATGGTCTCAATGCCTGCTTTCTTTATCAGCCTGGTAAGCTTGTGCAAGCGGGAGTCCCCGTTATCGCAACGTAAGTTTGTGTAGTAGACTTTGGAAGTTTCCAAAAAGTACCTCTCTTTTTTAAAATTATTTTATTGTTTTACTTATCGTAGACCCAGCTCTGTCGCGACCTTGATGGCTAGTGCCGGTCTGTCGGTCATTACCGAATCTACCCCCATCTGGAAGAGACGTCTCATCTCAGCTTCCTCATTGATGGTCCAGACTTGGATGATGCTCGCACGGCGATGCATGGCCTTTACAAAAGAGGGAGTGACTACCTCTATACCCCACTGACGGGTGGGTACTTGAAAGATGATACGGTGCTCCTTCCTTGAGAGCATGTGTAGCTTCTGGAGTGCCAAGAGGGGTACAACCTCAATTGTGGTAACACTCGTCTGTATCTCAGGGGCTTTCTTTCTCAGCAGTTTGAGATTTGAGAGATGAAAAGAAGCGGCAACGATACGCTTAGTTGCCTGCATCGAGTGGATTACCTCAATGAATGTATCAACGATGGCGGGATCCTTGCTTTTTAGATCTACGTTGAACCGTTGGTCTGGGCATGCTTCCAATGCCTCTTCCAAGGTACATAACTGCACCCCTTTTCCCCTGAAGGGAAATGTTTTCCCATTATCTGTTGTGAAAGAATAACCTGCATCATAGGTTTTCAATTCAGCGAGGGTATGGTCTTCCACCCGGCCTGAACCATCAGTATTACGATCCAAGGTTTCGTCGTGCCAGATGACAAGCTTTCCGTCTTTGCTCAGATGCATATCGGTCTCAATGACATCAACGCCCAATGCACAAGCACTCAGAAAAGCACTGAGCGTATTCTCTGGGAAGTGTGCACTGTCCCCTCTATGTGCTACCACACGAGGCATTGGGTTAAAAAAGGAATCAATCATCCTGTTCCTTGTTTTTATGTGCCTTGATCCTGGCCATTTTTACAAACACTTTCTCCATTTTCTGGATTTCGCTCTCAGTGAGAGCAGAACGTACGAATACATCTCGTAAGAAACGGAAGGTCCACAGTTTCTCTTGCCCAAGTTTGAAGTACCCGATTTCATCAAGTGCTTCACTGGCTTTAAGTGCAACCTCTTCGCAGCGACCTTGCGTTACAGGGTTTGCTCCCTCTGGATACGTTTTGATCGTATCGTAGAGACAGTAGGTGATGATTTGGACCGCTTGAGAGAGGTTGAGAGAAGGAAACTGCTCGCTGGTGGGGATACTGACCACTTGGCTGCACATGGCTACCTCATCATCAGTAAGTCCGTCAGACTCCCGTCCAAAGACGATGGAAATGAGACCATCACCAGTCTTTTGTATTACCTCCGCCAATTGGGTAGGGTTAAGCGAGCTGTGCTTGCGGAACTTTCCCCTTCTTCGTGTGGCAGCAACACTGAGCACACTTCCAGCGAGAGCGTCTTTGAGTGAAGAGTATCGCTTGGCTTGTTCCCATACATCACTTGCATGCAATGCCAGCGTTCTCACACGGTTTTCATCGTATTCACGATCACTCACCAAGACCAAATGCGTAATGCCCATGGTCTTCATGGCTCGACAGGTTGAGCCGATATTGGCTCCATCCTGAGTATCAACCAGTACGATTTGAATCCTATCCAAATTGGTTTGTTGGTCCATGGAACAAGTAATAACAGATATTGCAGGTTTTTCCAAGCTAGTCTATAGTTGTCCTATGACAGAAAAACCCTTCTTAGGAAATAAGTACATCCAAATATTCCTTGGTGTTATTGTGACATTGGTAGTATTTGCTGCCTTAAAGATGTCCAAAGACGTAATGATTCCCCTCGTTCTTTCGTTTTTCTGTTATTTATTGTTCAGCCCATTACTTCGTAGGCTTGATCGGCTCCATGTACCAAAAATCATCTCAGTCATCTTCGTCATGGCTCTCTTGCTCTTTCTCTTTCTTGCAACTGGCTGGTTCATCATCATAACTGTCGATACCTTGGTAGATTTGGTACCCTTCTATGTAGAGAAGGTGGTCTCCCTGGATAGGCTCCTCACCAGTAGGGCGAGTGCTTTTATTGAACTTCCTAATGGAGCCTCATTTCTCTCCATTCTCCCTGTGAACTGGTCGAATATTGCCATCAGCAGTTTGACATCCATCTCCAATAAATTTCTCTCAATTGCCAAGGTTGCTCTCTTGGTCTATATTTTTGTTCTTTTCTTGTTACTTGAAAGGCAGAGTGTGATTCCCAAGTTGCTTGCAGCGATTCCCAGAAACAAGGGCATGAAAGTGGCAGTCATGTTTGAGCGCATTACACGTCAGACTTCCAAGTACCTGTTGTTGAAAGTCGTGATCAGTGTTTGCACTGGTGGGCTCTTTTTCCTTACCGCGGTAGTTACTGGACTGGATCTTCCGATTCTCTGGGGAGTTTTGGCCTTTATCTTCAACTTCATTCCTTCCATAGGTTCAGTCATTGTAACAACTATAGTTATTTTCATGTCCCTGATTCAATTTGCACCCGATTGGACAAATGTCTTTTATGTGGCAATTCTGGCGATCAGTACCCAGATGATTCTGGGAAATATCATTGACCCCCGTCTCCAGGGAGGTCAGCTCAATCTGTCTCCGTTCGTTATTCTTGTCTCTCTTTCTCTCTGGGGATTCATCTGGGGACTTCCTGGAATGTTCATCTCAGTACCTCTAACCAGTGTGTTGCAGATTCTCTGTGCAAATATTAAGAGTCTGAGGCCGGTTGCCATCTTGATAAGCAATGGTAAGAGTTACCAACGGGAGACGGCAAAACAAAAAGCTCTGGAGCGTTACCTCCGAAAGCAGGATAAGCTCAAGAGAGGGGAACAACCCACTGCTGAGCACATCAAGGAAGCACAGGAGAAGGAAGCCCATGAGAACTATCACAAGGGTGACTTTGTCCTTCCGGAGAATTTTGGCGACAAAAAATGAAGGATTTTCCTAATCTCTCAATTGAGGAAGCAGCATTTTATCTGAGACCGGCATTACCACAAACGAATGAAGGGTATGAAGCGTTCATACACACCATTCTTGGCTTTTATGCAGTACATGGAAGACAGTTTATTTGGAGGGAGACCAGTGAACCGTATCGGGTCTTACTGTCTGAGGTGATGCTCCAACAAACCCAGACCAGTCGTGTCATTCCCAAGTATGAGTTGTTTCTCTCTCTCTGGCCTACGTTCAAGGAACTTTCTGAAGCTCCGCTCGACCAATTGCTCTACAACTGGAAAGGATTGGGCTACAACCGCAGGGCTTTGAATCTACGTAAAAGTGCAATGGCAAGTGAGCGGTGGGGTTGGAGTCTGCCGAAAGAGCAGGCTGAACTCCTCTCCTTGCCTGGGGTAGGAAAGGCTACCGCTGCCGCCATAGGAGCTTTCAGTTATCAACAACGTACTATCTACCTTGAAACAAACATACGAAGGGTTTTGCTTCATTGTTTTTATCCTGACCAGGAAGGGGTTAAGGACAAGGAATTGGAACCACTGCTTGCTCATTTGGTACAGATGGTTGAGGATCCCAAACAATGGTATTATGCGTTGATGGATTTTGGTGTCTTGCTTAAAAGCTTGACTCCCAATGCAAATGTGAGGAGTGCCCACTACACCAAGCAAGCAAAGTTTGAAAACTCCAACCGACAGATTCGTGGACAGTTGATTCATCTACTCGCTGATACCGGTGCAAAAGAACAGGACCAGGTGATCGCATTGCTCTCTCACTTCGAGCAGGAACGCGTACTGTACTGTCTTGAACAGCTGGAAAAAGAGGGGTTTGTCGAGGAAATGGAAGGTACATACCGAATTGCTAAGGCTTAGGTTTTTTATCAACTGCTATATTCCCTGCCATGCCCAATAACATCAACAGTGCTCCGATGAGGAGAGGCAAACTGAAGATGTCAAAGAAGAGATAGTCAATTAGGAGACTCATCAGAATTTGCGCTGATGAGAGCAGGAGTGCAGAGTATACAGCAGGAATTTTCACGATGACGTAGCTGGTACTCACCACGACAAAGATTGCCAGCGTTCCCCCACCCAGAATGAGAAGCAGGGGGATTTGGGGTATGGTCTTAAGACCTATGATTGTTGCATCTTTTTGAAATAAGAAATAGAAGACCAACCCTCCTACCAGTCCTCCGATGAAATTTCTGTGTGAAGCCCGGATGGGCCCCTCGTAGAGGGCGAGGGTACTGTTGAATACCATCTGTGTCATGGTAATTACACCTGCCAGCATCCCCAAAATGACATAGAAAAGGGCAAAGTTTCCCGTTCCCCCACTTGCCATTATTAAAATTCCAATTGCACTGACACTCAAGCTAATGATTTTCGTTCTGTTGAGTTTGCGCTTCTGCATCCCCATCCATCCCGTGAGGTCGAACACCAACGAACAAAAGCTTTGGCCGAACACCGTGGATGCCATTGCAAGCGAAGCACCGGTATGTACAATGGTAGTGTAATTCAGGTTTAGGATGGCGATGCCGAAAAGACCATTGAACATGAGATACCAGGGAGCTTTTCTTCCTGGACCATTGATGGCCTGTGACTTTCTGCCAAAGAGTAGGATGAGTGAGAGAAAGGTCAATCCAATCAGATGATTGATAATCAAGGAGACACCCATGGTGGTGGCTTGGCCTAAAAGGGTGTTGGAGACCACCATGACAGAGATGACCATCCCAGTCATCATGTCGAGGAAGAGATAAAGTGCCTGATTCATAGGCGCATTGTATCGGTTTCTACCTTGTAAGGCCAGAGCTTCCTCATCTACAATGAGCTCATGTCAATAAAAGCTATCGATTTTAGACGACTCCGAGAGTATGAAACACAATTGCTTGCAAAGGCAATGCCGCCGAACAGCCTTGGAAGGCTGGGATTCCTTGCCCTCAAGCTGGCACTTATCAAGGAAGGTCCTTTAGATTCCCTCTCCCTCTTGTTGTTTGCATCTGACCATGGAGTGGTAGAGGAGGGAGTTACCCACAGTCCTCAGCAAATTACCTATCAACAGTGCTGCAATTTTGCCTCCGGTGGCGGTGCTTGTAGCCTTTTTGCTTCCTTGAACCAAGTAACTCTCTCGGTAATAGATGTGGGAGTAAACCATAGCTTTGCTGATCGGGATGCAGTAGTCGATTGTAAAATCGGCTATGGGACCAAGAACTTTTTGAAAGGTCCTGCTATGGATCGAGAGAGCTGTCTTCAGGCAATGAAAGTAGGCAGGAAAAGGGTCCGGTTGGTGGTGGATGAGGGAGCACAGGCAATTGCATTTGGAGAGATGGGGGTGGGGAATACCACCAGTGCTTCTGCTGTGGCCGCTGCACTGACCAATCTTTCCGTTTCTGAAATAACCGGAAAGGGCTCTGGTCTCAGTGATACTGAATTGCTTCATAAGATTACTGTCATCGAGAAAGCCTTAGCTCTTCATCCCCAAAGGGACCCACTTAGTGTGCTCTGTAGTCTTGGAGGATATGAAATTGCTGCCATCTGTGGAGGAATGCTGGAAGCTGCAGAAGCTTCTTTTCCTATTCTGCTTGATGGTTTTGTTGTAACCAGTGCAGCATTGGTAGCAAATTCCATGGATGAACATCTCCATGAGTACCTCATCCCATGCCATCAGTCAGGAATGGATGGCCATAGAAAAATGCTGGAGTCACTTGCCTGTGGAGAACCACTCTTGGACTTGCAGATGCAACTGGGTGAGGGAACTGGTGCCTTGGCTGCTTGGCCTTTGGTTCGCCTGGCAAGTCATCTGCTTACGGATATGACCAGTTTTTCTGATGCCCAAGTCACGGATAGCACAAAACTGTTGCAGTCGATGGGGTTGGTATGAATAACATACGAATTGGAACCACAAGCTACATTATCCCTGATGATATTCTGCCCAATGTACGCTACCTTGCAGACAAGGTGGATGATATTGAGCTAGTGCTTTTTGAAAGTGAAGAGATGAGCAACCTGCCGGATGAGAAGACCATCAAGGAGCTCTCTCTTCTGGGTGAAGTACATGACTTGAGCTATACCGTGCATTTTCCCTTGGATATATATCCAGGTTCAGAGGATCCTGAACAACGAAATAGATTTATACGAACCGTGCAGAGAATCATCACGCTTACTGAACCTCTCAAGCCCTTCGGCTATGTATTGCACCTCACTCCAGAGTCCTACGGCCCTGTACCTTCCCAAGATACAAAACGATGGCTTGATTGTCTTGATAAGAGTCTTGAACTATTGGCATTACAATATGGACCTATGAGTCGGATGTTTTGTGTTGAAACCTTGAGTTATCCATTCTCTTTAATCTATCCGCTTGTGGAGCGTTATGACCTATCGATTACGCTTGATATCGGGCACGTCTGGCTGATGGGGTACTCCATGCAAGAGAATCTTGATTCCCTATTGCCCAGAACCCGTATCGCGCACCTTCATGGTGTCCAGGATGGCAAGGACCATCTGGGATTGGATAAAGGTGATTCTGCTCAAATAATTCGGTTCCTCTCTGCTTTATCCAAGCAAGCCCAAAAAGACAACGTACAGCGAGTTCTTACCTTGGAAGTATTTTCTGAAGCAGAGTTGGAGTCTTCCCTCTCCCTCTTAGGGAAAAGCCATGGTATGATGGAAAATGATTCGGGAGGTAGGTATGGCAACCATTGATGTAAAGAAGACTTTTGTGAAAGGATATCCGCTTCGACCTGCTAAGGGCACTGTGGTCTCCACTGCAGGGTCCATGAAGATCCACACCAAGATCAAGAGTGGGGTGACACTGGTTATCGGAGGTGGAAGAAGTGGGAAGAGTTCATATGCCCAAGACTATGCGCTGAGTGTATGTGACGGTACCCAAGCCCGTGCCTACATAGCAACTGCCGAACCAATTGATGAGGAGATGAAGGCACGGATTGCAGCTCATCAGAAAGATCGTGCAGATCGATTCATCACCATTGAAGAGCCTCTGGATCTGGCAAAGGCTATTGGAGATCTTCCCCCATCGGTGGAGGTCTGCATTATCGACTGTCTTACTGTCTGGTTGGGCAATCTCCTGCACCATACAGGAATCCCTGAGAAACGATTTCCTGAGGAGGATGCTCTCTATGAGGTACTCAGGCATTCTCCTTGTGAAATTCTCCTTATTACCAATGAAACCGGTTTGGGTTTGATCCCTGCAGATGCTGAGAGTAGGGCGTTTAGGGATCTAAGTGGTTGGATGAATCAGGATCTTGCGGAGATTGCTGAAAATGTAATTTTGATGGTTGCCGGTCTTCCCCTTGCATTCAAGGGAAAAGTATTGTGATCACACTAGGACTAGGGGGTGCACTGCGCACCCTCACCCGGTTTCCGCTTCCCTACCGGGAGCTGGAAAAGGAACAACGAATTTTATTCTGGTTCCCGTTCGTGGGTTTCCTATTCGGTCTTTTTTTTGTAGCATCCTCTCTGCTTCCCTTCTCAGTCCAGATTCGCTCAGCGCTCATTATTGTACTCTCTGCCTACCTCTCGAGGGGCTTTCACCTCGATGGGCTTTGTGACTTTGCCGATGGGCTTGGAGGAGGATGGGAAAAGGAACGTAGCCTGGCAATCATGAAAGACAGTCACAGTGGTGCCTTTGCTTTAATTACGCTGTTCTGTGTGCTTCTGATCCAATATGCCGCATTACAGCAACTCATTGAAATCCCTTTGGCTTTACTCCTAGTACCTGTTCTTGGGAGGCTGAACCAGGTAATCGCTGCTTCTTTGTTGCCCTATGCAAGGGAAGGAGAGGGAACAGCTTCCCTTCTGGTACGTTCAGCAAAACCGTATCATTTAGTTCTTCCGCTTCTGCAGGTAGTGATTATCCTAGTGCTATTGTTTCTTTTTTCTAGCGACTATGCACTGAATGCCTTGGTTGCGTCCCTCGTTGCTCTCTTCATGGTTTTCTTGTTGATGTTAATCAGCAGGAAGCGTCTTGGTGGGGTAACCGGTGATGTTCTGGGTGCTGTGGAGGTGCTCACTGAGACTGCCGCGATGCTAGGATTCCTCATCCCTCTTGCAACACAAGGCCTCAGTCGGTAATACTAGGCAGTAAGTTCTGGGAGGTAACGGATGGATATTGTTTGTCTCGATATGGAAGGGGTCTTGGTACCGGAGATTTGGATCAATGTGGCAGAGAGAACAGGTATTGAAGAGCTGAAGATCACCACCCGCGATGAACCCGATTATGACAAGTTGATGGCTGGACGGATCAAGATTCTAGAGGAACATAATTTGAAGCTGAAGGACATCCAGAATGTCATTGCACAGATGGGTCCCATGGAGGGAGCTCTCTCCTTTCTTGACTCCTTAAGAACGATGACTCAAGTGGTTATTCTCAGCGATACCTTCAGTGAGTTTGCCAGTCCCCTCATGCGTCAACTCAATTGGCCTACCATTTGGTGTAATGATCTGGAAGTTGACGAGAAAAACACTATTATCCGCCACAGAATGCGTCTACACGATGGTAAGCGAAAAGCTATCCAAGTCTTGAAGACCCTAAATTACCGAACCTTTGCAGCTGGAGACTCCTATAATGATCTCACCATGATTCAGGAGGCGGATGGGGGATGCCTATTCCGTGCCCCACGGAATATTTTGGAGCAATATCCAGATCTGCAGATTACTGAAACGTACGATGAGTTCCTGAAGATAATCAAGGAGTTCCTTGGCTGATGAAACAAGGTAGGCTGACCCCAACCATTGTAGTACTCGTTCTCTCTCTTCTTGTAGGCTTTTCGTTGCTTGCGCTAGCATACAAGCCTTCAGTGATTCTTGTGGTCGTGCTCGCATTGGTCTTGATAGTGCTCTCTGTACTGTTGATCAGATATGCAATAATTTTTGACCGTCAAATGCAAGAAAAGCGGGAAAAACTGAAGGAAAAGGGAACTACGCAATAACTTTGTAGATTTAAAGGCTTGAAATTAGTGGGAGGCGGTTACGTTTCTTCATGATTATGAAACTTTCGATGGAGCAATAAGCACAATGCATAGAATATCCGGGCTCTGAGATTGGAGGATCTTACCCCTGTTCCAGACAGCATCAACTTTCACCAAGTGTGAATGATTAGTGTCGATACTCACCGTCTTTCTGGTAGGCATAAAAGCCACACATCTTATCGAGAAGATTAAGTTTTGATACCTTTTTTAGATAAAAACACTTTGAATACACTAAAAATGAGGTAAGGAGCTTGACAACAATGCATCTTATCCTCATCTTATATGGATAAAAATCCAAGGAGTACAGATACTGTCCCTTGTAGGAGGCGTATAATGTCCGAGACATTTGTACATGAAATGGAAGAACTTCTCGCTTCCATGAGAAATGAACTGTTGGAGAAACTCACTGAGGATAACAGTGACTTCCGGGAAATGGTGAATTCCATGGGGATCAAAGACAGCATCGATGTGGCGGCCGATGATATAGCATTCAAAAAAATGGAAGCAATCAACAAACATGAGGCAAACCGTCTTCGTTCCATTGAGAATGCCATTGCCCGTATCCATAATGGAAAATATGGATATTGTCTGAGATGCGGTAAGAAGATTCCTGAGGAACGACTTCGAGCTATTCCCTATGCAGTACTTTGTATCGATTGTAAAAACGCAGAAGAGGTCCCCGGGAGAAGATAAGTTCTACGGTGGGCAGAAAAGAAACCAGATGGAACTCCTTGTTAGGGACCATCTGGTTTCTTTAGAGAAATGGATTATTGTATTCGTCCTTGATTGTACTTGTAGGTCCATGGCCTGGAAGAATTTGTACATCCCCCGGGAGCTTTAATAATCGTCTACAACTTGCAATAATCTCAGAATAAGAACCACCATCCAAGTCAGTACGGCCTATACTTCCAGCAAACAGAGTATCCCCAGTAAACATGAACTGTCCTTCCTCGTGATACAAACATACTCCGCCCTTGGTATGGCCAGGAGTGTGTATCACTGAAAGGTGGCTATCCTGCAAGTACTGACCATCAGAGAGAAATCCTGTTGCCCCCGGAAGCATTTGCAATTCTTTGTCATACATTTGTAGAAAACTCTTGTCAAAGCAAACCTGTTTGACCTGCTCATACGAGAGTGAGGATGCTTCCTTCTCTGATACAAGTACCTCAAGTTTAGGCCATTGCGATAGAAGGGTACCTGCAGCAGTAATATGATCCCAATGAGTGTGGGTTAAGAGAATGGCGACTGGGGTAAGGTTGTGTTGGGCAATGCGGTCAATGATGAGCTGACCATCGGCACCTGGATCAATGATCCAGGCACTGGAGGTCTCTTCATTGCCCATGATGTAACAGTTTGTCTGGTAGGGCCCCACCACAAGTCGTTCCACTATCATTTCCTACTCCTTGTTGGAATAGCTGAGGGAAGCGGTCCGTCCTCTGATATCCATTCCATTGAGCTTCTCAATTGCTTTTTCGCAGTTCTTTTCACTCATGCTGATGAAGGAATATTTGTCATGGATGCGGATGCTGTAAATGTCGTCTCTCTCAATACCAAGTTCTGTCTGGAGGATTTGGCTTAGTTCCTTGGTGTACAGTCTCTTCATCTTGCCAATGTTCAGATAGAGTGTTCTTGCTCCTTCTGGAAGGATTCTGGGAGTTCTCTTCCGAGGTTGTTGGTTTTCTTTCTCGTTCTTGGTCTCTTCTTTCTTGGCAGGAGCTTCTCGTTTTGCCTTAGGTGCTGGTTTCGAACCAGCTCTTTTCGGGGTATTTGCTTGCAGGACTTCCTTGAGCAAATAGGCCATGAAATAGCCGCGAAGGGTGAATGGGACATTCTTTTTAATCAGACGTTTCAGTTGTTCCAATTCATCGGGGTTTGGATCGGCCTTGGTTTTACCAGCAAGTAGCTGGATGGTGTCAATTACCAGGTCGTCGGTCGGGGTGCTCTTGTTGTCAATAGCCATGAGCAATTCTCCTTGGTTCATAGTGCCTCTTGGTCCGTGCCAGCGGAAGGGCTGAATGTTTAAATTTTTGTGGGTACATACCCTCCCCGTCTCCCACCTCAAAGGAGGGTAGGAGAAACGTGGTGAGCATAGCTTCTGCCTTTTGGAGGCAGAAGTAAGTGGATACCAATGTGGTCACACTCAAAGAAGAGGATACATGCTGGCACATGTACGCATACACTCTCCAAATCTGTCAAGCAAAGGAATATTGCAACCTGAAAAAATCATTCCTTTACCAAAGCAGTTTGCAATTAGAATACCGAACCTCTTCTCCCTTTGTCAAGGAACGATGAAAAGGACGGATCCAAGTTCATCTCTCTTTGCCTATGTACCCACCTCTATGATACTATCAGCTATGGGCTCATTGCAGGCAGATATCCAGGAAAAACAGAAAGCGATAGAACAACATCATAGTGATCTCCTCGCTTTATACATGGATTTGGCAAAAAGCGTCTCTCTGATTGAGGAGAACGTCAGTCTTGGGTATGCACGTAGCGAATATGAGCAGTATCGCGACACCCTGCAGAAATGGGAAGATGCAAAGCAATCCTTTGAACAAGTACGTATATATATTCAGCAAATGGAAGATCGTTCGAGAAAAGTTAAGGAGATTGCTTCTGACATAAAAGCTCTTGATCAGCCAAAGCGAAAAATCTATGCACAGATTGGGGCCATAGCCTACGAAGCATATGGCTCAGAATCCCTCCCGGAATATATTGAGGAGGTATGCCAACCTCTTTTTGAGGAACATCAGAGAAAGACCCGGAAGATGGAAGAGCGTCTTGATACCTATCCGGGAAAATTGGGTAAAAAAATCTTGCATCTTCGTCTCGATACGGCGAGAAGACAGATGGCTGGCTTGTTCTCCAAGGCAGGGGATGCTCTGGTAGCTATTGGTTGTGAAACCGAACTTCCGCTTGATCGACATCCTGAAGTTACAGAGCAGCTCGAACAACTGAGAAAAGAGGAAACTGCACTACAACAGGAAATGGAGTTGCACCAAAGCGCCATTGCACGACTCCGCAGTGAAGAGGTCCCCAGTCCAAAGTCACGGCTGGAAGAGCGTTCCCAGATAATGAAAAAGGAAGAAAAAACGTATCAGAAAGCAACTTTTTCCTATGGAAAAGCACTCTACGAAACACTTCCTGATTCAGTGCATGCAGGGCAAATAGGGCAGACGGCCATCTCCCTAATGGACCAGATTACTCTCCATCGGTCTCGTATCAGGAAATTGGAAGGGGATATCAAGAGTCTACAGAACTTGATAAAGGTACAGGAGTTGGAGGCTCAGATAGAGCTGGAGAACCAGAAAATCGATCACCTGCAAGCGCAAATTGAAACATTCAATCGTCAGATAGCCCAGGTGCATGCATCAATTCAGCTCAAGCAGAACAAGATCAACGAGTTGTTGCCAATGAAGGAACCTGAGAGCGATGGCTGAGAAATCCAAACCCCCAAAACAGTTGACCCTGGACCTAGATGAGAAGGGGGAGAAGTCGAAGCCAAAAAAGAGTACATCCTCTTACAAGGTAATACTCTCTGATGCTCCTGCAAAGAAGCCCAATACAACGAGAAAGAAGCCAAAAGTCACCACTCGGAGCATGACGGTCAAGATTCCCCCAGACAAGCAACCAGTGGCAAAACCATCAGCCACGGCCACTCCTGCCAAAAAACGCCCAACTCCCCGCACCGCAGATCAACCAAATCCCCATGTGGTGCAGACAAGGGCTCGGAAACGTCCTGCTACCCAGACAGCGAAGCCCAAGAAACAGCAAGTGGTACCTCCAAAAATTGGAAAGCGTACCTCCTATCGTCCACCGCTCTCCAGACGACTCTTACTCCCACTGGTAATCGCCTTGTTGGTGGTTACAGTACTTCTCCTCATCTACGCATACTACGAGAAGCCTGCTATCCTGGCTCCTTCTACTACCGCAGTAGAGGAGCGTGATGTCGTTGCATTGACCATTGAGAACGGAATGACCGCTCGTACAGTCAGTCTCTTGCTCGAACAGCTTGGGGTCGTAGAGGATGCCCATGCGTTACTTGCCTATTTTGTAGAGGAAGAACTGGCTACTGTTATCCAGACCGGGACCTATGTAATGGAACGCAATCTGGAATTCAATGAGGTTGCTTCCATGCTTACCAATACTGAGAAGACCATGGACGTGACCATTCCTCCTGGCTTCACTCTCTCTGACATCGACGGCTATCTGGCAAACAGGCTTGATAGTGATGAGGGGGCATTCCTGGAAGCAGTCAATGATCTTGCAACTGCCTATCAGCTCAGCTTCACAGAAGGATGGCTGCTGAGCGGATCCTACACAGTACATCGCACGCGCGGTGCAGAAGAGTTGGCATTGTCAATGTATCAGGAGATGTTACGCGCACTGCAAGGCCTCTTGGACTCACCTATATTGGAGCGCTACAGTATTGAGGAACTATTGATTGTTGCTTCAATGATTCAGGCGGAGACACAGGAGGTCACCCAGATGAAGGGAATTTCCTCCGTTATCCATAACCGTTTGGCAAATGGTGAACCGCTGGGTATCGATGCAACCACCCGCTATGAGATTGGTGATTGGGAAAACCCAATCCCAACCGAAGCCTTGGAGACCAAGAGTCCATATAACACGCGTAGAAAGGAAGGCCTGCCACCCTCAGGAATTTGCTGCCCGGGGGTAGATGCACTTCGTTCAGCATTCTTTCCTGAGGACACGCCCTTTTTTTACTATTTACATGGGTATGACAAGGCCATCCACTATGCAGAGACCTACGAAGAGCATAAGGAAAACATTACACGGTATCGCTAGATTGTTGTTTCTGGTCCAAGAGAAATGAGTAAATCAATGGGGTAAGCACCATGACGGCGATGCCCAAAAAGAAAATCCACACTACAAAGAAATCAAGGATGATGACCAGGATGAAAAGCAGGCTGAAGAACGTCCAGACCCAACCGGCGAGGCGGTGGGTTTTCTTCCAGTTCTCTTCATTAGCCAAGGTCCATGACAGTTTAATACCGATGGTATAGTTCTGTTTGATCTTGGGGAGGTAGTTACCTACTACCAGAAGCAACACACTGACAGCCAAGGGGACAACCTTCTCCACCCGTAACGGATGGCCAAGTGCGATTAGGAGAGAGAAGGGGATGATGAACAGCGTCAAGATTGCAATGGTCCATCGAGCTATGTGATAGAGCTTGCTGGAGGTATCTCGTTTTGGGTCGGTTTTTACTGCCAGCTGAACAACGATATTGAGCAATGCCAGCAGTAATGGCATGCCAAATGCTCCGAACGCTTTGCTTGCATAATCATCCGGTTGGCCCGCTGCATTGAAGTGGATGGGAACCTGGTCAGGCAGCTGGTCATAGACAGCAAGTGAGAACAAGATTGGAATCAGACATATGATGGTCGTGACAATGAGTGTCTTGTCGATGAGATGGTTACGGTTTTTCATCGATACCTCCAGTAAACTGTGCACACCAAAGCATGATTTCTTCAAATACTGATGCATTGAGCTCATAATAGATGTAATTCTTGTACTTGGTTTCTATTATCAAAGAAGCCTTTTTCAGCAACGAGAGGTGGTAGGAGACAGTAGCAGCAGAGAGATTTGGAAAATGAGTGACAATCTCTCCTGCACTGAGGCGTTGTTTCTTGACGAGTGAGAGCATTTCCCTTCGTTGGGGATCGGCTATCGCTTTCATGGTTTCTGAAAACCCCATGGCACCTCCTATTTCGAAATATTTCTAAATAGAGAGTATCCTGCACCTTCTCTTTGGTCAAGCGCAATAAGCTATTTGTCGCTGAACGTGGTGGTTGTTTCATCAACTCGGGAATTTCTTCGACGCTCCTTGCGTTTCTGTAAGGGAATGGTGTAGTTTCATTGTTGTATCGTATTTTCACGAGTACCCTATGCATACCCTAACACAAAGGAACGAGAAATGAGCCCAATAATCGTTGATGATGTGGTCAAGCATATTCTTACCAGCAAGGTATATGATGTTGCCGAAGAAACCCCGCTTACCTATGCCCCACGCTTAAGCAAGGAGAAAGCCTGCTCTGTGTACCTTAAAAGGGAAGACCTGCAGAGTGTACATAGTTTCAAGCTCCGTGGAGCTTACAACAAGATTGCCCATCTCAGTAGTGAGGAAAAAAATCGGGGAGTTATTGCCGCAAGTGCGGGTAATCACGCTCAAGGAGTTGCCCTCTCTGCGCAGAAGCTTGGCATTGATGCCCTGATCATCATGCCCAAGACCACACCAACCATCAAGATTGAAGCTGTCAGGAGCTATGGTGCAATGATTGAACTCTATGGAGACAGTTATTCAGAAACCTATGAGTACTGTAGAAAGCGGGTAGTGGAAACTGGACGAACATTCATCCATCCCTTTGATGATCTTCTGGTCATTGCGGGTCAGGGAACTATTGGCAAGGAGATCATGGAACAGCTCAGTGAGGTCACCCACATATTTGTAGGAGTAGGAGGAGGTGGCCTTATCAGTGGGATAGCGAGTTATGTGAAAGCACTCAAACCCAATGTGCAGATCATCAGTGTGGAACCCGAGGACAGCAACTGCCTCGCAGCAAGTATAGCCAGCGGCCAACGGGTGGTCCTTCCCCATGTCGGTATTTTCGCAGATGGAGTTGCAGTCAAACAGGTAGGGGCGCTTCCCTTTTCCTATGCTTCACGTCTGGTTGATGATTTCATGACAGTCAGTACCGACCAAATTTGTTATGCAATGAAAGGTGTTTTTGAGGATACGAGAAGTATCCTGGAACCCGCAGGGGCCTTGGCCCTTGCTGGGCTCCAGCAGTATGAGCTTTCTTGTGAGGCTCAGGCGGTAGCTATTTGTTCAGGTGCAAACATCACCTTCGAGAAGCTGCAGCAGGTAGCAGAGAGAACCCTCATTGGTTCAGGAAAGGAAGCGTTGCTCTCCGTGCATATGCCGGAGAAGCCAGGAACCTTGCATACGTTTTGTAGGGAAGTGGTCAAGGATAGAGCTATTACGGAGTTCTCTTATCGACTGCAGCGGAGAGCGATGGCACATGTACTGGTCGGGCTGACTGTAGCAGGAAGCGAGGACAAGCAGTACCTGCTTGAGCGTATCAGTGAGGCAGGCTTTGCGTGCACTGATTTCTCAGATAATGACATAGCCAAGGAACATCTTCGCCATATGATAGGAGGAGAGGCAACGGAAGCCGAACACCAAATCTTCTACCAGATTGAATTTCCGGAGAGAACCAATGCACTGGGAGACTTTCTGAGTGCTTTGGACAACCGATGGAACATCTGCCTCTTCCATTACAGGAATGCTGCAAGCGACACAGGAAACGTATTGATTGGATTTGAGACTACTTCACAAGATGCATTGGAACTTGCCTTGAGTGAAGCAGGGTATACTTGGTCCTGCGTTTCTGATGATTTGGTTGTTAAGACGTATCTCGGAGATCCTGAATGATATCCAGGTAACGGCATAAATCATCCAAAAAACAACAAAGGTGCACATCTGTGCACCTTTGTTGTTACTAGATAATAATTTATTTACCGGCGATCGGACTTGAACCGATACAAGCTTGCGCTCAATAGATTTTGAGTCTATCGTGTCTACCAATTTCACCACGCCGGCGTTAGCGAGATTCATGCTACCAAATCCCATTGAAAAAAGCAACAGCGTTTTCAAAAAAGTAGCATGAGATTGTCTTTTCAGCTTCTTTGCTTTACAGTAAAGCATACATGGAGGAAATCGTGAAGACTTTCAAGAAGTTGTTAGTGATGGCTTTGCTAATCTGTATGGCGCTTTCAAGCCTTGCTGCTGCTGATAAAGCTGATGACATCCTTCTCTCTGATGTGCCCATAATCTATGGGGATACAACATTCAGGGAGCGGATACTTGAACGTACGCAAGGAGAACGCTCTCCTGTTGGGCTCGTTCTCAGTGGTGGTTCAGCACGTGCTTTTGCTCATATCGGGGTTTTGAAGTACTTGGAAGAGCAGGACATTGTACCAGATTTCATCATAAGCAATTCAATGGGTAGCATTGTAGGACTCCTCTATGCAGCAGGGCTTTCCCCTGACCAGATTCTGGAAAGTGTAACCTCAATAGATTTGCAGAGTATGTTTGATCTCACCCTCCCTGTTGAAGGAGGGATACTTGACTCCTCACGATTCTTAGCAAAGATTGCCTCAATATTGGGGATTGATCTTCAATTAGAGACACTCCCAATTCCCATTATTGTAGTAGCAGAGGATCTTGTTACCAAGCGCCAGATGGCCATCAGCGAAGGTGATTTTTACACCGTTCTGCAGGCCAGTTATGCCCTTCCTATATATTTTTCCCCAGTTGAATACCGTGGGCATTTGTTAGTCGATGGTGGCATCACCAATCTTGCTCCAGTTGATCTGGCTTACTCCTACGCCGATTCAGTTATTGTATCCACAACTTTCTATGATATGGATACCTTGAATCTCAAGAATCCCCTTACCGTGCTCAACGTTTCCCTTGATATTGGAAAGAGAAGGCGAGGGGTGGAAGAGTTAAAGAATGCGCTCCCTGAGGTTATCTGGATTCGTTGTGCCGTAGAGGATATTTCTTTCATGGAATTTGACCGTGTGGAATACATGGTTGAGCAAGGCTATCATTCTGCTGGTGAGCGACAGGAACAGTTGTCAACCTTGCATAAAAATGCGGTAAGCCAAGAACTTTCCCAGAAAAGAAGTGAATTGGCATTGAAGCTGGAAGAAAGCTCAAATATCTATTCATTGTACCAGCATGTTCCCTTGAACATTACTTCTAAATTGCTTGGGTTGGGGTTGGATAGTGACTACCAGAAGCCAGATAATTCCGCGCTCAAGGATGACACCACCATTGGTTTTAAGTTCATCTATAGAAAGGGGAACATCTCAGTAGGTGTCAATCCTGGATACTCATTTGACTTTCGTAGCAATGACCGGTTTTCTGCTGCACCAGCGGTTCGTGCGCAGTTTGAATACACATTTCTCAAGCATATGCGTCTCTCTCTGTACAGTTCCTTGATGTTTGATATCGAGAATCTTGCTCCCCTCATTTCCAGTGGAGTTGATCTTGAAGGAAAAATCTTTGTATTTAACGAAAAATTGGGAATCAGTTTATTGCAATCCTATGAACAGATAAACAACTTTGAAGACAGTGACCATGTTGATTTCTTCAACGGCCATACCTTCCTCTATACCATTTCAGCAAAGGGGACTCTGTATTCCGCTAATGAGGATGTTTGGGCCTTCAATGACACAGCCATCTCTCTCTCGTTCCAGATGCTGGGAGATTTCTCCAACGTGCGCTCGTTTGTTGCAACTCGTGCCAATAGCGAGTTCCTTAATCAAAAACTCGATTTGTTTGCTTCTGTCCATGCCTTTGGACGATTTGCACTGGATGGAAAGGGAGATGTTCCCTTCTTTTTCTCAGATGGGTTCAGAACCACTGACTCCCAGATCAAGAGTCAGGGGCATGACCTGACACTCAGCAGTAACCAAGCGAATCATCTGGTAGGATTGGGGCTTTCGGTAGGGTTTCGTCCAAGTACATTCGATCCCACGATGGCAGAATTGTTCATCTTCCAGAACAACTCTGTTGCCATCTATACAGACCTGCTCTGGAACAGGAATACCTTTGTTCCCTATCTTTCTCTTGGATTGGAGCTGCACAGTGACATCTCCCTATTGGGAATTCGTACACTGCCGCTTACCATCTACGGAGGTTGGGATCAGAAAGTAAATACCTTGGTCTGGGGCTTTTATTTCAACATGGTATTCTAGTGATCTGTAACATTTAAATCTTTACTTTTTATTTGGCTACTGTTGTCAACCCCTAAATGCAAGGAACTGTACTTTTTCCTTTCTGCCATAGTATAGAGCACTTCTGGAGGCACACCAAAGCCTCAAACCGCTGGCTTGCAGATTCCGAGAACAGTGCTATACTTTAGTAACAAAGATTACGCGAGTTTCTTTGGTCGAGAGGTAGTTGCAGCTGCCTCTTTCCTTTTTGTCCTGTCAATCTCCTTCATTTCCATCTTGATTGGTTCAGGTAGATAATCCAACAATTCTGCAAGCTTATGGTACTGGAGTCTTCTTCGGAAGGCTGCAAGACCTTGTTGTTTGTGAACTCATAGATTCCATTGTTTCTCACCAGGATGTAGCTCCCTACCTGATCATCTTCTTTAGCTACTGCGACGGCCGCAACCGGTTTGCTCTTCTTACCCCTCAGTCTCAAATGCTCGTATCTTTCAGAAAGCGGGTTGCATTTTGTCGCTTTTGAAGCAGCCCAAGCCGCCTGGATGATGTTCCTTCGGATGCACGTGTTGCCCATATGGGATATATGACCCTTGCTTACCTTGTTGCCAGAGTCAAACCTCCTTTCCGAGAGTCCGACATAGTTCACGTAACTGTCGGGGGAGTGGAATCGGGACCCGTCACCGAGGAAGGCAATCTGGGAAGCGGCTGTCATCAGGCCGATTCCGGGAATTGAGAGCAGGAAAGAGCCTTTGGAAAAGTGATAGGTAAGATATCCTCAACCTCTGCTTGCATTGATCCAATTGGTCGGTCATGGCCAATCTGGTCGGAAAGCATGATTGCCTGCTCAATTGCAAGGAGTCCTCACACAGCAGCCTGTTCGCCAATGAAAGCCTATCCTCTTCGGTCTTCAAATCCGACTTCTTGATGAATGGATGGCCCATCGAGTTGAACAAGGCATACAACCGGTTTATTACCAGCATAGTGATCTCCTGGGCGAGGAATACCTCAAGGGAGACTGCCGACCTTTCTGCTTGTTCCTCTCTGGTCGGGATTGAGACCGTAGGCCATTCATCCCTGGGCATGGTCCTGGCGATTCTCGCGATCTTTTCGCTGTCAACTTTGTCATTTTTTAAGGAACTGTTGAAAATGTTATAGAGCTTTGCAGGGTTGAGCACCACAACCTCCGCCTCCGTGTTCTCCAACAGGAACCTAGCCAGCGAGAACGAAGCAGTCCCCGCTTCCATCAGTACCAGATCCCCTTTGCAAAGCCTGCCTGCAAGCTTGGCCTTGCC
Source organism: Sphaerochaeta sp. (assembly GCA_018399495.1). Classification (GTDB taxonomy): domain Bacteria; phylum Spirochaetota; class Spirochaetia; order Sphaerochaetales; family Sphaerochaetaceae; genus Sphaerochaeta. The sequence continues at coordinate 31,305 of JAGYOG010000022.1, forward strand.
CTGTTGCCCCATCTCTCCGGTGAAGAAATGGCGGCTTCCCAAATCGGGTCCGTCCAGTATGCATCCGTGGAAGGTCTTCTTTGAGAGATCCAACCCGAATGCCCGTTCGTACTGCATGTTCTTCGGCATGGCAGCACCTCCTTATGGATATTCAGAGCTGGAAGGCTGTATGGACACGGATCGTGATCCACCATTTTTATTAACAGGGTCATATCGGGAGGCCTGAGCCTCCCCGACATGCCCTACGATAGACTTCGATGACCGGGTTAGAGTAATTTCTTGGTCAAGGTCTTGGATTGCATCCAATCCTTACAAAGTAAGCCACTCGGCCACCGGCTTCCTAACTCCGTCAGTTAAGAATATCATCGAACCTCCAGCTGTAAAGACTAGAGTTCCTCTCCAGTCCTTACAGTAGCCATTCTATTTCTTGGGCCTATCGAACTGATGGACTTTGTTCGTGTCAGCTCAGATATCTCGATATCTTCGCTTCCTTGGCCTTGTCCTCTGTCCGATCCGCTCCAAGCCCAGTTACAAGTTTATGCTGTTACAGATCACTAACACTACTCTAGGTTGTGTTTTCTGATGTACTCTAGGTCCTCTTCTGTGAGGTTTGTATTGGGGACTGGGTCATCGCTTTCTTCTAGGAGTTTCTTTTGTTGTTTGGGAGTGACCTTCTTCTTTTTTTTTGGCTTTGCAAATCCTTCTAGGATATATCCTTCCTCTGCAGGGAATGTCCCATCAATTGGTTTGGGCCTTTTCCCAAGTGCTACTGAGGTGGTATCACGGTCTATTTCTAGGGCATTCTTTCTACGAGTATCTTGGTTTTCCAAGCCATCTATCATCCCCTGGATAATCTCCTTGCTGAAGCCTGAGGTATTTGCATATCGGGCATCAAGAGCCTTTTTCAGTAATTCTATAGCTTCTTCCACTTGGCCAAAGTGGATTTTTACCTGTGTATGATGCACATAGGGCTCAGGGAAACGAGGTCCCTTTTCGATGAGGTCCTCAAAGAGAGCTTCAGCCTCTTCCCAGTCCCCGCGAAGCAGGAGCAACCAACCACGGCTGTCCCTGATGCCAGGGCTGTCGTGCTCCAACTGCCCAGCCTCATCAAGCAACTGCTCAGCTTTTTCCAAATCACCTACTGCCAAGGCATAGGTTGTGTAGTTGATGAACAAGTTTTTATCTCGATACCCATTTTCGTGGACTTCCTTTACACACTCGATTGCTTTCTCGAGGTCTCCCTCCATCCAGTAGGCCATACTGACCATCGTCTTCGCTACATTGTCAAGGTTTTCATTTCGTCCCTTTTCAGAGGCAAAGTAGTCTTCAATGATCTGCTTTCCCTCCTCTGCATCCCCACGTTGCAGGAACATGCTAGCTGCGGTAATGACGAAGGGTTTTTGTAGTCCAGAATTGAATGCCTTGCGATAGAGAGGCCAGGCGTACTGCCAGTCTGCCTCATTATTGCTGGTAATCTTACTGTTTGCCCTGATGTAGTAGATGATGCTTCGCCTGTAGTACAGCAGGGAGCCCAGGAAGAGGGCGATCAAGAGGAATTTGCTGTACGTAGGAATATCAATGACGGATATGAGTACCACAATCAATAACGTAAGCCACAAGCCAAGGTTCTTCTTTCGATTCATAGTGTTGGGACCTCCCTTCAACGGTTGTACTCTACACAGAAAGACGGGTGGTTGCAAGTTCATAATGGTTTGCCGTATGCTGAGCATATGGAAGAGAAAGACATACTGGTACATGCCTGTTGCGGACCATGCAGTACCGCCAGCATCGAGAGACTGCTCGAGGATGGTTGGAAGCCTATCCTGTACTTTTCAAATAGTAATATCTACCCCATGGAAGAGGCCCAGAGACGCTATGAGGCCTTGGTGGAAGTAGCACGTACCTACTCCTTGGCGGTAATCCATGAACACTATGACCACGAGCGATGGTTGGAAAGTGTTAAGGGTCATGAAAGTGAAAGGGAAGGGGGAACCAGATGTAGTCTGTGTTTCGCCTACAACTTGAAGGAAGCTTCCCTCAAGGCTGAGGAGCTGGGGTTCAAGCATTTCACTACCACGTTAACGGTCAGTCGGTTCAAGAACAGCAAACGCATATTCAGTGTTGGGGAACAATTCCCTGGTTTTGAGCAGATTGATTTCAAGAAGAAAGGTGGATTTGAAAAGAGCGTACGCTTAAGCAAGGAGTTGGGGCTTTATCGTCAGCACTATTGCGGATGTGAATTCTCAATGCGCAAGGAGTAGGCTTTGCCTAGCTAGGGCCGAAATGCTATACTCTTCTGCCAAGGGGGAGAGCTGATATGTTTCGAAAATTACTGAAGTTCTTCACCGGAAGACTCTTCATCTCTCTCATTCTCATCTCCCTTCAGATTGCCATCCTTATAAACATCTTTGGGTTTGCGAAAAATGACGCCCTCTGGATTCAATTCCTGTCGGGACTGTCCATCATGATGGCCCTTGTTGTAGTGGTACGAGACCTAAACCCTGCCTACAAAATTGGTTGGATGCTCATCTTTATGACCATCCCTGTTTATGGCGGGTTGTTCTATATCCTCTTTGGTACTCGTGGTCTGAATGCTCGCCTGCGTGCACGACTAGAACGACTGGAAGAACTCAACCAACGTGGAATGGAAGGTGGTGCTTACAGTAACCTCCTCCCGATGAAAGCGCTTTCGGCATACTCAAGGACGCTTGCAAGGCAAGCCCAGTACATTGCAAATATCAGTTCCTACCCGGTGTGGGGGAATACTGAAGTTGAATACTTCGAGAGTGGAGAGGACTGGGTAAAGGATGTCTTGATCGAGTTGAAAAAGGCCAAGACGTTTATCTTTCTTGAGTTTTTCATCATTGGGGAGGGAGAAATCTGGGATTTAGTACTTGCCGTACTCCTCGAGAAGCGTATGCAAGGAGTCCGCGTTTGTCTCATGTACGACGATGTTGGTTCCATTTTTGACATTCCAACCCACTACGACCGAAAACTTCGTTCCTTGGGCCTTGAGGTAGTAGCCTTCAATCCATTAAAAGCCCACCTGAACAGTCGCTCAAACAGCAGGGACCACCGTAAGGTATTGGTCATTGATGGTAACGTCGGGTATACCGGAGGCATGAATATTGCCGATGAGTATGCCAACCGGAAGATTAGGTTCGGTCATTGGAAGGACACTGCGGTAAAGCTCAGAGGGGACGCTGTGTGGAGCCTCTCCCAGATGTTCCTTCAACTCTGGGCTTTCTCCATAGGGCAGCCTATGGATTACTACGCATACCGTCCAACAGTAACCTGTAAGACTGATGGCTTCGTCCAGCCGTTTGCCGATAACCCATTGGACAATGAGAATGTTGCAGAAAATGCGTACATCCAGATTATCAGCATGGCAAAAAAGTACGTCTGGATTACAACTCCCTATCTTATCCTCGATAATGAGATGCTTACCGCGTTGAAGATTGCTGCCCAAAGTGGTGTGGATGTGCGTATCATAACCCCACATAAGCCTGATAAGTGGTACGTCTTTGCGGTGACAAGGGAGAATTACCGACCCTTGTTGGAGTCCGGGGTGAAGATATATGAGTATATCCCAGGGTTTCTGCATGCAAAGATGTTCGTCAGTGATGACCGCGTTGCCATAATTGGTACGATCAACATGGATTACCGTTCATTTTATTTGCACTTTGAAAATGGGGTGGTATTTTATGGTTCCTCTGTTGTGCAGAAAGTGCATGCTGACATACGGAATACCTTGGATGTTAGTAGAAGGATTACGATGGATTTTGTAAAGAACCGCTCATGGGTTAAAAAGCTTGCTGGGATGGTCTTGAAATTGGCTGCCCCGTTGTTATAGGAGGAAGCATGCAATTTCTGAATTATGGTTCAGTCAATATTGATCTGATTTTCACGGTAGACCACATTGTAAGGGGAGGGGAGACGCTGCAAAGCACATCCCTGACTAAAAGTGCTGGGGGAAAAGGAGCAAACCAGAGTGCTGCCCTTGCAAAAGCTGGTGCGGAGGTTTTTCATGCAGGAAAAATTGGTGATGATGGTAGCTTCCTACTGGAGTTGCTTTCAAGCTATGGCGTTGATATCTCACTCATTCGTAGGTATGACGGTGCTACAGGACAGGCCTTAATACAGCTTGATAGCCAAAAACAGAATGCAATCATCCTCTACGGAGGAGGAAATGTTGCAATTACCACCAACGAAATTGATGAAGCGCTTCAACGGTTTTCTCCTGGTGATATGCTGGTACTCCAGAATGAGATTGTCCACAGTGGTTATTTGATCCGTGAAGCTAAGAAACGCGGAATGAAAGTTTGTATGAACCTAGCACCCTTTGATCCAAGTTTGCGAGAACTCCCTCTCGGTCTTCTGGATTTATTGGTGGTTAACGAAACTAGCCGGAGCAAAACCTGGCCAATCTTCCCGAGGGTAGTGCTTCTCCGATATTCTGGAACAGCTTGTAACCCAAATTCATTCCCCAAGTTGTAACATGTTTACATAAAGTTACTCAAAATAGTTGTTCTCCAGCACAATTTGGGTTTAGAGGTTTTACTTTATATACATGCTACAATTCCGTAGCATGGAAAAAACAAGATAGCCCCAAACTCTCTGAACCGAAAATCGTAGACGTCTATAATAAAACAAGGCACTGGTATACCATAATGACAGCGCCTACTGGGACCCGGAAAGAAACAGACCAGACATACCCGCAAGATTACTGGGCAAAAGACTTGCCAAGGATGGCCCCATCATCATACAATCGCTACAGTTCTGACCATGTAGCAGAAGATTTTGGCAATGTTTCAGGTATCCACCACTTCTCTCGTGGGTGAAAGTGCTTGTCCTTGATGATATCATCAAGGACTGGATCTCGGGAAACACTCTGAAGGGAGCCTTCGGCAAGAATGAATCAAAAGTGATACTCGGCATGGCTGAATATCTGATATGCACAGAAAAGGCATTCTCCTGGTGTGGGATTGGGCTGCTGGGTCGTAATCCCAAGATCGAGCACATGACTTCCCAGTCTGTCTCAGATTTTTTTATCCCTCTCAACAACGACAGAAGGAACACGTTCTATGCAAGCTGATGAAGGCCAACAGGTGTGAGAAGGGATATTTCTGTTTCGATTCCTCAAATATCGGCTGTCGCAATACGGAGACCAACCCCTTGGTCGAGTATGGCTATACTCACGGGCATATAGCCTGCCCCAGGTGAACATTGCAACTCTTTGCCAGGCAGGACACCATGGTTCCCATCCTTTCTCTCACCTACAATGGCTCGCGCCACGACAGTACGACCATAAAGAACTCACCAGGACGCCCTGAAAAAGCTGGATTTGAAGCGTATCTGCATCACACTCGACATGTCGCTTACAGCAAAGCTAATCTGGAACTTCTTTACGAAGAAGGCTTCGAATTTCCTCATATGTGTGTACCAAGGAGTATTTCCTGTATGAGGTCATCGATTCGCTGAAAGACAGGCTGTATACTCTTGAAGCCAGGACAGAGGTCCTGGATTCCAAGGGCAAGGAGCAGGTCATCCAATGTGCCTTTCCAAGCCCCTCATAAGGGATGGGCGCCGTATTGTACCAATGTACAAAGTCTGCATACCAAACCCGTGCAGCCTCCAGGTTTTCGAACATCTTTGGATATCCAACAGAATACTTCAACGTCTTGTGCCATGACTCAATGTGGGCATTGTCATTGCTGCACCTTGGTCGTGAATAGCTCCTGCTTATCATCAGTGAATCCAGGAATACCGCTAGGGTCATACCCCTCATGGGATGGCCATTATCGGCATGGACGATGACAGGGATAACCTTCAGATCTCGGGTGACCCTGGCAAACAACAGCATGGAAAGCTCATCGGACTCATGGGTCTCTATGCACCAACCAATAATACTGCGATCAAACAGGTCGATTATGGTATAGGCATACAGGAATATTCCCCTCACCGGGGTTTTCAGCCAGGTAATATCCCACGTCCAAAATTGGTTCGGTCCTGTCACCTCAAGCTGGGTGCTTTCCCTTACGGCTTGGGGTTTTCTGCTCTCGCTTCGATGTGCCAGTGCACCACGTTTTCTCAGGATCCGGTACATGCTGGAGGTACTTGCTATGTAAGTACCTTCTTGTGCCAGGGTTGCCACAATCTGTTCAGGGGTAGAATCAGCAAAACGCTTGCTGGTGGCCACCTCATACAGGGCATCCCACTCCTCTTGGCTGAGCGCCCGCTTGCTGGTGGGACGGCTGCATCCCTTGCGCCTGTCCCGTAGTCCCTTGCTCCTCCAGTTCTGGATGGTCCTGGGAGTGATGCCGAGGAACCTGCAAGTGGTCTTCTCGGCCACTCCAAGGTCCTTCGCTTCCTGTATGAAGCAGAGGATCTCCGCCTTTTCGGCTTCGGATGTCAGTTCTCCTCGTCCTCCCGGAACAGATTTGGATGTTTTTTTTTAAGCAACAACAGCACCGCTGCATCGGCCAGGGCCTTTTCCTTCACTGACAGTTCCCGTTCCTTGGCCTTCAGTTCTTTCTCCAGCTGCTTCTTCTCTTTCTTGAGATTGGTGTTCTCATTCTTCAGTTCACTCTGCTTGTCCTGTACCATGCCGGCCAACTCCTGTTCCCAGAGGGGAAGATGTTCGGAGTGAAGCCCTTGCTTCCTTAGCCATTCTCCACGGCTCTCATCGTCCAGCATCTTGCTTTCCAGCAAAAGGGCGAGTTTCTCTCCGGGACTCCTGTTTGACGGTGTCAGCTCGTCTGTGGAATCCAGGGTCAGTTTACCTGCTTTGTGCTTCTCTATCCAGCTGTTGATTGTCGTGCTGCATATCCCGGTTTCCTTGGACACCTGGTATACACTTTTTGTTCCATTCTCGACCACTCTACGCACTATGGAACTCTTGAATCCTTTCGAATATCTCATCTAGTTTCGCTTTCCTCCTAGCGAAAACTATTGTGACAGCTACTGATCCTCTTACTCCTTTATAGTAGTTGTTACATCTATATAATATGTTGTATGTAAGAAGATGTCAATAGGAAAATATTAATAAATTGTTATAATAAAAGAAGTTATATAATGTCATATGTTAGAAGAAGTAACCTATAACATATACCAATAACATCTCACATTACATAAGTTATTCATGAAAATATGTAAGAAGTACCCACTTATGACATGGTAAAAACGTTAAATCAGAGTTGGATTGGCTAATAAAGAAGAAATATAACTTGTGGCACACCCTAAGGTGTGACAAAAGACATGTACAAAGGTACCTGTCACTTCTGACAAGAGGTGCATGGGAGAAGTTACGTATCTTCTTCCAAACTTACAGGCCGAGAAGTTGTAAGTGTGACTTTCGGTAAGATGATGGACTACTTCCTGTGGATTGCTTGAATCGTTTGGAGAAATGGAACTCAGAACAAAACTGCAGTTTCTCCGAAATTTCCTTAATGGATTGGTTTGTGCTGGTAAGCAGCGCGCGAGCCACTTCCAGTTGAAGATTGGAGTAATATCGCATTGGGGTGGTATTCATGCGTTTCTTGAACAATCGAACAAAATAGGAAGGATCGAGCTGTACATGGTCAGCGACAATCTGAAGATTCAAATTGTCGAAGACATGACGTTGCATGTATCGGATGGCTTTCTCGAGGTGTACATTCTCCCCTTGATTCTCTTCCAGCTTTGTACCGGCGGCTAGGTTGTACAAGAGACCGAGCATCTGGTAGCAGGCGCTGATGCGTAACTCCCGCAATTGGCTGAGTCCCTTGTCTCTCACTTCTTCAAAGAAGAATCGCCAGTTGGTTCCTAGGTGTATGGGGTTCATCTTTTCCAGTTTGTTCACCAAACCCTGTTCTTCGGGACAGCTGATCAGCGTGGCGTAATAGGTGAGACCTGCCTGACGGTCGGCCTCGATTGCATGCACTGTTCCACCGGTGGTGACAAACAGTGAGCCTGGAAAGATTGTGTAGCGGCTCTGGGCATTGCTGAAGGTACCGCTGCCACTTACAAAGTAGTGTACTTCGAACTGTCCCGGCTCGTGATTATGCACCCGCTGATGCCACAGCAGTTCCTGTTCTTCATGCATCTGGAATACAAAGACAGCATCCAATAGTTCCATAAGTCAATAATACATATGTTTTCACAATCTTGTCTATGGTATTCATGCCCTCAATGGGTAATGCTATAGCAAAGGAGAGGATTTGTATGCAAGTTGTTGTAGGAATTGATACTGGCACGCAGAGCACCAAGGTACTCTGTTATGATGCCGAGAAGAAGCAAGTCCTGTTGACCGTCAGTGCTTCCCATGAGATGGAGAGCCAGGATGATGGGACACGTGAGCAAGAAGCTGTATGGTATCTGGATGCAATCAGATCCTGCTTTGCCCAGATAGATCCAAAGATCAAGGAGCAAGTGGTTGCGATCGGTGTCTCTGGCCAACAACATGGCTTTGTCCCTGTTGGGAAGGATGGAGAAGTGCTTGCACCGGTTAAGCTTTGGTGTGATACCTCCACCAAGGCACAGTGTGACGAACTAACTCAAAAACTTGGTGGAGAAGACCGGGTATTTGAGCTGTTGGGAAACCAGATTCTCCCCGGCTATACCTTGTCAAAGATTTTACACCTGAAACAGCACAGGGCCGAAGCATATGAAAAGCTGGCTCATATCCTTCTTCCCCATGATTACATTAATTATTATCTGACTGGAGTCTACAGTGCTGAAGCAGGAGATGCCTCAGGTACTGCATTCTTTGACGTCAAGAAGAAGGAGTGGAGCAGGGAAGTACTACAGGCGGTAGATGAGGATCGTGATCTCTTCAGTATGTTGCCACCCATCACAAAGGCAGGGCAACCAGCGGGTACCGTACAAGCATCCACGGCAAAGGATCTTGGCATTCCAGAAGGGATTCCAGTCTCCTGTGGTGCAGGGGACAATATGGCAGGGGCCATTGGAACCGGTTGTGTGGGTAAGGGCGACCTTACCATGAGCATGGGTACCAGTGGTACGCTATTTGGGTACAGTGATGCTTGTATGACTGACCGTAAAGGAAGACTCGCAGCCTTCTGTTCTTCCACCGGTGGCTATTTGCCTCTCTTGTGTACCATGAACTGTACCATAACCACCGAATCGGTTAGACAGCTCTTCGGCTATGATGTCAAGGAACTCGACAGTCTGGCGGCGAAGGCTACAATCGGATGTGAAGGTGTGACCATGCTTCCTTTCTTCAATGGGGAGCGAGTGCCTAACCTGCCTCACGGAAAGGGTGTGATTGCAGGACTGGATATGGGGAACATGAAGATTGAGAATATTGCTCGTGCTGCCTTGGAAAGTTCGATCTATGCTATGAAGGGTGGATTGGATGCCTTCGGGGATCTTGGTTTTATTCCCAAGCGGATTATTCTCACCGGAGGTGGCGCAAAGAGTGCCATCTGGAGACAGATTGCGTGTGATGTAATGCAGTTGCCGGTTTCTGTGCCGGAGGTTGGAGAGAGCGCCGCCTTTGGTGCTGCTCTCCAAGCACTTTGGACCCTCAAGGGAGGGTCGATCGTAGCCCTTGCATCTGAGCATGTGCGCTTTGATGATGTAAAGGGTTGTGAACCAAACAAGGAAGTAGGAGCGCAGTATGCAAAGGTATACCAGCGTTATCAATCGTATGTTGAGGCGATGACGCCTTTATTTCAGTAGGAGGATGTATGCAGTATTTTGTTGGAGATCAGGAATATTTTAAGGGTATTGGAAAGATTGCGTTTGAGGGAAAGGGTAGCAAGAACCCTCTTGCATTCAAGTATTATGATGCCAAGAAGATGATTGGCGGTAAGACGATGGCCGAGCATCTTCGTTTTGCGACTGCCTACTGGCATAGCTTCTGTGCTGATGGGACGGACCCCTTTGGTAGTTCCACCATGGATTTCCCCTTCAGAAAGTCTGATCCATATGCAAATGCAGTAGCCAAGGCTGATGCAGCATTCGAGTTTTTCACCAAGCTGGGGACTCCCTACTATTGTTTCCATGATGTAGATGCTTCTCCCGATAGTGAAGATGCCGTGACTTATGAGAAGACCTTTCACAAGATTGCGGATGAATTGCTTGCAAGGCAGAAAGCAAGTGGCGTGAAATTGCTTTGGAATACCGCAAATGTGTTCACGCATCCTATCTACATGAATGGAGCTGCGACCAACCCCGACTTCCACGTGGTTGCTCGTGCCGCTGTCCAGGTAAAGAACAGTCTAGATGTGAACGTGCAACTCGGCGGGCAGAATTATGTCTTCTGGGGTGGTAGAGAAGGGTACATGAGTCTCCTGAACACAGACATGAAGCGGGAACAGGATCATTTGGCACAATTTCTTACCATGGCACGTGACTATGGACGGAGCATTGGGTTCAAGGGCACCTTCTTGATTGAGCCCAAGCCAATGGAGCCGACCAAACACCAGTATGACTATGATGCTGCCACTACGATTGGGTTCCTCAAGGAGTATGGTCTGGATAAGGATTTCAAGTGCAATATTGAAGCCAACCATGCTACTCTGGCCGGCCACACCTTCGACCATGATTTGCTGGTTTCAGCAAGCCGCGGAATGCTCGGCAGTGTTGATGCAAACCAGGGTGATCCAATCAACGGATGGGATACTGATGAGTTCCCAACTGATGTGTATGCTACTACAATGGCAATGCTGGTCATCTTGCGATATGGTGGATTGGGTAGTGGTGGTCTGAACTTCGATGCGAAACGAAGGCGTAACTCCACAGACCTTGAAGACCTTTTCATAGCTCATATCGGTGGTATGGACAGTTTTGCCCTTGGGTTTGAAATAGCCCACAAGATTATTGAGGAAGGGATGTTCGATACCTTCGTGAAGAATCGTTATGCATCGTTTGATGCTGGGGATGGAAAGAAATTTGAGGATGGTTCCATGGATCTTGCTTCTCTTGCCGCAATCGGTCGTAATGTACAGATTGAGAAACGCAGTGGAAAGCAGGAGTACCTGAACAATCTGGTGAATTCCTACCTATTTGGTTAAGTGATAATGAGAGAGAGGATGGTAAAGCTGGCGATGCTTGCCAAGACTGAGAGTGAAGAGGTGAAGGAAGCAAGCCTCTTCTGATCAGTCAGCTTCTCAAGAAAAGCCACTGAAATGGTAGCACTTGGGCTAAATACGACGAAGGCAAGGGTTGTCTTGATGATTTGGTTGAAATCGGTATGTACGATGAAAAACCAGGCCATTAGGATACCCAGTCCATAACGTATGGTAAGCAACCCCAGCGTATATTTGATCCAACTCTTTTCAAAATGGATATCAAGCATAATCCCGATCATCAACATAGCGATGATCGGGTTTGCTTTTCCTATGGCCACCATCCAGTCTTGAAGAAAGAGAGGTAACCTGATGTGGGCGAAGGAGAGCGTAATCATGACCAAATAGGTAATGAATGGGACACTGGTGAAGAGTTTCTTCAACAGGTCGGTAGTCTCAGGACGTTTTCCCTGTGCAACAGAACTGGCCAGAGAGTAGGTCAATCCTGTGGTCATCAGTGCATTTCCTAGGTCAAACAAAGAAGCAGCTACCAAAGCCTGGGCACCGAAGAGGGATTGAATGAAGGGGAAAGAGAAGTTTCCTACGTTGTAGGTTGATCCACCTAAAAGGGCGTATGCCTTGAGGGAATTGCTTTGCTTACACATAAAAAGGTAGGAGAGGGAGGCAAGGAGGATGTTTGCACCAATGCCATAGACTACCAGTACCAACAGAGAGTAGTCCATCGTGAATGTATTGAAGCTCGCCACGATAGCTGCCGGGAGCGTGATGTTCAAACTGATACTGGACAGAGTGCTCCCTTCCTTCTCTGTAAACAGGCCGATCCGTTTCAGGATTTGGGCCAGGATTATGATAAAAAGAAAGAGAGCAACCTGTGTAAGGGATTGCGTCATGGAGTGTATCCTACTGTCTCACCGTGTTTGATACAAGCAATACTAGAGAAGATCTTCATGGAGGAAGGCGAT
>JAGYOG010000023.1 GCA_018399495.1 Sphaerochaeta sp.
TGGGGCAGGGGGAGCCGGCTCTGGCTCTGGCTCTGGCTCTGGCACCTCTACGAGCTCTGGAGCGGGTTCTACGGGGACTACCGGCTCTGGAGCGGGTTCAACAGGAGCTGGGGGAATTGGTTCTACCTTTGCAGTGCTCTTACAGCCAACAAGGGAAAAAGCCAACAAAGCTACCAGCATTGCTGTCATAATTGTTCTTGAAAGACGTTTCACGTGTTTCCTCCTCATGACGTTCTCATGTGTCGTTGTATACGTACTCATCAACACTATAACACACACTACTTGAAACGGATACATTAAAAATGCGCTAAAAACGGGGATTTACCGGAAGATTTACGAAAAAAAGGAGCCTGCGATACTTATAATCACAGGCTAATGGCTATTTTTCTTGACCTTAATTCCTTACATCAAATCTTTTGGCTTGCGAGCAGTATTACCTGATTTCTCGCAATATGCCACATGACGAAGTTTTCCATTCTCGAAAACTGCTTTCATCTTTATGGTGCCACCCCATCGACTGGTCATTGCCTTTGCACCTTCACGGCGTGCGTTCTTGGATACGTTACCTGCCATATACCTATTCCTCCATACATATTACTCAGTTTCTAAAATATCATAACGATTATCACGTTACAAGTCAAATGTCTACCTTACTATTGTATCTACTTGTTGCAACTTTGACAATCGCTCAATAGAATGTTCTCATGAAAAAGATTCTTTGGCTACTAAGGCAGATATTTCTCATCCCAGTGTACCTCTACAAAGGAATTTTGTCACCTTTTTTTGGTGGGGGGAGTTGCCTGTACCATCCAACTTGTTCCTCATATATGGTAGATGCCGTGACAAAGCATGGAATTATCAAAGGCTTTATCATGGGTTTTGCCCGAATCACACGTTGCAGCCGGTGGTTTTACGGAGGAAACGACCCGGTACCAGAATCCTGGTCTTGGAAAACCATCAAAGATGGATTCACCATCTTTCGTAAGCATTAATCACCCGGCAAGCTCCCGTACAAAAGGTATGAGTACTGAAAGGGCATTTTCATTATACCCTCCTTCAGGGATGATTAAGTCTGCGAATGCCTTGGTGGGCTCGATAAAATTGAAATGCCCCGGTCTAACGACCTCCAGATACTGTGTACACACACTATCAACGGTTCTTCCACGCTCTGCAATATCACGCTTCAACCGTCTGATAAAGCGAATATCGTCCGGCGTATCCACATACAGTTTCAAATCTAACAAATCTCGAATGTTGTTGTCATGTAAAATCATCAACCCTTCAATAATCACCAAACTTTTTGCTGCCACCGACACTGTTTCTTCTTTTCTACGGTGATGCACAAAATCATACTGAGGCATTTCGATGGACTTGCCTTCTTTGAGCATCTTCAGATGTTCATGGAGTAATTCCATATCAAAGGCATCAGGATGGTCAAAATTGAATGCAGTAATATTGGCATTGCTTATGAAGGTGGCTGAACGATAGTAGTTGTCTTGTGGAATAAATACAAAATCCGTACAGACTTCACTGATCTTCTTCACAATCGTGGATTTCCCAGAACCAGAACCACCAGTAATCCCGATAATTTTCACCTCTTTCATGCAACGCTCCCTTCAGATAATATTCACTTTTTCTATTACAGCAATGCCAATATATTACAAGTGGGGCCAACACTATCGTTTTACTTCACACCAAAGGAGAACACTGTCGTATGTTTATAAGGTCTCTCTTTACTGAAAATACAGGAAGGAAACTCCTCATGATTTGGTCCATCTGGATAGTATTGGGTCTCAAAACAGACTCCACCATGCTTGGGGTATGCTACACCACCCTTCCCAATTTCCTTGCCTTCAAGGAAGTTTCCGCTGTACATCTGCACAGCTGGCATGGTTGTTTTGATCTTCATGGTTCGCCCTGAGATAGGTTCATAAATCCATGCAAACTCTACGGGTTTCGCCAAGGGTGTTTGTTCCAAGATGAAACAGTGGTCATACCCCTCTGCTTCTTCAATATCCTTACCCAACGGCTTCCCTTTGGTAAAATCAAAAACAGTTCCCTGTACCGGTAGCACGCTTCCGGTGGGAATAAGATACTTGTCAATCTCCAAATACCGGTCGCAAGCAAGTTTCACCTCATGGGCAGTAATTTCTCCACTACCAGCACCTCGTAAATTGAAATAACTATGATTTGTCAGATTAATCGGTGTAGGAGCTGAAGCAGTTGCTTCATATTCAATGCGCAACTCACCGTTTTTCGTAAGAACATAAGAAACAGTACAATTCACATTACCCGGAAAACCACCATCCCCATCAGGACTGAACAGACTCAGCACAACACCAGGATTTCCATCCCATTCAAAGGTCTCAACGTGCCAGTTACGACGTCCCCAATTACTTTTTCCACTATGGAGTGAATTTTCTCCTTCATTTGTTTCAAGGGTGTACTGTTTCCCATCGAGGGAAAACGTACCCTTTGCTATACGATTTGCAAATCGTCCAACTACTTGCCCGAAACAAGTAGTGTATGTAATGTTATCCAAAGGATTGTCAAAACCAAGCACAATGTCTTTTACCTTCTGATTCCGATCAGGGGTTTTAAGTGTTTTAAGAATAGCCCCTAGACTCAGAATTTCAGCGGAATAAGCCCCACTGGAAAGCGTTATCAGATAGATAGGTTGCCCATCATTGGTTCGGGCTACTACTTGTTTAGTCATCATACTACACCCCCTTACAGTAATCCCTTCTTGCAATGAGTATACACCCAGCCACAAACGGGAACAATAAAGAATTGGGTAAATACATTATTTAGAGTTGTCATCACTCTTCAAAACAGCGAGAAATGCACTCTGAGGAATTTCTACATTCCCCACCATTTTCATGCGTTTTTTCCCCTCTTTTTGTTTTTCAAGCAACTTACGTTTTCTACTAATATCACCGCCATAACATTTGGCCGTAACATCCTTTCGGAAGGCTGTGATGGTCTCTCTACTGACAATTGTGCCTCCGATAGCTGCTTGGATTGCAATCTTATACTGCTGACGGGGAATTTCACCCTTCAAACGTTCACAAACCTGCTTTCCACGCAATTGGCTACTTCCCCTGAAGACGAGTTGGCTCAGAGCATCAACCGGCTCCCCATTGACGAGGATATCCATCCTCACCAGATCGGTACGTTTATACCCAAGCAATTGATAATCAAAAGAAGCATAGCCTCTGCTTACAGACTTCATGCGATCGTAGAAATCAAAAAGAACTTCACTTAATGGCATCTCATACATCAACTCAATACGCTTCTCATCCAGATAATTCATTCCAACCTGAACTCCACGTTTTTCCATGCAGAGGGTAATCAACGCCCCAACAAACGAAGAGGGAGTAATGATATTCGCCTGAATGAACGGTTCCTCTGCATACTCGACCCGCATTGGATCAGGGTACTCAAGAGGATTATCGATATTGACAACCTCACCGTTCTTCATATGTACGATGTATTTTACTGAAGGGCTGGTAAATACGATAGAAAGCCCAAATTCTCTCTCGATACGCTCTTGAACCACCTCAAGATGCAACATTCCCAAAAATCCACACCGGAATCCAAATCCCAGTGCAGCTGAACTATCCTTTTCATAAATCAAGGAAGCATCGTTAAGTTTGAGTCGTTCGATTGCACTAACCAATTCTTCGTAGTCATTGGTATCTACTGGGTAGATTGAACTGAAAACGACTGGCTTTACATCCTTAAACCCAGGTAGGGGATTCTTTGCTGGATTCTTTATTGTAGTAATGGTATCACCGACTCTCACGTCGCTGATTGTTTTAACCCCGGTAATGACATATCCAACATCCCCTGCATGCAATGCATCTGTTTTTACCAAACCTAGCTGGAAAAAACCAACCTCCTCAACCTTATAAGGAGTATCAGTATGCATGAAACGAACTTCTGTTCCAGCTTCCAACACCCCGTCAAAAACACGACAGTGTACAATGACCCCACGATATGCATCGTAATGAGAGTCAAAGATTAGGGCCTGGAGAGGCAGTCCATCTTTCCCGACCGGAGGATCAATCTGATTGACGATTGCCTCAAAAAGCTCGTCTACTCCTACTCCGGTTTTTGCACTCACCAAAACAGCTTCTTCCGACTCCAACCCCAAATCATGGTCAATCTGATGCAAACAGGCATCGATATCAGCTGAAGGCAGATCAATCTTGTTGATGACCGGAATAATGGTTAGATTATGCTCCATCGCCATGTACAGGTTGGCCAAAGTCTGGGCTTCGACGCCTTGCGAGGCATCTATTATCAATAAAGCCCCTTCACAAGAGCTAATAGCACGGCTTACCTCATAGGAGAAGTCAACATGTCCAGGAGTATCGACGAGATTCAGTTCATAAGTCTTACCATCACTAGCCTTGTAGGGAATGGTTACCGCTTGGCTTTTAATGGTAATACCACGTTCTCGCTCAATATCCATATTGTCAAGAATCTGTGCCTGGGCTGGCCCTCGAGAAACATATATCTTTGCTTTCTCAATAAAGCGGTCGGCAAGGGTCGACTTGCCGTGGTCAATGTGCGCAATGATGCAAAAATTCCGTGTCAGTGTTGAATCAGCTGGCATACTATTCCTTATTATACTTTTGTAGGTTCTTCTTGCGTACCAGGAGAATCTTCTTCCGGAGAGGCTTCAGACTCCTCATTCGCAGATGGTTCTCCCTGGAAATCGTTAATGGCTTCGAAGCCCAAGAGAATCCTAATCTGAGCATCGTCCAAAGTCTCTTTCTCAATCAGCTCACTGGTAAGGGCATCTAATTGGTCGCGATGCGTTGAGAGTACCTTGTGAGTTTCTTCCATTGCCTTGTCAAGAATCTTATGGGTCTCGGCATCAATCCTTTTTGCCGTCTCTTCGCTGTAATCCTTGTGCTGGGTAATCTCCCTTCCTAGGAATAGCGGCTCTGCTTCATCGGCAAGATTGACAAAACCCAATCCACTCATACCCCATTCAGTAACCATCCTATGTGCAAGATCGGTTGCTTGCTTGATGTCGTTGCTGGTACCAGTCGTGGTCTCTCCATACACCAATTCCTCTGCAACATATCCACCCATGCAAACTTTGATCCAGTCATCAAGCATTGACTTTGTCTTGGTGTAGGGATCCCGCTCTGGAAGACTGACCGTAAGGCCAAGTGCACGTCCATGCGGTATAATGGTTACCTTGTGTAGTGGATCAAGATGCTCGAGGTAATAGTGCAACAGGGCATGCCCTGCCTCGTGATAGGCAGTAGCTCGTTTTTCTTCATCGGTCATTGCACGACTCTTCCGTGCAACCCCGAGAAGAATCTTATCCCGTGCATCTTCCATCTCATCCATCCCCACCGTACTCTTGTTCTTCCGAGCAGCAAACAGGGCAGCCTCATTAATCAAGTTTGCAAGATCGGCTCCGCTGGTACCAGCTGAACCTCTAGCAAGACGCTTGAGATCGACATCCTTTTCCAGTTTGATCTTTTTACAGTGAATCCTGAGAATCTCTTCTCGTTCCTTGATATCCGGTAAATCGACAACAACCTGACGGTCGAAACGACCAGGACGGAGTAAAGCAGGGTCGAGAACATCAGGACGGTTGGTAGCTGCCATGACAATGACTCCGGTGGTAGTACCAAACCCATCCATTTCCACGAGGATCTGGTTCAGTGTTTGTTCACGTTCATCATTACCCCCGCCAAGGCCACCCCCACGAGTACGACCAACTGCGTCTAGCTCATCGATAAACAAGATACAAGGAGAATGCTTACGTGCTTGTTCAAACAGGTCACGTACACGGGCGGCACCCATTCCTACGAACATCTCAACAAAGTCAGAGCCACTGGTATGGAAAAATGAAACTCCGCTCTCTCCGGCAACCGCCTTGGCAAGTAGTGTCTTTCCAGTTCCAGGAGGACCTACCAACAGAACACCACGGGGAATTTTTGCCCCAACCTTTGTAAAGTGGTCAGGATGCTTGAGAAATGAGACCACCTCTTCCAACTCGTATTTCGCCTCAATTTGTCCGGCAACATCCTTGAAAGTAGTCTTCGTGTCAGTCTCCATATATTCTTTAGCTTTGCTCTTCCCCAGGGTTGACATCATCTTTCCGTTCAGTCCACTGGACTGTCGATACAACATGATGGTAAAACCAATAAAAATTATCCAGGGAAGCAACTGCAATATAACTTGCAGGAATGAAACTTCCTGTATGGAACCGGTAACCGAGACATCTTTTTGTTTCAATGATTCAAGCAGGGTGTCATCAAAGTACGGAATCCTGGTCTGGGCTGTAAGCCCATTTTTCAATGAAAACCGAATCAAGGATTGTTCATTAATCTCTACCTGAGTTACCTGACCAGACTCAATATAAGAAATGAAGGTGGTGTAAGGTACCGACTGCTCAGCACCAGCGGCACTATCAAAGAACATATAGGCAAATAGAATTGCCAAGGTGGCAAACACAATCAGGGCAAAACGATTCTTTGGATTGTTAGGCGGCATAAAAGGAGGCTTTTTGTCATTCTTGGGAGGACCCTGCCAATACTGGTTGGGATCCTGGTTGTCCGACTGTTTGTCCGGTCCATTCTCTTGGCTATCTTTTCTCAATTTCACTGTCATTATTCCTTTATTCTACTACTATATATATTTGTCAATCTTCGAGCAAGGGGAGCCTTGAAACGACGAGCCAACCTGTCCTTCCCCCCATACATACGTGCAAAGACGGCCACAATCCCACTACGGTCACACAGAAGAGGAACCGTTGGGTGTTTGCTCTTGGGTATATGGTAAGAGGAAAGTAGTTTGGACACAAGGACACTTCCTGCCTCCAACTCAATGGAATCTCCTTCTTCCGCTGATCGAATAACCGCATTCTCCAAGGAATCAGCATCAATCATAAGTAATTGTGAATCCATTCCCTCTTGTAATTCATTGATACGAAATACTATTCCTTCAGGAAATAAGATTTCCTGTATCTTTCTTGGATTCTTCAAGGGAAACAAAAAGTGGGAATGCTGAATAACCCGACTCCAAACGACCTGCCCATCAACGACCAGCACGCTGCTGTTACCTGCCTCAATATGCAACCGTGTATCAGAAGTACTGATATCGAGGTGTTCCTGCAATCGTACAACCATTGCTTGACGGAGACGTTGAGTCTCGCCAGCACACACCTCTGCATACAAACGGAACAACAATCGCTCACGTATCTCTTGCATCGTGCCTTGGTACCATGCAAGAGAAAATTGCACTACACCCTCACCTATTTTTACATGGGATAAGGCATCATCTTCCCAAGTTTGCAACAGAGATGCAATATCGGAAAAACGTTTGGACATGATAGAGACTGCATTGTAAGCCTTTGGGAAGAGGGCAAGAATCTGGGGTTTGACCGTATGGCGTATCTGGTTTCTTAAATACGTATCTTGTTCATTCGTAGAATCCTCCGCCCACTGGAATCCTAGCCTCTCCACATAGTCTCTCAATGTTCGATGGGGAAGCGTGAGTAATGGTCTAATCAGTGTAGGACTGCCAGATGACTGCGAAACAGCAGCAATCCCTGTGAGGGAGGTAACTGATGCTGCTTGAAAAAGACGCATCAAGAGGGTTTCCATTTGGTCATCTGCATTATGGGCTGTCGCAATGTAGGCACATTCATGTTCCCTGCATGCAGCATATAGAGCCTCATAGCGAAGTGTTCTTGCGGCTGCTTCTATACCCTCACCACACTTCTTCGCTTGCGCTTCAACATTCCCTTCACCTAATGCAAGAACTTCCAATGAAAATCCCAGCCGTTGGCAATTCGAATGACAAAGCTGCAGTTCAAGAGACAGCTCCTGCTCTGGGCGTAGATGATGATTGACGTAGAAAACAGAAACTTTCTCACGTGGCAGCAACATTGAGAAACTTAAAAGCAGAGCAAGGGAATCACTACCGCCTGAAAAAGCCACGGCAATGCGGGCTTCTTTACCTATATGGTGAGATGAGAAAAATTCCTGGATTGTCTTAGGAACGATTTCGTCTGTTGTAGGCAAGCATTACCTCCTCCGTGGATTTTCCCTTAATCATATCCTGTAATGCAGCGGAAGCAAGCATAACTCCTTCCTGTAATGCAAGAGAGGAATCGCGCGAGAGGACATGGTCCACCACCGATACGCCTTCAGCAGGCCTACCTATACCAATATAAATGCGGGTAAAATCACTGCTACCCAATACACCGATAAGACTTTTAAGCCCATTATGCCCAGCACTGCCCCCGCCCCTGCGGATTCTGATCAATCCAGGAGGCAAGTCCATCTGGTCACAGACTACCACGATATCTTCTGGTTTCACACCAAGGAAGTATTGCATGACTTCCCCGCTATTATTCATGTAGGTTAGTGGTTCGACCAAGAATACAGAACCGCCCACCTTTGCCTGCCGATAGAGACGAAAACAGCGTTTTCTCAGGTGAACCTGAAAAAACGCTGCACAAGCTTCCAAAGCATCGAATCCGACATTGTGGCGGGAGTTTGCATACTTGGTACCGGGATTGCCCAGACCAAGAATTAACTGCATTGTTCCACCTACTCTTCTTCGGAAACTTCTTCTGTTTCCTCTTCCTCATCTTCGGCAGTTTCCAAAACCTCGGCCTTTACACCCTTGACAGAAGCAACGGTCCTGGACAAGTCCTCATGAACCTTTATGGTATCAGGGAAGGTCATATCGCGTAAGTGCAATGTCTGGTTGATCTCAAGGTGGGATACATCAGCGTCAATCGAATCAGGAAGATCCTTCGGCAGACACTCAATCTCAATTTCATGGAGAACCTGGTCAAGAACACCACCTTCGCGGGTTCCAATGGGGCTTCCCGTAAGTACGACGGAAACCAAAGTGCGCAGTGTCTGTCCACGAGTTACCTCAAAGAAGTCAACATGCTTGATCACTCCGCGCATCAAATCTTCCTGATAATCCTTTAATAAGACCTCATAGTGCTTTCTTCCTACAGCAATTTTCAAGAGTGCAGTCTCTGAGAAGTGACGCATCTTGTTAGTAAATTCCTGGGCATCAAGAGCAATATGCACGGGGTCCTTCTTGCCATAGATAACGGCAGGAATCTGCCCGCTTCGAAGCAGGCGACGTGCACCGGCACTACCGAAATCTTCGGTTCTTGATTTAGCTTTCAAGCTTTTGTTGATGTCAGACATATATACTCCTTGTACTCTCATTGGCACATCTTCTTTGTTTGATGTCCAATTACCATAACATTTGGGTATTTAGAATACCACTAAGTCGGAAGTATAGAATGTTTTGGCGTACCAGTACAAGTACTCTATATCATGAAAAATAGAGCAGCCCTAAAGACAGGACTGCTCACTACTGGGAAGGAGGGATTCGAACCCCCGATGCCGGCACCAAAAACCAGAGCCTTAACCACTTGGCGACTTCCCAACAACGGAAATGACATTATACCATATTCCAAGGTTTGTCCAGCGGATTGTTACAATTCCTTTTTTTCAGTTTCTTGTAAAACTTCTTGTGGTTCTTCAGAGGCGTAAGCATCCATCACCACTTGTTGCAAATGGTCCCTAAAGTTGCTGCTTATTGGATGTGCTACGTCCTTGAACTCACCATTGGCCAACTGCCTGCTTGGCATTGCAATGAAGTCACCTTCCCTACCCTCGATAATCTTGATATTGTGCACCACAAATTGATTGTCAAATGTAACAGTCACATATGCCTTCAATTTGCCTGCCTGACTGACCTTTCGTACTCGAACCTCTGAAATGTCCACAAGAACCTCCAAACGACCTTATCTTATTATATAACTAAACCGGTTTTCCAGCTCATTATGTCAAATCCAAACCAAGAATTTACCTCGTCAAAAACAATTTGTACTTGCCTATTGTCATCACTGACGAAAAACCAACAAGCACCACTGCCAGTAAGTCCACTATATCCAGTGCAAGCACTACGCAGCTCTTCCAGTTGGTCATAGAATGATTGTTGCTCCATACATCTCTGGAAATCATTATACAACAAACTTTTCCAGACTGCAGGAGATTTTTTAAAAACTTCTGCAATCTCTTCACCTGTCGGCCCCATTGTAATCAAACTACCGCTACGAATCTCATCAAGCCTGGAATAGGCTGATGACGTAGAAGTAGCAAAAGAGGTTGGCATCACCAAACATAAAAACAGCTTTCTCTGTTCCACAGATGTAATCTCTTCACCTTTTCCAGCAACAATCGCACAGGAGTGGGAAGAGAGAAAAAAGGGTACATCGCTACCAACCTGCAGAGCTATGTCACCCAATGTCTTTTCGTCAAGCGCAGCATCTCCGGCATACTCCTGCAGCAAATGCAGTACAGTAGCAGCATCGCTCGATCCACCGCCCAAACCAGATTGAGCAGGAATACGTTTCCTACAATCTATTTGCAAGGACAGAGGGAAATGGGCCCTTTCACACCAGAGGCGGGCAGCCTTGGTCAAGGTATCCTCTCCATTGAGTTGAAACGCTTCCATTCCTTTCACTTCTACATTGAACCTGCGATGCCCTGTTACCGTGATGGAAATATCATCAGGAAGATCCACCAAGACGAAAAGTGAGCGGATGGGGTGATACCCATCTTGAAACGGTTGGCCGACGGCCAGATGCAGATTTACCTTGGCATAAGCAGGACGTTCAAGTATGGTATCCATATTCTACAGAGTACCAAAGCCAATGTTGATTGTCTAGTAAGATTTTTCCATAATTGTAAGCTCTAAGCCCTTTTTTTTTGAAAATACATTTCTAAAAGTGACATATAGACCAAAGATACATAACAAATCTGGAATACAAACTTACGCATCTTTCCAGATACCCAACGTAATGAGTTGCTGTTGGGTTTTTTCTTTCCAGTTTTTATTCGCTTGAGGATTTGCAGGACTGGGGTGAATAAGGGAACCTAGTATGTATCCATCATCCTCGAAAACCACCTGTTGCAACTTTTTCAAAGCGTATTTTCCTACCCCAATAAGATACGTTGGTTTCAACAGTAGGATCATGTCCAGAAGATATCGGTCACAGATTGTCTCCAATGCCATTCGCTCACCTTTGGGAAGTTTATCCGGGGTAATGTTCTTTGCATGTTTGGTTCGTTCCATAAATGCAAGCGGGCAGTAATTGGTAATTGCCATCTCCTGTGAAAATACATCGGCACTCTCGTAGTGTTCAGCCATCAGAGCCCAGAGCCGTTTACCACTGACCTCACTTCGCTGTACAGATAATCCAAGTACTGGACGTGATGGATGTTCGATAGTTGGTTTTTGGATAGGTTCATCAAGCTTGAGAAATTGCTTTACGGCATCCACTTCACCGAAGGGTATACCGTTTTGTGCCATGCCAAAAGGTCCGGGGTTCATTCCTAGCAATAACGTCTTAACCGGGTGACTAAGATAAGCCCTTATATACGCTTCATGCATTTCCCAAGCGTATTGCAGCGGATTGTAGATATAAAAGTCTCCACTGAATCGCAATTGTTCCACCTGCCAAGCAAACAGTTTTGTCCGTTGTACGATCTCTTGTAAGCAATTCTGCACATCCGTCCCCCTAGCATAAAAGTCAGTTTCTACCTTATGATATCCCAACATGGCACAAAAGGTTGAGAAACTCAAGGGAATCATTTTTGACAAGGATGGGACGTTGTTTGACTACGCCCAAGTTTGGGAAACCATCCTGAAAGAGGGTATCGCCCTAACCTTCAATTCCATGGGAAGGCAGAACCAGCAGAGTGCAAAACAGGCAATGCTAAGCCTGATGGGCATAGATGAAAAAGGGCAGTGCATTCCCAAGGGATTGGTATTTACCCATCGTAGGGTCCAAATCCTCAGAAGATTCCTACTTTACTGCATCCGCTATCGTGTCAATGCAATCAAGGCAATTAAAGGGTACCAGAGAAGTGTAAAACATAGTGAAGTCCTGCTCAACGAAAAACTCAAACAGATGGACTTCTCCATACAACAAAGCTTGTTCAGGCGACTGAAAGAAAAAGGTTATTATATAGGGGTCATTACCAGTGACAACGCTTCCTCAACCAATCTTTTCCTCTCATTGATGGGCTTGGAGAAGATGGTCGACTTCATTGCTAGTCGTGACAGCAACTATCGACGGAAACCGCATAGTGAAGCATTCAATACATTTTGCGAACAGGCAGGAATTCAGCCCTCTCAGGTAGCAATGGTAGGTGACACGCTCACCGATATGTTATTTGCAAAACGAGCTCAAGCGGGCTATCGAGTGGCACTTTTAAGCGGAAGCAATGATAGAAGAAGCTTGGAAAGACTGAGTGATGTTGTCTATGAGGATATTTCATCCCTCCACCACGATACGAGACTATTTCCTGCCCAATAGTACGTTTTAACTAAGATTCCAATCATTTTCATTGAAACAAATTAAGCTTTTCTTGACAAATAGGGATCTTTCTGTGAAAATAGCCGATAGAGCATTCAAATTCAGTCTCTAGTAGATTTCTATCATCCTCACTTCTTTGGAGATTTCCCTATCATGAAACATTCTTGGGATGACCTTGACCAATATCGCGGTGTACTGTTTGAAGGACAGTGGCCAACCATCATTGACCTGTTACGCATCACAGAACAGAAGTTTGGGGAGAGAAACGGATTCACCGTATTCAAGCCTACACGGGAAACACTTACCTTCTCACAGATTCTCCAGGAAGTCAGAAGAGTCAGCTCATACCTTCAGAAATGCGGTATAGCAAAAGGCGATCGCATCATCATCAACGGAAAGAATAGTCCTATATGGGCTATTGCCTATTTGGCAACGCTGTATGCTGGAGCAATCGTAGTTCCTCTGGACAACCAGATGAATACTGAACGTGTTGAAACACTCGGTAGTTTTGTAGAAGCATCCTTTATTTTTGCTGACAAGAATGCTCTTGAAGCATTGGATGCTGAAAAAGACTTATTCAGAAAGCTGAAAGGACAAGCGACTCTCTTGGGAACCAGTGATATCTATCCAAGTATTACCACGATAAAAGCGGATAAGAAATATGAACGTGTACAAACCTCTGAGCATGACATTGCTTCCATTCTCTTTACCAGTGGAACCACGGGCAACGAGAAAGGAGTCATGCTCACCCATGCCAATATCGTAAGCGACCTCTACCAAGCATGTGACGGCACGTTCCTCAACCTCGATGAAACTGATGTGCTCTATGCCCTACTTCCTCTTCATCACAGCTATTGTTGTACCGCGGTACTACTTGAATCCATCAAGCATGGGGCTGAGTGCGTCTTTGGCCAAGATATTGTGGTAAGCAGGATGATCAACGACCTCATCGAAGGGAAAGTCACCATCTTCATGGGAATTCCCCTGCTTTACAACAAGCTGCTTGCTGGAATCATGAAGCAGGTAAAGAAAAAAGGATTTTTAATTAACACCTTGGTGCATTCACTGATGTGGATCAACGGATTTACCAAAAAATACTTGCATTGGAATCCCTTTCGAAAAACCTTCAATAAAATGCTGCTCAGCAAGATTGGTCTGGACAGAAATAATTTTTTGATCTGTGGAGCCGGTCCACTTGCCCCAAAGGTATTCAAACAGTATCAACAGCTTGGCCTTGATTTCATCCAAGGCTATGGGCTTACCGAGACAAGTCCAATCCTTACACTTAATCCAATCAGCCACTTCAAGGTGGAATCCGTTGGTATGGTATTCCCCTTGGTTGAGATGAAGATTGCTGACCCTGATGAAAACGGAATAGGTGAAATCCGGGTAAAGGGCCCAAACATCTCACAAGGCTACTACAAAGATCCAATCCACACCTCTGAATTATTTGATGAAGAAGGGTATCTAAAAACAGGTGATCTTGGATGTCTCGACAAAGAAAACTACCTATATATCAAAGGTCGGGCAAAGAACATCATCGTCACTGAAGGGGGAAAGAATGTCTACCCTGAGGAGATAGAAGACCTCTTCCAGCTCTACAATCAGGTAGAACAGATACTTATCCGTGGATACCAAGAGAAGAAGCATATCCCCAGTGAGCTTATTGAAGCAGTTATTTACCCCAATATTGATTACTACCTGGAACACAATGTTTCTATGCAGGAAGATCTAGAACGGGTAATCAAGGAAGTCAACCAACGGGTGTCCGGCTACAAGAAGATCACTCGTCTCACCATTCTCGAAGAACCTATGGATATGACAAGCACTAAAAAGATCAAACGCAACAAGGTGACTGCCTAGCAAGTTCATGATACTATAGCCTCATGAAACTACTCATTACCAACGCACTCATCATTCCGATGACCAAAGAGGGTCTGAGCCTTCGTGGGGATATCGGTATCGATGGGAAGCATATCGTTTTTGTAGGAACGGGAAACCCTTCCTTCACGGCTGACCGTATCATTGATGGATCTTCATTCCTTGCAATGCCGTCCTTGGTAAATGCTCATACTCATTTGAGCATGGGCCTGATGCGAAACTACAAGGATTCCCTTCCTACGCTGCATGCTTGGCTTGCTGAAATCTTCCCGATCGAAGAGAAACTCACCGCCGAGGATGTCCTTCTTGCAAGCCGCCTCGGCATCATTGAACTTATCCAGAGTGGATGCACCATGTTCACTGACATGTACTTCGAGCCCCAATCAACGGCACAGGCTGTCATTGAGGGAGGGATCAGGGGAAGCATAGGGGTGACACTGTTCGGTGCTCTTGAAGAGAACAAAGCAAGGGTCGAGGAGAGCGAGAAAACCCTCTCTCCTTACCTTGCACAAGCAGAAGGTCGTCTCACCCTCAATGTTGCTCCTCACGCCATCTATACCTGTACACAGGAAACCTACCAGTATGCTGCAGATTGGGCACGTCAGCATGGAAGGGTGTTTCATACACATCTTAGCGAGACCAAGAAGGAAGTGGATGACTGCATTGCAGAGACAGGAATGACCCCACCTGCCTACTTGGCAAAGATAGGCGTCCTACAGGAGGTAAAGAGCATGCTTGCCCATTGCGTTCACTTGACAGAAGAGGATATTAAGCTTCTGAAAACCTTTGACACCACCATCGTGCATAACCCCAGCAGCAATCTCAAGCTCTCCAGTGGTATCGCGCCCATTGCTTCCTATCTGAATGCTGGGATTTCTGTTGCACTAGGTACGGATGGAGCAAGCAGCAACAACAATCTCAACATGTTCGAAGAGATGCACATTGCCAGTCTTCTGGGAAGAGTGGTGGAGACCAGTGGAGAGAAAACAACACCCTATCAAGTGTTGGAGATGGCCACCAAGCGAGGAGCAGAAGCGTTGGGAATAGGAGACCAAATCGGGACCTTGGAGACCGGCAAGGAAGCGGATCTTCTCCTGATTGATTTGAAGAAGAGTCACCTCACCCCACTCAATGACCCATTCAGTGCATTGGTATATGCAGCCCAGAGTTCCGATGTCGATACCGTCTTCTGCCAGGGAAAAATTGTGATGGAACATCGCAAGGTATGTACCTTCGATGAAGGTCAGGTAATAGAAGATGTACAGAGAAGCTGGGCTGAAGTACTCAATCGATAACGAGGAGATAATCATGGATGAATCATTTGTCACTCTCATATTTAAGGACGATACGCTTACATTGATCGATCAACGTATTTTGCCTACTGAAGTTTCTTATGTTGAATGCAAGACCTACGAGGAAGTCGAGTTTGCCATCAGGGATATGATCGTACGAGGCGCTCCCGCCATCGGAGCAGCTGCAGCGTATGGGGTATATCTTGCTGCACACCAGTGCCCTAACGATGCAGAATTCAAGGACGCTTGCAAGTTTCTCAGTCTCGCAAGACCTACTGCGGTTAACCTCGGCTGGGCTATCAACCGAATGCTTGCCACCTATGAGCACAACAAACAGCAACCTAGAAAGATGCTTCTTAAAACATTGGGGGAAGAAGCTGACACCATTAGGGAAGAGGACATCAAGACCAACAAGCAGATGTCCCGTATTGGTGCTGCAGTGGTTCCAAACAATGCAACGATACTTACCCACTGCAATACCGGGGCACTTGCTACAGCAGGTTGGGGGACAGCTCTCGGTGTTATCAAAACAGCGTTCTATGACAAGAAAGATATCTTTGTCTATGCTGACGAAACACGACCAAGATTTCAAGGAGCTCGTTTGACAGCTTGGGAATTGATGGAAGCAAAAATCCCATCAAAACTTATTCCTGACAGTGCTGCAGCAACACTCATCCGTGATGGAAAGATTGATTTGGTCATCCTCGGTGGTGACCGTATAGCAGCTAACGGAGATGTTGCAAACAAACTTGGAACCTTCGCACTATCTGTCATATGTAAGGCCTATGGAGTACCTTTCTACAGTGTCGTACCCATTTCAACAATTGATTTTTCCATACCTGATGGATCTGCGATACCCATTGAGGAACGGGAAACAGAAGAAGTCACCCATGTACAGGGAGTGCAAATAGCACCTAGTGGCATGGGAGTCTACAACCCTGCTTTTGATATCACCCCGCACCAAAACCTCACAGGAATCATTACAGAAAAGGGTATCATCTATCCTCCTTTCAAGGAAAACATTGAACGACTCAGGCGAGGAGAGACGCTCTAGGAGTATACCGGCAGTGGAGAGCGATTCCACTGCTTTTTTTTTAGATTTTTCATATACAAGAGATATTGTGGAGATGACAAAAAGAGTGGCTATCCATTGCGGTCCTCCTCAGTCTTTCTTGTTTTTGATATGCCATTTACGCATACCGCAAAAACCCCTACCCCATTTTTCGGTTTTACGAAAGGCTTTACCAATTTCTCCATTTTCTATACCATCGTATACATATTATGTATATTTATACAAATAGAGGAGTAGTATCTAAATGCACACAGCAACACAACAGATCCTTGACCACGTAAAGCAAGTCGATCCCAACCAGCCGGAATTCATTCAGGCTATAACCTCATTCATGGCCTCAATCGACCATTTGGTGAATGATCTTCCTCAAATTGTATATCACAAGGTCCTTGATAGAATGGTAGAACCTGAACGTGTCATTATGTTCCGCGTTCCATGGATTGATGACGACGGACAGCTGCAGATCAATCGCGCCTTCCGTGTTCAGATGAATAGCGCAATTGGACCCTACAAGGGTGGATTGAGATTCCACCCCTCAGTGAACCTATCAATTCTGAAATTCCTTGCCTTCGAGCAGACCTTCAAGAACAGTCTTACCGGGCTTGCCATGGGCGGCGGTAAAGGTGGAAGTGACTTCAATCCCAAGGGAAAGAGCGACAATGAAGTAATGCGCTTCTGCCAGAGCATGATGACAGAGCTTTCACGGCATATTGGTGAGGATACCGATATTCCAGCTGGTGATATCGGCGTTGGCGCAAGAGAGATTGGATACTTGTATGGTCAATACAGACGGATGAAAAACCGTTCAGTTGGTATCTTGACCGGCAAAGGCCCCACCTATGGTGGCTCCTATATCCGCCCAGAGGCAACTGGTTACGGCTTGGTATACCTATCAGCAGCCATTCTCGAAGCCAAGGGCAAAAATCTTCAAGGAAAGACATGTCTTGTCAGTGGTAGTGGAAATGTTGCACAGTATACCACTGAAAAACTGTTGCACATGGGAGCAAAACCCATCAGCCTTAGCGACTCTTCCGGAATTATCATTGACCCATCCGGTATTGATGATAAGAAACTTGCCTTTGTCAAAACATTGAAGAATGTGAGAAGGGGAAGAATCAGCGAATATGCCCAACAGTTCAAGGAAGCCTCATATATCCCCCACAATGGCTCAAACGATGCCAATCCACTGTGGGATGTGAAAGCTGATTATGCATTCCCTTGTGCGACCCAGAATGAAATCAATGGCAATGATGCCAAAAATCTAATCGCCAATGGAATTTCTTTGGTTGGAGAAGGGGCTAACATGCCTACCACGTTGGAAGCTGATGAGATTTTCAAGGAAGCAGGTATATTGCATGCACCAGGAAAGGCAGCCAATGCTGGTGGTGTTGCTGTATCAGGGTTGGAAATGGCACAGAACAGCCAGAAACTCCAGTGGACACCTGAACAGGTGGACCGGCAGTTGCAACAGATCATGAAAAACATCTACACTTCCATCAGCCAGGCAGCGGAAAAGTATAGCACACAGGATAACTTTGTCGATGGTGCAAACATCGCCGGCTTTCTGAAAGTAAGCGAAGCCATGATTGCACAGGGGTATGTTTAATGCACCCAAGGATTCAAATCTGAGGCAGGTTGAAAAGCCTGCCTTATTTTTACCTTCGACCTATTAGGAATAATACCCACTATACTATTGACGAAAATTCGGGTATGATATTTGTTAAGGAGAATAGCTATGAAAGATCAGATTTTCTACATTTGTAAACATTGTGGCAACATTGCTGTAAAGGTTGTTGATAGAGGACCAAAGCTCTCTTGCTGTGGTGAAGAAATGTCTCCTTTGACGGTAAACACTGTTGATGCAGCAAAAGAGAAGCACGTTCCTGTAGTAACTGTTGAAGGCAACAAAATGAGTGTGAATGTAGGTTCCGTGGATCATCCCATGACCCAGGAACACCACATCGAATTTATTTATGTCCAGACTGAAAAGGGTGGCATGAGAAGAATCCTCCCTGTTGATGGCAAACCACACGCTACCTTTGCGCTTGATGAAGACAAGGCTGTAGCTGTATATGAGTACTGCAATCTGCACGGACTTTGGAAGGTTGATCTTTAGGATTGCACCAACGTTCCCATCAGCTTGGCTTCCAAAGCCAACAATAATGCATCACCGATATTCCTTGCTTTGCGGGGGATATCTATTGTTTGGTACAAGAGTGGTTGTTTTGGGTTACCGAGACAACATACAGCATCTCCAAGCAATATAGCTTCCTTTGGGTCATGGGTAACAAACAGCGTAGTCTTTGGACTCTCTTCCCACAACTTGATGAAAGAAGTCACCAACGCATACTTCAATTTGATATCCAAACTCTGGAATGGTTCATCAAGCAACATGAGGTCACATTGATGGGCAAATGCTCTAGCAATTGCAACACGCTGTCTCATCCCTCCTGAAAGCTGGTAAGGATAAAGAGAGAGGCTATCCTGTAGTCCCACAAGATCAAGATAGTGCAAAGCACGTTCTTCTCGTTCATGTTTCTCCTTACAGAAGGAACGAAGAGAAAGTTCCACATTTTCGTACACTGTACTGGCTGGAAGAAGACGCGGCTCTTGAAAGAGATAACTGATTGATCCCTGCTCTCCTACTTCCTTCTCAATCATACCTTCATCGGGTGACAACAATCCAGCGGCCATCTGCAACAAGGTGGTTTTCCCCTCACCTGAGGGACCAACTACCGAGAGTATTGTAGAAGGGGACACCTCAATGCTGAAGTTATCGAATACCTGATTCTCCCCGTATCGCTTGCTGATATTCAGGAAACGCATGGGACCCTCCTTGCATCAAGTCGATGCTTCAAAGCACCTACCCCATCCACCACCAATGCAAACACCAAATCACCAAATGCGGTTAGAAAGATTGCAATCAAGGTCCAAGAGAGCACCTTATCAGTTTCTAATTGCATTTGGGCAAGCTGCATCCTTGACCCCACACCGTACTGGGGTACCGTCAATACCTCAGCGGCAATTACTACTTTCCAGACCATGGAAAGAGCTGTCTTGGCACCGGTAACAAAAAAGGGAACCAATGAAGGTACGATAAAATGTACAAGTTTTGTCTGTTTTGAAAACCCATAGAGGTCACACATCTCATCCAAATTGGAATCGAGTTGTTTCACTCCCATCTCCATCTGTACAAACATGACCGGGAATCCCATAAGAAACGCTGAAAACAGCGGTACCGTGCCACTGGAAAACCAGATGAAGGCAAGGAGGATGATACTCATCACTGGTACAGCTTTAAGCGTGGTGACAAAAGGCCGCAAGAAAGTGGAAAGCAAGGAGTAACGCCCAGCCAGTACCCCAAGGATTGAGGCACATACAAGAATGATTAAAAAGCTTTCCAATGCCCTAAGGACAGTAAACAGTACATTGGACGTAAAGACCGGCTCACGTACCAAACCAAGCAAGGTAGTGAAGACCGGTCCAAGACTGGGAAGCAAAATCTGGCTATCAAGCAAGAGAGAAGCAACCTGCCAGATAATAAGCAGGATAGCCGAAGCAAGAAGAAGTACCAGATTCCGCTTCACAGAACGCATATGCTACTCCTCAAAGATACCAATTGTTTGCAGGAACCGCTCCACCAATGGCTGCTGGATTAAAGGAGTAGAGGAACCTGTAGTAAGCCTGCACTTCATCCATAGCCTCCTGGCTTGGCACAAAAACCAAGTTACAGGAAGGAATGGCAGGAGTCGCCAAGGCAGCCTTCATAATTCCTGCTTCCTCGATTGCCTTCCCGGCTGCTTGAGGTTCTGCATTGACCCAAGCAACAGAGTCCTCATAAGCTTCGAGGATTTGCTCGAGTGCTCGAGGGTGGTTCTTTGCAAACTGCTCATTTACCACCATAACACTCATGGGATAGTTTGCAACACCAGAAAGTTCTCCATACAGAGCCTGGACATCAACAACCTCTTTCGCTTTCTTGCTCCCATTTAAAATCATGGAAACAAACGGTTGTGGTAGCATGACCAAGGAAACTTTACCGGCAATAGTTAATTGTGCAAGCTGCGCAGGACTGGCCACTGAGTAATCAAGGATTACATCCTTCCCTACTGCAAGTCCAGCCTCCTTGAGCAACAACTGAGCCATTTGATCAGGAGTGGAGCCAGCTCCGGGGACATGTACTGTTTCTCCTAGGAGGTCATCCACTCCTTGCACAGACCCATCGCAGGAAACAACACTGAGCATCCCGTTGCCGATAACAGCAGCCAATTTGATTTTGACTCCCTTATTATAGATATTTGCAGCAAGATTAGAGGGAAGACAGGCAAAATCGAGCTCCCCATTAGCCAAGCGAGCGACCACTTCATTAGGAGAAGGAAATACCTGCATTGCTATCTGAATGTCATCGGTGATTCTTCCACCGTTTTCATTCAGGGCAACAGAAGAAAATCCAGTAGGTCCGGCCATAACAGCGAACTGGACTTCCAATGGCGAGTCAACCGGGATTTCAGCAACCGGTTGTGCCCCAAGCGCCACCATGGCGAGTAAGGCTACGATAACAAGACTGATTTTGTGTTTCATCACATATCTCCCTATAAAGAGAGGGGATAATCCCCCCTCTTCGTTTATTCAACACTGATACGAAAATACCGTTTCTTTCCGGCACGGAGAATCAACTCTCCATACTCATCCAAATAGGAGGAATCAATGAGTGTCTTGGGATCCTCAACACGACGATCCCCAACCCAGGCACCTCCACCTGTAACCAAACGACGAGCATCACTGTTTGTTGTTGCCAAGTCAGTCCGACTGAACAAATCCAACACACCAATACCTGTTTCCAACTCTATCTTGCTGATGGCCAAAGACGGCATGCCTTCACGACCACTAATTCCCATGGACGTATTATTGAACATGGCTTTTGCAGCGGTCCTTGCCTTTTCAGCTTCTTCTTCCCCGTGGATGATTTTTGTCTGTTCATAGGCAAGACGATCCTTGGCTTCATTGATATTTACGCCATCTCTCTCATACTGGGCAATTTCTTCAAGGGGAAGAAAGGTAAAGAGCTTGAGGAACCTTACAACATCTGCGTCGTTTACATTACGCCAGTACTGGTAAAAATCATAGGCACTGAAAAGCTCAGGATCAAGAAACACAGCACCCTTCTCACTCTTACCCATTTTATGCCCATCAGAGCGGGTGATCAGATTGAACGTCAAACCATAGCATTCTGGTCCACCGAGTCTTCTGATCAACTCAATACCACTGATAATATTACCCCACTGATCATCTCCCCCGATTTGCAATCGACAACCATAATCACGATTGAGGATGTGAAAATCGTAGGACTGTAGAAGTTGATAGTTGAATTCAATGAAGGAAAGCCCACGTTCCAGACGTTGTTTGTATGATTCAAAGGTAAGCATCCTGTTCACCGAAAAATGCTTACCAATTTCCCTGAGGAAGGTAATGTAGTTCAATCCCTTGAGCCAGTCTGCATTATTCAATGCAACAGCCTTCCCTTTTCCGCTCTCTGGATGTTCACTGAAGTCTACGACTGTTCCCAGCTGTTCTTTGATAGAAGCACAATTCTGTTCAATCTGCTCAACAGTGAGCATTTGCCGCATCTCACTCTTTCCTGAGGGGTCGCCGATCATGGCGGTTCCACCTCCCACAAGGGCAATAGGATTATGTCCAGCGTTCTGCAGATGGTGCATGGCAAAAAACGGCACCATATGCCCTATGTGAAGGCTTTTGCCGGTTGGATCTGCACCTACATAAAAGGTTACAGGACCATCGTCCATCAGGTCACTGAGTGCATCATAATCGGTACAGGTTTTGACGAACCCTCGATCAATCAGGGTCTGTAATGCTTTATTCATTATGCTACTCCACTCGCTTGTATGCTTTGTTTGCTTCCTTGATTGTTGCAACCAAGGAAGCAATGCTTACCCTGCTCTGTTCCATGCTATCCCGGTAACGCAGAGTAACGGTATTATCTTCAAGTGTCTGGTAATCAACAGTTACACAATAGGGAGTACCAACCTCATCCATTCTGCGATACCTACGCCCAATGGCACCACTGACATCGAAGAATGTTGAGAAATCCTCTCTCAATTCTTTCTCAAGCTTGGCAGTAAATTCAGCGATTCCATCTTTCTTAACCAAGGGAAGTACTGCAACAGTGATCGGAGCAATACTCGGGTGGAAGTGCAGTACTGTCCGTACATCGCCTCCATCCAAGGTCTCTTCATCATATGCATCACTGAGAGCCATTAATACATTCCGGGTTAAGCCGGCTGAGGTCTCCACCACATAGGGAAGATAGCGCTGGTTATCCTCGGGATTGAGATAGGTAAGATCTTTCCCACTGAACTTTTGATGTTGGCCCAAGTCATAATCGGTTCGGTTGTGAACACCCTCAAGCTCCTGCCACCCCATGGGGAAAAGGAACTGAATGTCATAGGCGTCCTTAGCGTAGAATGCCAATTCATCCGGACCATGCTGATGCCATCTGAGACTGTCCGGCCTTATTCCCATCTTATGGTAGAAGGCCATCCGTTGCTCACGCCAATACCCAAACCATGACTCGTCTGTTCCAGGTTTGCAGAACCACTGCATCTCCATCTGCTCAAATTCACAAGAGCGGAAGATGAAGTTCTTCGTGGTAATTTCATTTCTGAAGGATTTACCTACCTGGGCAATTCCGAAGGGAACCTTTACACGACTTGAGGAAACCACATTCTTGAAATCTGCATAGATGCCCTGTGCTGTTTCAGGCCGTAGGTAGATGGTGGAGAATGCGTCCGAACTTGCCCCAATATGGGTGGCAAACATCAGATTAAAATTTCTTGGTTCGGTGAAACTATCACGGGTACCACAGGTGGGACAAGCACCATTCAGATCAATCTGGTCTGCACGGAAGCGTGACTTACACTGCTTACAGTCAACCATGGGATCACTGAAGTTGGACACATGTCCACTCGCTTCCCAAACACGGGGGTGCATAAGAATAGAGGCATCTAATCCAACGATGTTGTCATGAATCTGGGTCATCTCTTTCCACCAGAAATCGCGGATGTTGTTTTTCAGCTGTACGCCCAATGGACCATAATCATAGGCACCATTTAGACCACCATATATTTCACTCGACTGGAAAATAAACCCACGCCGCTTACATAAGGAGACAATCTTATCCATCGTTACTTCTGCCATTTACTTATACCTCTCTCTTCAGCACATCCAACGCTGTTTCAATTCTTCTATAGGTCTCTTCTTGACCCAACAATTTGATTGAGTCAAACAGGGGGAGGCTTACCGTACTACCGGTAATGGCCACCCTGAGGGGCATGAACACCCCGTTCACCTTTATTTCCATTGCTTCGGCCAAGGAAGCAATCTCTCTTTCAATCTCTTCTTGATTCTTGCCTGCAGCAACCCCTTCCTTGAGCGTGTCGTATGCACGTTCCAAGGCCAAGGTTGCAGTAGCCAAGTCGACTTTCTTAGCAGCAAACAGATTTACATCCTCATAGGTTGGCGTTTCAAAGAGGAATCGGCTGAGAGCAACAATGTCGCTGAGTACCTTCAACCGCTCCTTGCTTACCACAGTGAGTGCAAGCATGTCTTCCCTCTCTTTTTCCTGTAGAGGGAGGGAAACAAACCCTGCTTTCACCAGGCAGGGAAGCAACAGCTCCATAAGCTCTTCATCCCCTTTCTGACGGATGTATTGTCCATTAAACCAGTCAAGTTTCTTGTAATCAAATATCCCGGGAGCTTTGTTTATCTTTTCCAAAGTGAAGAGCTGTTCCAGATTTTCCTTGCTGAAGAACTCCCGCTGTCCATCGTAGGACCAACCTACCAGACAGATATAGTTCATCAAGGCCTCTGGAAGGTACCCTTTCTCACGGAATTCCCTTACTGCAGTAGAACCGTGGCGCTTGCTGAGCTTCTGCCCATCCTTACCCATCACCATAGGAAGATGGCAATACAAGGGAGGCTCCCAACCGAATGCTTCATAGAGAATGATATGCAGAGGACCGGAGGGAATCCACTCTTGGGCCCTCATGATGTGTGTAATGCCCATCATATGGTCATCAATGACGTTTGCAAGATGATATGTGGGAAATCCATCACTCTTGAGCAGAACCGGATCAGGACTGACATCCTTGTTCTTACGGGAAATATCACCCATAAGCACATCATGGAAGGTTGTCTTGCCTTCAGTCGGTACCTTGAGTCGGATGACGGGGTTGATGCCTTCATCCTCGTAGGCTTTGCGCTGTTCAGCGGTAAGATTACGGCAGTGACGGTCATATCCTTGTTGTTTGCTCTTCTCATTATGTTGTTGTTCACGTAAGGCTTCCAAACGTTTTGGAGTACAGTAGCAGTAATATGCCTTGCCTTCAGCAACCAGCTTCTCGGCATACTGCTTGTACAAATCGAACCGTTGACTTTGGATATAGGGACCTTTATCGCCCCCTACCACGGGACCTTCATCCCAACTAATTCCCAACCACTCGAGCGTGTCATACAAGTCCTGCAAGGACTCTTCACTGTATCGCTCACGATCTGTGTCTTCCACTCGCAAAATGAACTTGCCCCCATTTGCACGGGCAAAGAAATAGTTAAATAAGGCAGTCCTTACCCCACCGATATGTTGCAAACCGGTTGGAGAAGGTGCATATCGTACTCGTATTTCCATCAGGATACACTCCTCTCAATGTTACTGTTGTACCGTAAATCAAAGATTATAGCAACACAAATGACCGTACAGGAGACCAGGTTCTATACACGTGTCCCAACCATGGGCATCCCTGTTGACCATCGTGGCATATTTCGATACGGTACACTCAATTGAACGGAGGAATACAACACTGATCAATCCAACGATTCCGGCATTTCTAGCAGGGGGAAATACCTCCCTAACAAACCTGTTCAGGTTGCCTGTTACACTATTTACTACGCTTTATACATCCAAATATCTCATCCCATTCAACCAGCTTTCCAGCTTTTCGACTGAACTGCTGTTTCTACTCTTTTCCCTTATCAGCTTTCTGCTCGCCTACAACATCCAACGCACATGCAGACCGCGTTATATAAGGGAGCATGAGTTGTTGGTAAATGACATTCTTACTCATGAGGAATTTCTCAAACTGAAAGAGTACCACCACCATGCAGGCCATATATATGACCATGTCACCAGGGTAAGCTATATCTCCTACCGTATCAGCAAGGCTTTGGGCTTGGACTATCACGCTGCTGCTCGGGGAGGACTGCTCCATGACTTCTTTCTCTATGATTGGCGAGAACGAAAAAACCAGGATGAGAAGCGTTCATCCCATGGGAAGGAACACCCCTACATTGCCTTGGAGAATGCACAGAAATACTTCTCGGTAAATGCAAAGGAAGCTGACATCATAGTCAAACATATGTTCCCCAAGACATTCTCGCTTCCAAGATACCGTGAAAGTTTCATTGTAAGTCTCAGCGATAAAATCGCTGCAGTCTATGAATATTCCCTTGGACTTAGACGTTCCTAACGTCCACCTTCAATCCACGATACTACCTCAGCCATTGCTCTATCCTGGGCCTTTTTGTTCTTGTCATAGGGCATAAGATGTCCAATATCCTCAATATGCAGATGCTTATTCACACCCTTGTTCTTACTGGTGATCAGTGTGCAGGCTTCCTGTGGAATAGTGGGATCCTGTCCACCACTGATTGCCAAGGTATCTGAAACAAGGTGATCAATACAGGCAACCGCTTGCTTTCGAACCCGCTCCAACTCCCAAATACCTGATGGGAACTGATATGACCAATATTGAGATCCCAGATATGCATCGTCCTCAGGATCCCCCTCATAGTAAAAGTGATACTCGCTGTCGCTCTGCCAGGGAACCTTACGCTTCTTGATGAAATGTTTCAAAACCCAGATGGTCTTTCTTGGAATTGCAGGAATTACCAAAGCAGGAGCAAGCAAGGCCAAGGTATCAGCAGAGAATGCATCTGCAATAATCGTGGCAACTGCTCCACCCATGGAGTGACCAACCACCGAAACCTTCTCATACTGACCAGAAAGATGGGCATAGGCATCATAGGCAGTTCCAATCCAATCCTCTGCCTTGGAAGCAAGAAAATCTTTGCTGCTGGTCCCGTGTCCTGGGTAGCGGGGACAGTAGACGTCATAACCCTTATCAAAGAGATCAATACCTGGTCTGACCAATTCTCCGGGATACCCTGTATAACCATGACAAAGAAGCACAGCTTCTTTGGCTGTTACTTCATGAACCATTGCCCACGCCCTAGCACTCTTCCTCACAGGGGAAAGGTCCTGATAATGCTTTGCTGAAAAATCAGGGACTTCATAGGTTATGTGCATCATACTTCCTCCTACCAACTCTGTTTCAACAGATTCAACAAGTCAATACGGCTCCTCACTTGGGTCTTCCCATAGATATTTGCCACATGGTTGTTCACTGTATTTGCACTAATACCCAATTCTCCGGCAATTTCCTTATTGGTCAGCCCCTCGCTGATCAGTTGGATGACGGAGAACTCACGCTCCGTGATATGGTACTCCTGCAGATCCTGCAGAGACAATGCTTCCTGTGGTTTCTTTTCCCTGTTATCACGCCCGATTCTTACAAAAGTAATGAATAGGAACGTCATGATTGTAATCGATAGCGCAAGAAAATACACTCCGAACAGGAATGGCTTGAGTGCAGGGAAGAATAGCGCCAGCAAGATTGCCGGCACCATCGCAGCACTCACAATGATAATGGCAAGCGCTGAAGCCCTAGCCGTCTTGTTCTCAATTGTCTTGATGTTCTTCAGCATGACGATCAAGCTGAAACCCATAACAAAGACAAACACAAAAAGCATTGCCTGGTCCAATGCAATCATTCCCGTTATCTCCCGTGCAATTCCCAATCCAAGATAGATGACAGCAAGGAAAAAAAACAGTCCCTTGTAAGGATGTCTCCAAGGATGTGCGATAACCCAGGTAGCAAAGTACGGGATAAAGACGATAAGAAAGGCAAGATCGGCAAGGAACACGGCAGAGATAATAATCGATACAATCGTGTATGCAAGCCCACTCAAGAACATCTGGCTGAGTACCTGCAGCGCTAGTAACATCATACATCCCAGAAGGGATGCATGACAGACAATAAAATACGTTGCCCAACGCTTTGCGTTCGATAGGCGGTACACGATAGCCAAGGCCAACGTCATACACCCCAAACCGAACGCAAGCATGTAAACCAGCAGCAGGATTCCGCTCACCGTTCTATCCTTTATTCTTGTTCAGACCAAGACGCTTCTGATTGTGTGTCAGGTCCGCCAATCCGCAAATCTCAGTGATATCATTCAGCAAGGCCGCCATATTTGTGGGGGCCATCCCTACCTGCGAAGCGGTCAACGCGTTGTAGGAAGAGGCATTCACTGCAGCCTTCGATTTTGCAGAGTAGAGCTTGAGATGCAAGTCGAGTCCTTCATCCAAGAGATATGAAGCATCACTACTGAAGCCCGGAAATTGACCAGCAAGTGCAGTTTCAATCATGGCAGGATCCTTGACAAAACCCTTGGGAGTCTGGAGATGCAGAAGGTACCAAAGAGGCAAGGATGGATTATTCCATGCCAAATGCACCTTTTTCTTTTCTGCAAGAGGCATCAATTCCTTCACTTCCTGCACAGAAACGTTCAGGTCAGTGAATCCGAAAACCAGCCAGACACTGCTGTACTGTTTCTTGGTTCGCATTCGACCAGCCAAAGTAATCAAATGGGTTAGATCCTTGAAATCAGGTTCCCATACCACCGTCATATTTGCATAGCGGCAGTCTTTGCGCATTTGGGAAAAGTAGAGGGCTTCCGCCTCGGTTGCCGTCACCACCAGTATAGTCCTGCGTGGTTTTTGGGATATACGTTTGCGTGCCATTATTACTCCTCCTTATCCTTGCTTGTGTCCACGAAACAGAACTCCGAGAGAATCGGAAGAGCTCCGAATGCTCCATTCAGGTACTGACTCTGCGTCTTGTCCTTGCTTCTTGAATACTTGAAGTTGGCCAAACTGAAGTAGACGGTGGCACTCTCACTGTTCTTCTCAGCAAAGTAAACGCCATCACGTCTGAGCAATCCCGGCTTAAGCAAAGAAGGGTTACAATCAACCACGAGCATTTGGGAACCAAAGCCTATATTGCTTGCTTCGAATATTTCCACAATATGACTGAGGACATTGGGATGCAACAACATCCCAAAATCATCAATCACCAACGTCTGATTCCGAATAAATGAATCAAAGAAGGCAACACCCATCAAGCAGAGACGTCTGAGGCTCAAACTCTCCAGAGAAAAGTAAGAAGCATAGTGTTGAGTTACATTGGTGTGAACAAAGA
Source organism: Sphaerochaeta sp. (assembly GCA_018399495.1). Lineage (GTDB taxonomy): Bacteria > Spirochaetota > Spirochaetia > Sphaerochaetales > Sphaerochaetaceae > Sphaerochaeta. The sequence goes on from JAGYOG010000023.1 coordinate 29,032, forward strand.
TTATTCTCTCATCCTTTATCCTGATATCACGGATATCAGTGATATCAACACTCCAAAGGAAGTTGATCAACTGCTGAACCCACTCAGGATGTTCACTCAGGCGGTTGATGAGATATTTCTCACTTATGTTGGAAACACCCATGGGAAGCAGATGCAGGCTATCACTCAACCAGGTGTACAGCAAACCTGTGGTATCACTGCCTTTCTGGGCAGAAGCTGCCAGAAACGAGTGCTTCTCGTCAACTTTTCCAACCAGGCGCTTCTTATCACCACGATACATCTTACCCCATCGATATTTGTAGGTCAGTTCTTGTTGGTCAAGAAGAAGGCTGTTCTCATCCACCTTCCGTTCAAACATCATCCGTTTTGACCGACCTTGAAGATGATACAGGGATTCCTCGAAAATCTTTTCCCGGTCGCTGACCAAAGTATACTGAGCAATGGTTGGATCCCCACTCTCTTCATCACGGTCTACCAATACCCTGATGATAATGGTCGCAGGCTGTCCCTTTTCCTCGGAATAGGCAAAGGCAGTACCACTGAGAATCTGCAGAGGATTCTCCGTCTCCTCTGCAGCACATACAATGCCCTTCAGAGCCTCAAGTGCACGTACAAATGTGCTCTTTCCGGCTCCATTAGGACCTACAATAGCTGCTGTCTTGATCAGCTTCAGCTTTTCAGTGACCTCGACAACTTTCGACTCAGGGAACCTGTTATCCCTGACAGCTTCAAACGAAATGGTTTGTGCAGACTTTACGGACTTGAAGTTCGCAATAGTCATATCCAGCAGCATACGCTACCTCCTCATACCCATAGGTGGATTCACCAAAGATTTTGCATATTCCGTCCCACTGATGGCCATTTCTCAATCGCATCCATCAAACGGGCCGGAAGAGTTTCATCACCATGATTGTCTGTGGCGATCACATCAATCAAACCAAGTTCCAAATAGGGAAGCGAGAGTTCACTCTCCACAGCTTCAACGTTCGTCTGTAGTAAACAACCGAGAGAGCGTAATCGTTGCAACATTGCACTTTTTGGATTCAACCAAAGATACCGTTCCACATGAGCTATAAGCGGGCGATAGTGCATATTGACCAATTGTTGCAACCGTTCCAACAATCCTGGAGGGGGCAAGGAGAGCCCAAACTCCACCAAGGCAAACCTCCCATCGATAGGAATACTTTTGAGGGTTTCTTGTTCCCCTACAAATAGCTCACTACCTAGATAGGTCTGTAATCCCAAGGCTTTCGCTTCTTTTCTAGCCCACTGATATGTTTCTCTCAGCATGGAAGTGTTGGTTGTCACATATGGGTTGTAAATATGGGGTGTGAATGCAATTGCTGTGACTCCAGAGAGCTGATAAAAATTGAGCATACGGATGAATTGCTCCCGTGAAAGATATCCATCATCAATTTCAGGCAAAAGGTGACAGTGCATATCACAGATACCCATAGACAAAACTCCTTGTCGTGATTATACCCGGAATCTTGAAAATGTGAAAGGAGAAAAGGAGCAAACTAAGCAATTAGGCCATCAAACAGTCTCTAATACTCAATCATGGGTTGTGCTGCACAGTTTGCATCAGAAAGATGATGTTTCACCTCTTTTATTTCACTTACCATGTCTACAACGGAAATTAATTGGCTAGGAGCATTTCTCCCCGTGATGACGATATGGGGAAAACCTTCCTTATCTTTATGGTCTGCAAGCCAGAGGCAAACTTCCTCACAGTCAAGGTATCCTAGGGAAAGCGTATAGGTGAACTCATCAAGGACAATGAAGTCATAGGAAGCAGAAGAAATCCAACGCTTCACCTGCTGCCACCCTTTCCTTGCCAACTCTGCATTCTTGACATCGTTGTCATCTTCCCAGGAGAATCCAGAACCAAACTGTTTCCAGAGCACCCCAAGTTGCTTGATGATACGATACTCACCGCTATCCAGAAGGGAAGGATCCTTCTTGATAAACTGGGCAACTGCACAACGTGCATCGTGCCCCAGTGCCCGAATCAACTGGCCCATCGCAGCAGAGGTCTTCCCTTTTCCGTCTCCTGTATAAAGTAAAACCAAAGAGGTTTTTGTTGTTTTCATGTATTACTCCATCACCATATATTGGGTCATCGTTGCCCCCTGTCCATCATCCACAGAATCTCCACTTATCTGCCTCTGGGCAAGCTGGTCTTGGCTCAAGGCTTGCTGCAGGATCAAAAGGGTATCGTGCGCCATCTTGTCCCCACTGGAATTGTACACTTCATTCATCAAGCCCACTGCTTCCTGTAACTCACCCAAAGCGGAAAGCATCAACGCTGCGTTGTATCCACAACTCAACTCTCTTGATTGCTTCCAGATTGCCAGGAATTGCTGATACGCCTTTCTATATTCTTCAGCCTTTGCCAACGCATATGCCGGTTCTGCAGAAGCAAGCTTCCCCTTGTTTTTCATGAGGGAGAGATGTTCAGTCTCCCAAGAAGGTGCTAGATGAAGCGCCATCTTGTCTGTAGCACGCTTGATAATTTGGGAAAAGAGTGGATCAAACGAGGGAGCCAATCCACTACTATAGTTTCGCTCATCACGATACTTACCATCTACAGCATAGTATCGTGTTCCAATCTTCGTTCGCTCCTTCTCCTTGTCCGTAAAACTTTCACTTATCAGAATCCTACCATCCTTCAAACTAGTGATGGTATACGATAAGCCAAGGGTGGCTTCCTGGACGAGATAGTACTCCCGTTTGGTGACTTGCTCACTACTGACACCGCTACTATCGGTAACAAACTCTCTGCAGTCCACCTCCTCTACGCGTTCCTCCATATCCATATAGGAGATTTCACTGCTCATAAGCAAATCAAATCCCTTTTCGCACATCAAGCGATAACTGTCCTCTCCTGCTTTCGCAAGACTGAGGTAGGCATCGGTTGCATCAGGTGTCAAAATAGAAAAATAATGGGTATCATGCACTGCCTGGACAATCATCCGAGTTGCCAAGGAGGCTACACGCTCTGAGAGGTTTGCATCGAAACCAGTGGAAAGGGTAAAGTCGGTTTCGTGTAATCCATTGATCCAAGGGCTGAGAGGCCTGCCATAGGGGAACCTATAGTTGGCTGTTGAAGCAATGGAAAGACTCTTGCATCCCTTCAAATCGACTTCACCGGGAACCAGGTGGTGCACCTTCACCGTGGTTGCACAGCCGGCAAGGAGAACCATGAGAGCAAAAACCAAGAACACATATATCAAACGCTTCATTTTTTTCCTCCTTCCGCCAGGAGATAATCAGTTGCTGCCTCCAATGCACGAACCATTCCATCTGCATCAGCAAGATTCTTTCCTGCAATGTCAAAAGCAGTTCCATGATCCACACTGGTTCTCAAAAACGGAAGATTCCACGTAATTGAAATTGTTTGGTTGAAATCATACGTCTTTGCCGCTATGTGCCCCTGATCATGGTAAAGGGAAATTACTGCTCGATATTTCCCCTTCCTTGTTTGGTAAAATACCGAATCGGCCCCGATTGGCCCCACTACATCCACCCCATGCTTTCTCGCCTCATTGATTGCAGGCTCTATGGCTAATACTTCCTCATCACCAAAGAGACCATGCTCCCCGCAGTGGGGGTTCAAGCCCGCTACTGCCAGGCTAAGCTCGTTATTGAAAGCCCCTGCGTGGTTCTGTGTAATGGTATCACATTCGAGGATGGTCTTCAGCAAGGACTCCTTCGTTACTGCATTGCAGGCCTGTCGAAGGGAGAGATGTCTGCTATGGAAGAATATTTTCAAGCCAAGGGTATCGAACATCGTTATCGCACGACGGGTCCCACTGAGCGCACTGAGAATTTCGGTGTATCCAACATGATCAACACCGGATGCTTTCAGGGCTTCCTTATGAAGTGGAGGCGTTACCAAGGCATCTGCGTACCCACAACGAATAAGACGAACCGCTTCCTCTACTGCGTGATAGGCAGCTCGGCCGCACATTGCTTGGATTTCACCATAGTTGAATCGATGCATATCCAAGATATTCTGGGAATAGAGGATATGACGGCTACCACTTTCGATTGCATGGACCAAGGAACTGTCATCCACTACCACAGCATCAAAATCTGAAGGAATGCTCATATCAATAGAAACCTTCTTCAATAGGGGCACATCACCAATCACCACCATTCCAATAAATGGAGGTAGCGATGCACGTTGCATTGCCTTCAGCACAATCTCAGGTCCAATCCCTGCGGGGTCTCCAAGAGGAACTGCCAAATACCATCGTTTTGTTTCCATAATCGCATCATACCAGTGTGATTCTTACCTGTCCAGACACGCAAACCGATACAACCAATTGACAACCTGATAACCTTCTTTTATGTTGGAGATGTGGGATTTGATTCTGTTTTCAAGGAGTAACGACATGGCTAAATACCGTGACGAAGAAGATGAACTCGATGATGAGGAAGATCGTTATTTCAGTAGACTTGAAGATGAGGAAGATGCATATCTTGCCGACCTATTCGATGCTCCTGAGGTAATTGATTTTAGTGATGACGATGACGAAATGCTCGATGAAGATGATGAAGACGACGATGAGTTACTGGAAGACGGGTTTATGGTTGATGGAGATGAATCTTTCGAGGATGAATTCTATGACGATATATACGATGTTTTCAATGAAACGGATTCCTTCGAGGAAGACGACTTTATCTGATCCAAAGTGCCCTTTGAATCCTATCTCCCCGGACTTTCCGGGGAGTTTTTTCATACTTTACAGAAAAAACTCATGTTTCTACAGATAGATACTTGCACTTCTCTTAGTTACTATGTATAGTAACATCATCACGAAGGAGATTTCCCATGAAACGAATCATTGTCCTGTTACTGACGTTCTTGCTTATCGGAACATACTTGATTGCCCAACCAGCGAGCGAAACAACTCCCACATCGACGACAAAACCGACCTACACCATCGGGATTTCCAAACTGGTTAGTCACCCTGCCCTCGATGCCATTGAGCAGGGAATTATGGATCATCTTGAGTCTAGTGAATTCTCTGTTGCTTTTGACAACCAGAACTGCAACGGAGAAATAGCCACAGCAATCGCCATAGCACAAAAATTCAAGAGTGATAACAAGGATATCGTGGTAGGCATTGCAACTCCAGCAGCCCAGGCACTCGCCCAGATCATCAAGGATAAACCAGTGGTGTTCGGTGCAATCACTGATCCGCTTGCAGCCGGATTGGTCGCTGACTATACCAGAACAGAAGAGACAAACATAGCAGGGGTCTCGGACCTGAACCCACTTGAGCTTCAACTCGAGACCTACTTCTCTATCGTCAAACCAAATACCCTTGGGATGATCTATACCAGCAGTGAAGCAAATGGTGTCGTGCAGATGGAGATGGCAAAAGATATCTGTGAAGCAAATGGAATCAAATTCGTGGCAGCAGCAATCAGTAACTCCAGCGAGGTAAAGATGGCTGCCCAGTCAATCATTGACCGGGTGGATGCCATGTACGTGGCTATCGACAACACAGTTGTCAGTGCTATCCCCAGTGTAAGTGAAGTCTGCATGAAAGCAGGGGTGCCGCTTTTCAATACTGACACCACCAGCAGTGAAAACATCGATTTCCTGATGAGCTGGGGGTTCAACTACTACACTGTCGGTGTGGAGACAGGAAAAGTAGTGGAGCAAATAATCAGAGGAGAAAACCCGAAGGATATAGGATCCATCTTCTTCGAGGATCCAGCACAGTTCGAACTCTGGTTCAACCTCGATACCGCTGAAACGCTTGGTATCACAATCGATGAAACGTTGCTCGCCAACGCGAAAGTACTCATCAAGGACGGAAAAAAACAGTTTCAACCATGACAATGACTCTCCTTTTAGTGTGGACCTGCCGATTCGGGGGCAGGTCCCTTTATGCTAAATCTTGATAATACTTGTATATTATATGAATTATTATTCATTATTTTGTATATTCGGATTTACAAATCAAGAAATTCCAGCTATAGTTTTGCAAACGAAAAGGATTATCCGCTTGGAGGAATGATTATGAAAAAATTACAGCGTCCGATGCTCATCGCACTCTCTCTTTTGCTCTGTGTTGCCCTTCCACTCTTCAGTGCCGGGCAGGAAGAACAGACCGGTCCACAGCCATACAAGATTGGTATTTCCAAACTGGTCACCCATGCAGCCCTTGATGCAGCTGAGCAGGGAATAATGGATCATCTGGCAACTACTGACCTTCTGGTGACCTACGACCATCAGAATGCAAACGGCGATATTTCAACCGCTTCCTCTATCGCTCAGAAGTTCAAGAGTGACAAGGTGGATGTGGCCGTCGGTATTGCTACTCCTGCAGCTCAGGCTCTTGCTCAAGTGTTCAACGAAAACTCTGGTGTTCCCGTAGTATTCAGTGCTGTCACCGACTCAACAGAGGCTGGCCTCGTGGCAGCAAACATTGCCGGAGTATCTGACAAGAACCCAGTCGAAGAACAGATCAAGCTCTTGATCGATATCACCGGTGCAAAGACAATCGGTAATATCTACGCTTCCGGTGAAGCTAATGGTGTGCTACTCATGGAAATGGCAAAAGCTGCCTGTGAGAAATATGGAGTAGAATTTGTATCTGCCGCCATCTCAAACTCCAGTGAAGTAAAAATGGCTACCCAGTCCATCATTGATCGCGTTGATGCCATATATATTGCCACAGACAACACGGTTATCAGTGCCGTTGCCTCAGTTAACGATGTTGCAAAGAAGGCTGGCAAGCCGCTGTTCAGTTCTGATGCAAGCGGTATCGATGGTTTGAACGTTTTGGTCAGCCTCGGCTTTGATTACTACAACATTGGTGTTGAAACCGGTAAGGTCGTGGAACAAATTCTCAGAGGTACTGAAGCCGGAGACATTGGAACGGTCTATATTACCGATCCTACAAAATTCCAGCTGTGGTTCAATCTTGATGTAGCCGACGAGCTTGGGTATACTATTCCGCAGTCGCTGCAAGATGCCGCAGCGGTACTCATCAAGGATGGTGTGAAAATTACCCAGTAACTGGGTTGATTGTAATCCCGCCGGGCTTGTATTGAGCCGGCGGGTTTTTTCTGTGTAAGGGGTACTACATGCTTGAAGGAATTTTTGTTGATGGCCTGATCTTTTCCCTCATGGTCATTGGAATCTTAATCTCATATCGAATTCTCGATATAGCCGACCTAACCTGTGATGGATCAGTTGCCACCGGGGCAGCAGTTGCGACAATGGCCATTGTCGCTGGCCTTCCCATTTTTGTTGCGTTGTTGCTTTCATTCCTCGCAGGAGTAGTCGCAGGCATGGTTACTGCCGCTATCCATAATAAATTAAAGATTCCTGGTTTGCTTGCAGGTATCCTTACCATGACCATGCTGTACTCAATTAACCTGAGGATATTGGGTAATAAGGCAAACGTCCCCTTGCTTCGCGTTGAAACCTTGTATTCCAAGCTCCCCGAGGCGTTCCAGTTCCTTTCCCCTGAATGGGCAAGCTTGGTGGGTACCCTTCTGGTAGTGCTCTTTGTGAAGGTTCTTATTGATATCTTTTTCCGTACCGATCTAGGTGTCTCACTTGGAGCATTGGGAGGCAACGAGCAGATGGTCATAAGCCAAGGCATAAACCCCGAGGTATTGAAGCTGATCGGCCTTGGGCTTTCCAATGGCTTGATCGCTCTCTCAGGCGGCCTGCTCGCACAGTATCAGGGCTTTGCTGATGCAAACCTGGGAATCGGTATGGTCGTCCAGGGACTGGCGGCAATCATGCTTGGCGAGTTCCTCTTCTCCACAAACCGAATATCACTGTTGACCCTCCGTGCTATCTTCGGAGCCATTATTTATAAAGCGTTGATGTTCTTCGGCCGGAAGTACGGCTACTTGGTCAACATAACCCCGAACGACTTTAAACTGCTTACAGGTATTTTGGTCATCGTCAGCTTGTTTGTTGCCCAGACCCGCAACGCTGCCAGCACTGCCGGGGCAAAAAAGAAAGCCATTGCACGCTCCCAGGCTAAAAACATGAGCGACAAGGAGGATGCAACCAATGCTTGATCTCAGTAATATCACCAAAGTATTCTACCCCGGAACCGTTAATGAAAAGACTGCGTTGGAAAACATCAATCTCCATGTCAATAAAGGGGACATCATCTGTGTCATTGGCTCAAACGGCAGCGGCAAATCCACCCTTTTCAATTTGATCAGTGGAACCTATCCTGTCACCAATGGAAAGATAATCTTTGATGAGGTGGATATCACCAGCAGTCCAGAATATCGTAGGGCGATGACCATAGGCCGTATTTTCCAGGACCCTACCAAGGGAACTGCAGCAAATATGTCCATTGAGGACAACATGATCACGGCAATGACAAAAGGAATGAAGGGCCTACAAATAAGCTTGAACAATGAAAAGCGTGAATTATTTAGTCAACTGCTCGAACCCATTGGAATGGAAAACCGACTTAAAGACAACGTTGGGCTACTCAGTGGTGGACAAAGACAAGCTCTTACTTTGCTTATGACGGTTATGAGTAAACCAAAAATGCTTTTACTCGATGAACATACTGCTGCCCTCGACCCTAGGAATGCACAAATTGTCATGGGTTTGACCGAGCGATATATCAAGGAATATGATCTTACTGCTCTAATGGTCACTCATAACATGCAGTTTGCCATCGACTTCGGCAATCGTCTGATCATGATGGATGAAGGGTCAATCATCCTCGATGTTTCGGGTGAACAGAAATCAAGCCTGACCGTAGAAGAACTGGTACGCAGATTCAAAAACCTTCGCAAGAAAAACTTTGACAATGACGAAGGACTGCTAACTGATTGATAGGTTGTAAGCGCTGTCTTCTTTACTTTACCAAAAAGGGGCATGAGGTAGTATTGTGAAACCCACCCTTCAGGATACGGCGATGGAGCCTATGTTCTCCCGCCGTTTTCTGTATACCCTTATCATTCCCCTTATCATCGAGCAGGTGCTCATGGTCTCCATAGGGATGGCCGACACCGTCATGATTGCCTCCGCCGGTGAAAGTGCTGTCAGCGCCATCAGCCTGGTTGATTCCATTACCATCCTGATAGTCCAACTATTTGCCGCATTCGCAACTGGGGGGGCAGTTGTCGCGAGCCAATATCTTGGAAGAAAGGACTATGCGTCTGCAAATGCGGCAGCCAAACAATTGATATTGCTTTCTATCATCGTATCTGTTGTTTTCCTGCTTCTCTGTATGCCGTTCAGAAGACAGCTCATCAGCTTTGTCTTTGGATCCATTGAGACCTCGGTGCTCGAAGGCGGGGCAACCTACTTCATTTATATCCTCCTCTCTCTTCCCTTTCTCGCCACCTACAACGCATCAGCCGCTTTGTTCCGATCTATGGGAAACAGCAAGATCTCACTGAGAGTGAGTCTTGTCATGAATCTGGTGAATATTATAGGAAATGCCTACTTTATCTTCGGCCTGCATCTAGGAGTAATCGGAGCAGGACTAGGAACACTGCTCAGCCGTATAATAGGTAGTGCAATCATCCTAGCATTGCTGACTAATCCCTCCAACCAGATATCAGTACGAAACTATCGCCACTGGTCCCTGCGCTGGGAGATGATCAAACGAATCTTGCATATCGGTATCCCCAACGGGATTGAGGGAAGCGTATTCCACATCGGAAAATTACTCGTTCAAGGGTTTATTGCTGCTTTTGGTACCGCATCCATCGCTGCCAATGCAATTGCCAATTCGGTTTCTTCCTTCGTTATTATCCCAGGAGGGGCCATCGGCTTGGCCTCGATCACTGTTATTGGCCAGGCAGTTGGAGCAAAACGGTCCGACCAGGCAATCTTCTATGGGAAAAGGCTTCTCTTGGTTGCCTACCTTGCCATAATAGCTTTGGCAATCCCGGTCTTTATCTTCGCGCCCCAGATTGTGATGATCTTCAATCTCTCAGCTGAAGCGACTGAACTTGCATACAATGTTATCCGCTCTGCCATGATCTTCAGCTCAATACTTTGGCCAACTGCATTCTTACTGCCCAATTTTCTGAGGGCTGCAGGAGATGCAAAGTTCACCATGGTTGTATCGATGGTGAGCATGTGGGCAAGCAGGGTTGGCATGAGCTACCTTCTGGCAATAGTACTAGGGTGGGGCATCTACGGAGTATGGTTTGGAATGTATATTGATTGGATTTTCCGAAGTACCTGTTTCATCACCCGCTTTGCCCGTGGGAAGTGGAAAACCAAGCGCGTAATCTGATACATCACTGCAAAATGTTCTCAAAAACTTTGTATAAATAGTATTTTTCTCTGTAAACCGAAAATTGATTTTTCCTCCTACCTTAAATATCATGGGTAAATCCGGTCAATTTATAGCTAGATTTTGTTGTTTCCATCGCTGATTCCGGTCGGAAACAAGCCGTTAACCTTACTATAAATTGCATGATGGGCAAAGTGAAAAGTTTGTACTTCATTGATGATCAAGAGGAAGGGCAGGAAGTAATGAAGAGCTGTTGGAAACATTGTGAGAGTATCACATGCCTTGATCGGATGTTGTGGTATCTAGGCAACTTAGGATATAACGCATAACGAATTACAGACAGCAATAAACCGAAAGGATGGCTATTCTCCTGTACTTGAGTGGGGGAGACGGTACTGTTTCCCTATAGAAGGAATTCTTTGAGAATCCCACCAGACAAGAGGCTTCCATTCCTTGTTCAGGGATCCTCTCCCTGGGCTTACCCCATTGAACCATAGGTTCACCCATATAGGAAAAAATCATTTAAAGAAAGAGAGGTTCCCTGTTTGTACCTGCAAATATCTCGAACCTTATCAGCCAGAACTCCTATGTGGTTATTCTGGCCACAGGAATGTTGCTTTGTATCCTTACCGGTGGAAACATTGACCTCTCAGTCGGATCTGTTGTTGCCTTGGTCGGTGCCTTGGCTGGAACATTGATAGTGAACCTCGGTTGGAATATATATTTCTCCATATTTGTATGTCTGCTCACTGGATTGGCAATCGGGGCATGGCAAGGGTTTTGGATTGCCTATGTACGCATCCCTCCCTTCATTACCACCCTGGCTGGAATGCTTCTGTGGAGAGGTGTTGCACTGCTTATCCTCAATGGGCTGACCATCTCCCCCTTTCCTGAAGAATACCTCCGCTATTTCAATAGTTACCTGCCCAATACAGACGATAAGGCAAAGATATTTGCTCTCACCTTCATCCTAGGTGTAATCATCTGCTTGATTGTAATTGCCTATACCCTGTTCAATCGCCAAACCAAGAAGAAAAAAGGGTATCAGATTGAACCATTGGCATTTACTATAGTACGAATCATTTTCCTTTCAACCGCCATTCTCTTGATAGCAAGCTTGCTTGGCCAACATAAGGGAATTCCTGTTGTCCTGATCCTTCTTGCGGTAATCGTACTGGGATACAGTTACTTTACCTCCCGCAGTGTCCCAGGAAGACATCTCTACGCATTGGGGGGCAACGAGAAGGCAGCAAAACTCTCAGGTATCAACACCAATCGCGTACTCTTCTTTGCCTACGCAAATATGGGCTTCCTGGCCGGAGTAGCAGCTCTGGTGGGAGTTGCCCGCTTCAACTCTGCAGCTCCTACAGCAGGTACGAACTATGAGCTCGATGCCATTGGTGCATGTTTCATAGGAGGAGCCTCTGCATACGGTGGAACAGGTACCGTTGGAGGAGCAATTATCGGGGCAATCTTCATGGGTGTACTGAACAACGGTATGTCGATCCTTGGGATTGATGCGAACTGGCAAAAAGCAGTCAAGGGTATCGTTGTCCTTGCTGCGGTGGTATTTGATGTTTTAAGCAAAAAACGGGTAAAATCCAGCTGAGGACACCTGCACAGGCAACGTTGTCAGCATATCCTCATGCAAAAGGACTACCATGGCTGTTACAATTAGAGATATCGCAAAAGAAGCAGGAGTATCCAGAGGTACCGTCGATCGGGTTCTCCATAACCGCAAAGGGGTGAATGAAGCGGTTGCCAAACGAGTACAGGCTATCGCTGATGATATGGGATTCACCCCAAATCTTGCAGGAAAAGTACTTGCAAGAAGAAAACAACCGCTGAGAATTGGATGTCTTTTGCCCAGTATTGGGAACCCATTCTTTGATGATGTCATCGCAGGATTTCGTCAAGCAGAACGTGAATTGAGTGACTTCGGAGTAATCCTTGACATAACCCAGATCAAATCATTCGACCTCGATGTACACCTAAAAGAACTCAAGCATCTGGAAGCAAAACACTATGATGGAGTATGCGTAACAACCCTTGATGTCCAACCAGTAATGAATGCTATAGACAGGATTGCTGAAAGCGGTACCACTGTGGTGACAGTTAACACTGACATAGGCAGTTCGCACCGTCTCTTTTATGTGGGACCTGACTACTATCTGGAAGGTAAAACGGCGAGTGGACTCTTGCAGTTATGTGGGAAAACACAAAAACGTATTCTCATCGTTACCGGTTCCTTCAACATGAAAGGCCACCAGGAGCGTATCAGGGGATTCATTGAAGGGTTAGAAGAACATAGGGCAGACTATATTGTGGTGGACACAGTAGAGAGTCTTGATGATGACACCATCGGCTATGAGCGAACCCGTACCTGCCTGGAACAGCATGAAGATATCAACTGCATCTATCTGACTGCTGCTGGTGTGCACGGAGCATGTCAGGCGGTCAAGGACCTTGGCAGGCAGAATTCGCTTAGAGTATTCAGTTTTGATGATGTTCCAATAACCAGGTCGCTGGTAAAAGAAGGGATCATAACGTTCACCCTCTGCCAGCAACCTAAGAGGCAGGGCTATGATGCCATACAGAAGCTGTTCAACCACTTGATGAACCAGCAGGACCCCATAGTAGTTGATATGATTCCCTTACAAGGATAGCAGAATGCAGTTATTTGATGTACTCTGTCCTGACGGGGGCGGAGGGCCGGCGGTTACGGTGAAAGTGTCTTAGGAATGGTTATCCCATATCCTTTTAGTAGTTTATCGAACCACACACCGGCCGTCGAACATCAAAATGGGAGACGCTGCTTGTATGTTTCACTGCTTGCAGCGTCATCCCGATTAGAAGCGTGACTGATCATCGAATGACCGCCATCCGGCCCCTAGTTTACTACAACAGGAGGGGTTATGGAAGAGAACGGAACTCATATCAGTT
>JAGYOG010000024.1 GCA_018399495.1 Sphaerochaeta sp.
AAGGGGCAACGGTAATCCACGAGGAGAAGCCAAACAACGTAGTGGTGCACTCTTCCTATGAAATTGGTTCCTTTGAGGAAGCAAGAAAGGAAAAAGGCCTTATCAAGGTGGTCGGCGACTACGAGACCCCAATTGTTACACACTGTCATATTGAGCCGGCAAACTCGTTTGCTTATATGGAAGACGGCAAGATTGTAGTGGTCACCTCCACACAGATTCCCCATATCGTACGCCGTGTCTGTTCCCAGGCTTTGGGAGTAGGATTTGGAACGATCAGAATTGTAAAACCCTATATTGGTGGTGGATTCGGCAATAAGCAAGATGCTCTTACTGAGCCCTTGAATGCCTACCTTACTACCCGTGTTGGCGGCAGACCTGTCCAATTGGCATTTACCAGAGAAGAGACATTTACTTGCACGAGAACAAGACACGCCATGAAGTTCCACATTGAAAGCTATATTCGTCCTGATGGCTCCTTTGCTGCTCGAAGTATCGAAGCCTACTCAAATCAGGGAGCTTATGCGAGCCACGCTCATGCGTTGGTTGCCAATGCTGTGAATGGATTCAGGATGATGTACCCAGTAGGAGCTATCAAGGGAGAGGCCTATACAGTCTACACCAACATGCCAACTGGTGGGGCTATGCGTGCTTACGGTATCCCACAGATCGGTTTTGCTTTAGAAGCCCATATAGATGACATTGTTGCCAAAACTGGTTTCGACTCGATCAAGATTCGTAAGCAAAATATGATGAAGCTTGGCTTCGTCGATCCGGTTACCACTATCACCTGTCACTCCACCGGCCTTTCAGAGTGTATCGACAAGGGAGAGAAATATCTCTCTTACACAAAGAAGCGCAAGGAGTACGAGAAGCAGGACGGACCGGTCAGACGTGGTGTCGGCATGGCAATCTTCTGCTACAAGACTGGTGTCTATCCGATCAGCTTGGAGACCTCTGCGGTTCGTATGGTACTTAACCAAGATGGTTCCCTGCAGGTGCAGATGGGAGCAACAGAGATTGGTCAGGGTGCTGACACAGTCTTCGCCATGATGGCTGCTGAAACTATCGGCGTGACCATGGACAAGATCCATATGATCAGCAAACAGGATACTGATATTACGCCCTATGACACTGGAGCATATGCCAGTCGTCAAACATATGTTTCAGGACTTGCACTGAAAAAGACTGCAGAATCATTCAAGAAAAAACTGCTTGAATTTGCCGGATTTATGCTGAAGCGTGAACCTTGGGATTTGGATATCAAGGAGAACTACATCGTCCATACTAATGAGGATGAGCGGTTGCTTTCAGTTGCCGAGGTAGCTATTGAATCCTGCTATAGCTTGACTAACTCACAGCATATTGCTGCTGAAGAGACACACCACTGCTCTGACAACACCTACTCCTTCGGAGTCTGTTTTGCTGAAGTAGAGGTGGACATTCCGATGTGTCAGGTAAAGGTATTGGATATCATCAATGTCCATGACTCAGGAACCATCATCAACCACCAAACGGCTAGTGGACAAGTACATGGCGGCATGAGCATGGGACTGGGCTATGGGTTGTACGAACGACATTTGTTCGACCCAAAGACAGGACGCATGCTGAACGACAATCTGCTTGACTACAAGCTGATGACTGCCTTGGACACTCCCGAACTTCATGCTGATTTTGTGGAACCATACGACCCAACTGGTCCGTATGGAAACAAGGCCCTCGGAGAACCTCCTACGATTCCCGTTGCACCTGCCATCCGTAATGCAGTACTTAACGCAACCGGGGTTGCAGTAAATGCAATTCCGCTTCACCCTCAACGTCTGTTTGGTGCATTCACCGATGCGGGACTGATCAAATAAAGGAAGGAGCGCATGTATAATTTTAATAAACTCTATGAATCAACCTCTGTAGAGAATGCTTTGCGGCTCAAGAAAGAGCATCCAGAAGCTCTTATCTTGGCCGGAGGCAGTGATATTCTGATCAAGATCCGCGAAGGGAAGCTTGCAGGTTGTGATCTTATCAACATCTATATGCTTGAAGAGCTGAGAGGCATCTGCTTGGAGGATGATGGTTCAATCCTCATTCGCCCGCTAACCAGCTTTACCGATGTCTCCATGCATCCGGTGATCAGGGAACATGTTCCTGTACTCGGAGATGCTGTTGACCAGATCGGTGGACCACAGATCAGGAACATCGGCACCATAGGTGGAAATATCTGTAATGGGGTCACCAGTGCAGACTCAGCAACCACATTCAAGGCCTATGATGCAGTCCTTGAGCTGACCAGTATGGATGGTATCCGTCTTCTCCCTTATGCGGAGTTCAATCTTGGACCTGGAAGGGTGGACCTTCGCCCAGACGAGATTATGACTGGTATCCGCATTTCGAAGGAAAGCTATGAGAATACCTACGGGCACTACATCAAGTATGCGATGCGACGTGCCATGGATATCGCAACCCTTGGATGCTCTGTAAATGTTAGACTAAGCAAGAACAAGGACGCGATTGACAGGCTTCGCATTGCCTTTGGTGTTGCGGCCCCGATTCCCATCCGTTCCGCACATGCAGAAGAAAGTGCCAAGGGACATGCCCTCGATACAGCACTGCTGGAAGCGGTTGCTGAGGGTGCACTTGCTGATGTTACTCCAAGAACCAGTTGGAGAGCGAGCAAGGAATTTAGACTACAGTTGGTAAAGGAGCTCGCAAAACGAGCAACCAATGCTGCTGTAGAGAAAGCTGGAGGAACAATCAATGGCTAATAGAGATATCAACTGCACAATCAATGGGAAGCAAAGAACCTTTACGGTGGACATTCGTTCGTCCCTTTTGGATATGCTCCGTGGGAACGCTGGCTTGGACAGCATCAAGCATGGTTGTGATGTAGGAGAGTGTGGTGCCTGTACTGTTCTGATCGATGGAAAGCCGTTCAACTCTTGTATTTATATGGCAATCTGGGCCGAGGGAAAGGATATCCTGACCCTTGAAGGTTTGAGTGATACCAAGGGAACAATCAGCGACATTCAACAAGCCTTTATCGATGAGGGCGCTGTACAGTGTGGCTTCTGTACCCCAGGATTCATCATGTCTTCCATTCCCATCATCAATAAGGAAACTCCCTCAACTCGGGAAGATATTAGAAAGCAGGTAGCAGGCAACCTTTGCAGGTGCACCGGCTATGAGCATATTGTTAATGCAATTGAGAAAACACAGAAGAAGCGTATTGCAGAGAAAAAAAAGAACTAGAAATTCTCTTTCTTTCTTACTGAAAATGGGATTACCAGAAATGGTAGTCCCTTTTTCATATAGGAGCATGATCTTCAAATTGAAGAATGTAGCTATACTAACTGTTTCACGTCACATACCGTTACGGTACCCTTTCCCACTGTGAACCTAATGTTGAAATCTGCAAAGTTTAACCCATAGACTCTTTTTGGATCGTGTTGGTAGGAAGGTCTTGGATCATTCGCTAATACACCGAGCAGAGCCTCCCTCTTATTGATCGGAATGAGATTAAGCAAGGATTCACAAAATTCTACCTGCAATACATGTGATTGTGTAATCTCAGCGAACCCCTCTGTTGCTTCAGGATGACTGTCTGCAAAGGGAATGTATGGCTTGATATCATAAATCGGGGTGTTGTCCATAAGGTCAGCACCGGTGATGTGAAGTATTGGACCCAACCTTGGATGTATTTCCAAACCTGCAAGTTTCACTGATGAAAGACCAATTGGATTCGGGCGAAAAGGGGAACGGGTTGCAAATACACCCATGCGTTTTTTCCCTCCCAGACGGGGTGGACGAACAGTGGGAGACCACGTCTCTCGTGCTGTTTCAGAAAACTCCCAAATAAGCCAAATGTAGGAAAATCCCTCCAGACCCCTGAGGGCATCAACAGTACGGTAAGCAGGTTCAAAAACGATGGTAGCCTCCAGACTTTCAACAATACCACTTTGTCTGGGAATACCAAACTTTGAAGAGAAGTCGGTATGGATACGTGCAATCACATTAAGACGAGGAGACTGTAAGGTACCTGTTATGTTGGTCATAAGGCCTGCTCCTTCTATGGATCTCTATTGGTTTTCTACAGTAGTACTTAGTTGTAAACTAAAAACTGATTTCTTGCAAATGCGAGGGATCTTTTGGTATAGATAACCGGATTTTGTTATCTTATATCTCTTCTATCAATAATGAATTAAGAGTAATAATTTACTTTATGCTTCTCCAGATGGCAATATATAAAACTTACAGTACATTGTACAGAGGAAACAAAATTGTAAATTACTGGTTACCTTTTTTAATGTACCTCTTCCTTCTAGTCTTGCGTAATCTTTTCACTTCCCTGTAGTCTACTATTCATAATTGGAGGAACCTCAATGCGTATTGCCATCTATGGGGCAGGGTCACTGGGAACCATTTTGGGAGCATATCTCAGCGAAAAAGGAATAGCCGCAGAGCTGATCAGCAGGAACAAGGAACACATTGGGGCACTCCAAGATAAAGGCGCACAGATAGTTGGCAAGCGAACTGCCACCATTCCTGTCACCGCCATTCTTCCTGAAGACATACATGGACAGTACGACCTCATTTTTCTGCTTACAAAACAGCTTGAGAACGATCGAGTAGCATCCTTCCTAAAACCTTTTCTTGCAGAGAACGGGATACTCTGTACTATGCAAAACGGAATACCCGAACCTACCTTGATGAAGATTCTTGGTAAAAACCGTGTTTGTGGATGCACCATCGGGTGGGGTGCTACCCTGGTTGGCAGTGGCGTAGTTGAACTAACCAGTGACGTGGATACCTTCTCATTCAATCTTGGAGTACCTGTTCCTGGACAAGAAGCATGGCTCGGGCAGATTGCTTCTATCCTTTCAGTAATGGGGAGTGTAACCATTGAACAGAATCTCATGGGAGCCCGCTGGTCGAAACTCCTGATCAACGCCTCGTTCAGTGGGACAGCAACGGTTCTTGGTTGTACGTTTGGTGAGGTAGCTACAAACAAAAAAGCAAGAAGAATAGCCCAGAGCATCATCAAGGAGTGCATCGATGTAGCACATGCCTCTTCCATCAACCTGGAACCCATCCAAGGAAAGAACATAGAAACACTCTTCAACTACAAAGGTACCTTCAAGAAGTGGATTAGTTTTGCTTTGATCCCCTTCGCAATTCGTAAACATCGCCAGCTGAAACCAAGCATGCTCCAAGACATCCAGAAGGGAAAAGCTTGTGAAGTGGATGCCATAAACGGGGTAGTCAGCGAACAAGGAAGAACTATGGGAATCCTTACCCCTGTAAATGACCAAGTGGTCTCACTCATTCACTCAATTGAAGAAGGATACCTAAAACCCAGATTGGAGAATTTACAACTCTTTGAAGAAATAACTGGGAACTAGTGAATCTTCTGTCCATACATTGACTCTTTGTGTAATAAACCCTACTGTAAGGGAACTTACGTATTTGTGTTTCTTTTTGTTCCTAATCCTATCTTTGAAGCCGTGTTGTGAAACTATTATGCTATCTGACGGGTTCCCGAACGAACTATACCCAAATTCTTAAAATACCCACAGAAAGCAGACACATGGTCTGCAAAGGAACCTAACATGGCAAAAAAAATCTATGTCGGAAACATGAGCTACCAAACTTCAGAAGAGTCATTGTACTCCCTGTTCGCACAATTCGGTGACGTGCTGAGTGCACGTATCATCGTCGATCGTGATACCAATCGTCCCAAAGGGTTTGCATTCGTTGAGATGGATCAGGATGACGCAGCTGTTGCTGCCATCTCCCAGCTTGATGGTCAAGAACTCGATGGTCGTAACTTGAAAGTAAACGAAGCAATTGATCGCCCCAGAAATGAACAGCGCAATTCCTACCGTTACTAAGTAATACAGAACTATCACTAACAAAGGGACCAAATTGAATAGGTCCCTTTGTTGTTTCTTACGCACAAACAAAAATCTGGAAATGTTGTAAAACTCGACTGATTGTGTCTTACTCCCATGGTTTTCTATTCATCACTATTGGAAAATCATTGAAGCTTTCCTAGTAAAGCTGATACCCAATTTTTTATTCCAGAACACTACACAACTCCATAGAGCATACGATAATCCATCAACGAAATACATTAAAAAACAATGTATGTTAAACGCTTGACATACTAATTTCAGTATTGCATAGTGGAGTCGATTATCTACTGGAGGAAGCTATGAAAAATGGAGTCATGCTTATCACCTATCCCGACTCGATGGGTTCGAACCTTTCCGACTTGGAAACAATCCTTTCCAAACATTTCAACAAGGCATTGACCTCTCTGCATATCCTCCCCTTCTTTCCCTCATCAGGTGACCGGGGCTTCGCTCCATACACCTATGAAGACGTTGATCCTGCTTTTGGCACATGGAAGGACATCGATGCCCTCGCGAAATCCTATGACCTGGTCTTCGACTATATGATTAACCATATCTCTGCCCAAAGTCCTTTATTGAAGGAGTATCTCAATGAAGGACCCGAGTCACCACGCCAGGACTATTTTATAGATTACAATTCCTTCTGGGATGGAGAACCCACAGAAGAGCAAATCATGAAGATTTACAAACGAAAGCCAAAAGACCCCTACTCCACGGTAACCTTTTCCAATGGTGAGAAGAAAAAACTCTGGTGTACCTTCAGCGAAGAACAGATCGATCTTAACGTACAGAATGAGATGGGTGTATCCTACCTGAAAGCAAACCTTGCCAGACTTGCTCAGCATGGAGCAAAGATCATACGTCTCGATGCATTTGCATATGCGATCAAGAAAAGGGATACCGACTGTTTTTTTGTGGAGCCGGAAACCTGGCACCTATTGGCTAAATGCCGCATTGCAGTGGATATGTATGGGGCAGACGTACTTCCCGAAATCCACGAGCACTACTCCATCCAGCTCAAGCTTGCCAACAATAGTTATCCAGTTTATGACTTCGCCTTGCCGATGCTGATGCTCCACGCACTCTACTTTCACCAGACCCAGTACCTGAAAAACTGGTTTACTATCTGCCCCAGAAATCAGCATACCACCCTGGATACCCATGATGGAATTGGGATTGTGGATGTCTATGGATTATTGCCTGACAAAGAGATCGAAGCAACCAAGGAGCATCTCTACGCCCATGGGGCGAATGTTAAGCGCATCTACAACAGTGAAACGTACAACAACCTGGATATCTACCAGATCAACTGCACCTATTATTCTGCCCTTGGAGAAAATGACCGGGCATACCTGCTTGCCAGAGCAGTTCAGTTTTTCAGCCCAGGAATCCCACAAATCTACTATGTGGGAATGCTCGCCGGGAGCAACGACCTAGAACTGCTCGAAGAGACAAAGGAAGGGAGGAACATCAACCGCCACTACTACACCAAGGAGGAGATTGATAAGGCGGTGCAGCGGCCTGTCGTGGTTGCGCTCCGCTTGCTGATGGAACTTCGCTCCTCTCACCCCGCTTTTGATGGAATCTTCCAGATGGAGGAACCCACAGATGAAGAAAACCTGATTATTACCTGGGAACACCGTGGAAGGGCAATCACCCTTAAAGCAGACTTCGAAACCTACTCCTTTACCATCGAGGAGGGTGAACATACCCTCATGAGGTTGTAACATGCCTACGATCAAGGATGTTGCCCTCAAAGCAGGCGTTACCATAACCACCGTCTCCAGGGTCATGAACAACCGGGGCTATTTAAGTGAGAAGACAAAGGAAAAGGTGCATCAGGCAATGCAAGAGCTCGACTACCACCCCAGTGAGGTAGCACGTTCACTTGCCCAGAAACAGACTACCCTACTGGGAGTTATCGTCCCTTCCCTGTTGCATCCCTACTACAGCGAGGTGATCAACGCCTTGGAGCATCATGCATCCATCCTTGGATTGAAGCTCCTTGTCTGCAATGCACAACGGAATGCACAGAAAGAGAGGGAATACATCGACATGCTCAAGGCAAACAAGGTTGCAGGAATCATCCTCTGCACCCAAAGCCACAGCTCAGTTCGCTCACTTGTCAATCTTCCTGTGGTTACCCTTGAACGCTCCATCAGTCCATCAGTACCAGCCATTCTTTGTGACAACGAAATGGGAGGCCATCTAGCTGCAAAGCATTTGCTTTCTCGAGGATGCAAAAACCTGGTCATGATAAACGGGGGAAGGTCAAGCGAGGAACGGGTCAGAGGATTCACCCGAACATGTGAGGAATCATCCACTTTCTTTCACGTGGTACAAGCAAGCAAACGGCAGTTCAACCAGCTCGACTATGCAGACTTGATCAATTCACTCTTCATTGAGAATCACCCCATCGATGGGGTGTTCGCCTCAAGTGACGTTATCGCTGCACAAGTTATCCAAATCTGCCACAAGAGAGGGCTTCGCATTCCCGATGAGGTCAAGGTCATCGGGTTTGACGATGTCGATCTTGCCCGGCTTCTCAGCCCGGCACTCTCTACCATTCATCAACCAATCGAAGAGCTCTGCGCTTGGGCAATCCAGACCATTGTGGGCTGGGATACTACCAAACAGCAAAGCCGCATCGTCCTTCCCGTCAATCTTATACAACGCTCAAGCACCTAACCAATTTGCTTCTCGGATCCTTCTTCCGTATCAGCACTGAGAATCCTATCCATCTCTTGGTGTACCGCCTGGTTATATGGTCCGAGGTCAAACATTGTCCTCAGTCTTTGGAACAGTGGACGGACGAAGTGCCTGAGTTGGGACCTATTCTTCTCCAAGGTAGACTTGCTCTGCAAGACCAATACCGTCACCTCAGAGGGTGAATTATAGGAGCCGACCTCCACAAAACCAAATTTCTTGTAAAGTTTCTTGGTCTTGGTGTCATCGGCAAACACATCGATGATCAGCTCCTCTATTCCGACAGCTCTGGCGAGCAAGAATACCAGGATGATCAGGCCGATGGAAGCAGAGGTGTTCCGCATCTCGGGTAACACCGCAAGACGAATGATTTCAGCACACTTCTTCGTCTTCAGTACCGGCTCAATATCAAAATACTTGGAAATGGGGAGCGGCCAAAAGTGTTCACTGGTCATCAGGGAAACCGTTCCAACGGGTTGCAATCCCTTGAACGCAAGGATATGCATCGCCTTCTCATCCACCTTCCGGTGGATTGACTCCTCAATATACCCCTTCTCTCCCACCAACACCTTCCGCTGGATGAAGAAGACATCATTCATCCCATGGTAGTCCTCCACCAAAGAGAATTTGATGACTTCCTTACTATCCTCATTGAGAGGGAAAATAGCAGTGAACTCCGACCCCTTCCTCACCTCGCTACGGACACGGATTCGCCCACGCATCTTATCCACAATGCTGTAACAATTGGCTAAGCCAAGCCCTGTGCCTTTCCCGGGAGCCTTCGTGGAAAAGAATGGGGTAAAGATCTGGTTCATATGCTTCTCAGCAATTCCACAACCAGTATCAGCAACCTTCACCTGCACAAAATCATCCTGCTCAATACAACTGAGCGTCAAAGTTCCCTTGCCATCCATTGCCTGGAAGGCGTTGACGATGAGATTGAGGAAGAGCTGCTGCAATTCCCCTTCGTTTGCCTGGATGAAAGGAAGTGCGTGGTAGTTGCGCTTGATCTCAATATTCTGGGAGTCGATACCACGTTGTGCGAGGCGGAGGGAAAACTCTAGGACCCTAATCAGTTCCACCTCCTGGGTTTCCTTCACTTCCTCCCTCCTGCTATAGATTGAGAGTTCCTTGATTACATCGCTTGCAGTCTTGGAGTAACTGAGTATGTCATTCACATACTCATAATGGGGATTACTCTCCTCCAGTTCATCCAACATGATCTCCGCTGTACCGACGATTCCTGCAAGAGGATTGTTCAACTCATGGGCAATCCCAGTTGCCAGTGTGCCGATTCCAGCCATTTTCTCTGTACGAATCAGCTCCTCCTGCATGTGTTTCTGTTCAGTGATGTCGTTGAGGATCTCAATGAATACACTCTTGGTTTTATCTGCTGAACGGACAGAGTGAAACTGGAAGGAGAAAATACGCTCCCGCTCCTCAGCCTCGGTTTCATGCATCACCCCAGTGTGCAAGCATTCCAGCCCCTGGCAGAACGGACAGGGACGGCTTCTCCCAAACAAAGACCGATAACACTTGCTTCCTATCAGTCGTTCCCGTTTCTGTCCGACGAAGCTCACTGCAGCCGTGTTCACTTCCTGGATGGTGTAGTCGATGTCGATCAAGCAAACGGGAGAGGCAATACCATTGAAGATAGCCTCAAGCTTGTTCTTGCTCATCGTAAGCTCATCACCCTGTATCCTGAGCTTCTCGAAGGAGAGTGCATTCTCCAAGGATAGACTGCTCTGGGAAGCAAGGATCTCCAAGGCTTCACGTTCAATCTCACTGATCAGGACATTGGTCTGACCATACCCAATGAGGATGTAGCCAGCAATTTGATGACGGAATACCAGAGGAATCATGACATCACTGACCGGCAAGAATTCACTGACCGATAGGCGTTCCTCATCAGGGTGCACACTGATGACTGATGAGAAATTCTCCTGTCTGCAGACATCCAGTTTTTGTTCAATGGTTGCAGGAAAGGAGAAGAGAATATCCTGTCCGACTGCCCTCTCAGTTGGGCAGTTGTTGTTTGCAACGAGAAAGAAGCGATCTTCATCATCAAGGCGACGTGCGATAAAGATGACCCACTCAGCCTTCAAGCCAGAGCGGAGGCTCTCCACCACCTCCTTGCCCAATTGATGAAGATTGACGATTGTAGTAAGCCGCTTACTGAGGTTCCTGATAGTTGTCTGGTATGGGTGCCGTCTGGGGATGAGCACATTGTCCACCCAATAGGCAATGATATTTCGCAGCGGATGAATGATGAGGACCGTGGCAACACCGAGAATGAAAGAGAGTTGGAAAATATTCCCTGGAGCGAATTCACTGTTGAACAGTTTGATAAAATTAATAATTGCGTAGTAAATGGCCGAAGCAGCAATAGCAAGCAGGGTTGAGTAAATAATGGATAAGCCAAGACGGGAGTAGTTGATCAACTTATACTTATAAATGGTGTAAAAGAGAAGGACTGCGTTGATGGTTGCTGCAAAGATATCAATGGGGTACCGCCCAAACTCGGGGAAGACATTCATAAAAATCCCCACCAACATGATCACCACACCAAACAAGGGGAGCAGAAGGTTTTTCTGGAAGTTATGGAGACTTCGTCTTTTACTAGCAACCAAGAGCATGACCAGTGTTAATATAAGGTATGCATAGCTTAGGGAATAAGCACTCATCGATCCGGAAGCCAATTCATAGTAAAAGATATTGTCACTGGTGAAGCCAGCAGCACTTACGATGCTACCGGTAAAGTTCAGGTACATGAGGGGAATCAAGAGGAGGTAGCTAAGCTTGAGGAACAACCTGATGGACTTGTTCTTGATTTCCAGAATATCCACGATAAAGTTACACAGAGCGTAGGGAACACTCAACAGACCAATAAGCATGATACGGTTCCAGAAGATCGGCGTAAGTATAGGACTATTGAGGTGCATCATCAAGGAACCAAAACTCCAGATAGCTACAAAAATCATGTAGAGTTGGAATGACCAATAGAAGCGATCTTTTTTATATTGGAGAAATCCAAAGATGACAAAGGACACATAAAGAACGAACGCCACGGCGGGAATAATGGTTGAAACATCAATAATCATGGGGATTCCTTAATTTTTCTTTCATTCGGGAGCAATTTGTATTAGTATAGTGGTAATTTATGGAATTTTACAAACTATTTTTGCTCGGAGCCAGTGGATATTTGCTTGCAGCCTTGTATGATATTGCATTGTCGAAGGGTTATTTCCGTATTAGCAAGCTATTATACCTTGGTTTTTTTGTGACAGCTCTGCCCTTCTTTTTTTTGTTTACAAGATTTAGAAGCCCCCACCACCCTACGTTTAGCCTTCTCCTGATTATTTTCATGGCAGTCAACGCAATCCTGCTTATCTACTCAGTTTTGCTGGAGATTCCTTTGAAGAACAAGAAAGGAGGGAGCCTTTACACCGATGGAACCTACAAAATCTGTCGCCACCCAGGTTTTCTCTGGTTTTCCTTTTTCAATGTTTTCGCTTCCCTCTTCTTCTGGTATACTCCAATTACCTTGGTCCTTGTTGGCTACACGCTCTGCAATCTGGCACTTGTAACCCTTGAGGATCGAGTACTGTTTCCAAAGATGTTTCCCCAGTACGGTGAGTATAAGAAGACCACGCCTTTCTTGATTCCCCGCTAACCTTGCACCACGGAGATGCTCGAGATGACTAGACATATTGTAACAACTGATGACGATCCTGCTATCCGAAAGATTCTACGGATTATGCTGACGAAGGCCGGTTATAATGTAACACCCTGTGAAAACGGGAACGAATTACTGGAATTGCTTGCCAACACTCCAACCTCAATAGACCTCATGTTACTGGATATCAAGATGCCAGGACTCACTGGTTTTGAGCTCTTGGAGAGAATTGCAAGAAGATACCCCACTATCCCAGTGGTAATGCTTACTGCGTTCAACGACCTCGATACAGGAATGAAAGCCATAAGGCTGGGTGCTGTCGACTACCTTACCAAGCCGATTCGTCAGGAAGAGCTCTACTCTTGTATTCAGCGAGTTTTAAAAAAAGCAGATGAAGAACAAAAGCAGAAAAAAAGAGAAGATGAGAATCTTGCCATCAAGAAGAAGCTTGAGGCAGAGCTGAGAAGAACAAAAAACACATTACAGCGTTCAACTATTTCCACACTTGAAGCCTTCTCCGAAACCATCGAACAAAAGGATCCCTACACAAAAGGACATTGCAACAGAGTGAGAACACTTTCTGTTGCTTTAGCGAAAGCTATGGACATGAATGAGGAGACCCTCCAAATTATTGAAGGAGGATCTCTTCTCCATGATATCGGGAAAATCAGCATACCAGAGGAGATCTTGAACAAGAACGGGGCACTTACTGGAGAAGAGTATTCCATGATAAAGACGCACCCTGAAGCTGGAGTGCGCATTATTTCCCATATTCCTTCATTCAAGCAGTACATCCCGATCATCCGTTCCCATCATGAAAGAATCGATGGACGTGGATATCCAGACAATATGCAGGGTGAGGATATCCCTCTAGATGTCAGGATTGTGAGCCTTGCTGATGCATTCGATGCAATGACCAGCAGTCGTGCCTATCGCTCTGCCCTCCCCACCGAGCTTGCAGTGGAAGAGCTTAAGATCAATGCAGGAACCCAGTTTGATGCCAATCTGGTGGATATTTTTATTGAACACGAGCTGTATTTATTATGACTTCGCGGTACAGAGAATGTACTATACAATGAAATAGAAGAGGAGGTATCTATGGCTGAAGCTTGGTATGTCTCTTCCTATAAAACTACACTCCTCACATTGTTGGATACAATATACTCGGTACTGCAAGAAATCCATGGTACTCTGAATACGTAGGAGTAAACCCATGCCTTTCTTTTTGGTACGTAATGATATTACAAAAATGCAGAGTGATGCCATCGTCAATGCCGCCAACACTGCGCTTCTGATGGGCGGCGGAGTGTGCGGAGCGATTTTTAAAGCAGCAGGTATAAGCGAGATGACGAAGGCGTGTGCTCCCCTCTCCCCGATCAAGAATGGGGAGGCTATCATTACCCCTGGGTTTTCCCTTCCTGCTCGCTACGTTATCCACACTGCTGGTCCTGTGTATGATGACGGGGAACAAGGAGAAGAAGCACTGTTACGACAGTGCTACCAGAACAGTCTCCTTCTGGCTGTCGAACACCAATGCTCATCGATTGCCTTCCCCTTGATCAGCAGTGGCATCTTCGGCTATCCGAAACAAGAAGCAATAGAGGTTGCAAGGTCTACCATAGAAGACTTTCTTGCAAAACATGAGCTCACTGTTTTCCTGGTACTGTTCGATAAGGAGTCTCTCCTTGCGGGGACACAGCTTCATACTTCCATTGAACACTATATTGACGAGCATTATGTCAGGAAACATAAGAAAGTCCGTGAGTTGCTCACAATCGAAGCGATGGAATTGGAAGAGAGCCGATCTTCCCTCCATGAACCAAATCTTGAGCAAGCCATCTTCAATCTCGATGAACCCTTCTCTGACTCCCTGAGGACCCTGATACAAAATAAAGGAAAAACAGAGGTTGAGGTCTACAAGAAGGCGAACATCGACCGAAAACTATTCTCAAAGATTCGAACAGGGAATGGCTACGTACCCAGCAAACGTACCATTCTTGCACTTTCCGTTGCTCTGGAACTGAGCCTTGAAGAGACAAAAAATCTCTTACGAAAGGCGGGCTATGCGCTTTCTCACAGTAGTATTTTCGATGTCATCATCGAGTATTTCATCGTACATAAGCACTACAAGATCCTTGAGATCAACGAAGTACTCTTCTCCTACGACCAACCACTGCTTGGCTCCCAGTAATTGTCGCCCTGAAGGCGACCATCCTTTCCCTTTTTCAGGATATCAATACGTATAGATCAGTATTGGAGGATGTATATGAAAAAGGGATTGACTGAATTGGTTTGTATTCTTGACCGCAGTGGCTCAATGCATGGACTGGAGCGTGACACAATTGGAGGCTTCAATGCCATGCTTGCTGGACAGCAAGCTCTGGATACCCCATGCAATATTACGACCGTGTTGTTTGACAACAACTACACGCTGCTCCATGACCGTATTGCCATTGAGGCAGTGAGCGCAATAACCGAAAAAGAGTACTTTGTAGGCGGCTCTACTGCGTTATATGACGCTATGGGAAGAACAATTTCCAAGATTGTGCAGGTTCAGAGGATAACAGCTCCAGCATACCAGACAGAACATGTGATCTTCCTGATCATTACCGATGGAATGGAGAACGCAAGTAGGGAGTATACCAGGGAGAAGGTTCGAGAGATGATCAAGAGAGAGCGGGAGAGCTATGGTTGGGGTTCATCTACCTCGGGGCAAACATCGATGCGGAAATTGCCGCAGAGAGAAGTCGGGATTCCCTCTGAGCGTTCCAAGATTTCCTGGCAGACAAGAAGAATCAATTTAAACTTCGATGTAATGAGCGGAACTATTGCACACACCGCTCCCTCTTCTACCATTCCCGTTGATTGGAACAAGAGAATCCGAAGGATTTCAAGGAGAGGAAAGGAGGTAGAAAGGATGGCATCCTCCCAAGGATTCATATTCTTTGGGAGATACGTGTTTTCACCATTTCAATTGAAGTTTGTATCCAAAATAGATAAAAACTTCTCATACTTTTTAATTTTTTACTTATTCCAAGTTAAAACCTCCAGAATTTCAGTAGCATTCACTGCTATTCTTATTTTTAATATGTGTCTTCCATAATAATTGTTTCTCTCAATTCCAAAAATATTTTGTACGCTATGGCGTCACTTTATCCATAGCTACAACAGTATGTCTCATATAGATTCAGTATACAAAGACATAAGTATCTTGAAGAAATTCAATCAGCTACCAGGAAACGGGTAAGTAAAATAGAGACAGAAAGGGAACACAGAA
Source organism: Sphaerochaeta sp. (assembly GCA_018399495.1). Taxonomy (GTDB): domain Bacteria; phylum Spirochaetota; class Spirochaetia; order Sphaerochaetales; family Sphaerochaetaceae; genus Sphaerochaeta. The sequence goes on from JAGYOG010000024.1 coordinate 15,563, forward strand.
GCTCACCTATATCAGAATATCTTTGTTAAGGAATTATTTACAATATTGATAGTTCATATTATGATTAAGTTACTTAACTATAATACAAGCACTATACTACGCTTTCGTTACCATGAAAAACCAGAGATAAAGAGGAATCCGATGATAGGAGAAAAAGCAGCAATTGAAATAACAACAAAGGCCTCTGGATGCTAAGCTATATTAGCATTGCACTTATACCGAAGAACTATGGTACAAAAACTCAATTCATCGATTGAGTATTCACATTATAGATTCGATTGGCGTAATCCTGGCATCAATGTCGAGTTAGCACAGAAACATGGAATTTCTAAAGAGTACTTGTCAATCAAGTGGTCCGTTCTCTGGAAAATCACGGACTGATAGAACGTTATAAAGGCCCAAATAATCCAAAAAGAATCCTATTCCGACTCTTGGATGAAGGAATAAAAAGCATTTGAAGCTCACCAAGCATACCATCACATACTAGAAGAATCTACAGTGAATGAATTGGCCAAATTCACTGAGGATGAAAGCTAAAGCAGCAGAAAAATTCATTTCAGTGTTTGAGAAACGGTCGACATATATACATGAATTTCTTGAAAGAACAAAAATAACAAATGAACAAAGAAGAAGACATTCAGTAAGTATCTAGCTTTTCAAGTGATTAAAAGAGTCATGATGGAGCAAAATAGCCAAACTCATCAACCCAGAAAAATCCTTTCAGACCTTGGACTAAAAGAATTGATGTAGTTTTGAACCTGGATATTGGACCCGGATTCTATACGCTGGCAGCAGCAAAAATTGTTGGAGCAAAGGTATCATTCATGCTTATGATGTGAACCCGTATATGATCGAACATCTGCGGGAAAAAAACCGAAAATCCATAAAATCCTAACATCCAAATCCATCCTACAAAATACCAATTTCACTGATCTTGCGAAAGCAATTCAGTACATTTCTCTTTCCTTTTTGGATTACCAAGGATTGATGGTGGAGTAGAAAAAACTCATTAAGAAATTGCTAGGGTTAGTTGCAAAAACATAGCTTGTTGCATTTCATGCAGAAAGAAGAGAACCAGAAAATCTGTATTGCATTATGGAACGCAATGGATTCACGTTGTTACGGCAAGTCGTAAGAGTATCTTGTTTTACCAAGCGGTAAGGGATAAAGAGAGAAATACCCTCAGAGTAAAAGACCTTCGTTGAAGGGTTTATGAGTCATAGCTTCATTCACGACACGGATTGGTTTTATGTCGAACACCAATCTAAAAAGAAGGAAAATATTTCAATAAAAACACATACTATTCTTAGATCTGATATACCTTTGGAAATTATCAACATTTTGTGTAATTGATTTTCTATAGTTTTACTCTTCCTTCAAACATAATAGAAAACTGGTTCAGTGCGACACCCCAATTCACGATTGGCATGGTCATTTCTTCGATGCTTTGTTTATGGCAAAGGTACATAATCTTGTAGATTGATTCATCTGTGGGGAATGCTCGGTTCTTTGTCACTTTTCTCAGTGAGAAATTCAAGGATTCTAAGGCATTGGTGATGTGTAGATGGCCCTGCGGATTTCTTCAGGATATGAGAAGGATGCACATATTTCTCCCAGTGACTTTCCTATTATGGAACACTAGTCCTTCCCGATTTTCCTAGATCCTCTAGGATCAACCGGTTATGCGCTCTCTCATAGTAGTATTTTCGATGTCATCATCGAATATTTCATCGTACATAAGCACTACAAGATCCTTGAGATAAACGAAGTACTCTTCTCCTACAACAAACCACTGCTCGGTTCCCAGTAATTGTCGCGCTAAAGGCGACCTTCCTCTCTCTTCTTCACACTATCAATACGTATAGATCAATAGGGGATGGAGAATATAAGCAGGGAGTACTCCAGGGAGAAGGTTCGAGAGATGATCGAAGCGGAAGCTATGGTTGGGAAGTTCATCTACCTTGGGGCAAACATCGATGCGGAAGTCGCAGCAGAGGAAGTCGGATTCCCTCTGAGCGTGCCCCAGGACTTCCTGGCGAGACAAAGAAAGGAATCAATCTTAACTTCGAGGTAATGAGTGAGACGGTACACTACCGCTCCTCTTCTACTATTGCTGAGGATTGGAACAAGAAGATCAAGAAGGATTTCAAGGAGAGGAAAAGGAGGTAGGGAAGATTTCCTCTCCCAGGATTCATATTCTTTGGGAGATTATTGTGTGTAGTGTCTTGATCGGAGTTTTACCTAAAACAGATAAAAACTACTCATATGTGAGTTTCTCTATGTAATTTCAGTAAAAACTTCAGTGTTATTGTACGACATATCGTACTTTCACGAAAAATAGGGCTATTTGTTTTGTATAGCGTGCTTCTCTATTCTACAATTGAATCAGAGGAAACCCATGTACATACAAAGAACCGAGTATCTTGAAGAAATCCGGTCGAGAAGTAACCGGGAAACAGATAATCAAAGTGATACTGACAGGAATGCGAAGAGTCGGGAAATCTACCATCCTCAAACAAATACAAGATACCGTATCGCTACTGGCGTACCGAAAGAACAAATCATCAATTATCAATTTTGAGCTCTTGGAGTATGAATCCATCACCCACTACAAAGCACTCTATGCGTTCATCCAAGAAAAGATGACCAATGAAGATCGCTACTATATATTTCTTGATGAAGTGCAAGTGGGTGGAAGGGTTTGAGAAGGTTGTCAATTCACTGCATGCAAAAATGCTGCTGAACCATCACTGGCTCGAATTCCAGTCTCCTATCGGGAGAGTTGGCAGCTCTCCTTACCGGGCGTTTCTATTCGATTGAAATCCTTCACTCTCCTTCAAGGAGATGTGACTATATCCCAGCCACTACGAGAAGAAAAGTTTATAACCTATATTCGTACAGGAGGACTGCCAGGAGTTCTCCAGTTTCCAGAAGAATCCTTGGGAAAAACTATCTTTGGATTTGTACCAATCAATTCCTATTACGGGATATTGTACAACGCCATGGAATTAGAAACGTTGAGTTGCTCCGACTTGTTTCATGCACTATCTCCTTGCTAATATCAGTCAGCGTTTTTCTGCTGTTTCTATCTCAAAATACCTGAAGCATGAACAGCGAAGTGTATCGAGGGAGACTATCTAACAGTATCTTGAGTATGCAAAACAAGCATTCCTCATCCATGGGGTCCCCCGTTATGACATCAAGGGAAAAGATGTCTTTAAAACCAATGAGAAATACTTCGTGAATGACCTGGGAATCAGGGGACTATTCTTTGATAATGAACAGGATATTTTACAGTCACTGGAGAATATTGTATACCTGCATCTTCGAAAGAAAGGGTATGAAATACTCATCGGGGAGATGGAGACAAAGGAGATAGATTTTATTGCTATACGAGGAACCGAGAAAGTCTATATCCAAGTTGCTTATCTTCTTGCTGAGCCTACTACCATTGAAAGGGAGTTTTCTCCTTTGGAGGCAATTGATGATAATTATCCGAAACTGGTTCTCTCTTTGGATCCAGTTGGACGTTCTCGTAATGGTATTCTCCATCAGAATATTATAGATTACCTACTCTCATAACTCAGTACCTTCTGTGCTCCAAGCAGGACAATGCTTCTCTATGAAGGTATTGAGCTTCTGAAAGCCATCGGCGTCATTTAGATGCCGATTCTTCCAATTATCAATCAACTCCTGCTTAAGCTCCTCGGGATAGTCCTCCATATAGTTCTCAAAGAAATCAGAAGTTGACTCTTTCATCAATTGATAAAGTCCCAAGAGTACCCCATGCAGGTAGGCCTGTTCTGCAGCGTACTCGCCTGTTTGGTAAAACAGATCAATTTGATGACTGAATGGAAACAGTGCTTCCGTAATGATTTCATCAGCAACATCAAACTCATCACGATACCCACCTCCACGCTGTTTGCCCGATGCATTCCAACACTCTTCAATGTCGATTCCATCGAGTGCCAGGAATACCGAAGAGGCAACCTGCTCCACCGACACGTCATTGAAAACCATGGCTGAAAGTCTCTCAATTTCCTTGGCGATAGCTGTATCCAGCTCCGCCAGTTCGTTTAGAACTTGGCGCGCCTGTGACCCACTGAGTAAATGCCTACGGGGTATGTCGATTTTTTTGACTGTATTCTTGTTGGGTATCTTTTCCATGAGTGGTAGTCTTCCTTTTTCCAAGGTTCTCATCAAGAGCGTGAGCCAGAACCACCGTCTTGTCAATATTTGAATCTGGGAAAACCAGTTTATATCATTACATAGGTTTTTATCCATCAGTAACTCGAATGCTGTATACTACTCAGTGACAATCATCTGGAGAGGAAGAGAATGGCAAAAGAAAGGTATCTGACGAAATCCCGATTCAAGCTGGCAACTGAATGCCCAACAAAACTCTTCTATACAGGGAAAGCGTGCTATGCAAACCAGAACCTTGATGACAGCTTTCTGCTTGCTCTTGCAGATGGGGGATTTCAGGTTGGGGAGCTCGCAAAATGCTATTTCCCTGGTGGCCATGAGATCAAGACACTGGACTATGAGAAAGCTCTTCGTGAAACCAATAATCTCCTTCAGTCCGATAGTGTCATACTCTATGAAGCGGCCATTGCATCAGGAAACCTGTTTATCCGCGCCGACATCTTGGTCAAAGAAAGAGATCAAATCAAGCTTTATGAGGTGAAGGCAAAATCATTCGATCCACGGGAAGCACATCCTTTTGCCAACCGAGACGGAACGATCAGGGCAACATGGAAGCCGTATCTCTATGATGTTGCATTTCAGAAGTATGTACTTTCCACCGCTTTCCAGCACTATAAGATATCAGCACATCTTATGATGGCTGACAAATCTGCTGTTTGCCCAACCGATGGATTAAACCAGAAGTTCCGGCTGATCCATGATTCCAAAGGAAGAAAGGGTGTCACCATAGCAAATACCCTTACCAAGAATGACCTAACACCCCCGATTCTCTGTAAAGTGAATGTGGACAGTGAATGCGAGAGAATCTTTCAGACGCTTCATGAGGTCAACAACACCTCCCTGCAGTTTTCCCAATATGTTGAGTTCTTGGCAGATTCCTATAGTACCGATACAAAAATCACCTCTCCCATTGCATCGAAATGCGCTACATGTGAGTTCTACAAAACAGATAACAATGAACAATTAGGGCTCAAGAGCGGCAAGCGAGAATGCTGGAAAGAGGCTCTGGGATGGAGCGATGAAGATTTTGCATGCCAGACAGTCTTGGATGTCTGGAGTTTCAGGGGAAAGGATACACTGATCGAAGATGGCATCATCAAGATGGATGACATCAGTGAGAGTGTTATTCATCCAAAACCCGATACAAAACCAGGAATCTCAGCGAGTGAACGACAATGGCTGCAGATTCAGAAATACAAAACAAGAGACGATTCTCCTTGGCTTGATCGAGAGAACCTAATGAAGGAAATGGAGAGCTGGGTTTTCCCACTTCACTTCATCGACTTCGAGACTACCATGGCTGCTATCCCATTCAATGCAGGTCTCCACCCCTATGAAGGAATTGCCTTTCAGTTTTCCCATCATATCGTCCGTTGTGATGGTCGTGTGGAACACGCTGGAGAGTATCTGAACACAGAGCGAGGGGTATTCCCTAATTACGAGTTCATACGGGCATTGAAAGAACAACTGGAACATGACCAGGGAAGTGTTTTTCGCTACTCCAATCACGAAAATACATTCCTCAATTTGATCTATCAGCAACTCACCTCTGATACAGGAGACATTCCTGACAGAGCGCAACTCCAGAGCTTCATCAAGACCATCACCCATGCAACAGGCAAATCCTCTGAGAGGTGGAGAGGAGAAAGAGATATGGTTGATCTGTGGGAAGTTGTGAAACGCTACTACTATGATCCGACCACAAAGGGGTCCAATTCCATCAAACAGGTACTCCCGGCAATTCTGAACAGTTCAATGTTGTTGCAAGAGAAATACTCAAAGCCAATCTATGGGGCGAAGGGGGGGATCAAGAGTACAAACTTCAAGGACTGGCAATGGGTCAAGATCAAGGATGGAAAGGTGAAGGACCCCTACAAGCTGCTACCAAAGATGTTCCAGGACATCTCGGATAAAGACCTTGAAATTTTGAGCAGTGATGATGAGCTCAGGGAAGGTGGTGCGGCACTCACAGCATATGCAAGGATGCAGTTTGAGGAGATGTCAGACTACGAACGTAGCGAAATACAGAAGGCCCTTCTCAAATACTGTGAATTGGATACGATGGCGATGGTGATGATCTGGGAAGGATTGAAAGACCTCTGCCGCTAGGATTTACTGACTGATCTGTTTTGCAATATGAGTGATATTCTCATTGCTCACGCCATACTGCCTTGCAAGCGTATTCCACGCAGAGAGCGCTGAACGAGTTTGGTCAATGATTGAGGTAATCTGCTGCTTTGAGAGCTTGGCATTAAGACCCAACCTGAGAAGATGCTCTACATCAGGATACCTTCCTTCCCCCATGACCATGGTACTTTGCTCCCCTCGGGGGCCGGAGGAGAAGGTAAGGTCATAGGCCGGAGAGAGTGTCCACTTCCCGTTTGCATCCATGAGGAAGCTAAAGTTTTTCGCGTGGTCATCACGATTATGCACTGTTGAGAATCTTCACCTCAGCTGCAATGGTAATGATAATTAAGAAATCTCAAGACCTTATTCTAAGGAAAGAGACTTCATATGTGAATTAGTTACGGTGATTATGCAATACAAGACGACCATCGGATAAAGTCTTCACAGGTGTGTAGTGTATCACTTCTCTTTATTCTTCCCTTTCGCTTTGATGCTCTCTCCAATGCATGATTTTACCAATTAGAGAATGAAGTTTGTGAAACCTTAGTGGCTTCAACCATAGCTTCCAACATACCCAGCACCATCATAAGCTTCAAGAGCGATTCAGGATATAAGGCCCTGTTCAAACTTAAGGTTGTACAGCGGTACTCCCGAGCGAACTGACAACCTCTGGTCAAGTTCTCTTGCACCTGGTGCCTTTTCCTAGCTCTGTGCAATCTTTTTCTGGGGCTATTGATGGACTTTATAAGTGCTATCATAGTATTAATTATTCTCATATTTTGGACCTTTAGTACATGGTATTGTAGTAGTTGTGGTACTTGCAAATCAATAGATTGGGAGTAACACTTAAGAAAATATTTTTGATTTGTGAGAGGGCCATTGGGGAGGCTGGAAGCGAACGTATGGCACTAGAACGGGGAAGGCCAGAGGGAAGATATCAAGACCTCCATCATCAATCAGGAATACAGAGCCTGTCCATTCTATGCCCATGGTGATGCACTGGCTCCCTCAAGGATTTTCGGTTGATGCAGAGACTGGGGGACAGATGACATTTCCTGATGCTGGGCGTCGATTGAGGAGCAAATCAGGGGCGCAGCAACTGGAGAGCAGGGGCTGTAGAGGTTTGAGGACGCTATCACGGTTGATTATGAGCCAATCTAAAATTTACTGAAAGATGATAAAAATACAAAATTTCTATTCATTTGAAGGTCAGTCTCTAGACATGTATTTCAAATGTGTTTTAATAGATATAAATAGTTGCCATATTGATTTGTATTAGTACGATCGACGAATTTAATACTACTATCATAATCTCGGCCTTTTACGGTTGGCTAAAATCAGTAAATCATGGCTCTTCAGATAAAACAAATGGAGGATTATGTCTAAGTTTATCAAACTGCCAACAGGAAAAGTGATAAGAATATTGACTAAGAGAGGCTTTAATACTCATAGGGAGAAAACTATTGTCACATTAAAGGAAGAATTCCCAGATGTAACAAACCCCTAGAAAAGATTTAGCAAGATTGGAAGGAAACAAATTGCAAAGAAGTTTGGGAGATTCAATCTAAACAGTATTGATTATATGGTTAACCCTTATAAAAGAAAAACTCTTCTGGGATGACATATCGTTGGTGCTATCATGAAAGAAATATCATGAATTCTTTGAACAGATAATAATTAGCCTTGATCGAGTTTCTGATATATATAAATCTAGAGCAACCGAGCTAAAAGATAAATTAATGGAAAAATATAAATTTAATGACAAGGTGGTAAAAATCTGGACTATCTCGCATGATCCAAAGAAAAACACTAAATTATCATTTATATAGATTTATAATGAAAGAAGAATCCAGTACTTACAGTTTTAGAGAATATCAATAGAATTGATGAGCGGTATCCATGAGGTCAAAACAATGACAATTTACACCTGTTGAGTGGCAATCTTTTTCATTGAAGAAGAATATCGAGCAGATTAAAAATAAGCTTAATACTTCAAATGGTTTTGAAATTAGCTTCATTTGGGAACTAATCCTAGTTGTCTTTAGCATCGGCCATACATCCAACTATAGGGACGTTCTTGGAGTTGAAAATTTTCTCTTTGGCAGAAAGTTATTTATGGGGCTACAGCATTACCAGTAATAATCTTCATCCTTGCTTTCTTTATTAAGAAGCTAAGAAAGAAAATAAAAGTAAATTTGAAATTCCTGCACGAGCTTTCATAGACAGTTTTGATAATGAAATCTGCTATAATGCCTACATTGCTGAATCTTTTTACTCATGCTTGTGCATACTCCAAATGATGATGGGTGCCCTTTGGCTGGTCAATTATCAGATGAAGCTCGCCAATTTTATTATATTGAAACAAGTTAATTATTTTTCGAAAGCAGTTCAATTCTTTGTTGCCAATCGACTACATTCAAGATAAGGTTTTATCAAATGACACTAATAAGATAATTGGCAAAAGAATGATTGCAAGGGCTAGATATGAAAATGTCAAAACAGTTATTGGCAAGATTGGTAGCTATCTTAAGTGATAACGTAAATATTATTACTGATCTTTCTCTAGAATGCCTCCATTATTAAATCCTAATAATAGAATTGCAGGAGAACTTGAGCAACTTGCCTTTAGAATTCAAATTTCTTGTTCGAACAATCAATATTCGTGAAGAAATACAATTATTTCTCGTTACCGCAACAAATACCGACTTATTGATATTCCTGACTGTACCTATGAACACTGTGGACTGGCCTGACAACGGATCGCTTGACTATCTGGGCCGACGAGAATCGGTAAAAACAAGGTAATGACCCGCTTGCGAAGGCGATTACTTCCTAAATGGGAGGTGGGATGAAGACCATTCATCAGAAATCCGAAGCACCCCGTTGGGAGGCTTGTGCATACGTACTGCACAGGGACTAATGAATTCTCAGACAACAACCCAATCAACTCGGTGAAACTTACAACATCGCAGGGATACTCGCCTTCGACACTTTCATCAATGGTTATCATGGGAATCTTATTACACCTTCATTCCTCTTCCCTCCCGGCCACCAACAAGGACTCTCTTTTTCTTTCTCCATACCCAGCTATTCTGGTCTTCAGGAAGTGAGCAAGCTCTTTATTATACAATAGACACATAGCCTTTTCATCCCCGGCTCATGAGTGTGCGATAGGGTATTACGTATAATGATGTCGCATGTTTTCATTGCCTCCCTGATCACCCTTCTGATAGGTCCTCTCAATCCTTTCAGGGATTGGTCGGTTCTTGCCCGCTTGAGTAATCAGAGATGACATTCCCCATCTCAAAGCGGGAGGTCATCCCCTATGATCACCCTGACATAGTTGAATTCAAGTCCCTGGGTGGTATGTATGCAGCCAACTTGGTTGATCGGACCCTTTGAAATTGCATAAGTACCATCACTGATGAGGTTCCAGTGCTTATGAAAAAGTCATCAATGTAATATCTGAACTGAATCTGGATTGTTCTTACCACCCAATCCCCAACACGTACCCTGCTACAATCCTGGCTTTATCATCTTCCCCATTTTTCTCTTCAATAAGCCTACGCAGTTCATTAGGATCATCCACGACCCGGAAGTCATAATCAATGCCTTCCAAGGTGGGATTGGCTGTCTCTTCCCAACTTCAGTACTCCATCAAGCCAGGAAAGATACCCAAGGTCAGAACCATTGCAACGGAACTGTGAGAAAGCCTCCCTCTGCACCTCTGCATTGAATGCTCTGGCCCAAGAAAGAATTTGAGCTCTGTCCCTATAATCCTGTGCAGTCACTCGCTGGTCTTCATCAATGAAGAACACGCTGCACCTGCTTGCGTTGATGATCTCCTTGATCTGATCTTCACCGGTAACCTTTGGTCCCTTTTCGCTGTGACCTGGTTTATTGAGTCGGTGTGCTCATCAACAATGAGGGTGCCGAAGTCATTGGTATCTGCATCAACAAAATGCCGTGGAACCTTTTTAAATAAGCTGATATTATTTCTCTTGAACGCACCAGAGCGAAGCTTTTCTGGCCTCAAACACCTTCTCGAGCACTGTTCTTTGTAACATAGGTGCACAACTGATCATCATTGATCAACTGCACAAGAAGATTGATGGCAACTACTGTCTTACCTGTTCCTGGTCCCCTTGTACAATGAAACCCGTTTCTTCCCATCCTCTTTACTTCTCTCCGAGCAAAGCGAGAGCATCTGCCTGTGACTATCTTTGCTCGTCTATGAGAATGAACTCCCTTTCCCTCTCAGCATTGCAGAGAGAGCGTCTTGCAGGCTCTTGGAGGGTCGTATCACACCATTATCGATATAGTACAAGGTTTGCTTTGCATCCCTGTATGGATGTACTTTGATAAACTTCCTGAGCTTCTTGACATCACTACGGTAAAATACTGGTGATTCATCAAGAAGGCTTTGGAAGTAGTGTTGCTCAATGGGGTCATCTTCGGGAGGTACATAGTTATGCAAATACGCACAACTTTCCAAGTGGATCGGTATTTCATGTACATTTGCGTTGAAATTGAGAGCAAGTGAGCGTATGACCATGCTTGCAGGGAGGGATGCGTGTACTACCCGTTGTCCATGGGAGAAGCGAGTCTGTACGTCGATAATCTCCGCCTCCAGGAGCTGGTCGACATAGGGACTAGGTTCAACCTTGCTCCACCGTTTCAACTCGACAATAACGGCATTGTGCTGGTTCGCTTTGTCCAATCCTGTAAGGATGAAATCGACTCGTTTGTTGGTGTTGGGTATGCCAAACTCAATAGCTACAATCTCGGAGGAGTCGGGAATCTCAGAGTCGAGTAATACATTCTGCATGTAATTTGAATGAGTTACGCCAGGATTTCATTCACTTGAACTAACTCTTTGTGAAGCCTGTTCCACATATTCATTTCAATCTTCTTGGTCGATTGAATTATCCTGGACGTCAGATAAGAATTGTAGCTTATCACCTTCGTATACAAGCATCACACTTCCGTGGGCATCACTCTAGTGTACCACACTCCAAGAATTGTCGTTAGGAATTACTAGAGCTCTGTATACTCTTTACAGATCCATACGCTTTCTTCACATCATACTTCCTGCGTTCTTACGCAGCTTCCTCTCGATAATTGTAGGGATATCAACTCCAATGGAATCTGCAAATAACACGGGAGTAGATGAGAATATCTGCCAGTTCTCTTCCATCTGTTTCTGCTTCTTTCTTAGTATGCATGACCACCAGACCACTGGAAGCATTCCAGTAGTTCAGAGGATCTCTCTAGGCTAAGAGAAATCGCCAAGTCCTTGGGAGAGTGAAACTGCTTCCCAGTTACGCATCCCGGAAAGGCAAGGATATCGGCAATGGGGAGTGATCGTTCACGGAAAATGCTGCCCTTCCCTTTCTTCAAGATAAGAACGGGAAACCCCCAAAGGTAGTACAAAGCTGTTCCAGAAATTCAGAAGAAGGAGCTCCAATTATTCTCTGGTATGCCTCTTCTTCCAATCCAAGTCTCTCAGCCATCTGAGCATCATCAAAGTGAAGTAGGTTCTGAATATGGTGTATGTGTTCCTGTAGTGTTTTTCTTCGGCCTTGGTTTGTCCTTCTGGGGTATAGTGAGCATGGAATGGGATTGCTTTGGAAAGCAAAGATACATGAGAACTTGCCTTGCGCATGCGCAGCATTTTTAGTTCTTTCATACTCCAATTGTGCATCGAATGATAATGTGGTACAAAACTACAAGGTGATTTGGCAGTTAAACAGGAGAAAAGTTCTTATATGGTTAGTTCAAAGGCATAAGGAACCTATTTCGCTGGATTAGACTCCAAAACTCATGTTTCTTTTTGTGAAAAAGTCAAAATGACTATTACCACTTTATCCCAAATTCATACGGATGCTATTCAATCAGTCTTCATGATGATCAGATAGCACTATAACAAAACATATCATCATTGAAGAAAAGGGAAAATCGCCGTTTTCCTCATATGTAACCATTGGATAAAAACAACAAGACTTGTGCAATATCAAATTAAAGAAAGAGATGAATTCAGTAAGCTAGAAATGACAATTAAGAGAGAATGAACACCTGGTAGAAGTGATAATGAATTGATTACAAAGGTCATAAAGGATTCCCTTTATAGCATTCGCAGTGCTCCCATACCTGTACTGACCCAGTATTTCTTGAAAAACTGGATCAAATAAGAAAATAAGATAGAGAGTTCACCAAGAGCTTCCTATTAACCATTGGATACGAGGTTGTCCATAGATCGTTTTATACAGTTGCTTTATACTTCAGAATGTTAAATATTTAGTCGATGTAAGAAAGAACCCCTTCTCGATGAGGCCTGAGTATAGGAAAGCGAGATTATTGACTGTATTACAGGAAGCTGATATCAGCTATCTGCATATACCCGAGGTTGGAATTTCTTCTACATTGAGAAAAGAATTTCCTCCTTCTGAGCAAAAAGCGCAATTATTTGAACTGTACTCCAAACATACACTACCTCATTGTGAAGAGCACGCTGAAGCAATAGCGGGCTTATTGCTAAAGTAAATGTAGCCCTAATGTGTTATGAAAAATCCTAGAGACTGCCATAGAATGTTGTTTGCAGAGTATTGCAAGAAAAAACAACCATCTATCCCTAGGATAATTCATATCAGAGGAGATACATTTGAAAAGGAAACTATTCATTACAGTCCTTACATACCCAAACCCTCCCATAAATATATTGAGACTGTATGTGAGCAGGGTTAACAGAATCTGGAGATTGGATTCGTGTCTATCCAATAAAGCTAAGAATGCTTTGATACAAAAATTCAGGAAATATGGTTGGTATATCCTCGATATTGAACCGAGGGACAGGTTAGGATAATCTGGCAGAACCCTATTATTGTATTATTCTCCGGGAGAATGTATTGGAGCATATTGGTCCAGACAACAATTGAAAGCGCGAAAGAAATATGTCTTAAGAACGTTTTCTATAATTTTAAAAATTTGGAAACCGCCTCAGACACTCAACGGAAAGATTTCATCGCTTGCTACATTCAAGCCTAAAGAACTTGTTGATTTTATTGCAGAACCTAAAAATTGCCAGAAGGAAGAAAGCAAGAAAGAAGAAATCCTATACAACCTCAGAATGCAAGGTGATCTGATCAATCAGGATATTCCTGAATATTGGGAGATGGCTCAATCTATTCCATTTACCTTCTATTATAAATCTAAAGATGACTCGGGTGATATCTACAAATTAATGATTGAAGATTGGGAAATTATGATGCTTTATCGCAATTGCATCAAATATGGAAAGGAAAAAGCCTTGCATGATATTAAAAAGAAATACCTTGAAGACTTTCGAAAGAGGGATATCTATTTCTTTCTTTGAACTCGTAGAGAAGCACACATGCGTAGGTGGAAAAATCCATTTTCCATAATTGGCGTATTTTATCCTCCTATAGAAATTCAAATCCAGAATTTGGATTTCTCTGTTCCTGCCAAATAACCCTGGGAATAATTTTTCAAGACTAAGCACGTCAATGACGTGTCAGTTTATTGAGTATTAGAATAGATCCCTCTAATAACGTTTTCATCGGTTTGTCCTTCTGGGGTATAGTAGCATGGAATAGGATTGCTTTGGAAAACAAACATTGACGATTCCCCCCCCTTGGTCGTATCCTGGGCACATGGCAGAGCAGCTCTCAAACCGAATTTCTCAGAAATTGATTTCCCACCTGGCAATCGGGAGTCATTACGTGCTCCAAGACATTGCTGATCTGATGGAGATGAACATTGCTGCAACAATGCGTAAGGGAGTCCTTTCAAGAACCGGTGAGAACGCTATTGTATTGCTGATTAACTTGAAGAAAGAGAGCTATGCCACCCCGTATGTTGACCATATCGACAACGATGTTCTCTACTGGGAAGGCCAGCTTAAGCAACGGTTTGTCGAGAATCGGATGAATACCGGAGAATACGAAATATTCGTATTTGTCAGGGATCGGGTAAAAACTCCCTTCACCTACTACGGTCGTGCTCTCCCAATCGCGAGTCAGTATTTTGCTCCGGGGAAACCCTGTAAAACAAAGTTCAGTCTGTATGAATATGCTCTAACTTTCAATTACCAAGATAAGGAAGAATCATTAGATCAGGAACATCCCTATAGCATTGATCAGGGAGGTATCCCTACCACACGCATAGGGACAACCATCCAGAGAACCGTGCAGCATACCTATCGCAAACAAGCACTTGAACTCTGGAATAACAGTTGTGCTGTACTAGGAGTAGACAAACCAAAGATATTGGTTGCAAGTCATATCAAACCATGGAGAGTTGCAGATGATCATGAGCGAATTGACCCTAAAAACGCCCTCATACTCTCACCTCTGTACGATAAACTCTTCGACTTGGGAATGATTTCATTCAACCCTTCCAGTGGAACCATACAACTCTCAGGTCAACTTGATGATAACGATTATGACCGCCTCGGCATTGATGACTCAAAGCACCTAAGTATGATTCCTGATGGAACTGAGAAATATCTAAGCTATCACAACAAATATGTATATAACTTCTCTCCCCTCTTTGAAACAGAAATTGAATTGCTTACCTATTAGATCCTTTCCCTTGCCTTCTCAACATATCCTACCTATACTATGGACATTAGGAGGACATCCATGGACTTATTTGAAGTAGCAATCAAACTGGAACAAGAAGGTATTCAGTTCTATACTGACCTTGCAAAAAAGGCACCAAGTGAAGGTTTTGCAAACATCTTCAAGATGCTCGCTGATGACGAAAAAAAACATGAAAGTTATTTCCGTGCCCTACAGAAGAAGAGTGCACCGGCAAGTGTGGACACCACGGTAATAGAAGCAGCAAAGAAAGTCTTCAAGGCCTTCGACCCGGACTCCTTCCCCTCTGCAACTGATCAGATTCCTGCCTATGAAGAGGCCCTGGCGATAGAGAAGAAGAGTATAGATTTCTATAAAGAACAACTTCCACTCGTAACTGATGAAGAGACGAAGAAAGCTCTCTCGCTCATTCTCGCAGAAGAAAAACGCCACTATGAGGTACTTAAAGAAATGCTCAAACTCATTACCCGCCCACACCGTTGGGTAGAAGACGCTGAGTTTGGCGTACGTGAAGACTACTAAGTACGATTCGTTTGCTTGAGTAATGCCAACGCATCTTGAACGTCCAGGGGTTTACTGAATAGGAACCCCTGGATTTTATCGCATTGATACTTCTTCAAGTAGCTATGCTGATTCTCATGCTCAACACCCTCGGCAATTACAGTGTGTCCTAGTTTATGGGCCAATGAAATGATTTCTGCAGTAATTGCTTCCTTCTCTTGCAGCACTTCAAGCTTGTCTATAAACGCCTTATCTATCTTCAGACAATTTACATTCAGCTCACGCTCTCGGGACAACGTTGAATAACCCGTGCCAAAATCATCGATTGAAATCGACATTCCTTGTTGCTGGAGATGGAAAAACAAGTCATTCACTTCTTGGAACTTGGAAATAAACACTGACTCAGTCACCTCCAAGGTGATATTCATAGGGTTTACCTTATTCTGTTCAACAGCTTCCATCAGAGAAGGTAGAAAGTCCTTACGCATCAACTGAATCGCAGAAATATTGATCGAAACACCAACACTTGAAAACCCCTCTTTCTCTATCAGTGAAAGGAATTTCAATGCATTGTGTATTATGATCTTACCAAGCGGGACAATGAGCTTGGCCTTCTCTGCAACCTCAATAAACTCGGAAGGAGAGGCTCTGCCTAAAATGGGGCTCTTCATCCTAGAAAGAGCCTCAAAGCCAGAAATTGTTTGTGTCTTTACATCCCAAATCGGTTGAAACTGAAGGTAAAAGGAGGAAGAGGCAGGAGTCTTTACCTGCACAGCAAGCTCTCTCTCGATGGTTGTACGCCTTCTCATTGCCTGCTGCATCGCCTCATCAAAGACACAAACCTCATGCCCAGCATCAAAATCTGACAACCCTTGCTCAGAGGCAATCAAAAGATTGGTTAGACTCTCCTCAACAGGAGCATCAGAAAGCTCTATCAGCCCAATACCCCAACCTACCCGCTCCTCGCGAAGCAAGGAAGCAACCTTCTTGGAGACCATTCTCCCGAAAGAGAGCAAAGTAGCAGAATCAGCAGGCTCTTTGATGAAAAATATCAACTGGTACTCATAAGAACTGAATAATACATGCTCTGAATCACTAAAAGAACGAAGTACAGAGGCTACACGCTTCACTAAATTCCTGCTGTAGAGAAATCCATGAGCCATACTCAACGCATGGACCGCAGTCAAGTTTACCGCAAGCAAAGCGTGCCCGCCTTTCTTTTTCTCTTCCTCCAAGAAAGAGACCAAGAATCTTCTATTGGGCAAATCTGTCCACTCATCATGGTTGTGATAATAGGAAAGAATCAACTCATCCTGTTTCCTATCAGATATATCGAACAGCATTCCCTCTATCGAAACAATATCCCCTTTTTCATTGGTTATCCCTTTACCAGTATCATACACCCATTTCTTCTCTCCATCCTTGGTGGTTATCTCATATTCCTGAATAAAGGGAGTGTCGCTATAGACGATTGAGTTCCATTCCTCTTTTACTTTATCACGATGACTGGGGGCGATTACCTCATTGAAAGAAATAACCTTGTTTCCTATCAGTTCTTCAGGCAAGTAGCCAGTAAGCTCCTTACAACCTGAAGAGACAAACTGCATTGTCCAGCTCTCATCAAAAAAACAGCGGTAGGCCATCCCAGGCAACTGGGAGAAATAGGAATTGATGATTCGCTCCCGCTCCCGAAGTGAGGATTCCAGCTGCTTTTGCTCAGAGATATCCTTAATAATTCCAAGATAGTCTTCAACATCAGGACGATCAGTATAGAGCCGTGAAACTGACATATTCACCCAAACAAGAGACCCCTCAGGCTTAATAAACCGTTTCTCAATCTCATATCCGGTAATCTCATGCCTTGAGAAACGCTCATAGTAGGCCATCTCCTTTTCAAGATCCTCAGGATGAGTGAGTAGTTTCCAGTCGACAGTCATAAGCTCTTCTTTAGTACGGCCCATGATATCTAAAAGAATGGAATTGGCCTTGACCATTTCCATGTGGTCTGCATCAGTACCACTGTACACAGCTATGCCTAAAGGAGCTTGCCAGAGCAAACTGTCAAACAAGAGATTTTCTTCTTCTTCCATGAGGCTATTGGCAAGCAGTCCCACTCGGATGTTCAATAATTCAGGAGAGTATGGCCTACGGAGATAGTCTGAAGCTCCCAAAGCCAACACATCTCGCTCTTCCTCCACTGTATTGTTGTTGCTGAGAACAATACTGAGGACTGGGTACTGGGCAAGTTTTTGCAATAGAGGAATTCTGGAAGAGAGATCAAGGAGTACTATGCAGATTGAGGGATGCTCTTGTATGCGCGCAATAGCTTCTGCCTCATCAGAGGCAAACCAAAGCTCAGCCGAGCTAAGACTATTCTGTATTGTTGCAGATTCTTCTCTAGAAACACCTACAACAAGTACACCAACCTGCACCATCACACTCCTGTATTCAAAATGTAAAACGATGTCATCATCTCTAGTACATTCTGTTATTATGGAAACAGTATACAGGAGCGCTGTTACTCACACAATGTGAAAAACAAAACAAATTCTGACAAATTTACTATGCTAATACACCATTATATAGCCTTAGCTGTTGCTGCCTTGATATCTTGGGTATTGAATGCATCGCGGTCGAACTCACCAAGCGAATTTGCAACAACCACTGAGGTCGTCAGGTCCCCGGTCACATTCGTCATAGTCCTAAACATATCCACCAGGAAATCGACACCGGCAACCAGCCCTACCGCCTCAACTGGAAGCCCCACAGTCGTGAGCGTGATAATGGTAAATGCAGTTGCGCCCATAGGAACAGCAGCACTACCCAGACTTGCAAATATGGAAACCACCACGATCAGAACATATTGAGAGAGTACAAGTTCAATTCCAAAGGCATTTGCTGCAAACACTGCTACCATGGCAGGAAAGATACCTCCACAGGCGTCCATGTTCATCACAGCACCAAGAGGACCTACGAAGTTCGCCACCCTTGAATTAACCTTCAACCTATCGGTCATGGTATTGATCGTCATTGTCAGAGAACCCAGACTTGATCGGCTGGAGAATGCAAGCAACATCGCTGGGCTTGCTGCCTTGAAAAACCTCAGGGGATTGATCTTGGCCGAGAACGTAAGCAAACCACCATATACCAGCCCAATCTGGAGCAAGCAAGCAATTACCACTGCCAACACAAACAATCCAAGCTGAGCTACTGCTGCCAGTCCTGTATTAGAGAGCCAGTATGAGGTAAGTGCAAGTACTCCATACGGGGTCAAGCGAAGCACGATTTTGGTCAGTTCTATTACCACCTGAAGAAAGCTCTCCAACAACTGTTCAAACGGTTTGATCGCATCGCTCTTCTTTGTCTTTACAGTAATTGCGGCAACACCAAGGAAGACGGAGAACACGACCAGAGGAATCATCTGCATATCAGCAGCAGCGCGAACGGGATTGGAAGGAATAAAGGCCCTGAACTGTGCAAAGATATTGCCAAGAGTATTGGGAGTCCGCTCGGCGAGCTCACCTACCATCATACCCTGGCCAACAGCAAACAGGCTCCTCACCAAAGAAAAACAGGGAAAGCCCAAAGAGAGCTCCAAGCAACAGGGATACTGATACCCGAACAGAGAATGAAAGATGCCACACCCTCTTCAGTGTTACCAATGCTGCAAGCAGTACCACGAATAGTATCAACCAAAGAACCAGTTCCATAAGAGCCCCCTTTTACTAATCAACTATAAATCCTATAGATTTAGTATGATATATAAGTATCATATACCTGTTAAGCATCTCAGACATCCAAATACTTCTCTCTATGAGTATGTAAAGAAGTATCGGTTACGTCAATCTTGGTTTTACTCGACTTGAGGAGTTCTTTCGATTCTTGGGTCAGTGAAGATATCCTTCTCATCAAAACTGGGGGTGGAGAATTCAGAGACCACAGCCCCTTCACTCCCTGCCTCGAACCAATGCTTGGTATTGGGGCTTAGGGTATATTGCTCACCTGGGCGTAGTACTATCTCATGAAAGACAGTATAGGCCCCTGCTTTCTCTATGGCTTTTATGTTCTCGGAGGACTTCCCATCTACATAGAGATAGACCTCTCCCCATCGGCAGCGGAAGGTTTCTTCCTTGCCTATGTACGACCCAAATGCCGGGTGGCGATGCTCTGGGCACCTCTGGTGGGGGAACAGTACCAATTCCTTTGCACATACTCGCTCTGTATTGAGGTAGGTAACCAACTCAAGACCGGTATGCTCGAGGTCGTTGAGGCCGAAATCAGCGACCTCAACGTTCCCTTTCTCTTCGTCGGTGAGGACGATCCCAGCCTTCTCAAAGAACATAAGCGTTCGCTTCACTGCCTCTTCATATAACTCTCTGCTGATCATCAGTCCCCTCCTTGGATTCTATTCCTAGTAATTGAGGTCGGATGCCTCAAGCATCTTCTCAAACAACTCTCTGGCCTTATCCCTGCTCAAGTTCATCAGTGGATCACTGAGGAACGCAGAGAAGAGCAACTCATCATCCATGTTCCAGATTGCTTCAAGGGTCATCTCCTGTACATCACTCACCTGCTTGATCAAATTCTGGATTGCAAGTGGGGGGTCACTGGCAACAATCGGACGGATGG
This sequence comes from Sphaerochaeta sp., assembly GCA_018399495.1. Taxonomy (GTDB): domain Bacteria; phylum Spirochaetota; class Spirochaetia; order Sphaerochaetales; family Sphaerochaetaceae; genus Sphaerochaeta. The sequence goes on from JAGYOG010000024.1 coordinate 35,644, forward strand.
AATCTTCACTCAACACACCATTGCTCTCAACAATCCTGCCCTTGGGAAGGTAACTGATCTGCCCTTCATTGGGACGATTGATGTTGGTGACCATGGTCTTATCCCCCATCAGGCAACGCATAATATCCACACCTTCCTCGTCAGTGAGCTCTGCCTTCAGATCCTCATCCTTGAATACGCGCTCACGCTTCTCTTTCGCTGTGCGTTCTCTCCAGGAGTAGGGAGTTCTGATTACCCCATAGGTATGCAGGTTTTCATCACTGGTGAGGAACCAGGGAACGAATTCAGCAAGATGTCGGTCGCCAGCTGCCCCAAGAGAGCCGAAGTCGCGTAGGAAACTGAGCGCAATCTTCTGGTCACAGTCGAACCATTTCTCTTCCTCCAAGCGCTTCTTTGCAACAGCAGTTCCATCACTGAAGGTAGAACTATCCTGAACGAGCTCAAGGAGACGGGGGATCAGGTCATGGGTCTTCCAATAAGCCTTGGTCACAAAGGTGAAGTGATTCACCCCGGTAAGATCAATCTTGATCTCCCTTCTATCGGGAACCGACACATCAAACCACTTACTCACCTTCTCAGCAAGGAAGTTCTGGGTGTGGAACACTTCATGGCAGCACCCCAGTGCCTTGATATCGGGGAATGCCTTATAGAGCGCTGCAGTACAGAGCGTCATGGGATTGGTGTAGTTGATAACCCAGGCATCGGGACAGTATTGCTTCACCTGCTCGGCGATCTCAAAGAACAAGGGTACAGCCCGTCTAGCCCGCATAATTCCACCAGGGCCTGTGGTATCCCCTACTGACTGGAGAATTCCGTACTCCTCAGGAAGTACCAGATCGCCATAACGGCACTCGGTCTTTCCGGGTTCTATGGAGATGATTACCAGGTCACAACCGGTAAGCGCTTTTCCAATCTCATCCTCTGCGATGACGCGGAAACGTCCTTCACTGTTGTTTACCTTGAATACATTTTCTGCAACTGCCACGTTGTTGTGCGCAGCTTCCTTATCAATATCGTACAGAACCAAGGTACCGTGGGTCATGGTGTTGTACGCAAGATCTTTCATGAACTGAATGGCCCAAAGGCGACCGCCGCCTCCAATAATACAGATACGAGTCTCTTTCATCCGATTCCTCCTCTCAGTACTCTTATTCTCCCTATCATAGTAGCAGATAAACAGCCCATTTACCTTGACATTGGGTATCTTTTTTTGACATTTCTCCCTAAATGGTGTACTACCTTAGAGCATGTATACCTTGGTAATTGTTGACGACGAAACAGAACTTCTGGAAGGACTTACCCACTATTTTCCCTGGGAATCGATAGGATTCTCGGTAATAGGATCCTTCACTGATGCAAGAAGTGCTCTCGCATTTTGCAAGGATCATCACCCTGATGTACTCCTTAGTGACATACGGATGCCCTTCATGAGTGGACTGCAGCTGATCAAGGAACTCAAGCAACTATCCTCTGCACCCCAGTTTTGCATCATGAGTGCCTACGACGACTTCAGCTATGCGAAAGAGGCCATCGGGTATGGTGTCCTGGAGTATTTGGTAAAACCTTCCTCATTCGAAGAGATCAAACATACCTTTGAGAAAATCCGGCATGTATTGGATGGCTCAGCGCCTGCTCCAGTTACTACATCCTCCTTTACACCTTCCAACCCCTTGGTCACAAAAACCCTGGCAATCATAGAAAAGAAACTCAGTAGCTGCACATTGCAGAACATTGCTTCAGAGCTTGGAGTGACTACGAGTTATTTGAGTAGGTTGTTCAAGGAAGAAACTACCCAGAATTTCCAGGAGTATCTCTTGAGCCATAAGATGGAAGTTGCAAAACAGATGCTTACCAGCAAAGTAGGCTACAGAAACAAGGAGATTGCGGAAGCCTTGGGGTATCAAGATACCCAGAACTTCTGCAGGACCTTCCGTAAGTACTGGGGCACCAGTCCCCAACAGCTGAAGAAGGAACAGGGCTTATGAACAAACGTATCATCCGCATCTTCTTCCGTCATAGTCTCCCCTTGGTTATTGTAGCGCTCCTGTTGGGTGGTGGGGCAACTTTGCTGACCCAGAATTTCATCAGGAGCAACTCCATCAGACAGGCAAACCAAAAGCTTGATGAGGTACAGGCCTACTACGATGTCATCCTTGATGAGATGGACAGCCTCTCGCTGATGTTCAGCACCAATCCTGAGATGATGATTCGTCTCCAGCGCGTTCTCAGCGGAGGAAAAACTCTCAATTTGGACAACTATCGTGAGTTCCGCCTGATCCGCTCCTTCCTTGCAGCCCCTGCCAATGCAAGGCCCTACATCCATGACATCTATGTCTATCTGGACAACCCACAGCAACTGGTCCTCTCCAGTGACCTTGCTTTTACGGCCATTGGCTATATGGAGGATTCCTCCTGGTATCAGACCTACAAGGAACTTCCTCCAGAAAACCAAAGCTATTCAGAGCGGGTTACCCTCAAGGAAGGAACCCCGATAGAACAACCTATCATTCGCATCCTGAGGCCCATCACAAACCCGGTCAATGAACGTACAGGCGTCATCGTCCTGGACATCAAGGAACAATCGCTTTCAGGGGCCTACCGGTTCCAAGCGGGAGAAATACTCACGGTTCATAACCGCGATGGGCAGCTGCTCTTTTCCAATCCAAGCAATCATGCGGTATATGACGAAGAAGACATGTACTACTTCCAAGCCTTCTCTGGGAAGTATGGGTGGGAATACACCCTTGGCATGTATGAGCCAATGCTCTACCGTCTCTCCACAACCTTGCTCTACTATACCATCACCCTCACAGTCATAGCCCTACTGCTCGGGCTCTACCTTACACACAGAACCAACCGACAGGAGCGCAAATTCCTTGCCAATATCATGCATCAGCTCAGCCAAGTCGGAGATGCCGACTTCACTAAAGAACATCCAGAAAAGTATCGGAACATCTTTGATTACCTGAACCACCATGTCATCAGGACCTTCCTCGAACAGGACTACCTCAGGTGGCAGACAGAGGCAATGGAATACCGTGCCCTGCAGATGCAGATCAATCCCCATTTTCTATTCAACACCTTGGATACCATCAACTGGAAGGCAGTAAAACTTGCCTCCGGTGAAAACGATGTTTCCACCATGATCCAACTCCTCTCAAAACTGCTCAAATACTCTCTACAGGTAGACGACTTCTTTGGGGTCCCCCTTTCCAAGGAACTTGAACAGACTGAATACTATATTCAGTTGCAACATATCCGATTCAAACAGGCTTTCACCTGCGAGAAGGATATCGATCCTTCACTCCTTGATGTCCGTGTGCCCGCAATGCTGCTGCAGCCAATCCTGGAAAATGCATTCAACCATGGGTTCCGGGAGGACGAGCCCCTTCATATCACCATCAGTGCAACGCAGGTGGAAGACAGGATGCAGATTGTAGTTGCCAATGACGGAAAGAGCATGAGCCAGGAGGAGGTTGATGCGATCAACCAAAGCAAAGCAGATGTACTGAAGAAAAAAAGTTCCCTTGGGCTTCTGAACATCAATAAGCGTCTGATGCTCTTTACCCAAGGGAAATCCCCGATTGTCATTGCAAGTAAGGAGGATGCCGGGGTTACGGTTACCCTGTATCTCCCACTCAGAAGAGAGGGATGATCAGGTCTTCATTCCAGTGGTAGCAATTCCCTCAACAAAGTACTTCTGTGCAGCGAAGAAGAGAATCACTGGAGGGAGGATGGAGATTAGACTCATAGCCATGATCTGGTTCCAATCAAACTCAGTTGAGATGTCCATCGTCATTCGCAGTCCCAACGCCACAGGATACTTGGCCACACTACTGATATAGATCAATACATTGAAAAAGTCATTCCACGTCCAGACAAACTGAAATACGATGACTGAGAAAATGGCTGACTTGCAAAGTGGCAACAGCAAATCCTTGAGGATGACAAAGCTGTTGCATCCGTCCAATTTGCCTGACTCATCAATCTCTATGGGCAAGCCTCTGAAGAACTGGACCATCATGAAATTAAAGAAGGGAAAGCTTCCAAGCATTGCAGGTACAATGAATGGGAGATAGGTATCGAGCCATCCAAGCTTCTTGAAGAAGATATAGCGAGGGATGATGATAACCGTTGCAGGGAGCATCAGGGTGGCAATCATGATGAAGAACAAGAGCTTTTTCAACGGAAAGTTGAACCTTGCAAAGCCATACCCAACCAAGGTTGCACTGATAACGGTGAAAATTACCGTAGGAATCACCATCAAGAAGGTATTGTACAGGAATGTTGAGAACCCATACTGGCCCGTTCCCGTCCAGCCGGCGGCAAAGGCACCGAAGACAGGGTTCTTGGGGAGCAATCCAATGGTTCCAAACATCTCTTCATTGGTCTTGAACGCTGCCCCGATCATCCAGAGCAACGGA
>JAGYOG010000025.1 GCA_018399495.1 Sphaerochaeta sp.
TACCCTGAGAAAATCTTGCAAACCTCGCAGGATTGTGCATCAATAGAGAGGATACATTTGTTTCCCTACTCCATACTGAGACTCGAGGTCAGAGAATGCAATGGATTGAGCGATTGAACGAAGCACTTAACTATGTGGAAGAACACCTCGATGGTGAAATTTCCTATGAGAAAGCGGCCCGGTTGGCAAACTGTTCAACCTACCACTTCCAGAGGATGTTCACCTATATAGCAGGAGTTCCCCTCGGAGAGTACATCCGTAGAAAGGAAACTGACCAAGGCAGCCCTTGCACTCCAGCAAGGGGAAAAAGTCTTGGATGTCTCACTTCACTATGGATATGACTCCCCTACCTCCTTCACCCGGGCGTTTCAGACACTCCATGGCGTGAACCCCTCTGAAGCAAAGAAGGAAGGTGCATCTTTGAAAGCTTTTCCTAGAATCAGCTTCAGCCTGACCATCAAAGGAGACCAGGAAATGGAGTATCGAATTGAACGGAAGGACGCATTTCGCGTAACGGGGGTTTCTCTCAAGCTTGTCAAAGACATGGAAGAGAACATGAAAACAATACCGCAGTTCTGGGGTGAGAAGACCATGGATGGAACCATCCCCAAGCTGTGTTCGCTCATGAAGCCAGGGCATGGGCTCTTCGGTCTCTGCACCAACACCGATGAGAAAGACTATTAGCTCTATACCATAGGAATTGAACCGGATGAAGGCATTACCCTTGAAGGCATGAAAACTCAAGAGATGGATGCAACGCTTTGGGCAATATTCCCAGGCAGGGGAGAAATGCCTAATGTCATCCAGGATGTTGAGCGACGTATCATGACAGATTAGTTGCCAACCAGTGGATACGAATTGGCAAAAGGGGTTGATGTTGAGTTGTATCTCTCAGAAGACCCAGCTGACCAAGTATTCGAGGTCTGGATGCCGATTAGGAAACAAGGCTGATGATCATTATGAGAGAGCACCCCAAGGGGGCTCTCTTTCATAATTGCACAGTTTGTATAGAAATCCATGCTAGAAGCACCATCTTTCACTTGGAAGCAATAAAAGCTCATGGTATGATTTGTTCATGATTCTTAAACATACACGATACTTAGGCCCTGATTTCTCATTGTACTATAAGGATATCAGGATCCAGAACAACAATATCACAGACATACAGCCTTCCTTGCAGGCTGAGCATGAAGAAGAGACCATCGATTGCTCAGACTACCTGATCTACCCCGCCCTTGCAGATTGTCATGTGCATACCCCAGATACCCTGCTCAGGGGTCTCTTCAGTGACATGAGCCTCCACGAGTGGTGTGACGAGACAGAACAAGGACGACTGCAAACATACCTGTTTGAATATCTCGACAACAGTGTGGGAACACCTAGCTTTGAAACACTGGTCCTGTATGCCTACCTGCAATATGTCAAATCAGGGGTTGGCTTCATCGTAGAGACCGGGCAGGCTGATGAGAGCAGTGGAATTCTGGAAGCATGTGCTGAGAAGATTGGTATCAAGGCATTGGTTGACTGGTATGACGAAACACCCAGTCATGAACTCACCAGCACCAATTTACAGCGCGGTACGCATTTCCCAGAAGAAGAGGACCTAGATGAGAAAGGCCTGCAAGAAGCAATAGATAGAGTCGCAAAAACCTCTTGGCCACTCATGACCCACTGCTTGGAGACACGCTTCAGAAGAGAAGAAATACTCAGAAAATTCGGTATGTCTACTGTGGAATTGCTAAACATGCAGGCTGTTCTGGATGAAAAAACTATTCTGTTCCATTGTGTTGAGACTTCCGAGAGGGACCGTGCGCTGCTATCTTCAAGCAAAGCTACAATCGTGCACTGTCCGGTTTCCAATCTTATCTCTGGAGCACGTTCCATGAATCTCAGTGATCTCTTGGAACGAGGTGCTCACATCACACTGGGAACAGATTACCTTACCCATGATATCTGGGAAGTAATGCGTACCACTTATGCTGAATTGAAACAGAGCACCAAGAGTGAACACTTTGGAGCAAACCACGTTTGGAACATGGCCAGCAAGGCAGCAGCTCCAATAGCCTCCGCCTCAGGATACCAGGGTACCATCATGGTTGGGGCTCCCGCTGACCTCCTCTTCGTGGAAGACAATTTCGCGCTCTCCCCTCTTATCGAAACCCCTGGATTCTCCAATGTCGCCTACAACACCTTGATCCATACCCGCCCCTCCATGATCAAGCACGTTATGCTGGGTGGACAGTGGATTATACGGGAAGGTCGGTGCCTTACCATCGATGAAGAAACACTCGAGATGGAATATGCAGCCATTTTACACAGTGTGTTCGCCGAGAAGCTCATCAATCGCCCTGATAGCCTTACACATTGAGCTCATTCTTCTCTCCAGCAGGGTCCTCTGCGGACTACCTGGAACCAGGTTGTTGTACGAGTTCTCCAAGGAAGGAATAAGACCGGAGAGAACGGTCTGAGCCTCTCTGAGTTCATCTGAACAGTATGATAAGCCATCAGGGAACAGCACAGCAAAACCTACACGATAGGCACGCAATCGCCTCTCAGCCAATGCGGTGGGTGCACCCTTTCTCTGGAGTGTGAGAAGGGTTTTCTCCAACTTTCCAATTGTGGAAAGAAAGGAAGCTTTCATGATATCTTCTTCTCTGTGTAGCTCACTCATTTTTTTTATATACATAAGCCTCGCATGAAAAACATTATGCCGACCCTCTTGAGAGAGTCGGCATAGAGATACGTGTTGAAATCCCTACCTAAAAAGCATTTTTGTAGTTTTCCCAATCAGAGAGTAACTCATCAATGATGGTATTAGTAACAGCAAACCCGTTTTTCATACCAATAGAAAAAGCCCCGGAAGAAGCGTCCAGACTCTCTGTCACACTTTGTCCGGGATACGGCTGGTCGTAGTTGACCACATCCCTGATTACAAGAAGCCGGTCAAGCTTGTTCTCATTCATAGCAACCACACCAAAGGCATTGTCTTCCATCTGGGTGACCATATAGGTACCAGCGTCATAGGCAGCACACACATCGTCAGCATGTTCGCTGGAGGCTTTTCCGTGCCAGTAGCTGTCGCCGGTAACAGAGACACCTCTACGGACAGCAGGGGTTTCCAAAGCCTCATCGGCTGAATAATGTTTTCTGTATTCCTTAGCCGCATCGGCATCGTTAAGAGAAACATCCTGGACGAGTTCAAACGCCCAATCAACCAAAGAAGCATTGAGCTTGATAAATCCAGGGCGGTCATAGCCAACAGAACGTAAGAACAGGGTGTCAGAGTCCTTGGGATTATCAGATTCCTTCCATGCATGGCCAAGTTCATAATCAACCAAGGCATCTGCAATTACTACGTCCCCAAGGGTGCCACGCTCTGGATTCATCCCAGAACAGCCACTGATAAGGATATACGTATCACTGAAGTCAAACCGATCGTCTCGAAGGATAGTTGTCAAGGTCGCACTTGCCTGCGCCTTTCCCATACCGGCGATAGCACCTGCAACACCATCTTCATTGACATAAAGCGTCAAGGGCAATGTATTCAACTCATATGACTCGGCACCATCAAAATAAGCTTCATAGAAGTGTTGGAACTCCCCTGCAAAGTCTCCCTTGTTTTCCCCTACTTCGAACATTCCAAACACCAGAACCTTGACCGGCTGCTTCTCTTCGATTGGCTGTGCAGCTACCATTGAAATGGCAAGAAACAGCATTATCACAATGAGAATACATCGTACTTTTCTTTGTTTCATTTTGGACCTCCATCCTTAAAAACTACCTACAGCGTAGGGAAGGAGAAAAACAACTGCAAGAGGAGTTTAATATCTTATCATTTCACTCGAGAAACGAAATTTTTGAGGAATAACTGGATATTTATTACAAATTTGCCATATATGTCAATAACAGCACAATGAGTGAGGAGATCCATATACAAAAAATTTTCCTCTTTCGATCTTGAGTGATTTGGTAGGGGATCCAACAAAAGAATCTTTTCTTACACTATTACAAATATTGTAATTGTGTTAATATTTAAGCACATCATACCTATACTAGAGGAATGTAGCATGACAATACCAGATTTAGAAACATTACATACCAATCTCAAAAGCGTGATGCACCACTGTGTGCAACAACTCCATCTAGGGGAGGTCAAACCTGCGATTGATAAAATTCTCAGTTCAAAGATTGCTTGGCCGGAATTGAGAATTGGTGATCTTGTGGCAAAGACCCCCATTGTCCAAGGGGGAATGGGAGTAGGGATCTCTCTCTCATCGCTTGCATCGGCTGTGGCCAATGTAGGAGGCATCGGAGTCATCGCAGCTAATGGGATCGGACTTTTGGATAAGGACTACTATGCGGACGGCAGAGCTGCCAACCTCAGAGTATTTCGAAAGGAGATTCAGAAAGCTCGGAACATGAGTGACGGAATCATTGGAGTAAACATCATGGTCGCAGTGAATGATTACCACCAGCTCCTCGATGTTGCCATTGAGGAAAAGGTAGATATCGTCTTTCTTGGTGCAGGACTCCCGATCAAGAATATACCCGTTGAAGCGATGAGAAAGGCAAACATAAAGTTTGCCCCTATCGTAAGCTCTGCCAGGGCAGCCCAAATGATATTCCGTATGTGGGAGAAGCTTTATAGTGATACCCCTGATGCAGTCGTAGTGGAAGGACCAAAAGCCGGAGGCCATCTCGGTTTCACAGTAGAACAACTGGATGATCCAGAGTTCCAACTTGAGACCATCGTTCCCAAGGTAGTAGAAGCCCTCAAATCTTTCGAAGAAAGCAAAGGAATCCCGATTCCTGTCATTGCAGGGGGTGGAGTATACACGGGAAAAGATATCTATAAGGTACTTAGTCTTGGTGCAAGTGCCATACAAATGGCAACCCGCTTTGTTGCTACTGACGAGTGTGACGCCGACATTCGTTTCAAGGAAGCCTACGTTTCCTGTACGAAAGAAGAAATAGGACTCATTAAAAGTCCTGTGGGAATGCCGGGACGTGCAATTCGCAACCAGTTCATTCTTGACAGTGAAGCCGGAAAGAATCCCCCGTTTCGTTGTGCATGGAAATGCCTGGCAACCTGTAAGGCAGAACAGGCAAACTACTGCATCTCCATTGCTTTGAACAATGCAAGAAAAGGATTGCTGAATAGTGGTTATGTCTTTGCAGGAAGCAACGCTTACAGGGTCAAGAGAATCGTACCGGTAGCCACCCTGGTTGAAGAATTGCAGAGAGGATACCAGTTGAATGTTCAAACAAAATTGGCTGAACTCCTGGAGACGGTGAAAGCATTGCTTGATGCGTACGGGAAGAAAGAAGCCTTGCTGGGAGAGCTCTCTGAGCGCTATGAGCAAGCTTTGGAAGCCCTTCCTAGCCAGAAAGCTGTCATCACTGCACTGAAAAAACAGTACAACAAGCTTGTCTCACAACAGGAAGAGCTTCGCTTGACCGTGAAAGAGAAACTCGTGGTCTCTTCACACTTGGCACATTAGAACAACTTTTCCTGGCCGCTGTAGCCATCTTGGGCATGGAGTACCAGTGCTCCGTGTCCAGGGTGTTCAACGGAATTGAATGCCTTCATGAAATCATAATAGACTCCCTCTGTGTGGTAGCTCACATCCCCTTTCAGCTGATACGAATTACCCTCCTCAGTAATGAAGAGAACCGAAGCTTTGGTTCCAGTATCGATGTTCTGCTTCGTTTTATCGAAGTAGTTGTTGGCTATGACAATTTCATTGTCCTGATAGAGATCTGCACAGATGGCATAGATGCTGTTGGGCAGCCCTTTCTCATCAACGGTAGTGAGTACAACAGCAGGCTGTCGGTTCTTCCAAGCTGTAATGATTGCTTTTGGTAACATGATATATCCTCCAGTAGTCTATATTATGCTTATTGCCTATTTCATGCAAGCTGCATTATTGCACGAACTAAAAACCATCCGCTCCTTGTATGCGTAGCAATACAACAAACGGATGGATGGATAAATATTGTAACGATCTATCTAAACGACAGCTGATAAATCCTCAGACAATCCTCATCGCTGAGGGTCATCGGGTCAACCTCGAACAGACCGCCCATGTTCTCTCTGGCGTTCTTCACCATTAAGGGGATCTCCTCCTCAGTCATTCCGTAGTCACTCATTTTGAGGTCTGCTACCCCACAATCCTTCTGGAGATCCTCCAAGGCTTTTACAAAGTCCATTGCTTCTGTTGCCTCTTTCTTGCCCAGAGCCTTCGCCATCTCGGTCATCCGCTCATCAGCAATATGGTTCTCGGCAATATGGGTGTAGTAGGCCTTGCTTATCATGATCAAACCTGCACCATGAGCAAGCTCTGGATGGAAGGCACTCATGGCATGCTCAAGCGAATGTTCGCTGATGCATCCACTGGTCCATTCGACAAGACCTGCAAGGGTATTAGCAAGAGCTACATCTTCGCGTGCTGCGAGGTCCTTACCATCCTCAACTGCAATTCTCAAGCTCTTACCAATGAGCCGTATCGCTTCCAAGCTATAGAGATCACTGAACGTATTTGCTGTCTTGTTGAGATACCCTTCTGTGCTGTGAAAGAGTGCATCGAAGCCTTGGAATGCTGTGAGCTGTGGAGGAACACTAACCATCAAGGTTGGATCGACAATGCTGAGCGTTGGAAAGGTGTCCACAGTGCCCATACCAATCTTCTCATTGGTCTCTTCCTTGGTTATGACCAACCAAGGGTCTACCTCCGTACCGGTTCCTGCTGTAGTGGTAATAGCAACAATTGGGAATGGTTTTTTATTCATGGGCTGGCCCTTTCCAGAGCCTCCGCTTATATAGTCCCAAAGATCTCCATCATTGGTTGCCATGATGGCAATCGCTTTCGCTGAGTCAATGATTGATCCACCTCCGAGTCCAATGACAAAGTCGCATCCATTCTCCTTGGCGAGGGCAGCACCTTCGGCGACATGCCGTTTGACGGGGTTGGGAAGAATCTTGTCAAAGACTTCGTAGGCAACACCAGCTTGCTTTAATTGATCTTCAACTTGGCCAAGATAGCCGTACTTACGGGTAGATGTACCGCTGGAAATAACGATTAACGCCTTCTTTCCGGGGAGTGACTGTTCGTGGAGTGTTGAGAGTGTATTCTGACCGAAAACAAGTTTCGTTGGGAGAAAATAGGTCATGTTCATACAAACCTCCTTGGTTTATGTATATAACATACAACTATTCTTTACTCTCGGCAAATAAAGGATGCCCTGCTGACATATAGACAGAAACCAAACATCGAAAGACAATAACGCGTCGGAGAATCTCCAAAACATTCCATGAAGAAAGTATCTCGAAGTATTTCAGACATCACTACAAAAACAATCTTTGGGTACTTGGTGAGGAATCCTAGAGGAAATCTTCCCGAGCAGGTGTGAAGCAATCTAGTACCATGCCATCTTCCAAGCAGGTGACGCCATGCTCAACGTTTGAAGGGAATGCAAAGGTATCACCAGGGCCTGCTTCTACAAACTCTCCATTACTTCCAAACGAGAAACGCCCAGACTTGATATAGCTTATCTGATGATGAGGGTGACTATGAACAGGTACTACCGCTCCGGAAGCAAAGGTTACTTCAACCAACATCAGCTCGGGAGTATGAGAGAGGACCCTTCTCGAAACCCCAGGGGCCATGGTAATAGCCGTTGTATCAACGTATATCATTTTATTCATATCTGCTCCTGCAGAAAGACTACCCAATTTTAGGAAGGAAGAGAAGCTCCTAACTTAGCAATCTCCTGACCTGTTTCCCCTCAAACGGTGCTATCTTCACACCTCGGGTATTGCTCATTGGAGCATGTACAAGAGGACCTTCATAATGCATAAAGTCGAGCCTCTCCTTGATAAGAGCCCATGGCAACGCACCCTCTCCAACCGCCTGTCCATTGTTCTCCCGGACATGAATGCAGTGCAGGTAATAACCAGCTTGCTCGAAAGCAGCAAGCATGTCCGACTCTCGATATTCTGCTGGAAGGTATCAAGATCAATTCCACAGCTTGGATGATTGACTGCCCGTACAAACTGCAAAGCATCAGAAGCAGTATTCATAAAGAAGTGTTCGTAACGATTTACCGGGCGGATGTTCAATAAGACATCCTCATCCTCAGCAATGATGGCTAAGGTCCTCAAGCTACCTACACTTGTCTGAATAATCTCTCCTTCATGCTTCAAGTGAAGTAAAGGAGGAATGACGTGTAGAAAGGCCCGCTTAGGCTCCCGCCACCCATCTGCCCAATGTTCCTGATGATTTTTTCAACTGTGAAAGTCCCCTCTTTCTCACCTCTTCATCCAGGGATGAAAGATCGTAGAGAGGGCCAAGAGCAAGTGAATAGGAAAGATCGAGTTGAAATTCTGGCTTCCAAGGATATGCGTTTAAGCCCAAGGATAGATAAGGAGAGCAAACTGTTCTCCATTAATTTCGAGCAGATTGTATTCGAGCTCTCTCGCTTTTGGAGAACATCAGATAGGCAGTGATATCAACGTTCCCAGATTCTGCAAACCGAGTTCGTGTACACCAACTCTTCTCATATAGAAAACCCTCTACTACAGTATAGCAGAGGAGTATGGGAGGAAACCAGACAAGCATCTCTTTCGCCCTAGGGCTTGGCTACACCCTCAATAGCAAGCGTTTCTTCTCTTTCGTCGTCAGCAATATCCATCGCTGCAAAAGAACTGCTAGAAGGAAGAATGAGCTGGATACTTCTTCATATCTCCCATTCCAATTTCTTCCCTTGAACAAGCGAGGCCTCCAGTAGATGGCCCTTGCTTCGATCTTCAGAAAGAAAGTGCAAATGCCACCCCGGCAGGTTGATTCCTTCAACATAGGCAGGACTACGGAACGCAACAATTGTTCCTTCCACCTGCTCATACGTGTACTCCTTTTGCGTTGAGGCAATGACAGAAAGTGGACGATAAGGCTTTTGTTGGGATGGAACACTACGTACCCGTATATGGCTGAATAACCCTTGCACTTTCGCTACATAAAAACGATTGAAATCATTGGTAGTTTCTGCAATACATGCATCCATCGCATTTTTCAAGATCTCAATGTCTGCAATCGCACTATATGGTTTCACCACCACATCTGGTTCAAACGTTGTTGCAACAGCAAAGGGCACCATAACCTGGTCATCCATTATTTCTACAGAGCCGTCAGCCTTGGCTTTATACACTTCCCCATCGAGGAAAATCATCTCACCATCGAGGGTATCAAAGGTACCAATACCGGTATCACCGTGAGACTTCAAGGTACCCACCGACACAAATCCATCATACTCACCCTGTAGTAATGCATTAAGCACCGATACCTGATAAAGGTTGTCTTCACTGGGAAGCGAGGAACAACCAGTGAAAAATAGTACAAGAATGACCAGGATGACCCCATATGCTATACGATTCTTCCACCCCATCACAACACCCCCTGCAAATGTAAGCATAGGGTGTGCTGAAGGAGGGAGCAAGAAAAACATATCACATAATCCAATAAAAAAGTTGAATCGATTATTCACCCCATGATTCTAAACGACTATTATCACTTTTATCCTACTACTATAAAAGTTTAAATACCAACTACTAATTTATTAGTCAATATGGTATATTCGCTCTCATGAATACTACACTTAATTGTATCCCCTGTTTTTTCAATCAGGTACTCGCGTCAGGAAAACTTTTGGGACTTTCCCCTGAATCAATCAAATATATCATGGACGAAGTCGGAAATGAACTTAAGAATTTTCCCTTGGACATGCCTCCTCCAGCCATGGCTTACCATATACAACGACTGTTTGTGGAGAAATCGGAAGAGAACGATCCCTATCGTACTGTAAAAATCATGAGCAATACACAAGCGCTTGCAGTAATCGACGATTTGAGAACCATAGTAAAGAATTCCCAAAATCCGCTGAAAACCGCTGTGAAACTTGCATGCGCTGGAAATATCATCGATTATGGAGCATTCCCCAACGGTATTAACGTACAGGCAGAAATCACAAAAATTCTGGAACAGTCGCAAGATGCAGAAGAAGAGGGGTCTCCTTCTTTATTTGATTTCGATACCTTCAAGCAGTCTCTCAGTTCTGCAAAACGAGTGATGTATATCGGGGACAATGCTGGGGAAATCGTTTTTGACAGGGTTCTCTTGGAAACTATTGCAAAAGAATTCCCACAAATTGAACTGTATTTTGTCACGAGGGGAAAACCGATACTTAATGATGTGTTGGTCAAGGATGCCATGGATTGCGGACTCGATTCGGTTGCTAAGATTGTTTCCAGCGGGAACAGAACCCCTGGGCTGATCCTCAGCGAGGCTGACCCTGATTTCTTGAAACTGTACCATGAGGCAGACATGATCATCAGCAAAGGGCAAGGCAACTATGAAGCGCTCTCCCAAGCTGAAGGACCAATATTTTTTCTCTTCATCATCAAGTGTGAAGTGATCATGCAACTTATCGGAGGGTCGAAGATGGAGCTGGTACTTAAGAGGAATACCTAGGAACCTTTGCAGCCCTAACTGAAGAGAACCCTGCATCAGCACATGGCCCGTCATGCGGCTATCTGTATACCTTTGCTTGCTTTCTCTCCCTTCCTGCCGATGTTTCCAAGTGGTCAGAGAAATCCTTGTTGTCAAAACCCTCAAACAACACTTATGTATGCGAGTCACTGCAATACATTCAGGACCATTGCTCCAACTATCTGATGCCTTTCCGGTCCCATGTACGTACATAGGGGCATAAACAACAAGAGGAAAACGTCAGGTACTTTCCATCAAGTCCCCATATACCAATCAGATACAGCCCCTTTACCATGACGCCTCCCCGCTCTTCAATTTGTATCATACTAAATGAATATTTTTTTCTCATTGCCTGAATATTTATTTCATACTATACTGAATACAAGAGGATCCTCATGCAAGAAGTAAGTGCCATCTATACGATCAGGAGCAAGTACCATACGCTCAGTGCAAAAGAGAAGAAGATTGCTGACTTCATCCTTGAACATCCCAAGGAATCGGTCAATCCAAGCATTGAGAAATTGGCTGAGAGAATTGGGATCAGTGAATCAACCATGGTTCGCTTTGCCCGTAAACTTGGGTACACTGGATACCAGCGCTTCCGTATCGCCCTTGCAAGGGAAACCATCCCAAAAAATGAGCAACTTTTTGAAACAGAAGTAACCGAGGGTGAAGAGGTGGTGGACATGGTCTTCAAGAATGCACAACATACCCTTGCAGAAACACTGGGAGGCATTGACCGTAAGGCAATCAAGGAAACCGCCAAATTGATAGCCAAGGCTCGCTCAGTATTTCTCATGGGCCTCGGGGGTTCCAATACCCTCGCCCAGGATGCGTATCATAAATTTATAAGAACAGGAATCAACTGTCAGTATGCTGCTGACTTTCATATGCAGCTGATGCTTGCCAGTCAAGCAACAAAAGACGATGTTGCCATGATCGTAAGCCACACCGGCGAGGGCTATGACACTCTTGCCTTGGCAGAAGAACTCAGAAACAATGGGACCAAGTTACTTGTTTTAACCAGCAATGGACGCTCCCCTCTAGCGAAACTGGGAGACTATGTATTGTCAGTAAGCCCTTGTTGTTCGAAAATTGTCGCAGAATCCTTCTCCGCCAGAATTACCTCCTTGGTTCTCATTGATGTCCTGTACGTGGAAATCCTTGAACTCATGGAGAATACCGGGGTGGAGAATCTGAATAAAATGAGAAATGTTATCGCAAAACGAAGAATTTAAGATGAGGAGTCATATACAAATGAAAGCAAACATCGGCCTTATCGGCCTTGCTGTAATGGGAGAGAACCTGGTACTCAATATGGAGAGCAAAGGGTTCAGTGTCGCTGTCTACAACCGTAGTATCGCAAAAGTCGATGCCTTCCTTGACTCCAGGGCAAAAGGAAAGAACATTATCGGTACCCACAGCCTTGAGGAGCTTGTTGAAAATCTGGAACGCCCAGGAAAAAGTAATGATGATGGTGAAGGCAGGAATGCTGTCGACGAGACCATTGAAAAAGCTCATCCCCCTCCTGGAAGCAGGAGATATCATCATTGATGGAGGAAACTCTAACTATGAAGACAGTGAGCGAAGAATGGCCTTGGTTGAAAGCAAAGGCTTGCTCTATATAGGAACAGGGGTATCGGGTGGGCAAAGAAGGAGCCCTCATGGGACCCTCCATCATGCCTGAGGCTCAAAGCCAGCATGGGAGGCAGTAAAGCCCATACTCCAAGGCATCAGTGCAATATGTACATGGCGAGCCCTGTTGTGATTGGATTGGAAAGTGATAAGTGCAGGCCACTATGTGAAGATGGTACACAACGGCATCGAGTATGGTGACATGCAGCTTATCGGTGAGATCTACGACCTGATGCATCGCCTCTTGAAGCTAGATAATGAAAGTATGCAAAGCATCTTCTCCGATTGGAATGAAGGAGACCTGGATAGCTACCTAATCGAGATCACCAAGGACATCCTTGGCTATAAGGAAGAGGATGGAACCTTCCTCCTCGACAAAATCCTTGATACGGCTGGACAAAAAGGGACCGGTAAATGGACCGGTATCAGCGCACTCCATGAAAGTGTTCCCTTGACCTTGATCGTTGAGTCTGTCTTCGCAAGAAGTGTTTCCAGCCAGAAAGACGAACGCCTTGCTGCCAGCAAAGTGTACGGCCTAGCACCAAATCATCCTGTTTCAGATCCGAAAGCATTCGTTACCATGCTTGGTAAGGCACTCTATGCTGCGAAGATCATCAGCTACGCACAGGGATTCAGTTTGATCAAGACAGCGGGAGAGACAAACAACTGGGACCTGAACCTAGGAGGGATTGCTCTGCTTTGGAGAGGGGGTTGTATCATCCGCTCTGCATTCCTGGATAAGATCAGCCAGGCCTTCACCAAGAATCCCATGCTGCAGAATTTGATCATGGACCCTTACTTTGTGCAGATCCTGAAGGAGAATCATCAGAGTCTGAGAGAAGTAGTCTCTGCTGCTGCGTTGAATGGGATTCCCATCCCGTCCTTGAGTGCTGCCCTTTCATGGTTTGACAGCTACAGAACTGAACGCCTGCCGGCTAATCTGCTGCAGGCACAGCGTGACTATTTTGGGGCCCATACGTATGAACGTGTAGACAAGAAGCGGGGAAAGTTCTTCCACACAAACTGGACTGGTCGTGGCGGTGATACCGCCAGTACCACCTATTCCGTATAAGCACAATGGAGGTTTGCAGATGGCATCAATTCCACTCATGAAAAAAGAGAACGCATCCTTGGATTTTCTCTCACTTGGAGCCTTGGTTGTTCGTCTCGACCCAGGTGTAATTCCTTTCGAATATGCCCAGAATCTTGACTTGCATGTATCAGGCGGAGAGTATAATGTCGCTGCAAACCTAAGCAGGGCCTTCGGGCAAAGAACAGCCATTGCATGTGCAATGGTAGATTACCCACTCGGGCAGAAAATTGAGAGTGAAGTCAGGAGAATGGGGGTACAAGCGTTTTACAAGCGCTTTGCCCATGATGGGGTCAGGGGCCCCAATATGGCCCATGTGTACAGCGACCGAGGGCAAGGACTCCGCGCCCCTGTGGTTTTCTACAACCGGAGCAACGAGGCGGCATCCTTACTCACCGAGGACAGCTTCGACTGGAATGCCATCTTCGCAAACAAGGTCAGGTGGTTCCACAGCGGAGGCATCTTCAGTGCACTCTCCCCTGCCATCCCTTCCTTGATCATCCGTGCGATGAAAAAAGCAAAGGAACAGGGAGCCATCATCTCCTTCGATCTTAACTACCGTGGAAAGCTTTGGAAGTCAATCACTGAAGCGGGTCAAGATCCCCAGAAAGTAGCGCAGGAAACACTCTCTTCAATCGTTGAACATGTTGATGTACTCATCGGCAATGAAGAGGATCTCCAGCTCGGTTTGGGGCTCAAGGGACCGGAAGTACACAAGAGTGATAAACTCGACCCATCCTCGTTCTATGCGATGATGGAGACAGTTGCAAAGCGGTTCCCCCAGATAAAAGCAGTTGCAACCACCATGCGGGAAGTACAATCAACCAACCGACACCGCTGGAGTGCCGTACTCTATCTCAATGGAAAGGGATATCAGGCACCAACCTGTGAGCTGGATATCCTTGACCGGGTTGGAGGTGGTGATGGATTTGCCAGTGGCCTTATATATGGTTTGCTGGAAGGAAAAGAACCGGAGGAAGCACTACGTTTGGGTTGGGCTCATGGAGCTCTCCTGACCAGTTATCCCGGCGATACCACCATGGCCAGTTTGGCCCAGGTGGAGGCACTTGCCCAAGGTGGCAGTGCACGAATTCAGAGGTAATAATGCAAGCTCTTATTCTCACTGACTACAAGAAATTGGAAATTCAGGATGTGAAGCGTCCTGTCATCGCTTCCCCTACCCAGGTGCTCATCCGCATCAAGGCAGCTGCCATCTGTGGGAGCGATGTTCATGGATATGATGGTTCAAGCGGACGTCGTCGTCCCCCCATCATTATGGGGCATGAAGGGAGCGGCATCATCGAGGAAGTGGGATCGATGGTTACCAGCTTTGCCGTTGGGGATCGTGTTACCTTTGACTCAACCATCTACTGTGGTACCTGTTCCTACTGCAGACAAGGGTTGTTCAATCTCTGTGACAATCGCAGGGTGCTCGGAGTAAGTTGCGAGGAGTACAAACAGGACGGCATTTTCGCTGAGTATGCCTTGGTGGAAGAACGTGTCCTGTTTCATCTCCCACCCTCATTGGATTTCATACAGGCATCCCTCGCTGAACCAGCAGGGGTAGCAGCCCATGCAATCTCACTAGCCAATATTTCCCTCGCTGATGATGTTGCAGTGGTAGGAGCTGGTTTGATCGGACTCTTGATCATCAAACTGCTGAGAACCATGACCAGTGGAACCATCATTGCATTGGACCTTGATGAGAACAGAAGGAAAAAGGCACTGGAAGTAGGTGCAGACAAAGCATTTGATCCCACCGACAGTGATATGCTCTCAAATGTTCAGCAGATAACTGACCGGCAGATGCTCCCCCTTGTCTTTGAGGCGGTTGGGGCTACCGCTCCAATCCAAACAGCCCTCTCCTTGGTAAAAAAAGGAGGAGAGGTAGTTCTGGTCGGAAACATCACTCCAGAGATCAAGATTCCGCTGCAGAACGTTGTAACCCGACAGATCAGACTCCAGGGAACATGTGCGATCAACGGGGAATATCCATCCGTCCTGAAGATGATGGCGAACAAGACGCTGGTGGTGGATGACATAATCAGCAAGGTGGTACCACTTGAAGAAGGCCCACTTTGGTTCAACAAACTCTACAATCGTGAAGAAGACCTGCTCAAGGTTGTACTGGTTCCCGGTAAAAAGTGAGGAAAATATGGTACGGTATGCACTGGTAGGATATGGCAAGGTAGCACACGTTCATGCCAAGGCCATCAAGGAAGCAAAAGAGAGTACCTTGGTTGCTGTTTGGGGCAGGAACAAGGAGAAAGCTGAGTCGTTTGCATCTGGGTGGAATATTTCTGCTTTCACCGATATGCATCGCATGATCAAGGAAGAAAAGGTTGATGCGGTCATCATAACCACCCCTCATCCACTACACAAGGAACATGCCATTACTGCCTTGCAGGCAGGGGCCCATGTCCTGGTAGAGAAACCAATGGCACTCACGGTACGTGAGTGTGATGCCATGATAGAGGTTGCAAAGCAAGAAAAGAAGCAGCTTGCAATTATCAGCCAACGCCGTTGGTTCCCCGCAAGTCAGCGCATCAGGAAAGCTATAGATGAGGGGAAACTCGGCACCCCTATGATCGGCCAGGTCACCATGTTGGGCTGGAGAGATAAGGAGTACTACAACAGTGACCCATGGAGAGGCAAATGGGACAGTGAGGGAGGCGGTGTCTTGATAAATCAGGCACCTCACCAGTTTGACCTGCTCTGTTGGTACCTTGGACCGGTCAAGGAGGTCTACGCACAGTGGGAGAACGTGAATCACCCCTACATCGAGGTGGAGGATACTGCTGTTGGCACTGTACGCTTTAAAAGTGGGGCCATTGCCTCAATCCTGGTATCGAACTCCCAGAAACCTGGTATCCACG
Source organism: Sphaerochaeta sp. (assembly GCA_018399495.1). Lineage (GTDB taxonomy): Bacteria > Spirochaetota > Spirochaetia > Sphaerochaetales > Sphaerochaetaceae > Sphaerochaeta. The sequence continues at coordinate 16,143 of JAGYOG010000025.1, forward strand.
CCAAGGTGCATATCCACGGATCAAGTGCAGCCTCGGTAGGAGTACAGACAGATGGTGGAGCGATGTTCATTGCAGGGAGAAGCGGTATTGCCGAGCCTCCCATCACTGATCTCTGGACCATTGAAGGAGAAAAGGAGAATATTGGACTTTGGAAGACAGAAGATACCAATCTCTTCAATTCCATCGACCCGGTTGCCTACTTCTTTACGTTACAGATTGAGAACTTCACCCAGGCACTCCTGAACGGAAGCCCGCTCATCTCCTCTGGAGAGGAAGGAAGAGAGACCGTCAAGATAATCGAAGGCATGTATAGGAGCCAGAGAGAAGGGAAACCTGTAAGGTATTAGAAGATAAGCAAAAACACTTGCTCCCCATTTCTTGGTGCAAGGGGAGCTCACCCGTCACAGAACCAGAGCGTAGCTAGTACTTCTTCCGCCACGCTCTGATTGTCTAAGAATACCTTTAGCTATGAGGTCTTTAATATCTCGTATAGCGGTATCATGGCTGCAATGTGAAAGCTTGGCCCATTTTTGGGTTGTCAAATCCCCATAGAAGTCTGTGGTCAATCTTTCCAACATCGCTTTTTGGCGATCATTAAATATGAATTGCTGAAACCAGCTTTGGATTGTTAGCGTTTTCTCGATGGTGACAATTACTGTTTCTTGAGCCTCAACTATTTGAGAGAGGTACCAGCTAACCCAGGTTGTACATTCCAAACCATCACTCTGTGCCATTTGAAGCTGCCTGTAATACTCATTCTGGTGTATCTTGAGTCGGGTAGCAAGGCTGAAAAAGACTCTATTCTCGGTGTTATTCTGATTCAGTACATAGTCGCTTATAATTCTCGCCATCCTTCCATTACCATCTTCAAAGGGATGAATCGTTAAAAACCAGAGATGAGCAATTGCACTTCTAACCACATTTGGAATCCTAGAAGGAGCATTGACCCATGCAAGAAAGACCTCCATTTCCTGCAACACACGCTCTGCCGGTGGGGCTTGAAAAAGAACTCTTTGGTTCTTGAATGATCCTTCAACTACATCAATGGAATCTAAACGATAGGCTCCTGCAAGAACAGGGAAGGGCCCGCTGATGTTTTGTGGAAACAATGTGCGATGCCAAGAAAACAGCCTCTCATGGCTGAGAGGTTTATCGGACCCTTGCAAAGCATTCAGCAATGATTCCACTACTCCTTCGATATGAGGACCCGAGAGTTTCATTGAAGCATTTGGAACATGCAACCTACGACTAAGTGAAGAATATAGTTTTACTTGCTCGAGATGCTCACCTTCTATTTCATGTGAGTGATGGATTTCTTTGGTAAGAATTTGTGCTTCAAACTCATATTTTTCCGGTACGCCCACTTGGGAAAGTAATGTTTCTACTATTCCTTGTGCATATGCTAGCTCACCGAGTGTTGCAAGCAAAAGAGAAGCATCAAACGTAAGATTAGGCCAGTCGGGAAGTTGCCAAATATAACGAATCATTTGTATATCCTACACTACGTGCGTAGATTACACAACTTATTCTACGCATTATTACTAATATATATGCGTAATTTAGGCTACCTATTCTACGCAAGAAACCTTTTTACCGAGAAACTTCATTTTAAAATACTCTATCCAGCGTTTACACTCTTTCCTCGATATCATTATCACCAACTTGGGTGAGGCTGAGATGTGTCGTAGGTAGATTTAGGACTATCACCCATCATTATTTCTTGACAAATCGACAGCTTGGTATAGTATATACGTACATACATACATTTAGATACATTAGAGAATGAAGGAACCAACCATGCCCACCTATACCCCTGCACTGAAACCCACCATGTACTTTATCGGAGTGACAACCACCAAATCATCAATCATGAAAGTATTTCCAAAATGGATGGAGCATTTTGGGATTGATGCCGAGTTGAAAGGTATCGACTTTGTCCCCCATTCCGCACCTGAAGCCTACCGAGAAGCTGTCTCCTTCATTAAGAATGACCCTAACTCCCTGGGAGCTTTGGTCACCACCCATAAGCTCGATTGTTACCAAGCAAGCAAGGACTTGTTCGAAGGAACCGGGCCCTACACCAAGCTACTGCATGAGGCTAGTTCCATCAGCAAGTGGGAGAAAGCACTCTGGGCACATGCCAAAGACCCCCATTACTAGTGGCCTTGCCTTGGAAAATTGTATGCCCAAAGGATATTTCACTCAACTCCTGAGATGCTTCCCATGCTTCTCTTTGGGAGCTGGTGGTAGTTCACTTGCACTCAGTCTCTATCTGATCAACAAGGCAAAGAATCTGATGATGTTCCAAAGCACATCATCATTACAAACCGCAGTGAGAAAAAGATTGAAGAGATGAAGGCTATTCATGCGACATTGAAGAGTCCCATCAGCTTACCTACAACCTCTGCCCCACACCGGAGGAGAATGATGCGGGGTGATGGTAGATTGCTGGAAGGCTCCTCGTAATCAACGCAACAGGACTCGGAAAGGATGGGCCTGCTCTCCACTTCCCGACAACGCCCACTTCCCCAAGAATGGGTATGTCTGGGAGTTCAACTACCGGGGTGAGTTGCAGTTCCTCAGCCAAGCAAAGGCAGCACAAGCAGAGAAAATCTCACCATCATCGATGGCTGGCAGTATTTCATCTATGGATGGACACAGGTCATTGCAGAAGTCTTCCATATTGATATCCCTGTCAGCGGACCTGCCTTCGACACCATCTGTGATATCGCTCAGAAGGCAATCAAATAATCAGGAGCACAAAATGCAATCATCTAAAACCAAATTCAACCTAAAAAACGGGCTTGCCTTACGTGAAGGGATGGAATCCCTCAAGCGATATGCCACCAATCTCAAGGGAATCTTCGCAGACGAGAAGAGCCTCACATCCTTAATCGATTCATCCAATCCATTGATCTATGAATTCTATGATCTTGGGGTGGAAGAGAAACCCGGGAACCTCGCGTATGGCACCAGCATCGTATACCCTGGAGTGGTAGGACGGGAGTTCTACATGACAAAGGGTCACTTTCATACTGTTCTCGACACTGCTGAGGTATATCTCTGCCTCTCAGGGCATGGTTTAATGGTAATGGAGAATCCAGAAGGGGAAACCGAAATACAAGAACTGACAGCTGGAGAAGCAGTCCTCGTTCCCGGCCGCTATGCTCATCGCTCGGTTAATATCAGTGATTCAGAACCATTGGTCACCTTCTTCACCTTCGCAGCCAATGCAGGACATGACTATGGGACCATTGAACAGAAGGGGTTCAGGAAACTGGTACTGAGAACTGGGAAAGAGACCTATGAGGTGGTGGACAATCCAAATTGGAAGGCAAACTGATGCTAGAAAAACGCATGGTCGATTCATTGGAAACTTGGTTTTCAGAAGAGACAGACAAACTCCCTGCAAACTCCCTGCAATTTGCATGGGCAGGTCAGGCAGGATTCCTGTTCAAGACCAATAGGGTTCGTCTAGGAATCGACTTGTACCTCTCAGACTCTCTCGCAAAGAAATACCAAGGCGGTGAATTTCCACACAAACGTATGGTGGATGTTCCAATCCGGCCAGAGGCACTTACAAATCTGGACGTTGTGTTGTGCTCCCATGGTCATACCGACCATATGGACAAGGATACACTTACTGCCCTCTTCAGCAAAGAAAAAGGCCCCTTGGTCATTGCTCCACGGTATGAGGTCTCACGCCTCTTGGATATGGGAATACCTGCACAGAGAATTGTAGGATTGAGTGAGGGAGAGTCGTTCAAAATGCAGGAAGGCGTAACCATCCATGCAATTCCAGCTGCGCACGAAGAACTCACCTATGATTCCTGGGGCCAGATAAAAGCACTGGGGTTCGTGGTCGACATGGGGTTTGTCTCTTGGTATCACAGTGGCGATACCGTGCGCTTCCCATCGCTCTGCGAGTCTGTCAAAACTTGGAATCCCACACTCTGCTTCCTCCCCGTAAATGGGAAAAAGCCACACCTTACCGAGAAGGGAATTATCGGCAATCTCTCGATAACCGAGGCAGGAGAACTTGCCAAGGATATCGGCTCTTCCCTCCTAATACCTCACCACTTTGGCATGTTCGATTTCAATACCGTAGGAGAGGATGCAATCATCAGAGATCTCAGTGCACAGGGATGGAAGCAGGACAAAACATTCATGCTTCCAAGCCTCAATACCGTCTATACCTTTACCGATGAGAGGAAGTAACAATGCATAGTTTCTTTGGGCAGCAATGCCTCGACAAGAACACTCCCATTCCTCTGTATTTCCAACTGAAAGCACTCCTACTTCAGTTCATAAAAACCCAGGATGGTGTGGTATCACTCCCCACAGAGAAACAACTCTGTGACCATTTTGACATATCCCGTTCCACAGTGCGACAAGCCCTGAAGGAGTTGGTGAATGAAGGAGTCATTGAACGCCACAAGGCAAAAGGATCAGTCAGCATTCCCAAAAAACTGGAACAGAATTTTCTATCAGTCTTGGAGAGTTTCAATGATGAGATGCAGGAGAAAGGGTTGCTACCAACAACACAAGTACTCGACCTCTCCCTCATTGAACCTTCCCTAACAATTGGGGAAGCCTTGGATCTTCCCCCTGGCGAACAAGTCGTTCAGTTGATCCGTCTCAGGGGAACTGGAGAAGAACCCATTGTCCTTGTGTACACCTACCTCCCTGCTTCCTTCAAAGGAATCCGTAATCTGGTCCAGGAAGACCTGGTAAACAACTCCTTGTACAAATTGTTGCAGAGCAAGTACCACGTAGCAATCGACTGGACCAGGAGAATCATCGAAATCAGAAGTGCAGGTGAGTTTGAAGCAAATCAGTTGCACATCAAGGTAAAGGACCCACTGCAGTATATTGAAACCATCTCCAGGACAAAGGAGGGGGTACCCTTTGAATTCTCAAAGGCATATTACCGTGGGGATCTGAACAAATTCGTCATAGAAATCAGAAATAAGAGGTTATGATATGAAGCAGACGTTATTGGCCTATGGACCGAGCCTAACAACATCACAGATTCAGGCTCTTGCGCTGAAAGCAGAAACTGAGGACATGGATCCTCTGTATCTCCAGGAAATTGCTGTAGGCAGATTACCCAGAGAAGAGCGGTCAGGTATGTTGGCTTCCCTTCCCTTTGCAGGCTTGATGAGTGAACAACTCACCTTCATGCTGGAGAGAGCCATGGCGTTGGATTGCTCCCACTTCACGTTTGCACTTCCAGCAGGCTATGTTCGAGATGGCCGTTTCGAAGAAATAGAAACGTTGCTTTCTCTATTGAAAGCAAAAGCTACTCTTAGCCTTGTCCCTACCATAGTCCTTGCTGAACTTCCAGTGAAACGCTTGAAAGAAATAATAAATCGCTGTTTCACCTTAGGATTGAACCATCTGTGTCTGGGAACAGGAACCTCGCTCGATGGAGTTACTCCAGAGCATATCGAGACAGCTCTCTCCCTGTACAAGAACCAGGGTATACCGACCACAAACCTGGAGATTGCCTGTTCAGTACCTGACCCGGCACTTCCTGTAACGCATCGCATCTGCCTATCGCAAACACCAGGCAACCTTTCCGCCTATTAAGGGAGAATATCATGGACAGTAAAGCATTTTGTCACCTCATCGATCATACCTTACTCAAGCCTGAGGCAACCAGAGAACAGATAGAACAACTGTGCAGGGAAGCAATCGAGTATGAGTTTGCCACCGTCGCAATTGAACCAGTCTACATCCCCTATGCAGCAAGTCTCTTGAAGGGGAGTAAGACGGGAATCACCAGTGCAATAGCCTACCCTCATGGCTCATGGTCTATTAAAGCGAAGTGCCATGAAATTGAGCTTTGCCTGAGAGCGGGTGCCAGCGATTGTGACTATGTCCTCGATTTGGGTGCTCTTAAAGAAGGAAACTGGGATCAAATCAGAAAGGAAGCACGGGAGTGCAGGAAAGCTACCGGTTCAGCCATTTTAAAGATAATCCTCGAAGTATCTCTCCTTACCGATGAAGAGATTCGTACTGCTTCCCTCATCAGCGCCGAGGAGGGGGCAGATTTCATAAAAACGGCTACCGGCTATCTATCCTCCCCTACCATGGAACAAGTTGCCATCATGGCTAGGGCAGTCTCAGGCACCGCAACAAACGTCAAGGCAGCTGGTGGGTTCTCTTCTATGAAACGGGTACAGCAAGCTTTGGATTTGGGAGTAAAACGCATCGGAACCAGTTCTGCTTTCAAACTCCTGAAAGAATTTGAATCATAATCGGACCTACAAGGAATGAACATGAATGAGCATCAAATTTTCGAACTATGGCAGGAATTTGCACTCCACCAAAAATCGGTGGAACTAAGCATGGTTACTCCCGAGATTGCAGCATCCTGGCATCGCTCAAGAGATCTGGGTATCGATCCATTCCTTGCAGATATGCAAACAGTTTCTGACCAGGAACTGAATCAACGGCGGAGGAAAGTCCAGGAACTAATTACCTCTTCCCTGCCCTACATGCATAAGCTCTTTACCTTGATCAAAGATGAACAAGCCGTTATCACCCTCTGTGATGCCGATGCAGTAATCCTGGAAGTTCTGGCCAATCCTACAGCCTATCCAGAAATCAGTTATCCGAAGGAGGGAACCATCCATAGCGAGCAGTATGTAGGAACCAATGCAATTGGCTTGGCACTCACCATCGACAGCCCGGTAAAAATAGTGGGGTCAGAGCATTGGAGAAAAGTAAACCATTCATGGGCATGCTACGCAAATCCACTGCATATAGGCAACTCAATTGTGGGATGCCTCAACGTTGCCTGCCCTATCACAAGGTACAACGATTTTGAAACCATAACGCCGACGGTGCAAGCATCGTCCAACGCCATTGAACGGGAGTTGATGTTCAAACTGAAGCTAAGTGACCAAGAAAAGGTCATCCAACAGCAAAAAACACTGCTCGAGTATGTCGACACGGGAATCATAGCCATCGACCGGGAGGGGGTGATCAAACAGATCAACCGACAAGCACTTGACATTTTCAAGGTACAGGGAGCTTGGGAAGGGCGTTTTTTGAAAGATTTGTTCCACACTGATATAAATCTTACTGCACTGGCAGGACAAGGGAAGATGCTTGACGAGCAGGATCTTCCTATTAAGATTGGATCTTCATATGCTCATATCACCTGTTCCACCTATACATTAAATCTTGACAAACTTGGCATCAATCTCGTCATCTTGGTAAGAACCCCTGCCACGGTACGAAGAATCGTCAACAAGGTATCTGGAGCCAATGCCCGGTACAGCTTCTCAGATATCATAGGAACCTCCACAGCTATGGAGCAACCTCTGAAAATTGCCCAGCTTGCAAGCAAAAACACTGCAAATGTGTTGGTGATGGGAGAGACTGGAACAGGAAAAGAGCTGTTGGTTCAAGCCATCCATAATGCAAGTGAACGAAGGAATAAACCGTTTATCGCCATCAACTGTGGGGCTCTTTCCCGTGAGTTGATCAGAAGTGAATTATTCGGGTATGAAGGCGGGGCCTTTACCAGTGCAAAGAGCAGCGGAAGCCTTGGAAAATTTGAGCTTGCTGAAGGAGGAACCCTTTTCTTGGATGAGATTGGGGAGATGCCTCTGGAAGTGCAGGCAGTCCTTCTCCGTGTATTGCAGACCCAAGAAGTAGTACGAATTGGGGGTAAATATCCGATTCCTGTGAATGTTCGGGTGATTGCTGCAACCCATAAGGACCTTGCAATTGCAGTCCAGGAACAAACGTTCAGAAATGACCTGTACTACCGCTTGAACGTACTTTCAATCAATCTTCCCCCACTACGTGATAGAAATGACGACATCCTCAAGCTTGTTGAGTTCTTCCTCAAGAAATTTAAACACCAATTCGAAAAAATAAACCTAACTATTGATGACATGGTATGTAGACTTTTCGAAGCATACGATTGGCCTGGCAACATCAGGGAGCTGGAAAATGTACTACAGCGTGCAGCAGTAATTTGCGAAAATGATCTGATAACCATCCATGATATCCCGAGTACCATTGTGAATTACCAACCGAATGAGTTTTCCCAGAACCAGGCACAGCAAGATGGATTTTCTCTGGAGGAAGGAAAACGAGAGAAGTTGATACAGATTCTCCAGAAAACAAATGGAAACGTACGAGAAGTATCCACACTTCTCAGAATATCAAGAGGAACGGTCTATAATATGCTGAACCGTTACCACATCGATCTGGATGCCTTCAGGAAAGGTTATACAAACTCATAATATGAACATAAGAAGAAGCAACCCCTATGCCTGAAGCACTGTCTGAATAAATCCATAAGATTGGCCTGATATCGGTAATGCCATCCATTGCCTTGGAGGCGAGTACCACTAAGGGAATACATCGGCTTCAGGCGCTTAAACATCGAGGGCACCCTCTCCTACTTCTCCTCGTTCGGCTTCTCCGTAAACGAGGAGACCATCGCACGCGATGCAAAGGGGAAGATCAAGGTATGTTACCTTGCGCAGGAGCTCAGCGGCTTTGCCATCAGGCATAACCATTCAACCTACACAATAGTCACACACATGGCCTTCCAGTATATCGATAAGATTCTGGGAGGCCATAAGACTCATATTGCTTGACGCTTCATAGGTAGCTGCTCCTGCATGTGGAGTAAGGATACAGGAAGGCAGGGATGCAAGCGGTCCAGTCTCGGGATGTTCCTGGGAGCTTACATCCAAGGCAGCAGCACCAATCTGTCCACTCTCAAGAGCAACAGCCAATGCTTCTTCATCTATAATTCCCCCTCGCGCAGTATTGACCAACACCGCTCGTGGTTTCATGCTGGCAAATGCTTCTGCATTAAATAAGTTCTTTGTCTCTTCAGTCAAAGGCGTATGGATGGAGATGAAGTCACTCGTGCTTGCCAAAGTGGCGAAATCTACATACATAGCCCCGTAGTGTTGCTTCAGTTCCTCATTCTCATAGACATCATGGCAGAGAACCTTCATCTCAAAACCCTTGCAACGCTTGACCACACCAGCCCCGATCCTTCCTGTTCCGATAACCCCCAGGGTCTTTCTCCACATTTCCACACCAATGGGACGTTTTGATTCACCCCTTTTCATCTGATAATCCATATAGGGAACATGCCTGGCAGCTGAGAGCATCAGAGTGACTGCCAAATCGGACACAGAGTCCCCATTTGCTCCCGGGGTTATGGTCACCTTGATATCCCGCTCTCTTGCATAATCAAGATCAATTGCATCATACCCGACCCCATAGCGAGAGATTACTTTCAGTTTCTTCGCTTTGCTGAGCAGTGCTTTGTCATATGATTCCAGTCCTGCAATTATCCCGTCAGCGTTTGCTATCTGATCATGCAGCTGGTCTGTGACACTTTCTGTCTCTGTTGCTTTTATATGTCGGACTTTACATCCGTGGGTACGCAACAGCTCCCAGGCTTTCTCATCTGAACTCCCAAACGAACGGGCGGTTATCAATACAAGGAATGAGTTCATAGAATGCTCCTTTCTCGTTTTATATCTTTCTTTTTGTTTTTTCATACCAATATCGGTATTTTTTAAAATGTCTAGTATAGTATTCTCTGATTTCTGGTTCTGGATTCAGTACATTGGGCTTGTTTTGCAAAGGGCCTGGTATTTCTTCATGGGCAGAACGAGCGGCCAGTATAAGTGCACCATAGAGGGAAGTCTGATCCTGAAAATCCTCTTGCATAGGCACGCCAAAATAGTTGCAGCACAACTGTTTCCAGAAAGAAGAGTGCAATACACCACCTGAGAGCCTGATGCCTTCAGGTATGTACCCACTTCCCAGAAGTTCCACATAACACTGATAGAGATTGGCAACGACACCTTCCAAAACCCCTTGGTAGAACGTGTGGGTTGTCATGCAAGCTTCCACCTCATGGAAACTTGCAAGACGGGTGTCATCCCATCCTGGACAACGCTCTCCCACCAGGAAAGGAAGGAATAGTGGAGTCCGTGAGCCTTCAATCAGTGAATCTTCAATCTGAGCATATGTAACATCTGGATTAAAGGCGTGTTCCTTGTACCAATCTACACAGTTGGAACAACCACTAGTGGCTGCTCCGAGCAGGAACCCATTATCCACACTACGATATAGCCATGTAGCATGGGTAGACGAAAACCAAGGTTCTGGGATGACCATTCTCATTGCTCCACTGGTACCCAAGGAGAGCGTCATGACCCCAGGTTTCTCTGCTCTTGATCCGACTTGATTCAATGCACCATCGGGGAGAGGAGGAAGAACAGAAATACCTTCGCGTAGTCCCAGCACTCTTGCTCCTTCGGCTGTGAGTGTACTGCAGTCATTCCAAGTACAGATAGGGCCAACCTTGCAATCCAAGGCTTTAGCCATAGGATGCAGATCAATCGAAGAGGTGGAGAGAAGCCCCATGCCACTAAGCATGGAAGCTGTTTCCTTGACGGTACCAGTAAGAAGATAGTGGAGGTAGCCAGCGAGAGAACCGATTTGTCGACCTGTTAGAGCAATCCCCTCTTTCTTCTGTTTCAAGAGCTTGAAGAAGGGATATAGTGCGTGCACCATTGCACCACTTTCCCTATAGTACTCCTCAACAAAAGAGGGGTCCTCCCTAAGCTCTCTACAGAAGGCACGTCCAGAGACATCCGTCCAGTCGGTGAGTGGTTGAATGGGTACATTGGATGCATCGCAAACCACCAGGCTATGCCATGTCCCCGCGGTGGTTATACGGTCAACTGTTCTACCTTCGGCTACACGTTTCCCCAGCTGTATGACATGCCTACACAGCAACTCTGCATCGCTCGAGGAGGGATTTCTCTCCACAAGCAATGTCGATTCGCCCGTTATGGTATCGAGGTATTGAGCTTTCGAGGATGAGGTGCTGATTTCAAGGGCAAGTAGCTTCATCGGGTTTCTCCAGGGCATAAATAGTCGACTGTAAAATACAGTTAAGTTTTTATATAATAATGATTTGACATCCACATAAATCAGTTTTACACTAGAGGTATAAACCTACCTTGCTTGGTCTTTATCCAGGTGAGAGAAGAAAAGGAGTAGCCTCATGTTGATTGGAATTTCCCCTTACATTGGTCCAGAACTACTGGAAGCACTCGATAGAATGGGTCATGGTGATGAGATTGTCATCGTCGACGCATTCTATCCTGGAGACACCCGATCCTCCCGCTGTATCAGAGCTGATGGAATCAAGGCAGAAGACCTACTGGATGGCATCTTCCGTCTGATGAATCCTGATGATTATGTCAAAGATCCGGTAGTGATGATGCAACCTTCTGAAGGCGATAGCGCAGATCCTGCAGTGGAGGCGTCATTCCAGGCTGTCTTGGACAAGTACTGGCCTGATATACCAAAAATCCAAAAGATCGAACGCCAGGAGTTCTATGACAGAGCAAAACGGGCGTATGCTGTAGTGGTTTCTGGTTCCATCGTAAAATATGGATGTATCATCATCCGTAAGGGTGTACTGCCCCATTAACTTGTATGCAGGCCACCAGAAGAGGTGGTCTGCTACTTTTTTCTAGTCAATGAGTATCACCGGCTTGATAACCTGCTCCTCCTTATTTCCAAATACTGCAAATGCCGCATCTAGCTCATCCATGGTAAATCGATGCGTCAGCAAGAGAGAACTGGGAATATGGCCCTGCTTCAACAGCTCAAAGGCTTGGGGGAATCCCCAGTTGGGGATGGCATGAGAGGCGATAAGACGCTTCTTGGAGAAATGGAAATCATTTGCTGAAAATGTTACCTGATCATGTTTGAAATCGATACCGTCGTAGACTATCGACCCACAGAATCCGGCGAGCTCAATACCATCATCAAGCGTTGCAGGAGGAGAGGTGACAATCACCCGGTTAAACAGCTTGGGAAACTGTTGCTTAATCGCATCCTTCCACCCCGCCTTAGCACTATCAATGACCAAGTCGGCTCCAAGCTTCTTAGCAACCTCGGCTCGATATGCTCCCCGGGGAGTATCGAGATGATGCCCTACCATGACCACATTTCGTGCACCGCGTAACTTGGCAAGCTTGATACAGCTCAAACCGATGATTCCCGGTCCCATGATCAGTACATCATCAAAAAGTTCTACAGCGGCCTCCCGGCTGAGATCAAGGGCAACAGTAATAGGCTCAGCTAGGGTAGCTTCAGGATAGTCGAGTCCTTCGTAGGGAATCACCATCTCCCGGGGGACTACCAAAAACTGCCCCATTCCTGCCTGATCATCCATGTAACTGTAGATATTTTCACAGGCTTGCGGCTTTTGATTCAGACACTGACTACATCTTCCGCAGGCAATATTGTTTTCAACCACCACCGAATCTCCGACCTTCAAACCAGGAAAATCTGATCCTACTTCGTGGATATACCCGGCAACTTCATGACCAAGCGGGGTCAAGGTTCCTGTGGGAAGATCCTTGACAAAGTGGATATCAGTCCCACAAATTCCACACGCCTTAATACGCACCACAACCTCATTTGCTTTTGGTTTGAGTAGTGTTTTCTTCACAATTTTGATTTGTTCATTTCTATCGACCCAGGCGCTTGTAAATTCCATTTCACTCCTCACTTCAAAAAATCTTCACTTCCCGATGGAATGACACAGAGGAAGACCAAATCTTCTTCCAGTGAGTCATTCAACCACTGATGCTCATCTCCTCCGGGAACGAATACCGACGTACCTGGAAGCAGAACCTTTTCTTCCTTGGGTCCAACCACTCTACCTTTCCCTTGCAGGACATACACGACATGCTCATGTTCGTGGCTCCCGTTGCTGCTTTTTCCGCCAAGAGGAATCCTAATCTCCCGCATCTCAAAATGGCTTGACCCATCTTCCTTGCTTACCAACCATCGAACCTTGTTTCCCGATCCTGTAGTACTTAATATTGCTTCTGCTGCTGTTCTTGTTACAATCATTTCACACACTCCCAATAGTTTTTTTTATCCAAAGATGAAAGGAACATCTGTACTTCGTTATAAGTAGGCATTGCAGGAGCCGTACCAACCTTGGTTACCGAAAGAGAAGCAACGGCTGTTGCAAAATAGATTGCCTGTTTCAAATCCTCGCCCTTGCTGAGTGCTGTTGCCAACCCCCCGTTGAATGCATCCCCTGCACCAGTGGTATCAACAACCTTTACATCCATGGTGGGAAACATTAAGGCTTCCTTCTCTGCAGTAAGAAGAAAACAACCCATTTTCCCCATGGTGATGATGACATCTTTGACTCCCTTGGATTGCAAGGCCAATGCTGCGTTGTATGCAGTCTGACGATCTACAACATCGACACCGGTCAAGCAAGAAGCCTCAGTCTCATTTGGTGTTACCAAATCAAACATGCCAATAAACTCATCATCCAAAGGCTCAACAGGAGCTGGAGCTGGATTGAGCAAGGAAATCCCACCGGCAGCATGCACCCGAGCTACCGCTGGAGGAAGGATATCAAGGTTGGTCTCCAGCTGAGCAACCAGGACATTGGTATCATCCAATATGGTATCGATTGACCGTATCTCCTCCTGACTGATCGCACCACAAGCTCCAGGGACAACCGTGATACTGTTCTGGGAGGTATGTTCATCCACCATGATCAATGCAATACCTGTTGCCAGTTCAGGATCTTCGAATACATACCGGCTATCCATCTTTTCATCGGCATAGAAATCCTTGGCGACCTTTCCAAACACATCGTTTCCCACTTTTGTGACCAGTACCACATCTCCACCACAGCGGTGAGCTGCTACGGCCTGGTTGGAACCCTTTCCTCCGGGGCCCATCTTGAAAATGGTTCCCTTCACTGTCTCTCCCTGTACGGGAATATGGGGGGACCGTGCCATGAGATCAACTACAAAACTACCAATTACTGTGACACGTTCTGCCATGTACTACTCCCTTGTATAGCGTTCGATAAAGCTATAAGGCGATGGTTTCCCAATGGAACTGACATCGTTCAATCGTTTCATCTGATCATCACTCAACAACCAAGACAGTGAGTCAAGGTTCTCCCTGAGCTGGCTGACAGTGCGAGCTCCTATAAGAGGAATGATACCCGCTGGATTTTGCCTAACCCAGTTTATACTTACCTGCGATACACTGCACCTAACTTCCTCAGCGATCTCATACAAGACCTCAATGATGTCAAACGCCTGTTCGCTTCCACGTTGTTCAGCCTGGTCATCCCATCGGTCCTGCCTTCCTGCACGGCTGTTTCGGGGGATGTCCTTCCCCCTTCGGTATTTTCCACTGAGCCAACCACCGGCCAAGGGGGACCATGCAAGCATCCCTACCCCTTCTTTCTCGCACATAGGTATCAGTTCCCACTCAGGACTACGCACCAGCAGGCTGTACTCCAACTGCAGGCTTACGAAAGGCTCCTTCTGGGTATAGCGAGCAATCATAAGGTTTTTCATCAAATCTGATGGGGTGTAGTTGGATGCACCGAGGTAGCGGACCTTACCAGCTGAGACAAGATCATCCAGGGTTCTCAAGGTCTCCTCAAAGGGAGTCCTTTTGTCCAAACAATGAATCTGTAGTAAATCGATATATTCTGTATTGAGTCGTCTAAGACTAGTTTCCACACTGTTTAGGATATGTTTACGACTTGCACCGGTATCATTAACGTTCTCAGTAGTTGGAAAGAACACCTTGGTGCCTAGGATCAAATCATCCCTCCTAGAACCAATATCCTTAATCCAGGACCCCAGGATTCTTTCAGAATCTCCGTTGTTGTAGGAATCAGCAGTATCGAGGTAGTTTCCACCTGCTTGGAAGTATTCCTCTAGCAATACCTTCGATTCCTTTTCCTCAATATTCCAACCAAAGGTTTGCGTACCAAGAGCAATGGCACTCATACGCAGTCCCGTATTTCCGAAATAACGATACTCCATACCTACCTCCGCAACAACAAGGCCCGCATATCCTCATCTTCTACTACGTACCAGTTCCGGGAAAAACATTGTGGGGGATGGATGTCATCTGAATCTGGAGCTGTAAATATCTCATGATGGATATGAGGCTTCCAAAGCGAGAGAATATGATGATGAAACTCATCCGCATGTGAGTACCATTCCTCCCAGAACAAATAATCTTGGTCATCCTTTTCTGGGATCGCATTCACAACTAAAAACCCATGATTCTCTTTCACAATCCATGTATGTTTTCGGTACGGATTCTCTTTGAGTTCATTAATACCAGGAAACATATCTTCCAGTTTGAAGCCGAAACGCTTCATGGCCTCTGTGACGTTAGCTTGTTGTAATTGTAATAGTAGTTCACTCATACTCAACCCTCCTTTGTATTGGTAAATTGGTCGAGATTCTGATAGAAATCGACCAAACTTGTATAGGCTTGTTCATATAGGGGTAGATAGCGATCGTAAAATTCAACATTTGCTTCGTTTGGAAGTATGCGTCGCTCGTAATGGAGTAGCTCCTTCACCACGTCAGCACTCTCGTACATCCCTATTCCCAAGCCTCCGATTACTGCCGCCCCAAAGTTTTTGCTGTCCTTGAGATGGTTATGTGATACCACTGGAATATTGAAGGCATCGGCAATGATATGCTTGTTGATGTCACTATTGGCTTGTCCTCCAATCACCACCAATTCTGTTGCTTTGTTTATGGGTTTGAGAGCTTCCCAAATAATCTTAAGATTCATTGCCACGCCCTCATAACAAGCGCGGAACATATCAGAGCGACGTGTGTTTCGTTTAAGACCGATGAAGGCACCACGAGCCTGGGGATCCCAGTAGGGGCTACGCTCACCCATAAGATAGGGAAGGAACAGCAATCCATTTGCCCCAGGGGGCGATTGGGTGACCAGCATTTCGATCAAATGCTGTGGATAGCTGCGTTGCAATGCCGCTTGGGAGACTTCTTCCCTTGCCAGTTCATCCTTCAGCCAATCCAGAGAAGCCCCAGCTGCTTGCATGGTACCACACGGGGCAATCTGATCAGGCTGAATGAATGACCAATTGAAGGTTCGCATCTTTGGCTCCCAATACGGAGACTGCTTGACCATCCCGATCCATGCTGATGACCCAAAGTAGAGATACGCATCATCCTCAGTGGTACAACCTCCACCCAAGGAGGCACATATACCATCCCCTGCCCCGATGACAACCGGGGTGCCTGGAAGCAACCCTGTTGCAACGGACGCATCCATGGTTACATAGCCTGCAATTTCGGTAGACGGAATAGCCTCAGGGAGTATTTTTGGATTGATCCCGATAATGCTTGTCAAGGTACGGGACCACTGTCGCTTTGTAAGATTAAACAGGTTTGTTCCCGATGCATCAGAGTAATCGGTAACAATTTTATCCGTAAGTTTATAAACGATATAATCCTTCGCTTGGACTACTTTAGTGGTCTTGGCAAAGACGTCTGGACGATGATGCATGATCCAAAGCAGTTTACTCAAGGTATAGGAAGCACTGATCCTATGGCCTGTAATATGGAAAAAGAGTTTCTCATCAATCTGGTTCAACAATTGCATCGATTCCTTGTCTGAACGCATATCTGCCCAAATGATTGCATTACCAATTGGGTCTCCTGCCTTGTCGAGACAGAGGCATCCCATCATCTGTCCACTAAAGGTAACCACAGCAATTGATTTCTCGTTGATACCCCGCATAACCTTCTTTGTGGACTCGCAGACAGCACACCACCAATCACTAGGGTCTTGTTCTACTTTATTACCCTCTTGATAGATGACCCTGTAAAGAGAAAGCCAGGAACTGATGATATTTCCCTTTTCATCATACACTACCGCTTTGTCCCCAGTTGTTCCCAGATTATGCGATAGGATGAGTCTGTCATACATTGTTGGCCCCTTTCTCTTCCATTACCGATTGAACCAAGGTTCAAGACTGCGATACAGATCAGCGAATCGTTCTGTCAACTCTTCATAGAATGCAGAGTTATTCCTATTTGGCTTTACGACTTCCTTGATGGGATTCATGTTTTCGATTATGGAAAAGTCCTCATACAAGCCACAGCCCACTCCTCCAAGCAAGGCTGCTCCCATGCTTGTCGCCTCAGTGAGAAACTGGGGCACAACAATCTCACAACCAAAAACATCGGCCAGTACCTGTCGGAGGAAGGTATTCAAGGCACCTCCTCCTATGAACATCACCCTGCGGTCAGGAATCTCAGATAACATTCCTGCAAAGTTGAGTTTCTGGTTCATCGCCACTCCCTCGAGTAGGGCTCGGCAGTGATCAGGGAAGGTTGTTGAGACATCCATACCCACAAAAGCCCCTTTCGCCTTGGTATTCCACCAAGGAGATCGTTCTCCCATTAGGTAGGGAAGGAAGAATAAACCATTTGCCCCAGGCTGGGACTCCTTGGCTAAATCATTGATAGTATCAAGTGTCTTGCCCTTGTCGTCACCCATGTAGGTCTTTGCAAACCAAGAAAAAGATCCACCAGCTGTCTGCATCGTTGCACATGGTTGATACAAACCAGCAACGGGATGTGCCCAAGTAAAACCAATCTTTTTAGGATCAGAAAGATGATTCTTACTTGCAATAGATACCCAGGAAGAAGACCCCATATAGATGTAAGGTTTTCCGAAGGCCACTGATCCAGCACCAAGACTGGCACAGCCCCCATCTCCGGCTCCCACGATAACAGGGGTTCCTTCAGGAATACCGGTCTCTTCACTGGCTCGTTGATGTACCTCTCCAATCTTGGTTGATGAGGGGTAAGCTTTAGGGAACAAGGAAGAGGGAACCCCCATTGCATTGAGAATTACATCTGACCAGTTTAACGAAGCAAGATCAAAGGCATTGGTTCCTGAAGCATCATTATAATCGGTTGCATACTCTCCGGTGAGCAAGAAATTCATATAATCCTTTGCCTGGAGTACTTTGTATGTTTTTTCATAGACTTCGGGACGATGCTTCTTGATCCACAGGAGTTTGGTGAGAGAGTAGGAAGCACTGGGCCTATGACCGGTTATCTGATAAATCCGGTCAAACCCAAGAGCCTGGATGAACTCCTGCTCTTCTTCCGTACTCCGTTGGTCGCAATACAACAAGGCATTGTGCAAAGGTTTTCCTTTTTTATCCACCGGCAGACAAGCCATCATCTGCCCGCTGAAGGAAACTGCTGCAACATCCTTGGGGTTGATTGTTGAAAGCACTTCCCTGGAAGAAGAACAAACAGCATTCCACCAGATGGATGGGTCTTGTTCAGCCCAATTGGAATTAAACACCTCCATCTGATAGGGAGTCACTCTACTTCCTATCAATACTCCCTTTTCATCAAATAGTGTTGCTTTATTCCCTGAAGTACCCAGATCATGTGCCAAGACATATCGCTTCATAACCATCCCCTTTCTATAATTATATACTAGTTCTTCTTCGTCTTTCTTATTTGGTCATACCAAACAGAAGCTACAATCAGGACACCAACAATGATCTGCAAGATAAAGGAATTGATGCCAAGCAAGTTTCCTCCATTTTGAATAAGAGAAATCAACAAGGCACCCAACACAGTACCGATGACGGTTCCAGAACCACCACTCAAACTGGCTCCACCGACAACTGCAGATGCGATGGCATCCATCTCATACCCTTGTCCAGCGGTAGGAATACCATTGGCAAGACGACTGGTCATCAGAATACCGGCAATACCACTAAGCAATCCACTCATAGCATAGACACTCACTGTTACTTTTGCGGTATTGATTCCGGAGAGTCTTGCTGCCTCAATGTTGCTTCCATAAGCAAAGATATTTCGTCCAAAAATGGTTTTTGTGGTCAGCACAAAGGTGACAAGAATGACCAAAAACCAGACAAAGAACAGAGAGGGAAATCCCAAGAACACCAACTGTGCAAAACCGGTAAAAACCTTCGGAAGCCCCGCGACCATACGAGCATTGGAAAGCAACATAACAATACCACGGGCTGCCTGCATCATTCCCAAGGTGGCTATAAACGGTGGGACCTTGCCATAGTGGATAATCAGTCCATTAAGGGTGCCCAACAGTACACAAACAAGCAATGCGATAATTATAGCGGGGAATACTCCCATGCCTGCTACCAAAAGCTTAGCAACTACAATACTGGCAACACCAACAACGGAGCCAACTGAAAGGTCTATTCCACCCGAGATGATAACAAAGGTCATTCCCAGAGCAATAATGCCGTTGACCGAGGTTTGCCGAACCAGATTTCTTAAATTATTGACAGTGAAAAAATTCTTTGTTGCGAACGAAAGGATCACCATCAATACGATTACAATTACTATCAGGTTGCCTTCAGCGATCCTGAATTTAGTATTTTTCTTTGAAAACAATTTCATCTTTATCTCCTTGCTTTCCAATCACAAGCCTGATGCGTATCTCAGCAAGGTTTCCTCACTGAATGCTTCTCGTTCAACAATGTTCGGCATTGACCCCTCATGCAAAACACCAATTCTATCAGCAAGTCCCATAATCTCGGGAAGGTATGAGGAAATCAAAATGACTGCATGTCCTTCCTTCGTCAATTGTTCGATCAACTTGTAGATCTCTTGTTTTGCCCCGACATCAATTCCAACAGTGGGTTCATCGAAAATGAACAGTTTGCTTTCGCAGCAGAGCCACTTAGCAATGATTACCTTCTGCTGGTTTCCTCCTGAGAGGTTGCCCACCAGCTGATGAATGGAAGGAGTCTTTACCTTCAACTGGTTCACATATTCAACTGAACGCTGTCTCTCTCTCTTCTCCAATACAAAATTGAATTTTGAGATTGCCTTATATGATGCCAGATTTATGTTGTGATTGATGGACTGAGTCAAGGCCAAACCTTGATGTTTTCGGTCCTCTGGCAACAGTCCAATTCCCAGGGAGATGGCCTTGGAAGGATGATTGATCACTTCCTTTTTTCCCTTAAAATACACAGTTCCGCTCTCGATGGAATCTGCTCCGTAAATTGCCCTGACTACCTCGGTTCTTCCCGAGCCAACGAGGCCGAACAACCCAAAAATCTCTCCTCTCTTCACGGAGAAGGAAATGTTTTTCAGAGCCTTTCCTCGATTCAGATCCTCAACACGCAACAACTCTTCCCCTTTGGGGTAGTGTTCAATGTTGTACATATCAGTGAGGGAACGTCCAACCATATAGGAAATCAATTGATCTTCGTTTGTTTCTTTAACCGGAAGTGTTTTGACATGCTGGCCGTCCTTGAGCACAGTAACACGGTCTGAAACGGTAAAGATTTCTTCGAGACGGTGTGATATGTAAATAACCGAGATACCGGAAGCCTTCAGCTTCTTGATTATCTCAAACAATATTTCTACTTCTTCATTGCTCAACAAGGCAGTCGGCTCATCAAAGATGACCAGCTTCGATTTCTTGTGAACTGTTTTTGCGATAGCGACCATTTCCTGCATTGCAGGAGAAAGTTCGGTAATGCGTAGCCGAGGATCGACATCCACATTTAAGGCTTTCAAGGTCTCTGCAGTCTTGGAATACACATGATTCCAATCAATCATTCCATTCTTCTTTCTGGGAAACTGTCCCATAAAGAAGTTCTCCCCGATCGAAAGGTCAGCAGCAAGCGTCAAGTCCTGATATACAGCTGCCAAGTCCAATCGGTCCGCTTCAATAACATTCGGTATGGTGACCTGCTCTCCATTCAGAGTAATCGTCCCCTCGTCCTCTTGGTAGACGCCCATGATAATCTTGATGATAGTGGACTTACCCGCTCCATTTTCCCCTACCAAGGCATGCACCTCACCGGGATAAACGGTTAAATCCACATTGTCAAGTGCCTTAACTCCAGGAAACTGCTTGGATATTCCCTTCAATTCCAAGAATGGTCTTGTCTCCATTCTGGACCTCCTTCCTTTTATACAGCTAAACGTGTCTCCAGCTCCTCCTATCAAAAGGAGCCAGAGACTTCAGTTCAGAGAGACAATCAATACTTTTTCATTGTGAACGGATCAAGAATACCCTGTACTTCTGGATCGTTGACATTGTGCTTTTCAACAACAACTACACCAGTGTCGACATATTCTGGAAGGGTTGCACCTTCGATAGCCTTCACTGCAAAATCGACGCCCTTGTAACCCATACCATATGGATCCTGGACCATGAGAGCCTTGATAACGCCACTCTTGATTGCTGCGACTTCTTCTGGATCGCTGTCATAAGCAGTAATGATAATCTTGTCTTTCAGACCCTGCTCTGTAATTGCACGAGCTACACCGTCTGCAGATTGGTTATTGTCTGCAAAGATTGCAATCAAGTCATCACCATACGTGGTAATCAAATCCTCAGTTGTGGAGAGAGACTTGATAATGTCATTATCCACATATCTGGTAGGAATTACCTCGATGCCAGGAAGCAATTCATTGATGCGGGTGAGAAATCCATTGTCACGATCGGTCAATACCTGGACACCAGCCATTGCACTCACTACAGCAATTTTCTTTCCAGCGGTAGAGATGTTGTTTTTCTTCAGATACTCAACCATCTTCTCTGCAGCAAGTGAACCACCAAGCGTGTTATCGGTAGCCAAGAAGGTGTGCACCTTGTCAGTGTTCACCCTGTTGTCAACGGTAACAATCTTGATTCCCTTGTCATAAGCCTGTTCAAGAGCTGGTACAGATGCATCTGAACTGGTGGAAGAAATGACAATAGCATCGGGATTGGTCGAAATGACATTCTCAAGAATGACAATCTGCTGGTCGATATCTGATTCAGAGGGTGGGCCGTAGGTCGTTACGTTGACCAAATCAGGATGTTCAAACTCATAGTTTAAAACACCAACAAGCATATACTGCCAGAAATCAGAATCAGTAGCCTTGATGATTACAGCAATCTCGTAGGGTTTTTCGCCCTTCGGACCTGCTGCTTCTTGTGCACCTTGTGCAAACAAGCCGGACATTACAATTGTGACCAAAAGTATGGCACATAGCACTTTTTTCATTTTTTTTCCTCCTAATGTTGAAAAAAACTGTTACAAAGTATATTGCATAAATTGTGCCAATTATCAAAATTTTGTTTAGTTAATTTGATTATTTTGTTACATTATAGTATTATATAAATATTTTGTACTATTTTTTTATCGCTTTTAGCATAGGTTAAGAAAGAATTGCAATCAGTATCTATGTGCATATTTTGTACATGTTCTAAATTTATTAAACACTTTATACACAAAACCCATTCTTTTTAGACACACCAAAAGAAGAGAATTATGTCCAATTCTGTAACATTACACATGCCAGTAGCTTTTTTTTATTATAGTGCTCATTACTCAAGCAACAGGAATCTTTTGGTCCTTCTCTACTTTTAGCAATTGATAGATTGTTGCTGCAAAAGGAACCCCAAACAGAATGCCAGGAATACCAAAGAGACCACCTCCAAGAATGACGGCAGCGAATACCCATACCCCTGGTAGTCCAACAGAAGTCCCTACCACCCTGGGATAAATGATATTTCCTTCCAGCTGCTGGAGAATAACCAGAAAGAGTACAAACAGAAGAGCCGTCTGATACCCTTGACTGAAGAGCAGGACGAATCCTATTGCCCCTCCAAGATAGGCACCAACCAAGGGGATGATGGCTGTCATACCCACTACCGATCCAACGGTCAAGGCATAGGGGAAGCGGAAGAGCAACATTCCGAGTGTACAGAGAGAACCCAAGATGATTGCTTCTACAAACTGACCCGTGAAGAACTTGCCAAATGTTCTGTTTGCAACTACTTTCACATGCACAATCTTACGGCAGTACTTCTCAGGGATGAAACGTTCCATCAAATAAGCAAGCTGGGACAGCAACCTGCGCTTACCAAAGAGCAAGTAAATACTAAATACCAAAGCGATGGCACTGTTGACCACCCCATTGATTGCACCACCCAAGATAGAAAGCGCGTAGTCTGCAATTTTGGGAGAGGAAGATTTTAAATTTTCTACAAAGGTGTTTATATATCCTTC
>JAGYOG010000026.1 GCA_018399495.1 Sphaerochaeta sp.
GATAACGTTTTTGGCGGATATCTTGCAACAAAGCATTTGCTGGACCTAGGACATTCCAAAATTGGTTTCTTATCTTCCTCTCGTGTGCATTATTCCGAGATCGAGGATAGGTATGCTGGATTTTTACAAGCATTGGTAGAGCAGGGAATTCAGTTGGATTTATCCTCTTTTACGGTAAAATCAGAACTGACAGTTGAGGGAGGGTATGTAGCCACCAACAGATTGCTCGATCAAAATCATGACATTACAGCAATCTTTGCTTCGACTGATTATGCAGCTGTGGGCTCTTTACGGGCAATCTTGGAAAGAGGCTTACGGGTGCCAACGGATATTTCAGTGATCGGGTATGATAATCTGTCTATTGCAGAACACCAAAGCTTGCACCCTCTGACCACCATTGCCCAACCAAAACGAGAAATCGGCATCAAAGCCTTTGATATGCTTGAAGCAGTCCTTGCTGGACATGATCAAGAAGATATCATAATGAAACCTTCATTGAAGGTGAGATCAACAACCGGCCCTGCAAAATTGAGATAAGTGTGTAAAGGAAAAAGTGAATATGGAATCCCTGTATACAGATGTTTTGGTAATCGGAGGTTCTTCTTCTGGTGTGTGTGCAGCTCTGTCGGCAGCTCGTCATGGCTGTGATGTCATACTGACAGAAGCGACTTCATGGGTGGGAGGAATGCTCTCTGCTGCAGGGGTTAGTGCTTTTGATGGAAATCATTTTCTGCCTTCCGGTTTGTTTGGTGAGTTCAGAAAATATCTGTTGCAGTATTACGGTTCAGCACAAGAGCTTGCCACAGGATGGGTGAGCAATACTCATTTTGAGCCTCATGTAGCACATCAGATTCTCACATCGATGCTGCAAGAGCAAGAATCAATCAGACAATACATGGGATATAAGCCTACCGAGATCCTGAAGAAAAGGGATGAGGATGGGGAGAGTGTCGTAGGAGCAGTATTTAGCAGTTCTTCACAAGGAGCCCTTCGCATTGAGGCTGCTGTAACAATTTTTGCTGACGAGTTTGGAGATTGTGTCAGTTTGTCTGCTCTCCCTTGGCATACAGGCCTCGAAGGACGATCGGCATTCAAGGAAGATCTTGGACCAGTAGAGCCACTTTTGCATCCTCAGGACTTCACGTGGACTGCAACGGTGGTTGTGCAACAGCCTATACAATTTGATCAGGATACGTTGGAGTGGACTCGTACAGGAGAATTTCCCCAAATTCTAGGCTCTCCTCCAATCTCTTTGGACCGTTTTCTGTCTTATGGCGCCCTTCCTAATCAGAAGGCTATGATCAATTGGCCCATACGAGGCAATGACTTTTACGGAAACTATCTTGATCCTTCTGTCGATAGAGAACTCTTATGGCAAAAAGCAAGAAAAAAAACCCAAAGGTTGGTACATCTGCTTCAGTCTTCTTTGCAATCAGGTTCAATAGATTTTGCTGAGGATGAGTATCTTGAAAAGAGAAACAGCGGTAAGTCTGATGGGTTGGCCTTGATTCCCTATATCCGTGAAGCGCGAAGAATATATGGTATTCAAACGTTAACGCTCAACGATGTATTGAACCCGGATGAGAGTCCATTGTTTGAGCACTCTATAGCGGTAGGGGACTACCCTCTTGACCATCATAGAGAGCAAGACCCTGAATGCAAGGAAATACAATTTCCTCCTATACAAGCATTCTGTATTCCCTATCAGACTTTATTGCCCAAAAATTTGGAGCATGTACTGGTAATTGAGAAATCGATATCTGTTTCTGGATTGGTAAATGGAGCAACTCGTTTACAGCCTGTAGTGATGCAATTAGGTCATTGTGCCGGTATTGCTGCAGCTATGGCCGTTGAAGAAAAAATAAGTCCTTCAAAAATCACTATAGAAGCACTTCAATACTCCCTATTGCAGGAAAACGCCTATCTTGTTCCAACTCATGATGTATCTGTGGATGATCCTGATTTCATTCCGATACAATTGGCTGTGCTTAATAAAGTTCTTTTGCTGCATAGATTGTCAGAGAATTGGGTGAATAAAGGTTTTGCAGAACCCGAGAAGGATATTGAATATGAAGGAGAACGTATTACCCGCAGGGAGGCCGCTCGTAGGTTTTTTGCATCAAAGTATGGTGATCCCAAGAATAACTAAAAGATCGCCCGAAGATAGTACAAATTATAATTCTTTTATGCTAGCATTCCACTCATATTTCAAAGTGCTTTGAGGAACCCAATGAGAAAAAAGAAAGGCTATGTTTGACAAATCATATTGAAACTTCATCTTCTGGTTTTGTATCAAGCACCTCATACACAAATGGGGGATAGTCTTTAGCCCTCAAATCTTCCCATCTTGCTACCTTTGAGACGTTTCAAAGCTTATCAGTGAGCAGTGATGCCCTGGCCAGGACTGTGATTCCAGGGGTTTCCTGCCTGAATATGGTCAGGTTGGCATAGTTTTCTAAGTATATTGTACTGACACCGTTGTACCCTCTCAAATCCTGCTTGAAGGATGAGTGGAGATTATTGACTTTCTGAAGGTTATATTTGCCTTGTCTGGATTCTGTCTTGCTTTTCAGTTGGATGATAGGGAGCTCCTTATCTTCTGCATACTTTCTTGCAGCTGTTGAGGCATCGGTAACCAGGATGACTGATTCACAAAGATACCCAGCATATGCCGAATCAAGATCATCAGAACTTGGAGCTCCCATATTTAAGGGCTTTCCCCAGCAAATGTTGTTTCCCCCTATGGCAAAAGGTGTGCATACAAGACCTTGGTTCAATTCTCTGGTGCTGCTGCACGATCTTTTGGAAGTTCTGATGACAAGGCTTTGAATTTGCTTAAAGAGCATGGGTGTGAAGTTATTCATCTCAAAGCCACAGCTGGGAAAAGTCTTCAAGAGCAACTTGTATAGCACATTGCACAAGCAGATGGCATCATCGCTGGTCTTGAGGAGTATGATAGTCTACTCCTTGAAACAGCCAAGAACCTGAAAGTCATTTCACGATACGGGGTAGGTTATGACGCAATTGATGTGGCCTATGCTGCAAAAAAAACATACTGGTCACTATAACCCCAGGAACAAATGGTTCTTCAGTTGCAGATTTCGCGATGGCTTTGATGCTTTGCGCTGCACGTCATGTGCCTTTTTTAAACGAGCATACCCAAAAAGGGGAATTTGTGCGTCCTGTTGGTGTAGAAATGTATAAGAAGACACTTGGTGTAATTGGGACAGGACGTATTGGTGCTGGAGTAGTGAAGCGTGCCAGTGGTTTTGAGATGAAGATTTTGTGTCATGACATCTACGAAAACGAGGAACTGAAAAAAAATCATAACGTTGCATATGTGGATTTCGATACCTTGGTCAGGGAAAGTGACTTCATTTCGATCCACACACCACTAACAGATCGCACCTATCATCTCTTCAATAATGAGGTTTTTGACCGCATGAAGCCTAACGCTGTTCTGGTCAACACTGCCCGTGGGGGTATTATAGATGAAGAGCCTCTTGCAAGAGCTTTGCAAGAACACAAAATTGGTGCTGCTGCATTGGATGAGACCGAATCAAAGACAAGCCCCCTACTGGGTATTGATACATGTATTCTCACCCCCCACGCTGGTGCATGCACCCGTGAAGCATCTTCCAATATGAGTTTAATGGCAGTGCAGAATCTTCTCGATGTGCTTGAGCTTGGAAATTGTGAGCATAGTGTCTGAATCAAAGATCTGTCTTACTTTATATTGTGAAATTCTAAGGCCTTTCATTGTTTTGCGTGGGTCGGTTGAGGTAACGAAGCAAGCTGACAGTAGAAAACGTTAGGAATGGTGAGGTAGTGTTCTGGTATCACACACCAGAGAGGTAATGCAGCATGAACGGTTCTTCCCGGACATCATGACCATGGCCCTTGGCTTAACTGAGCCTTGGAGGGTAATGAATGGAGGGATGTCTGCCTCTGAGAAAAACCCAGAAAGAATGGAAGTACACATCAGTGTCGACTACCGGGAAGGTAGCAAATTCCCTTGCCCCGAATATGGACATACCTGTCCGGTCTATGACTCGAAACAGAAGGTATGGAAGCATCTGAACTTCTTCCAGTACCTATGCAAGGGCCCCGCGCATCAAGTGCAGGGAGCACAAGGTACGGTGGCGGGTGGAGGTGCCCAGAGCGAGGTCTAGCAGCGGCTTCACCCTGTTGATGGGGGCGCACTGGCCTACGGATTCTGAGATTTGACATAGTCCTCTTCCTTTAGGAATATCTCCCAGACATCCTTCCAAGGGTTGTAGAACCGGAGTAGGATATAGTCATTTTCTCTGCATCTTTGCCTTTGGTACAAATGTATTGTTAGAAAATAAAATAGAATACAACCAAGAGGGTTTATGATAGGATAATCGGGATACTACAAGAAGGTGGAAATTATGGGGAAAAGACTGAGAAAGGTTGGCAAAATACTCCTTTGGATACTTGCTGTTGTTGCTGTTGTTTTGATCATAAGCTCTTTGTTCCATGCGACACTCTTCAGGCAACGGAGAAATGCAATTACCCCATATGGGCAAATGGTCCCGGTGTTTGATGGACAGATGCACATTACCGATCTTGGCGAGGGTGAACATACCGTGGTATTGCTTCCTGGAATGGGTGTAGCACTTCCTTCAGCTGACTTTGGTCCTTTGCAACGAGCCTTGGCTGAAGACTATAAAACGGTAGTGGTTGAGTACTTCGGGGTAGGGTTCAGTACCACCACCGAAAGAGCACGTACCAGTGAGCACTATGTGGAAGAAATCAGGGAAGTACTCGAGGCAACTGGGTATGAACCGCCGTATGTCCTCGTTGCTCATTCCATCTCCAGTGTGTACAGTGAACACTATGCTTCCCTCTATCCAGATGAGGTTGAGGCGATCATCAGCCTGGACGGAACTTCCACTGCCTACTACGCGGAAACCCCTGCCTTTGTCTCGGTCTTGCTCCCCATTGCCAAGGTGCAAGAGTTCCTTGGCTTGACCAGCTTGCTCGGTCCCCTGGTTACCAATAAGGGTGATGCTTTTGAGCTTGGCTACACAGAGAAAGAAATCAATGACATGCTTGTCTTTGCCGGGTTCTCGATGAATGACACCCTTCTAGAACAGTTAGCATACTCAACCGAATTCATACGCGATACCATGAGTCTTCCCTACCCAAAAGAGGTGCCATTTTTCAAAGTAATTGCCAAGGATACCTATGAAAAGCCCAATCCGCAGATTCCTCTGTCTCCAAAAGAGTACCAGGAGCAGCATCTTGAACGTATCGGAGCGCAAGCTCAGTTTGAGGTCCTTGAGGGATCCCATTTCATCTACCAGACCAATGCTGAAGCGATTGCCATGATTGTGAATCATGTTGTTTCAGGAGAATAAAGTTGTTTCTTTCAAGTATTTGTATAGCTTCATGGCTTCTTACAGTAGATTAACTATTTCTTCGTTTACCTAGGGGGGGTTCCATGGTAATCTCAGATGAGGGCATTCCTCAAAGGGAGGTTTCTATGAAGAGAACACAGAGATTCGGTGTTTGTGTGCTTGTGCTTCTGTTTGTTGTGGGTACCGTATTTGGAGCCGGTTCCTCAGAGAAAGCAGTTGTTGACAGCGGAGCGATGGAAGACAAGGTAACCATGTATGCAAGTATTACCGCCATCGAACCCATCATTGAAGCATTTAGTGAGAAAACTGGGATTGTTGCAGAGAACACAAGGCTCTCAACCTCACGTTTTGTTTCTACGGTTCTTACTGAATTTGGAGCAGGAAAGCTCATGGCTGATGTATTGCAAGGGCCCCTTCCTGTAATGGAAATTCTGAAGGAGCAGGGTGTAATCTCTGATTATGTTTCACCAGCAATTGAGAATTATCCTGATTGGGCGAAACGTGATGGAATCCACCTTTTTGGTATTGAGTATGTTGCCTTGATTTACAATAAGGATCTTGTTGCACCCGCTGACGTTCCCAAGAGATATGAAGATCTCTGTGATCCTAAGTGGAACAATCAGATTGTTATGGCAAACCCTGCCAGCCATGCGACGACTATCAGTTGGCTTGTTGGTCTCAAGGAAAATGTTTTTGAAACCGAGCAACAGTGGTATGACTTCTTGCATGGACTTGCAGCCAATAATCCAATGTTTGTAGCATCTTTCAGCCCAACCCCAGCTCCGATCGAGAGTGGAGAAAAGTTGATCGGTATTTCCATGCCTAAGTACATTGTGACCAAAGCTCCAGCTCCTCTTGCTTGGGCACAGGTTGAACAACCACTCATGGGAAGCCCAAGAGCTATCGCAATTACTGCTGATGCTCCCCATCCAAATGCCGCTAAGGCATTCGTAGACTACTGGTTGTCCAGTGAAGCGATGTCCTTGCTTGCTGAAGAGGTAGGAGAATATGTTTTGACTTCTGGCGTATACCCGCCAATCGATGGTATCGAGAATGCTGAGGTAATTCCCATTCGAGAACTCTCTGATGATGAACTTGTAAAATGGGGCGCAGAATTCGAGAAGATTTTTGAGTAAAAACTGATCTAACTAATGTAACAGGGTGAGCGAATGGAAATTCACATTACTGCACTGAAAAAGTACTATCACAGCGAGGGAAAAGTTATCAAAGCATTGGATGGAGTGGACCTTTCCATACCAGCCAATAAGATTTTTACCTTGCTTGGGCCTAGTGGATGTGGGAAAACTACACTGCTTAGGAGCATTGTTGGGCTTGAGACTCCTGATGAGGGAGAGATTCGTATTGGGGACACTATCGTATGGTCGAGTGAGAAACAGATAGATGTACCTACAGAGAAGCGAGGCCTGGGCATGGTGTTTCAGACTTATGCAATCTGGCCACATATGAATGTATTCAACAATGTTGCGTATCCGCTGCAGAATATGAAACTTCCAAAAGCTGAAATCGTTAGCAGGGTAGAGAAGACCTTGCAATTCGTTCAGTTGGAAGGTTTCGGAAGCCGCCCTGCTACTCGTCTTTCTGGAGGGCAACAGCAACGAGTGGCCCTTGCAAGGGCCCTTGTTGCAGAACCCAAAGTCATTCTGTTTGACGAACCCCTTTCCAACCTCGATGCGAAGCTCCGTGAGGAAACACGTAAGGAATTACGTACATTCCTCAGCGAGCTGGCGATTACTGCGGTGTATGTTACGCATGATCGCATTGAAGCACTTGCCTTGAGCGACCAGATTGGGGTTATGAAGTCTGGGCATATTATTGAGATTGGAGAGCCAAAGAAGATTTATTTTGATTCTGAGCATCAATTCGTAGCTGACTTCATCGGGCGTTCCAACCTTTTGCCGGTCACTATAGAGAATCAAGGAGAGGCCTACACAGAAGTGACTTCGTCGATCGGCGATGTGTTGTGTGCTAGGAAAGAATTTCCTGCAGATTCAGAGATTACCCTCTGCATTCGTCCAGAATTTGTGGACCTGA
Source organism: Sphaerochaeta sp. (assembly GCA_018399495.1). Taxonomy (GTDB): domain Bacteria; phylum Spirochaetota; class Spirochaetia; order Sphaerochaetales; family Sphaerochaetaceae; genus Sphaerochaeta. Next base: position 7,437 of record JAGYOG010000026.1, read on the forward strand.
TTAAACCAGGAGAGAAAGAAACGCTGCAGAATGTATTCACGGGCATCATGAAAACCATGGTATTTGTAGGCGAAGTCTACGAGAGTGAAATCCAGATCGGGGACCAGTTGATCATGGTCAAGGTTGACCCGGATTCTAACGTACAGGAAGGAGATGAAGTGGTTGTTGCCATTGACCCTGACCATTGTCTCTTGGTTTCCCGGTAGGGATGAGGTTGAACATGGCAAAAGTTAGACATACAAATTTGACATATCTTCTTATCGGTATTCTCGCCCTTCTTACTTTGGCTCCCATTGTTATGCTGGTCATTGGGAGTTTCTCTGAAGGTTTGAGAAATGTTGGGAAGTTTACCTTCGAGAAGTATATATCAGTCTATTCTGATCCAGGCTTGGTCGATATTCTTGGGAATACCGTGATGTTCGTCGTAGGGGCAGCGTTATTTTCTACCATTCTTGCCCTATTTCTTGCATACCTTAACAATAGAACAAACATTCCTTGGAAGTTTTCGTTCAAGGTGCTCTCTGTTGTACCGATGATGATACCCCACGTATTGTTTTCCGTGAGCTGGGCTCTCTTGCTGAACCCTTCGAATGGTATCTTGAATCTGTGGTTGCAACAGTTGTTCAATCTGAGCAATGCACCGCTTAATATCTATTCCATTCCAGGCATGATCTTGGTTGAAGGATTGCTCGATCTCCCTATCGCATATCTGATTATTTCCCCTGCAATGGCCTCTTTTGATGTCTCTTTGGAAGAGTCTTCCAAAGTGTTTGGTGGTGGAAATCTCAAGACCTTGTTCAAAATCACACTACCAGTACTCCGTCCTGCAATACTTGCGGCGTTCATTCTCTGTGTGGTGCGTTGCTTGGCCTCCTTCGCTGTGCCCTCGGTACTGGGTATGCCAGGTAGGGTGTATGTGCTTTCCACATATATCTATCGAACGGTAAACACCGGTTTTATTGCTGACTATGGAAAGGCTGCAGCAATCGGTATGAGTATTCTAGTGGTTTCCATTTCTCTGATTTATGTATATCGCTATATGACACGTAGCAGTGAGAAATACGTCACGGTCTCCAGTCGGGGCTTTAAACCCGTTGTCATAGAACTGAAGAAGGCAAAAATTCCTCTCTTTATCGTAGTGGTATTAATCTCATTCATATTGATTGTCCTGCCTGTTTTGGTATTGTTGTACACTTCGTTGGTTCCCTATTCGATGGTACCAAGTGCTAAAGCATTTTCTATGATGGATCTAAATCACTGGAAAACTGTACTTGCTGATCCTATCTCTCTGCTGTCCTTGAAAAACAGCTTGTTCTTGGGTGTTGTTGGAGCTACCTTGGGTACCCTGCTTTCCCTCTTTATCGCCTATGTAATCGTAAAGGTAAAAACACGAACTGCAGGAATTTTGGAGGCTTTGAGTTTCCTCTCTTTCTCCTTCCCAGGTATCGTCATCGGCATCGGTTTTATGTGGTTTTTCATTAAGACTCCGCTTTATGCTACGATTTGGGCATTGCTCATTGGATATGTTGCGACCTATCTTCCCTATGGAATCCGTCCTATGACAAGTGCTTTTGTTCAAATCCATAGCCACTTGGAGGAATCCTCTGCTGTTTGCGGAGCTTCCCTGTTGACGACGATGCGCAGGATTGTAATTCCTCTCTTGGTCCCTGGTATCGTTTCTGGGTGGGTGCTGATGGCAACGATGTTCCTAAGAGAACTCTCTCTTTCTGTTGTCCTGAGCCGTCCAGGGACAGAAGTCCTGGCAGTACAGATTCTCAGGTTCAGTGAGGATGGATTGTGGGGTAGACTGAGTGCATTGGGAATTATCATGATTTTCTTCTCAACCCTATTGGTCATTCTTGCAAATATTCTTGGGAACCGATTCAAACCAGCACACGACTAACTGTCAGAGGAATCTTCACCTACCTCTCCCTTACGTAGGGGGAGGTGTGTTTTTATCTCTTTGCAAGTTGAGCAAGCTCAGTTTGAGGTCCTTGAGGGATCCCATTTCATCTACCAGACCAATGCTGAAGCGATTGCCATGATTGTGAAAAGGGTGGTTGCCGATTTATAGAGTGAGGTACGAGCGAGCTTGAGCAAGTACACGTTCAAGCTCTTCAAGTGTTCTCTTGAACAATACAATGTCAGCAGGGGGCTGCTCATGTTGCAACTGTGCACATAGCTTCTGTGCGCCTGTTGCCCCTATAGTCCCACAGCTGCCTTTGGCTCGGTGAGCAAGTTCTGCTACTTCCTTCCAGTCCTGGTTGTCCCCGGCTATTTTAAGAGCTTCGACCAAGCTTGATATTTCCTCTATGAAAGCATGGAGTACCGTTATGTAGGCTTTTTCATTGCCCCCAAGTTGCAGAATACCCCGTTGGATGTTGATGGGAGTATCGGGAAGGGGCTTTTTTGAGGTATAAAGCCCAGAATAGTCGAGTACCTTCTTCTGGAGTTCTTCCGGGTCATAGGGCTTACCGATAACTTCAGTTACCCCGATCTCCTTGCATCGATTGAGTACGCTGGAGATCAAGTCTGCAGAGGTTACCAGAATAGGAACTTCCTTGTTCTTCTCCCTGATCAGCTTGCTTGACTCATACCCATCCAAGACATCCATATGAAGGTCCATCAAGATGCATTCGATTACGTCTTCATGTTGTAGGAAGCGTTCGTATCCCTCTCTCCCATTAGAAGATAGATAGACGGTTGCACCTATCTGTTCAAGCAGTTCCTTTGCAATGATTTGGTTTGTTGGATTGTCTTCGACCACCAACACAGTTAGAGATGCGCTTCGCTCTCTATGTACATCATCATCCACGATTTGTTTGGAAGGTGCGCTCGTGCCAAACAGCTGGAGCAATCCATTAAACAGAACACTGGTGATAAGAGGGAACATGATGACCAAGTCACAAGGAAGCTGAAGTTCTTCTTCCATTGCAATCTGGTCATGTGTGAATGCCAACAGTTTAGGACGGGAAGTATTATGAGCAAGGAATAGCTTGCGGAAACTATCTGGGATTATTATAGACTTACGATATTCCATTATTAATAGATCGTAGTTGTGAGTTTTTTCGAGGGCCTTGGTTGCTAGATTGAATGAAGTAACCCCTTCATATTGCATGTGATACTCATTGAATACTATAGCGAGACGGTCATAAAGCATTCTATCCTGGATTACGAGTAAAACTCGGATAGAAGAGAAATCAACCGATGCATGTGTTTCTTTTTCCGCATCGGTATCCAATCGCATTGGTAGGGTGACTGTGAAGCTGGTACCCTCATTTGGTTTGCTCTCAACCTCAAGTTTTCCATTCATCTTCTCAACAAGTTCTTTCACGATGGAAAGACCAAGACCGGAACCGCCATACTTTCGGTGGATTGTCTCGTTTGCCTGCACAAACGGGGTGAAGATGGTATCGAGCTGTTCCTTGCTCATCCCTATGCCTGTATCTGATACGTTCACGATAAGTGTACAGGTAGTTTCTTCCTTGTCCTGGGACGTGATTGAGAGGGTGATAGAACCACGCTCCGTGAATTTTACTGCATTGTTCATGAGGTTGATAAGGATCTGGGAGAGACGTGTAGGATCCCCGATGAACCGTTTGGGTATATTCGCTTCTTCTTCAATCCGGAAATCCAGGCCCTTCTGTTGGATCAGGTGCTGTTCAATCGATGCACAGTTCTCCAGTACATCGTCAAGATGGAAAGGAACTGACTCGAAGGTAATTCTGTTCTCTTCCAGACGGGAGAACTCAAGAATATCACTGATGATCTGTTGCATGGTCTGCGTTGCTGTGGAAATGCTTCGCACATAGCGCCTCTGGTCTGCAGATAATGCTGTCTTTTCAAGGAGGAAACTCATACCCCTGACTCCATTGAGTGGGGTACGAATCTCGTGGGAGATGCGGGCAAGGAAGCGGCTCTTCTCTCGGTCAGCTTCCTCGGCGCGAAGCTGTGCTTCCTCCTTCTCCCGAATCGCTTTTCTTAATCGTACGATCCAGAAGAAGGAGAGAGCGAAGGCTATGAGAATGATTATTGCAATGACAATTGCTATTCTAATGATCGGCCAGTAGTTTATCTTTGTCTCATATCTAATCCATAGGTTCTGGATTTGTGCATGTTCAGCCTCGCTGATAGAGTCAAAGCCCTTTTGCAGAATACCCGCCAGTATTGGTTCACTGCGTTGCACTGCTATATGGAGTGTTTGCTCTGCGTCTTCAGAAATGGGAATGATTGTAAGTTCAGTTAACCCAAGCAATCTACTGAGGTATACGCTCGTAGCCTCATTACCCACAAAGGCAACTTCTTCTCCTCGATTAACGGCAAGCAGTGCCTCTTCTACCGTATTATAAAATCGTGGAGTAATGGTGGAATAATTAGTAAGGAACCCTTCATGAGAGCTTCCTTTCTGTACCGCTACTTGCCGTCCCTCTATGTCGGAAAATGAGGTTACGGATGTGTTGCCTTTCTGGACAATAATGGCTCGTTGGAAGTGAATATACGCAGGAAGGTAGGTCAGGTACGTCTCTCTTTCTTTAGTATATCCAACAGCAGACAACACATCGATGGACCCTTCTCTGGCTTGGCTGATAGTTTCAGTCCAGCTCAGGGTAGGGTCATAGGTGAAAGACAATCCGGTTCTCTCTGAGATAAGGGAGAGCAAGTCTGCAGCGATGCCGGCATGGATGCCCTGCTCATCAAGGAACTCAAAAGGCATGAACTTTGGATCGATTCCGAGCCTCACCGTTTGATGTTCTTCGAGGAACTGATACTCTTCTCTGGAGAACTGCAGTGGGCCTTCTGCGTATACAAAATTGCCCAAGCACAGAAGTATTCCCATGATAAGAATCAGGTTTCTGTATTTGGACCGCTGCATTGAGGCTCCTTGCATTTTTTTATGTACGACTAAGCTTGTTTGCAATAGAGAGAAAGGCCTGGAACACTGTTGGATCGAAGTGCCTGGGAGCCTCCTCTTTCATCACCTGTATCGCTTCCTCATGGGAAAGGGCATCCTTGTAGACACGCTTGCTGGTAAGTGCATCAAAGACGTCGATCACTGCCATGAGTCTTCCTGAGAGAGGAATCTTGGAATCTTTCAACCCAACAGGATATCCAGAGCCATCATACCACTCGTGGTGGCTCGCAATGATGGAACGAGCCGTTTCAATGAAGCTGATAGGAGCTTCTTTCTTGTCTGTTCCATAATCAAGAGCTTCAACTCCATTACGTACATGCTGCCTCATGAGCTTTGTCTCTTCTATTGTCAAACGTCCTGGTTTGAGGAGAATACTGTCAGGGATGCCAACTTTCCCGATATCGTGCAGTGGCGCTGTATCGACCAGCTCCTGGATTGCTTTATCTGTAAGGTGGTAAGACTCATCATCCTGCTTTTGGAGTTCCTCACAGAGGTGTCGCATCATGTTTTTGGTACGCTTCGAGTGGTCACTGGTCTCAACATTGCGGATCTCCAACAAACGAACCAGGGCATTAATGGTTATTGCAGTAGTTTTTCTGATCTCTTGGGTACGTTCTTCAACCAACCGCTCAAGCTGTTTGTTGTATTCTAGCATCTGCTTATTGGCTTGTTTCAGATTAAGCTGTAATTCAATGCGTCTTTGGAGGGAACGAAAATTCAGTGGTTTACGGATAAAATCGACGGCACCCTTATCCAGTCCGAGGATTTCTTTTTCTATCTCCTCTGAGTTGGTCAGGATGATGATCGGAATCTCTACTGAGAGAACCTTGCATTGGTCCAGAAATGCAAATCCGTCCATTTTTGGCATGTGCAGGTCAAGGAGAATCAAGTCGATTTCCGGGTGCTTGCTCAGCATCTGCAACCCTTCCTTGCCATCTCTCGCGGTAAGTACCGTGCAGCAGGAAAGCGTAGATTGGATCATGGTAAGATCAGTGGAAGAATCATCAATGGCAAGGATAACAGACACTGTTTGTATCTCCTTTGTATCGTTTAATGATACCGCAAGCATATGAGAGGTAAAGAAAGGAGATTGGGAAAGAGCAAAGAAAAAGTAAAAAGAATTTATTGTGTTTAGTTCTTGGTGAGATACTGCAATGCCTGGAAGGTACTCCAAGCTTCAATGCTCAGTTGATGCTCACAAATGAGTGATGAGAGCAAATTAATCTCAGCCTGAATTAGCTCTTCTTATAGCCACGTTGGTAGAGCTCTTCATTTGTGGTAACGCGACGTTGCAAGGTGGTTTGCTTTCTCTGTTCCAAGTCAATTTTTGCATGGCGGTCGCCAGCAGTAGATACTGTTCTTTACCTCTTGGGTAATACGCTGCCTCGCTTGCTGTAGGTCAAGGGGAAGCTGTCTGCTCTTGGCTCTCTGCACGTTTGATGGAATTTGCAAGAATTTTCCCTCCATCAAGAGTGTAGTCTTCAGCCCTACCGAGACGGTCATACTGTAGGCATCTTGATCTTGCCAGTCAGACCCGGACAAAGGGAAACTTAGGTCCACTGTATCCTGCGGACACTAACAAGAGCGAGGTCAGGTTTCCCGTAGAAGGAACCTTTTGCCAGCTTCTGTGCTGCTTGCCAGTTGCTCTTTTAAAGCAGAAAGTGCCTGCAAGGAAGCATGCCTAGGAGAAAGAGAGGCTTCTATGAGTGTCTCAACTGGCATAAGCAACAACTCCATGATAGCTTCTTTATCGAAAGTATAGGCAGAAAAGTCACGATTGCTGGTCAATGCATGCAGGTTGAGCGTTTGTTCGGTGAGCGCATAGTCGCTTTCCAAAATGGCAAGTTCAATATCCTGCAGTGCTACCTCAATCTCGAGCTGTTGTTCAATTCCAGTATCATCCCGGATGCAACAGCCTCTCTTGCAAGGGGAGACCAACTCCTTGCCAAGAGCGTATTGTTGTTTAGTGGTTGAGAAATCGCCTCCAATTCATTGAGTGTTACCGCCCTCGTGGAAATCTCAGCAATGAGTTCCTTCTCCCTGTTCCTAAGTTCTTGAAACTTGGCTTCTGCAACAACTTCCTGTGCATCAACCGATGCATTGATCTTCCCAGGTGAAGAGTGGCTGGGTTATGTTCACCGAGAAGTCATACATACTCGATTCCATGCCATCGAAGATGGTTAAACCGCTTGTTGGGGGAGGAAGAGGAGCTAGGACTGTACCCAATTCTTCTGCACTTACTGAGATTGGTCCGATAAGAGGATCGCTCATATACGTGCCGCTGATCTCCAACTCGATGGTAGGCCAACGGGAAGCCTTCGCATCGCGTACATCGAGGATAGCTTGGTTGGCGGCGCGCATATCCTGGAGCCCAGCGAGTTCAAGATTTCCTGGGATGCTTGCTAGCAGGGGAAGGGGAGCGAGATCAATATGATAAACAGAATGAAGCTTCTCATTCTCATCTATTTACCCCATAGGTTTTCTCTTCAGGATGATCCCTACGTTCAGTCATATAGTACAGGATTGGTATGATAAAGAGAGTGTGATCAAGGTGGAGCTGAGCAATCCTCCTGCAATAAGCTTGGCAGACATAGATGGCCGCCCCTCCCCGGTAGCGAGAGCCATGGGGATTACCCCCAGCATCGTGGTAAGGGTAGTCATCAGGATAGGGCGAAGGCGGCTGGCTCCACCATTTGCCACACTCATGCGCAACATTTCCAAGGTTTCTTCTCCCTTGCTTGCATGCTCTTCTCTCAGGACATTGATTGCATCGATGAGGATGATCCCGTTGTTTACCACGATACCTCCGAGTGCAATGAGAGCCATGAAACTAATCAATGAGATTGATGAGCCAAATATGAGGAGGCCTAGAACCACTCCTATCAGGCTGAAGGGGATGGATGCCATAACGATTAAGGGCTGACGGAATCTCTCGAACTGGATGACCATTACGGTGTACACGAGGAAGACTGCGATAGCGAGGGCGGTAGCCATCGGTTCGATGGAGTCTGCAATAAGTTCCATCAACCCGCCACTTGCTGTCTTAACCCCTTCAGGTAGCGGGTACTCGTCAAGATAGTCCTGCATCCTTGAGGACACGCCTTTAGTATCTTCACTGACAAGGGTTGCAGAGACGGTTACGGTTTTCTCTCTGTCCTGGCGGACGATGCGACTTACTGCGCGTTCCTCTCTCAGCTCCGCCAAGCTGGCAAAGCTGATAAGCTCTCCTGTGGACGATGGTACCTGGGCAGAGAGAAGGGTAGAGCTGGTAATGGGAAGATGCTTGAGGTCTGACTCCAGCCTGATCGGATACCGATTTCCCTCTGCATTGGTAAGGTTTCCTACCTCCATCCCTTGGAACAGGAGGTTGGCTGTCAGCCCTGCCTCGCTGCTGTTCACCCCAAGGTTGCTCATAAGCTGGTGCGACATATCCATGACCAGGATGTTTGCATCATAACTGGTATCAATACTGGCAACGAGGACCTCTGGATCTTCCTGCAGTTTCACTCGCAATGACTCTGCTGTCTCATACAGAAGTTCCATATTGTCACCAACAAGTTTCAATCCATAGCCGCCACCACCTGATATATACCCAACCAGGGCGTCAAACCCACCGTTTGTGGTATTGACCGTGGCGTCAACGATTGTAGAGGAGAGTAGATACTGGACCTCATTGATGATCTCATGGATGCTCCGCTTCCGCTCCTTGGTTGGTACCAGTACTACGCGAATACTTGCCTGGTTGGGAGATGAAAAACCGAATCCAGAACCTTGTCCGGAGAAGAGTACAATGGAGTCAATCTCTGGAATCCGGGAGCTCACCAAGGCTTGGGCTTCAAGAGCCCTCTCTCTGGTCTGCTCCAAACTGTATCCTTGGGGGAAATTGAGCTCAATATTGAAATCGCCATTATCAGTTGAAGGGATGAACGTAAGTCCCAATATACCTCCGGCCATGATGACCAAGCCTAGGCCTAGGAGGGCGAGCACCAAAATGAATTTTCGGTTGGTAAGGCTCCAGGCCAACCCCTTGCGATACCCTCCTTCAAGACGATCAAGAAATAGGGAGAAGCGAGGCTCTCTTTTTCTCTCCTTTTCCGGAACATTTAGAACCAAGCGAAGGATAAAGGGGACGACCACCAATGCCACCAGAAGGCTTGCTACCAGGGCAAGGATCAAGGTAAGGGCAACGTCACGGAGGATTGATCCTACAATGCCCGAGAGCAGGGAGAGTGGGATGAATACAGCGAGCGTCGTGGTGGTGGAAGCAAGGATAGGGGATCCCACCAAGTCTGCACCACGGAGGAGGGATTCCTCACTAGAAATATTGTGCTCTTTGTGTAAACGCATGACCTGTTCGAGCATGACGATGGAACCATCCACCACCATGCCCAAGGCAACCACAATGCCAGAGAGGCTCATCAGGTTGATGGTTACCCCGGCCACGCGCATACCGATGAAGGTAAAGAGAATGCTGAGAGGGATGGAGAGGGCGATGGTAATGGTCGCCCTTGGATCACTCAGGAATAAGAATATGACAAAGATTGCCATGAGGATGCCGAGCAGTCCTGACTGGGAGACTTTCATCAAGGAGGCAATGATGTTCTTGCTGTCATCACTGAGTATGTGGAATGAGGCTGCCCCTCCTGTTTCCTCTTTAACCTCAGAGAGAACCTTATTGATTTCTCGTACAATGGAAAGGGTGTTTCCATCGTTTCGCTTGGTAACCGAGACCACGACTCGTGGTACTTGGTTTGCATCGGCATAGGCCTCCATCTCTGCTGCCCTGAACGTGATATCTGCCACATGTCCCAGCCTGATCACCGTTCCATCCTCTGTTGCTCCGACGGGAAGGTCTCTCAGCTGTCCAAGTGAATCCAAACTGCCATCGTAGCGGAGGTTTGCACTGTTGCCATGCCAAAGGGCGTCCCCTACAGGAAGGCGCATGTTGGCATACTGAAGCACTTGATACACCTGCATCATGGAGATCCCTCTAGCTGCCAGGTCCTCGGTTCTCACGGTAACGCGCACTTCCTGAGACTGCATACCGGTTACCTTCGCCTCAGCAACTCCCTGAATTCTGGTAATCCTTGGGATGAGCGTGTCTTCCACATAGGAAGAGAGATGGTTGGTATCCTCTCCTGCATCCACACTGAACATCATTACAGGAAGCATGGTGGCGCTGCCTACGATAGCTACCGGCTCTCCCTCAAGATTGTCAGGAAGATCAGCTTCCATTTGCCTGATACGGTTACGAATTTCTCCCAGCATGTCGTACGGATCCACCCCATCTCGGAAGGTGATGGTTACCCAGGAAAAGGAGCCACTGCTTGTTGATTCTATGCTCTTGAAGTCAGGGAGGGTGACAAAGTGCTCTTCCAATACCTTGGATACATCCCTCTCCACATCTTCAGCGCCTGCCCCTGGATATACTGCAAGGACTTCCACGGTAGGAAGGCTGATGTCAGCCATGAATTCAACATTCAAGCCTGTCAAGGCATAGAGACCGAAGGCGATCAAGGCGATGAGTAGCATTCCGATGACCGCTGGGTGACGCACAGCAAAGTGGGAAATCTTCATCAGCTACCCCTACCTGGTTTGCTGGACGGAGACTGTTTGTCCATCCAGTACCGTATGCTGTCCTCCTACGATGAAGGATGCATCCTTGTACGCTGGGTCGATGGCTGCAAGGAAGTCATTCTCAGCAACGATGGCAAGCTTCTCATAGCGAGCTGTGTTGGTTGTCTCATCATACACATAGAAGCCCCCATCGACCGTACGGTCTTTCTGTCTGAGGAGATATACCCCTTCAATTTGGTTGTAGACAATGTGGATCGTTACGGCCATCCCTGGTACAAACGAGCCATCCCGCTCTTGTAGTGTGCTGACTAGTGAGAAGGTGTTTGAAGAGGGATTGATGGAGGGGGAGACTGCCTTGAGTCTTGCCTGGGCTACATGTACCTTGCCCGAGGCATCTGTGCGGCTCACCAGGATTTGCAACTGTTCCTTCTGTGCTTGGATGATGTCAAAATAATAAGAGGGAATCTGTGCCTTTACGCTCAAGGCTTCGAGATCGGCTAGCACAGCAATAGGCTGTTGAGAGGAAGCGATATTTCCCTGAGAGACATACTTCTGGATAACCGTTCCGGTTATTGGAGCCTTTATGGCAGTGTTCTTCATCTGTAATTCGGCCAGTTCCCACTGAGCCCTAGTGGCATCCTTATGAGCCTTTGCTTCCTCATAAGCCTGCTCAGTGACAGCCTTTGCCTGAAAGAGTTGCTCAACGCGTGTGAAGGTTGTTTGGGCTACTTCTTTTGCTGAGGTTGCTTGTAACAGTTGCTGTTCATAGGGTTCGCTGTCGATTTGCGCCAGTACCTTGTCTTTTGCTACTCGCTCACCAAGCTCAAATGAAACGGTTTCCAGTTTACCGCTTACCAGAGGAAGGAGAGCAACCATGTGGTCGCTCTGGATGTGGGCATTGAGAGAAATGCTTTCTTCCAGCGTCCCATACTCCGCTTTCGCAGTGGTCACTGGAACCGGGGTAGGGGTCTTCTCTTCAAGGCTCTTACTCGAGAACTGCATGATGCCGAAGATGATCATGGCTGTGCCGAGCAGGAGAATGAAATAGCGAAGAAAGACGAAGAACGAACGTTTTCCCAAGGTATTTTCTCCTCTATGGATCTGAGCAAAACCTACCATAGCCAAGAGCTGTAATCAATAGACATGCAATGGCCTCTGTACTAGGACACCTCAGTATTTCCGTGAGAAATCCACCAGATTCTTCATCTTTCGGTCTCCAAGATAGTGACCCATATTCTCAAGGAATAGGGAGAATACTTGGTGTGGGTCGCTTTCAGAGAACCCGCTTGCGTGTGGTGTAATCAAAACATTCGGAAGTGTCCACAGTGGACTCTCTTCCCCCAGTGGTTCCCTCTGGGTGACATCTAAGCCGGCCGCAGCGATGTGGCCATTTCTCAGGAATTCAACCAAGGCTTCCTCATCGACAAGCGAGCCTCGAGCAACATTGATTACCATGGAACCCTGCTTCATGAGCAGGAGCCTGTTCCTGTCCAGCAAGTTCTCTGTATCGGGGGTTGCGGCAGCACAAACCGCCACATAGTCTGCTTGGGGGAGTACCTCATCCAGGGAGTCAGAGGTGTAGATGGCGTTGACATGAGCGGGAACCTCCATAAGGGTTCTTTTCACTACGATGACACGCATTTCATGAGCTTTTGCCCGTAAAGCTAGGTTTGTTCCAATATCCCCATAACCGATAATGAGCAGTGTGCTGTCCCACAGGTCTTTTGTAGGCCAATGGCTCTCCCAGAATTTCTGCTTCATCTGGTCATGATAGGTCAGGAGATTATGATTGAAGGCAATGATCATACCCAGTACATGGTCGGCAATCTGCCTGCCATAGGTTCCTTTTGCATTGGTGAGGATGATATCCTCATGGACATACAGCGATGTATCTACAAAGGGGGTGACTCCACTGCTCTGTGCCTGGAACCAACGGAGGTTCTTTGCTTCCTTCAGGTCGCTACGCCTTGGTGTCCCAACAAGGATTTCTGCCTTGGCAAGTTGCTCTACGGTATAGCTGCTTGTTTCAGCAATAGTCAGGGAGACCTGAGGGTAGTGCTCCTTGAGTAGGGTGATCTCTGCTTCATCTGGACAGAAATGGGTGCTGATGAGAAAGAGTACTTCAATGGTTCTCATGGGTCATCCTTGGAATCGGTATCAGTTTTGATACAGTATCGGTCATAGGGATGGATTGCAAGTATCTTTCAATAGAGTGAGGATGTGCTGTTGCGTTTTTCCTTGTATAGATTGACATCAGCCTCACTGATCATGTCCTCAATACTGGTCTCTTTGTTCCAAACTTTAATTCCAACACTTACCGTAAAGCGTTGTTTGCCAAGCTCTGGGATGATGATATTCCTTACTTCTTTCTGGATTATTCGCTTCACACGGTAGGTTTGTGCAGCTTCAGGCTGAGATATGAGTATGGCGAACTCATCACCTCCGTAGCGAAAGCAGAACTGCTCTTGTTCCGATGCATAGAGAATGGTCTTGGCAACGGCAACCAATACCTTATCTCCAACCGGATGCCCATACTTATCATTGATATTCTTGAATAGATCAATATCCATCAGCAGGACTGCATAGGGCCGTTTATACCTAGTTGCTTGGGAATGAAGGTGTCTTATTGCCTTGTTGAAGGCTCGCTTGTTTCCGAGTTTCGTGAGTTCATCAGTGTTCCCTTTTTCATGGGCAATGAGGATAAGTGTTTCGATAGCGATGCTTGCAATCAAGGTAATCAAGCAAAAACTGATTACGAGGATTCTTGAGATACGTCTAAGCCGTTCCCATAGAAAATCTGCAGAGTAGTCAACGCCAACAAGCCCTACCATTGTCCCGTCACGAGAATCGATGATCGGGCTGTACCCGGTCAGAAAGGAGCCCCAACCGGGGGATCTTATTACATCACTGACCATGGATTGTTTTGTCTGAAAAGCTAAGAGCTCTATGGAATTCATCTCATCTGTACTACCATGAGGAGAGAAAAGGTCCGTATTCGGGTCTTCTCCATCGAGTACATACTCCAGAGTTTGGTCATTAATATATCGTATGGAATAGATGAAAGTAGCGTCTGCTTTTTGTTTGATTGATTGCATCATCCCGCTGATTTGCTGGTAGTATGCCCACATCTCATCTTCTTCGCTCAATGTTTCTATCTCTGAAAGTTTGCGATATTGTTCAATATCCATCTCAAGGAAAGAGGAGACAGAATGGGCAATGTCTACAGCTTTTGATTGGGTCTCTTCAGTCAGAACCGTTTTGGTTTGCCTCAGAACATAGAATGCAGGAAAAGACAATGAGATGCCGATGATCAGCAGGAGGATGAGGAAGAGTGTATATTTCCATGACAGGATACGACCGGTTCTCATGGCTTTCAATTACCTCATTGTTATGGTGGGGAAGAGTATAGGAATCCTTCCTACTTATAGCGTATTGAGTAGGTGATGTCACCCATTGTACGGATAAAATAGGTAAGAAGCAAGAAAGATTTGCCTCTTGTCAGGTAGAGGAAACAGCCATACCATAATTCACGAGGTACAAAGAATGGAGATGACAAGAGAGGATGCCAGAGAACTGCTGTCCCGTCCTACTTACCAGCGGTTTCTCAAGGCGTATAATGCAACCTTCAATGTACAAAGCACTTCCCACGAGAAGTTGCTCCAAGAATTTGTGTCACTGGTAGCAGAGACGGAACATGAGCTGTTTTGTGACTGGGATCTGGCTTCGATTCTTGCCCATGATACCCTGCAACCCATCTGTGTTGATTTTCTCCGTGAGAGGGCCAGAGGTGCGAGAATCCTGGGGGCGAAGGTCTCTTCTCTCCTGTATCGCTCCCGCTTGGTGCAGAATGCCTTACGTGAGTGGGCTGATGAACAGTCTTTCTCCTTGGACGATGAAGCCTTGGCAATGTTTGCCTGGTACTGTCACAGTCGACACCATGACTGGTTCATGGGCTTTGCACCCTATGAGTTCCATATGGGTGGTTATGACTGGAGGGCAGAGATTGCTGCAAAGTGGGCCCTGTTTCTCGAGTATTGTAATCGAGGTGGACATTAGGGACGAGAGACAAGCAAGAATGGCAGCGTTCCCTCAGTTTTCCTGTGAGTTTTCAGTAATCACGAGACTCAGTGTCTTTTGGACCATTGCTACGGGAGTATCACCCCCGAGTATTGCCAATCGTACTTCCGATGTGCCTACTGGGATAGTACTGGTATCAAGTTCCAGGGTGTTTGTCGAGAGAGTAGTTCCTGGAGAATGTATGGTTAGTTTCTCTCCATCCAAGTACCAGCAGAAGGTGGGAGACCGTTCATAATCGGTTGTTTCCACCAAAGCAGTGAAGGAGACTGCTTCTCCTCTTTCAACGGTTACAATATCCTCTTCAAAGCTTTTTTCAGGCGTGACTTGGATCACCAGTACGCCAAGACTGCCATCAGAGAGTTCAAGCTGGGCCTTCCCGTGCTCTCCAAGTTGCATGAGTAGGTCACTGCACGAGGAGAGTAGAATCAGCAACAAACTAATAATAATGATGGGAATAATTGCTTTGCTGTTCTTCATGGCTCCTCCTACCAGTTAATCCGTAAGCCGGCCTCCAGACTCATCAGTACCCCAATAGCTCCCTTTTCAAAGAATGAGGAAATACCTGGGGATGTAACCAGTTGGATACCATCATCAGTACCTACCACGAAGGTGGTAGCTACACGGGCAATAGGATCCAAATACAAGGTATAACTCTGTGGTCCTCCAGATTGGGCTGTCCACGTAATGATATGTTGCATAATTCCAGCCTCAATGCCGATTGATACCTTGAGAGCAGGATTCACAAAGAGGGGAATGCCGAGACCCAGGGTGGTTCCAATGATATGGAAGGATGAAACCAAGCTGGTTGAAGATTCTGGCCTCTGGTAGAAGAGAGTGGTATAGGGAAGCAGGGAGTCCGTATTTCTGGAAGAACCAGAAGAGGAGAAATTGATCTGTAGTTTTCCTCCGAATCCAGTATCATAGGAGTCTCTGCAGAGTCCTAGAGGTAATATGTACTGGCCCCGTATGTCGATAGATGAAGCCCCAAAGGTTTTCTTTTCTTGCACTGGCTTTTGTGAAGGAACTTGTGCAACTATTGCTTTGGAGAATGCTTCCCACCTGTTATCCGTGGTATTGAACCTGAAAAGAATATCCTTTCCCCAAGATAATCCATCGCTGGATTGCTGGATTGTGAGAACATCTTCGTTCTTGTTAAAATCCTCGAGTATGATAAGGCTATCACTCGCCTTTGAGGTGACCCATATGTTGAGATTCTCATCACTTGTTGTATATCGGAACTGCGTGATATCACTGGAAGTTGGTCGAAACTCGAGATATACCGGCTCTGCTGAAAGCATTTGTGAGAAAAGCAGAAGTATGAGCATGCAGAATGCCATTGGTTTTCTGCTGAATGGAGCCGGTTGTGACATGAGGTTCTTGTTCATCACAAAACATACTAGTCTTTAGCAGGGGTATACGCAAATACAATGGTGGGGTATGTCATAGAAAGTATCGCAAGCGATACGCATTTTTTTCAATCTACATACTATGAGTGAAAAAAATATACTTATAGTTATACCTATCGATGAAAAACATGTTTGTCTCATGTAATAGGTGTGGTATGATAGCTAGCGAATGCATATGCATTGATCCATGAGACGTTACGGGTGGCAGATGATTGAAGCGGAAAAACAGTATTTGCTAAGGCGCCAACAGTTGCAAGCTTCCTTGCAATCGATTGAAACAATTCCGTTAATGGTTGCTGTAGCCGCCATAGGGTACGGCAAAACTACCGCGGTCAACCAGTTTATGGAAACGCATCCCCAGATGCGATTCGTATATGTACATGTATCTCATGAAACAAGTAATGCAGACTATATCTGGAAGCTTATTGTCAAGAAGATTCTCTTGGTGAACCCTTCACTGGGAAGGGAGTTGCATGCGATATCCGTTCCTCGTTCAGTTGAGGAGAGGGAGCATTGCACTGAGGTTATCGAGCGAATCCTACATGATGAGCCATTGGTGCTAATCTTGGATGATTACCATCATGTAAAAAGTGAAATCCTTGACTTGCTCATTGAACATCTTGCGCAATATCCCAAGCTTGGGTT
The DNA here is from genome assembly GCA_018399495.1 of Sphaerochaeta sp. Classification (GTDB taxonomy): domain Bacteria; phylum Spirochaetota; class Spirochaetia; order Sphaerochaetales; family Sphaerochaetaceae; genus Sphaerochaeta. The sequence goes on from JAGYOG010000026.1 coordinate 24,054, forward strand.
ACACATACTGGTGCTATCAAGGACAAGTGTATGTTTTTCCATCGACGAATTGGTGCTCAAAGGATGTTGTAAGACGCTCTATGTTGATGCATTTCAGTTTACTCAAGAGGATATCCATACCTATGCCGAATTAAATAGTGTGTTGCTTACTCCTGCCCAAGAGCATAAGCTGCTCGCGATGAGTGAGGGGTGGATAGCAGCAATTCATCTTATCTTGCAACAGTTTCGTAGTACTGGAAGGCTTGCTCCGAATGGGGCCCTGTATCGTTTGATTGCTAGCAGTGAGATACCCCGTTATTCTACTCAGCAAATCTGGTTGCTCAAGGTCCTCTCTTTCTTGCAGGATTTCAATGCTTCTTTGGTTAGCAGTGTATGTAGGTATGCAATAACTCCCTTGATGATTGAGAGATTCGAGTATGAAAGCTCGTTCATATATCATGAAGAAGAGATAGGGATGTATCGTATGCATCCATTGTTCAGAGAGTATCTGCAACAAGAGTATACGAAAGACAGACAGCAACAGCAGGAGAGTGAATCTTGTCTTGACCTTCCCTTGATCGATCTTGAAACCATTTTTTTTCGTGCTGGGAGTTGGTACCTTGAACGACAGCTACCGGTTCTTGGCTTTACCTACCTCCTGAAAGCTCACGCCTATGACACCATCATGGAGGAGTTTGCCAAGGCTTCAAGGAATCGCCTCCTCGATGCAGAACCTTCATTCATTGTTTCCTTGTTCAATGCCATCCCCAATGAGATACGTAACCGACATATCTATCCATGGCTGGCTTATATTGGTTTCTACATCACCAATATAGACATCACAGCAGCTGAGACCTTGCTGGCTGAGTTGCATGCCGTCCTGGATGAAATTCGTAGTACGCTTACCCTAGAGCAAGCAAAGGCAATTGAAGGGGAGATGGCCCTCATGAAAGCCTATGCGGGGTTCAACGATGCAAGAAAGATGTCCCTGTGTTTTCATGAGGCATTCAAGCTCCTTGGAGGACGTTCCCTGATTGCAGACAGTGACAAAATCATTACCTTCGGGTCTCCGCATGCCTTGTACCTGTATTATCGTGAGAAGGGCTGCTTGGAAGAGACACTGAGAACAGTTATTGAGATGTTTCCCTTCTATAGTGAGATGGCTGGAGGCTGTGGGAAGGGTTTTGATGATTTGCTCAGCGCAGAGTACTGCTTGGAGCGAGGAGAGATGCAGCGTGCAGGGCATTTTGCCTATCGAGCGTTCTACAAGGCATCTTCCCTTGATCAATATGAGGTAATGCTTAGTGCCCAGTTCTGCCTTGCCCGTTTAGCGGTAGCCAAGGGAAATATTCAGGAAGCAACTTCCATTATGCAACTGCAACGGGAGAAGATTGCTAATTGGAAGAGTCCCATTCTGCAAGCTTCCTATGATTTGTGTGTTGCCTATATAGCTTCTGAGTTGAACAGACCTAACGATATTGCCAAGTGGATATGCCGTGGAGAAACAGATCACACCCCGCTGTTGTACCAAGCACAGGGCTTTGTGTACTTGGTATATGGAAAGTATCTTCTGATGCAAAAATCATATATCCAAGCAGAGGTTCTTTGTGAGAGGATGAAGGACTCCTTCAGTGTATTCTCGAACCAACTGGGGTATCTGCATGCATATATCCAGGAAGCTATTGCAAAATACCAATTGTATGATGCTACCAGCGCAGAAATCTCCCTAATCAGGGCATTGGAGATTGGGTTTGCTGATGACTTGGTTGTTCCCTTCGCTGAGTATAGCTCTGATATCATGGACAGCCTTCTCAGTGTGAAGAAGCGGTACCAAGCAGGGATATTGCTTCCCCTGAATGCACAATCCATTGCTTTCTCTTCCTATCTGGACAAGGTTATCTCGCTTGTGCTCGATTACTTTGCAACCATGAAAGACGGGCTTGATGATGTGAAGGTCCTAAAAATGCTCAGTAGTCGAGAGCTAGAAATCCTCACTTTGTTGGTCCAAGGGAAAACGAACCAAGCAATTGCGAGCCAGCTGTTCGTTGCAGAGGTAACAGTAAGGAAACATTTGACAGCCCTCTACAAGAAATTGGATGTACGAAAAAGAGCAGGAGCCGTACGACGCGCTCTTGAACTAGGTATCGTCTAAAGTATCGGAAGCGATACTGTCTCCATCTTATATACACTCATTACAATTTGATTGGTATATCCATATGTCATGCCTGTTTGCTACATGATAGTACCTCTGCGTGAAAACACGTGAAAAGTGAATCTAGAGCAAGCTGACATGTGTCATTTTAAGTTTGTGTGATTTTGGTAAAAAGGAGATAGAAACAATGAAAAAGCGATGGAACAATTACCTGATGCTTGCCATGACATTCCTTGCATTCCTAATTATTCCAGGGTGCAACATGGAATCTGGGGTACCCGAAGGGAGTCTTGTTGTCCAGGTGCAGGAGGCAATGACCAGGAACATCTTTGAAAGCACAAATACCCTTACTGGTGATGACATGAATATTAAGGGGTACAAGATTACGCTCATTCCTCCAGGAACTGATAGGGGATTGGAGTATCATCGTGAAGCAGACGGATCACCGATTGTCCTTGAAGCCTTGGAACCTGGGCTTTGGGAACTGAAAATTGCCGGATTCAATGGTTGGAATAACACCACCAACGAAGTCTCCGGTGATCAAGTTGCTTACTTGAAACCATCCAGTGATTCTTCTACGGATCAAGGTAGTGTTTCCTTCACCATCCAACGAGGCAGGATTACCACGGTCAGCAGCGCAGAGGCTGTCTTGGTTCCTGTACGGAGCAGTACTGGAGATTTGTCTATTGTTATTGATTGGTCTGCCTTGAATTCCGTGGATGATCAGAAGCTCTACAACAATCCTGATGTACGCAAGTTTCCCGTAACCCAAAATTAATGATAGGTGTAACTACCCAACGGATTCTTGGTTAGATTCAAAGGAGATGAAACAACAACTGAGACCAAAACCAACGCATCTGTTGCCGGTACCTCTTCCACCATCTCCTTCGATGCACTTCCTGTGGGGTGGTATGAGGTTATTGCTACATTGTTCTCCACCAGCCCTGAGAATAACTATGTCCTGCGAGCTCAAGCGAATGGGGTATGTACGAATCATTGAAGATTTTACAAGTCCTGGTCGAGTAACCACAACTGGTACATTTACCGTACCGATGCAACCAGCTTTGCAACGGGAAGCCTCGACCTCTCGATCAGTGAAGAGATGGATCTCTTACCGTGAGCTTCACGGAGATAGGAAGCCCAGAAGGTATCAACTATCCGATACTGATGGTTGGCTCAGAAGCATACGGCTCCTTTGAAGTTGAAGCCGCTGGTTCGGATGCAACAAATACCTTGAGTTATGCCTGGTATGTGAATGGAGAGTTGGTAAGTGACCAAACTGCTGCATCCATGATCTATTCCCTTCAGCGAGGCAGGCCGGTATACCATAACAGCGGTGGTGTATGAGAAAAATGGGAAACTGCAGTCAACTGGAGTGCATCCCATGAGGTGGTGGTAAAGATAATTCACAAGCTACTACTGATTTCTTAACCATTGGGATTACCAGTGCAGCCGATACTATTACTGTATCTGTTGATAACAAGGCAATTACTGATGGATCCTCTTTCCTGGAATATGTCTGGTATGGCGATGGTGGAGCGTTCCTTGAGAAAAACACGAGTAACACATACACCGTATCTATCTCACAAGGACTGTGTGTCTTTGCCTACGAGCTCGATAGCACTACTGGAGCCCTGACTACTTGGGGGAGCGACACGTTTGAAATTGGCTTTAATTAAAATAGGAATATCAACGTGATGAGAAACAGGGGCAAACAACAGAGAATATTCAACAGACTGCCTATCTTCTTGATAGGCTCTCTCGTTGTGCTCTGTCTCTTTGCATCCTGTTCTGCTTCTCACGGGGGTGCTGTACATATCTCCTTGGATCGTGCTCAGGAGAGGGAAGCAGGTCCCCTGAGTCCTGATCTGGATCTTGAGATTGCCAGTTATGATCTAACCCTCTATGGCCCTGAGCGTACAACCCTTGTCATGGAGCGAACGCTCAGCGCTGAGGTACAGCAGACCACCTTTGATACCTTGCCTACCGGGAGTTGGAAGCTCCGGGTACAAGCAAAGAATGCAGAGGGCAAGATAGTTCGCTCCCTTGGGTATGACTCCACCCTCCGTGATCGACTGATCTCCTTTGAGGTAAGACGGGGTGAAGTTTCTGTTGTTGATTGTACCTTGGTCCCTTATTGGGTAGGAGAGGGAGAGCTCTCCCTCTCCTTGGACTGGTCACTTGCCAGTCGTGATCTCCTCTCTACCAAGCCAGCCTTGGCAGTGTCCATCACCCCTTTGAGCGAGGTAGCATCATTACAAGACGTGATAATCGCTACCCCACAAGGAGGGTATACCATTACCGGCCAAGAGGCAGGGGACGCTCTTTCTGTAGAGCTCTCTCCGGAAGACGGGATATTCTTAGGGGGAAGAGCTCTTCAGCTTGCACTCAGTGTCCTCCCCGCAGGGTTGTATGAGGTTTCGATAGAACTCCTTACAGAAGCATCTTCTGTAAGGCTCTGGAAGGGCGTTCGGTTTGCGAGTGTTATGGATGAAGGGACCACTTCGTTGGATATCTCCTTGCTTGATCCAAATCTCCAAACAGGAAGTATAGCAATCCCGATAGAGGAACATCTCGATCCTCTTGAGGTTTCTTTCACTTCCACTACTCCCTCTACCTTGTACCCTGGTCAGAAAGGGGAATTCACCGTTGCTGTCACCGGTCAAGGAAGTGATTCTTCACTGTCCTACGCTTGGTATGTGAATGGAGAAAAGGTAGAGAGCGAAAGTGAAACTGAGACCGAGACTGAAGGCGATAGTGAGACAGAAAGCGATGAGGTGTTTCCAGAGATTCTTCTCTATCGTTTTACCGAAGCTGGTCAGTACACCATCACCAGCAGCGTAACGGAAGAAGACAGCGTTGGGAATCTTACCAACTGGGGTATGGCACAGTGGGAGCTCACGGTGGAACAAGGGGAGGTAGACTGATGAAGCATATTCGCCTTTCTTTGATTCTGCCCTGTTTACTCTCTTTTCTTTTTCTTTTTAGTGGTTGTGTTGAGTATGGCTCCACTGAATCTGGAAGACTCGCGATTCATTTTTCTGAGCCAAAGGCAAGGGAAATCTATCTTCCCTCCATCTCCTTGGATATTGTCTCTTACAAGATTACTCTGACCAGTGGGAGTGAGACGAAAACCTATGAGGTAGAAAAACAAGAGTCCTTGATTATCGAAGGTCTGCTTCCTGGAATCTGGACCATCGAGGTTGCCGGTTACAACGGTTGGGATACAGTTGCTTCCCAGGTGAGTGGCCAGCAGGTGGCAGCCTTGCAGAAAAACCAAGAGGGAAACCGTCTGGTTGCATGCAATGTGAAACGAGGGGAAGCTACCTCGGCATCCCTTTTGCTTGTTCCGATTAGTGAAGGAACGGGTATGCTTACTTTCACCGTAAATTGGCCCCAGCTAGACTCCTCTCTCATATTGAACAACCCAAGATTGGAGATAGAAGTTAGGGGATATAATGCACATGGCAGCGTCTATGAGGACAATAGCAGTTTCAGTGAATCGATTGTGATAAACGATGCTGCACATACTGCTACCCGGACATTGTCTACCTTGGTTCCTGGCTGGTATGAGATACAGACCCGCCTTATTCCCCCAGAATGCCACAGGGGATGTTGACTTGTTCTACCGTAGTATCGACTTCGCCCAAGTAGTGCCGAATGATACAACCGACAATCGGGGTGCTGGACATCACCGATGATAAGGTTGGTAACCGGATCTATAGGACTGGAGCTTTTCTGAAGATATGAGCAAGCCCTGGAGAATTTGGCTATCACACAGCCTAATGCTGATGAAGTAGCCTAGATACAGATGTGCTCCAACACTTCTCTCTTGCAGCTATGAGACTCCAACAGCTTCTTACCAGTGGTATGTAGATGGCGTTTCTATAAGCGGGAAACAAATAAGACATTCTACCATAGGTCATGAGCATGGTGCCCACAGAGTATTGGCTGTGAAGGATGGAGGGGTTGTCAATGGAGAGGAAATCATCGCGGATATAAAACCAGCTTACACCATCGGTGTTACGCGGCCAAGCAGGTGGCTGGCCTTCTACTGTGATACAGAGGGGCTCTAAGGGAGGGTTGGACCTATTTGGAAGGTGCTCCCGAAGATCTGTCTACTACCATGGGCTTGGAGCAATATCACCAGCACTCAGTCGGAACCTCAAGTGATATAGGGACCGGGGTGCAAATACCGCTGCAATCATAGCGCAAACGGGGCATGCCAGCAGTGCAGCACTTGCCTGTACTAAATATTCCAAAAATGGAATCAAGGACTGGTTCTTGCCTTCGGTTGATGAGTTGAAAATGCTTATAGAGGTAAATACTCAATTCAGTCTTTTCACGGTTGATAAGGATATGTGGAGTTCATGAGGCTGGCACATGCCGCCTATGATCATAAAGAGGGGTTATGTATAAGGGTACCACCTCTTGTACTGTCCGGCCCCATCCGGTCATTCAGGAGTTGAGATAGATGCACAAGATGATAGAGAGACAACAGATAATACTAACACTGCTCATGCTTGCAATGCTGTTCCTGCTTGTTTTCTCTTCCTGTGATATGAGCCTTGCTCCAGAGGGCATGCTGAGTGTAACCATGGTTGAACCAAGTAACGAAAAGTCCCTGAACATTGAGCCTGATGGTGTTGATCTTGTGGTTCAGACATACACAATTACTCTGACCAAGGCTGATGGGACAATAGTCACTACCACCAAGAACAAGGGAAGCGATACCTCCTTTGTCATTGAAGGGCTCACGGTTGGAAACTGGAGTATGCAGGTTACTGGAGAGAACAGCGCTGGCAACATTGTAGCTGAATTGAGGGGAGGTTCGCTTGCTGTCGTGCAACGAGGAAAGGTGAGTGAGGTGTCAGCTCGTATCGTTCCCTGTTCTGGCAATAGACTCTTGTCCATCTCCGTGGCACCGAGGGACCTATGATCAGATTAATGATCCCTATGTCAGGGTAAAGGTACTAGATGAGAACGGTGATAGCCAAATCATGAGGACATACTCTGTTCCTTTCACGGGATGGTCGTGCCTGATATCTCGTTGCCTGCTGGGTGGTACCGGATACAAATATTTCTGATGGATTATGACAATTATGATACACAAAACTTCATCCTCACATTGTTGAAGGTAAGGTGACCTCGCATTCCATACGTTTTGATGTTGGTTCTGTATAACATCGGGGATATCGGTCCCGCTGGTGGATTAGTGTTTTATGCAAAGCGATGGAGAAACAGAGCCAGATGCAGTGGGAACAAACAATGCAACCATTGAGGGACCGATCAGGCTCAACCATAGATGGCTACTCGGGGATGAAGTTCTTGATTCTGGATCATACTTAGAGCTGTCCCATGAATCTTGCCATTATTCCCAATGTATTTGAGGCAAAGATTTTTATGTATATAGTACTCATGATCCCAATGACAGAGTTGGAATTATCGCGGGGAATTATGATGGAACCACAGGTGTATGAATACCCATACCATGGGATGGGAAGTGTATACCAACGGGAATCCCCAGAATCTGGGTGGGATGGGGGTACGCGTGATATCGTCTACAACTATGATGTTCGTAAGGATCAGTGGATTCATTTAAAGTGGGTTCGTGATGAGAGTGCTGGTAGCATTCGCTTGTTTGTTGATGATGGGGATGCGGACGGAAAGGGAAGTGATGTATTTGAAGTAACAACTTGGATACGAAACACATCTAGTAATGGTGCTCCAGGGGCCGGAGCTGATGTATATCTTAATGCCACTGGTAGAAAGCTTCGAATCGGGAGCGACTATCCCGATACCCGTCAGGCATTCAATGGCTATATTGCTGATGTGAAGATTCATGATGATCAAGAGAATCTCGTGTTGTATTATCCGATGAAACGGTACCTGGAAGCAGCTCCTGATGACCTACGTGTGCTTAGCGACGGAACCGTTACCTCTGATAGCTCTCTTCCCGGCTATGAGACAGCAACCAGCAGATTCCCCTTTGGCAACTATGGAGCTGCAGAGACCTATCAGAACCTAGGCGCTGGTAGGCTCTCTACGGAGAATTTGGTTGCCGCTGGTGGAGCCACTGATGAGTATGCTCCTCGTCTCGCATCTGTCCTTGTGCATAATGGGTTTGATGACTGGTTTCTTCCCAGTAAGGCGGAGATGGAAGAGATGGTGAAGGTTTTACACAACCAATACAATCCTCTCTCTACCTTTGAGGAAGATGCGCTATATTGGACGTCTACAGAATTCAATGATACAGCAGGGTACATTCAAAAATTCTCTCCCACATTCGTTTATTCTACATTTGTGAGCAGTACTACCCCGTGGTGTGTACGGCCGGCTCGATTCTTGTAGAAGCCGGAAGATTTTGGAAGCGGAGTCAAAATGATTTGAAAGTTGGTCGACATGTCGACTAACTTTCAACTATAAGGTTCTTCACTACATTCTGAGCCATGGTTCTTGTAGGATTTTGTCCTGATTTGGTATTCTTTCACAGTGTTTATAATACAAAATATTGTGAAAAAAATCCCAGATACGTCTGCTATGAGCTCCATAGAAGGTAAAAATCTATTGAAGTACTAAACTGATGGAATCAGAGTATTTATCTATTAATGTTGATGATTTTATCAATAATACGTTTAGTAATGTGCTATTTATCACAATAAAATGAAAACTTTCTCCTGCAATAACGCCGGTTTTAAGCCGGTGTGGTTGAATAATCGGGCCATAAATGCAATGATTAGTCATAACCTTATCCATAGGGAGAAAATATGAATAAATTTGAAACATTGCTAAAAGAAAAGATGAGTGAAGAGAGTTTCCAGAAGCTTGCAGCCTTGAAAAATGACAAGGTGATGGACTTCGTGGGAACCTTCGCTGAGCACTGTGATCCCAAATCCATCTATGTATGTGATGACAGTGAAAAAGACAACCAGTATGTAAGAGACCAAGCACTTGCCCTAGGCGAAGAGTATACTCTTGCAAACTCCAAGCAGACCATCCACTGGGACGGTTATGGCGACCAGGCTCGCGATAAGAAAAACACCCGTTTCATGGTTTACAAAGAGAACATGGATAAGATGGCTTCTCTTAACTCCATCGAGTATGAAGAAGGCTTGAGTGAAGTCATGGGCATTGCAAAGGGCATCATGAAGGGCAAAGACGCAGTTGTGATGTTCTACTCTGAAGGCCCAACACAGAGTCCGTTCACTATTCCTTGTGTGCAGTTCACCGATAGCTGGTATGTTGCTCACTCCGAGAAAATTCTATACCGTACTGCATACAGCCACTTCCTCAACATGAAGGAAGATGAGAAAGGTGATTTTTTCCGCTTCATTCACTCCGCTGGTGAGCTTGATAAGAACAACTGTTCCACGAATCTGAAGAACCGCAGAATCTACATGGACACCCAGAACAACATTGTGTACTCCATGAACAACCAGTATGCTGGTAACTCCATTGGTTTGAAGAAGCACTCCATGCGTCTTGCAATTAATAAGAGTGGTCAGGAAGGTTGGCTCTGTGAGCATATGTTTGTCATGGCTGCAGTTGATAAGAAGAAAGATCGCAAGACCTATTTCTGTGGTGCATACCCCTCCGCTTGTGGTAAGACCTCTACTGCTATGATTCCCGGCGAGCAGATCGTTGGAGATGATATTGCATATTTCAGAAACATCAATGGCGAATTCCGCGCTGTTAACGTCGAGTTTGGTATGTTCGGTATCATCAAGGACGTCAACGAGCAGGACGACCCCGTTATCTTCAAGAATTTGATGATCAATCAGGAAGTTATTTTCTCCAACGTTCTTCGTGCAAAGGACAACAAGCCTTACTGGCTTGGCATGGGTGTTGATGCTCCAGATGAAGGTCATAACCACTTTGGTGAGTGGAAGAAAGGTGTCAAGGATGCAAATGGCAATGAAGTTGGCGTTGCTCACGGTAACGCACGTTATACCATGCGCCTGGACTACCTCGACAACATTGACAAAGTTGGCTTCGAAGCTAAGGACGGCGTTAAGGTTGAAGGTATCCTCTATGGTGGACGCGACAGTGACATCACCGTTCCTGTTGAAGAGTCCCCGAGCTGGAAGGATGGTATCCTGTTGAAGGCAGCTACCCTTGAAAGTGAGACCACCAGTGCAACCCTCGGTCAGGAAGGTGTTCGTACCCCCAGCCCGATGGCAAATATGGACTTTGTCTCCTATCCTCTTGGCACCTACACTATGAACAATATCAAGTTTGGTGAGAGTGTGAAGAAGATTCCCAAGGTATTCAGTAATAACTACTTCATGCGTGGTGCGGACGGCAAGTTCGTGACCAGTAAGCTTGCCAAGAAGGTGTGGCTGCACTGGGCAGAAGGCCGCATTCATGGTGAATATGAAGCATTGGATACTCCTACCGGTAAGATTCCCCTTTATGATGATTTGAAGGTTCTCTTCAAGGAACACCTCGATGAGGATTTCTCCAAGGAGAAGTATGACTACCTCTTCACTTTCCGCTGCACCAAGTGGGTTGATAAGCTCGAGAGAACCAAGGCTTACTACAAGAAGATGGATCCGAATACTCCCAAGGAGATCTTCGATTACTGGGATGCAGCAATCGCTAAGATCAACAAGGCCAAGGAGCAGTATGGTGATCTGATTCTTCCTGGCGCTTTCAAGGGTTAATTACCTGTAGATAGGGTTGGAAAAAAATAAACCAATTACGGCACGTATGGAATTCCATGCGTGCCGTTTCTCTCCTATTCAGTCATGATCGATTCAATAATGGTTGTTGCCAACGCTTCTCCTCTATCGAACCACTCAGCTTCTACCTGCAGCATGACGTTCTCCTTGGTGATCTTCACGATCATGGCACCATGGATAGCTTCCTCCCCATAGGGGTGGGAGTAGGTGTAAGTGATCACATAGAAGCGGTTCTCGTAGTCGATCTCATTCCTATGGACCTCGCGGTTCTTGAGATTGGCATTATTCTCCAGTTGTTGTTCTATGTCCCGTTTTGATTGGAGCAAGTAGTTCTGCCTTGAGATAGTTGAAGCGAGAAGTGCCTTAAGCCCTTCTATGGCTGAGACCTTGCAGTAATATCCCTTGGCCTGCAACGTTTCTGGGGATGTTTTGATGGTATTAACCTTCTTGCCTCCCTGTCCTGGAAGATACACAGAGCTGCTTCTCCATTTGGGTTCACTTTCCCAGAGGAAGGTCTCTGATGAACCAAAGAGCGGGTAGGAATACAAAGCGGGTACCTTTTCTTCAGCTACTGGAACCTCTTTTGTCTCCTGTGGCTTCA
>JAGYOG010000027.1 GCA_018399495.1 Sphaerochaeta sp.
GAGCTAAGCGGATACCCCCCTTTTACCTTTACACCAATCCAGTGGTCGCCAAGAACATTCTCTCCTACCGCGTGGAGACGTTCTCATCAGCCAAAGCATATGCTGCTTCCTTGAACCTGAAGGGGGCACGGTATCCTTGGATGAGTGCTCTCGACGGCTCAGAGCAGTGTGAATCGTGGGATACCGGAAAGTGTGAAGTCCATGTCACTGCCGATATCGTGTGGGCGATGGATCGGTATGTACAAGCCACCGGCGACCATGCATTTGAAAAGAAGAGCCTCGTTGAAATCTACCATGAGACAGCACGGTTCTGGGCCTCACGATTTACCTACATTGATCAAACAGACCGGTATGAGATGCTCTTCGTGAAAGGACCCAACGAGTATGGCGGGGTGACCAAGAACAACACCTATACCACCTGCATGGCCTTGCATACGATTAAGCTGGCCCTTGCAGCTGCAGAGAGGGGAGAGCTTTCACTCTCTTTAGAGGAAAGAACTGAGTTTGAGGCAATTATCGGCAAGGCTGTCATCCCCTACAGCGAGGAAGAATGGACCTACCTAGAGGATGATCTGTTCCTCTTGCAGGAACCTTTCGATCTGAAAGCCCACAAGACGAGTGGCAGGGCTCTGTACCATACAATCTGCTTCGACCGCCTCCAGCGGTACAAGGTAGTCAAACAGCCCGATGTCTTGCTGCTCTATCTCCTGCTGCCCGAGTACTTCAGAGAGGAGGAAGCACAGAACGCCTGGTCACTCTATGAACCCATTACCAGCCATGACTCCACCCTGAGCTGGGGTATGCATTCCCTCATTGCCTACAAGCTTGGCTTGAGGGAGGCAGGAGAGCAGTATCTCAGGCAGGCCATGCTCCTCGATCTTGAGGAACTCATGGAGAACACAAGTGGGGAAGGGCTGCACATCGGAGCGATGGGCGCCTTCCTCCAGGCAGTGCTCTTTGGGGTAATGGGACTGAGCTTCACTGGCGGTGTCTCATCTTCTCCTTCCCTGCCTGCTTCCTGGCAGCAGATAGAGAGCAAGGTCACCTACAAAGGAGAGCGATATCGGGTGGTTTGTGATACAAAAGGCAGCCGCTTGGAAAAGATTTCATTGACAAATGAGGAAATGAGTTCAATACTTAACTTAAACGCATAAGTGAGGCAATGAATGGCAACGAAACGGATAAATATGAAGGACATCGCACAGGAAGCCGGGGTTTCGACGGCTACGGTCTCCTACATCATAAACAAACGTTCAGACCAAGTCATTGCGCCCCAGACCATCAAGAAAGTGGAAGAGGCTATCAAGCGGTTGGGCTATGTCCCCAACCTAGGAGCCAGAGCCCTTGCCTCGAGACACTCCCACCTGCTTGGTCTCTTGATCCCCCAGACAGAGAAGGAAACGAAGCTGATGTTCTCCAACTCCTTCTATGGTACCTTCCTCTCTAACTTTGAGTATGAGGCAAGGAAGAAGGGCTACAACATTCTCATCAGCGGAACCTCTGCTGATGAAAGCTATCTGGATGTGGCTCAGAAGAGAAGTCTTGATGGTATAGTCATTGTCGGAGTTGAGCTTGAGTCGGATATCAAGGGGTTGAAGAAGAATGGAATCCCTGCCGTCCTTGTTGATTCCTACGGAATGGACAAGGAGCTCAGCTCAGTCACCATCGATGATGAGAACGGTGGTTTCCTTGCTACCGAATACCTGATCTCGATGGGGCATAGAACCATAGGGATAGCTACCGGGTATTTGACCAAGGAAGGCGTCAATACAGAGCGTTTGAAAGGGTATAAGCATGCGCTTTCCGCCCATGGAGTGCCCCAAGATGACACGTATGTCTACTCAGGTACCATCTCCTATGAATATGGGATTGAACTGGGTTTATCCTTGGCCAAGTCTCCTGATAGGCCTACTGCTATCTTCGCCACTGCTGATATTCTCGCCTTTGGCTTGGTCAAGGGACTGAAGAAGGGAGGGCTGAAGATTCCTGAGGATATCTCAGTGGTCGGATTTGACGATGGGTTCATGGCAAGCAACATGGAGCCAGCTCTCACCACAGTACGTCAGGACGTGGATAGTAAAGCGCGTATTGCTGCCCAGTTGGTTATTGATGCGATAGAAGAGAAGGAAAGTAGTTCGAATATCGTACTGCCTGTCTCCCTGGTGGAGCGGGAATCGGTACGGAAGTTGGTAGTAAATTGATAATCCGAAGCCGTGCGGGGCTTCGGATCATCGGATTGAGTCATACTGGTGTATCACTGCAAATCCAATTGTAGTGAGTTCGAAGCGGTTTGTACAGACAAGAAATGAAGATGCCTGTACTAGGAGGTTTGTTGTAATGAAAACAACGAGAAACGTTCTCTCACTCGCCCTTGTTCTGGTTCTCGTATTGCTCCCTGCTTTTTCAGCAGGAACAAAAGAGGCTGCTCAGGGCACTGTTACATTGAAACTGGAACAGTTTTCCGGTTCAGAAGCGACACTCTCAGGAGAAGCCCTTAAGGGAATGATTGCAGAGTTCGAGAAGCAGAATCCAACGATCAAGGTCGAATTACAGACCATTGGATACGATGATTATTTCACCCAGCTCCAGAGCAAGGTGGTGGGGGGTAATGCAGCTGATGTGTTCGAACTCAACTATGAGAATTTTGTTGCCTACGCAAGCGAAGGTACCCTAGCAGATGTAACGAAGCTACTTGGGGACACCAGCGGATTCAATAAGACCGCCCTCGACGCCTTCAATTACCAAGGTGTGCAGTACGGTGTACCGAACTCCTTCAGCAATGTGGTCCTGTTCTACAACAAGGCGCTCTTCGACCGAGCAAACCTGGCTTACCCCAGCTCAGACTGGACCTGGAAGGATGTTGAGGTTGCCTCCAAGAAGATCATGGCTCTTGATAAGAATATCTGGGGCTTCTATAGACCCTTGTCTTTCCATGAATTCTACAAGGGAGCAGCACAGAATGGTGGATCCTTGATGAATGCTGAGAGAACAGCCTTCACCGTCAATCTTCCCCAGAATGTTGAGGCAGCAAAGCTTATGGCAGGTTGGCAGACTGATTCCAAGATCATGCCAACCGATGCCGACATGGCAGGCATGGGCGACTGGGACCTCTTCAAGAGCGGCCGACTGGGCATGCTTGTAACTGGCATCTGGGCCTTTGGGGATTTCACCGCCAATTGCCCATTCGACTGGGATATCGCCATCGAGCCCGGTAACGTACAGAAGGCAACACACTTCTTCTCCAACTCCTATGTAGTGAGTGAGACCAGCAAGTATCCCTCTGAGGCTGCAAAACTGGCAGTGTTCCTTGCAGGAAGCAAGGAAGCTACAAAACTTAGGGTTGAAGCATCGTGGGAACTTCCTCCGGTAACCTATCCTGAGATCATTGACAGCTATCTCTCCATTACTCCTCCTGAAAACAGGGAAGCAGTCTTTGCCTCCCTCGACTATCTGGTAACACCTCCGGTAAGTATTCAGCAGGCAGAGATGCAGGCAATCATCCAAAGCTATTTGGGTCAGATTGTCTCCGGTAAGCAGAGTGCAAAAGCTGCCCTTGATGCATGTCAGAAGGAACTTGAAGCCAAGACTTCTTTGTAACCAAAAACTATGTGGCATGGCCGTCTTGGCCATGCCTCTGGAGGTCTTATGAGTATCCAGGGCAGAAGGGGAATCAGAGTTGCTCTTCCCTATCTACTTCCGAGCCTGCTTGGTGCCCTTCTTTTTGCCATACTTCCGATCATCATCTCTCTGTTGTTGAGTGTAACCAACTGGTCAGGTATGTCCAGGGTGCGTTTGACTGATGGGTTCTTGAAGTTTGTTGCAGAGAACTTTGTAGGGTTGGAAAACACCAAGGCAATCCTGGGTGATGGTGAGTTCTGGCGAGCCTTATCCCATAATCTCTACTTTATTGTCCTCTATCTTCCCCTGATGCTTGCCCTGTCCATGACCGCGGCTTTGATTATCAATGCCCCGAATCGTGGGGCCAATCTCTACCGGGTTGTGTACTATCTTCCTGTACTCACCAGCTGGGTCGCCGGTTCCCTGATCTGGAAATGGTTGCTCTCTCCGGTCTATGGACCGATCAACAACGCACTTGCAATCATAGGAATTGAAGGACCCCTCTGGCTACAGAGCGAGGTCTGGGCAATGCCATCCATTGTACTGGCTTCGATTTGGAAGGATATGGGATTCTACGCCATGATCCTCCTCGGTGGCTTGAAGAGTATCAACGTAGAGTACTACGAGGCAGCCCGTATTGATGGGGCGAGTAAGGCACAAGTATTTGCTCGCATCACCTTGCCTTTGCTCTCCTCTGTGCTCTTCTATGTCTCGATGCTCTCCATGATCAATGCCTTCCAGCTTTTCCCCCAGGTCATGGTCATGACCAAGGAAGGCAATGCCGGGCCGAATGGGGCAACGATGGTCATGGTGGAGCGTATCTACAAGTATGCCTTCCGATACGGGAAGATGGGGTATGCAGCCGCATACTCTTGGATTCTCTTCGTGATCATCATGGCGTTTACCTATATCCAGAAACGAGGGGAGAGAAGGTGGGTTAACTATGATGTCTAGAATACATGCGAAAGTCTTCCTCTATCATCTACTTGCAATTGTGCTGGGAATTCTTGCCATTATCCCCTTTCTCTGGATGATCTCCACCTCGCTGAAAAGTGGGGGAGCACTGTTGGTCGTTCCTATCGAGTGGTTCCCCAAGGAACCCACCATCCAGGCCTATGAGAAGCTCTTCGCCCTTACCGGGATGCTCCGCTCCATTGGTAACTCGCTGGTGGTAACTGCAGGAGCGGTGCTGGTTGCGCTCTTCTCCTCATCCATGGCAGCATTCGCCTTCTCAAAGATTCGCTTCAAGGGAAGCGGGTTTCTGTTCATGCTCTTTATTGCTTCCATGATGCTTCCTAGCCATGTTCTTTTCATACCGCTCTACTTGATCATGAACGACTTGCATCTGGTGGATACCTTGTTTGCCTTGATTCTTCCCTATACCTTTAAGGCCTTTGCGGTGTTCATGCTGCGTCAGCAGATGATGAACATACCGGATGCGTACCTCGATGCAGCTGCCATTGATGGAGCCTCATTATTCAGGTCATTTATCACGATCTTTCTCCCGCTCTGTAAGACAGCCCTCGCAACCTTGGCGATTATTATCGCCATGGATGCCTGGAATGATTATCTCTTGCCGTTGGTCCTCATGACCAGTCCTAAGAACTATACGCTTCCTATCATACTCAATGCCCTCTCCGGGCAGTTCAAGACAGCGTACGACCTACTGATGGCCGGTTCCCTGATCTCTGTGGTCCCGCTTCTGATCATCTACATAGGTGCTCAGCGGTATTTCGCCAGTGGTCTCCAAATTGGAGGAGTAAAAGGATGAAATCTATCTATTTGGATGCAAAGGCATCGAGTGTTGTTATGGCTGAGGAACCGAGTAGTGTACGCCTTCAGTTCAAGGGGACACATCTCTGGGGAGCAGGGGAGCATTTTGACCGCGTTGAGTTCCTTTCACACCCCAGAAGAAACGAAGTGGAAGAAGTATTTACCCAGCAGGGCACCCATACCTATCTTCCTCAGCCGTTGTTCCTCTCTGATGAGTATGCTTTTCTTGTACAGAGTGACCGTGTCTTTACCATCGAGTCGCAAGGGGACGGGAAGGGTATTCAGCTCACCTTGCAAGGAGCATTTTCTCCTGAAGATTCTCTCGTTATTGCAACCGGGACACCCAAGGAAACCCTGGAAAAGCTACTCTCCTACCTTGGAGGGGTAGTCCTTCCCCCATCATGGGTATTCGGAGAGTGGGCAAGTGCAAACCGATGGAGAAGCGAGCAGGATGTGCGTGAAGCCTTGGATGCTGCACGCTTGCATGGGTTTCCCATTTCAGTCTTGGTAGTGGAAGCTTGGAGTGATGAATCGACATTCTATACCTTCGGCGAGGAGCCAGGGCTCTGGCCTGATCCCAAACAACTTGTGCAGAAGCTGAACGATCAAGGAGTTCACTTCATTCTATGGCAATGTCCTGTCTTCAAGGCATTGGAAGAAGGTAGGCGTGATGTACGTCATGAGCAAGACCTCGCTTACGTTCGTGAGCATGGACTAGCAGTACTGAACAGGGACGGAACCCCATACACCATTCCTGAAGGGAACTGGTTCGCTGGTTCCATGGTTCCCGATTTCACCAATCCAGAGACACGAAAGTGGTGGTTCTCTAAACGAAAGTATCTGATGGATATGGGGCTTTCGGGGTTCAAGACTGACGGAGGGGAGTGTATCCTCGCAGATGATGTCCTTTTCCATGATGGCTCAACTGGGAAGGAGATGCGTAACCGCTACCCTCAGAGCTATATTGAGGCGTATCAGGAGTTCATTGGCCCAGAGCGTATTACCTTCAGCCGAGCTGGATATCTGGGTGCACAAGGTTCTATGCTCTTCTGGGCAGGTGACCAGCTTTCACGGTGGTCGGAGTTGCAGGCAGTCCTGAAAGCGGGGCTGAGTGCAGCCATCTCAGGAATCTTCTGGTGGGGCTTTGATATTGGTGGGTTCGCCGGTCCAATGCCTTCTATGGAACTATACCTCAGAAGCTATGAACTGGGGGCTCTGGTTCCTGTAATGCAGTGGCACTCTGAACCGGTAGGAGGACAGTTCTCTGAGGTGTTGAAGAGCGAGGATCGCATCAACGACCGAAGTCCTTGGCATATGGCTGAGCGGTATGGTGAAGAAGTGCTCTCGATAACCAAACGCTACAGCGCCATGAGAAATGAACTCAGGTGGTATCTTGTCAGGGAATCAACAGTTTCCAAGGAAACATTACAGCCCATGATGAGGCCTATGTTCTATGCGTTCGGTATTACTTACGCCGATATCTATGACCAGTATCTTTTGGGCAGTTCTCTACTGGTTGCTCCCATTCTGGAGGAAGGACAGAGCTCACGTGCTGTCACCCTGCCTGACGGTTCCTGGTACGATCTTTTTGCAGGTATGACCATGAGCGGTCCCTGTACAGTAGAGAGAGAGTACCCCATTGGACAAATAGGGATATTCATCAATACAGAGGATGCTGAGTTTGAGAGGTTGAGGGATTCATTGGCTGGGCTATGTTGAGGTGATTAGAAATCCAAATCGTATTGGCTTAACAATTATGAGTTTTTGTCCCGCTAAGCCATAATTCTCCAAGCAGTGGTCTGTAAGATTTTCATGTTGGAACACGTTAAAACCTAGCTTCGTTCATCCTTCCCATGTTCCTTCAGGTGTTGATTCCCCAACGGAGCGAGAGGAAAGGAATCAGCCTGATGGTTCCTCTCCCAAGCGAGTGCCGGGAAAGCAAGGTGAGATACCCCGCCCCTTGGGGCGGAAAAGGAGGCAACGCCTCCTGGGTCCAGGGCTTGCCCTGGGGTATTGATACCTTTCATTCAGAGGTAAGCCATTGCAGGAGATATTGCTGTTGAATTCCTTCATGGCTTCTCCCTGATCCGATTTCATCCATTGAGAGGAGAATCTTTGGGTAGTTATCGTGTATTGCTTGCAGTGGTGCTAGTTCTCTTTTCAAAGTATTTTCATCAAGAACTGTTGCCGATACTTGGTAGTACATAATCCCTTTGTCTGTTGTTGCCACAAAGTCAACCTCTTTCTCAGCTAACTTACCGATGGAAACCTTGTAACCACGCCTGATAAGCTCAAGATATACTATGTTTTCTAGTTGGTGTCCAATATCTGATTCTCCATTAGCTAGGAGATTGTTACGCAATCCTAGGTCAACAATATAATATTTACCCAAGGTCTTGAGAAAACTTCTTCCTCTGATGTCGTAGCGATCAGCCTTATAGAAGATGTAACTTTCTGTTAATGCCTGAAGATAGATATCTACAGTATTGACAGATATTTTCCTTCCATTGGACTGAATGGTATCACAGATTTTTTTTGTGGAAATAGGACTACCTATGCAACTTCCTAATACCTTGATGATTTGTTCCAGAAGTGAAATATCGGTGATGTCTTTTCGCTTTGCCACATCTTTTACAAGTATTGTGTTGTAGATTCCCTGAATATACGTCCTGACAACTGTATTGTTTCTCTCCAGCATTGGGATGTAGGGAAAAGACCCATATTTCATATAATGGGAGAAGGCTGTCATTCGCGTTTCTTCTTCTGCAGAGGGGAAATCAAGATATTCACTGAAGGATAAAGGAAGCATTTGTATTTCAATATACCTACCTGAAAGCAGTGTCGCCAATTCCCCAGATAGAAGATTAGCATTGGATCCTGTGATATACAGGTCGATGTTCTTTTTGATGTATAGGCTGTCCACGGCTTTCTCAAAACCTGGACATTGTTGAATCTCATCAATGAACACATACGTATACATGTCATTTTGCAACAAATCCTTGATATAGTTGTATAATGCATGATACTCAAGAAGTTGCTCGTGCTCTATATCCTCAAGGTTGATTGATATGATTTGTTTATTTGTTATACCCTCTTGTTTAAGATAGTTGATATATAACTCAAAAAGTGTTGACTTCCCACAGCGCCTCACCCCGGTAATGACCTTGATCAATTGCTTGTTGCGCCATGAGATCAACTCCTGTAAGTATCTCTTTCTTGGTATTAATATTCTTTCTTGGATTTTCATGAATTCAGTATACTACATAGCAAATAATAAAACAATTATTATTTCCGAAATGAGAAAAAAGTATTCTAAATTGTGAAGTTATTTCTCTACAGAGAAAAAACTCTTCCTTCTCATTAGTTTCTCTTATGAGAGAATAATGTACTAATATTTGCAAATATTTCTCATATATAAGAAACTTTTCTAACTGATATACCCTGCACTCCACATGATTCTGATTGAACACAAGAAGCCGTTCAATGGGTATATATAGTTCTTCTGCTTTTTGGGAAATGGGAACCTTTCGTATACTTGGCGATACTCTATCAGAAATGAGGAAGTAACGATCTACTCCCTCAAAAGTGAAAAGAATAGCAGAGAAATCCGTTTACCCCATCAAAAATGATGGACTATTTATGGTTCATGTACGAACATTGAGTAGGAGCAGAACAATGGCATATATCTGGAATAATCTTGATTGGCCGTCATTTACCTATGATGAAGAACAGGTTGCACGGCAATACGAAGCGTATATATTGCAGAGAAAAGCAACTGATATTGTGTTTGCAATGATCGATCCAGATATGAGAGATAGGATGCATGCGCAATCCCTTACCGATGAGATTCTTTCCAGTCTGGAGATTGAAGGAGTATCCATCTCCTACGATTCCGTATATTCCTCTATATGCAAGCATCTTGATATTCATCTCGAGAAAAAGGCGAAAAGTGACCGATACGCCGAAAGTATTTCAATGCTTGTCCTTGATGCAACAGGAAATCTGGATGCGCTCTCTACTGACAGGATACAAGGGTGGCACTCCCTTCTCTTCTCCCAGATGGCTGGGATTAAGCCAAGGCATATTGGTGAATACCGAAGCGGTCCCGTATACATCAGCAAAGGAACTGGGAGGAAGGAAGAACTTGTGTACGAGGGACTTCCCTTTGAGAAGATTCCAAGAGAGATGGAACAGCTCATTGCCTTCATTAATGAGGAGAATGAGAAAAAACCACTCATAATAAGTGCCATTGCATCCTTATGGTTTCTTTGTATTCACCCCTTTGGGGATGGAAATGGAAGAATCTCCAGGGCGATTGCAGAGTATGTACTCTCAAAAGGTTTACATGAGACCCATAGGGTATACAGTATGTCATCCTTAATCCTGGAGAATCGAGATGACTATTACCGCCTCTTGCAAGAGTTCAGCTCACAGGCAGAATCGCTGGATTGTACCAAGTGGCTCCTTTGGAATATTGAAATAGCAATCAAGGCGAAACTGGAAGCACTACATGCCTATGAGAGGAGTGTAAAGCTTACACGGTTTATGAAAAACCTGGATCCGTCCATCTATAACTCACGGCAGTTGTCGATGTTGTTCAAGCTTGCCGATGGATCGTTTGAGGGTAAGCTTTCAACCGATAAATGGGCAAAAATGAACAAATGTTCTCCCGCTGCAGCCTCAAGAGATATTCAGCAACTTCTCCTTGAAAGATTGTTGGTGCCCTCTGGGGAGACCGGCCCAAAGACAGGATACTTCCTCAATCCAAGTATTCTGGAGACCCTCTGACTCTTTCGTCTCTTATCATTGCCTTACTCTGGTGGTATGCTTGTGTATATGGATGAGAAGCTCTTGCAGTTCTTTTCCTCTCTGGACCGTTCCCGCTTTGTGGATGAACCCTACAAAGCCCTCTCTTCCCTTGACCGTCCACTTCCCATCGGGCACGGACAGACCATCAGCCAACCAAGCTTGGTTGCTTTTATGACCGAGCAGCTTGAACTCAATAAAACCCACACAGTACTAGAGATCGGAACGGGGTGTGGCTACCAGAGTGCCTTCCTTGCTGAGTTCTCTGGCGAGCTGTATACGGTTGAACGAATCGGCGCACTAAGCAAGAAGGCAGAAGAGAGACTAAATTCTTTTGGATATAGGAACATCCACTACCGAGTGGGGGATGGCAGCCTTGGCTGGCCTGAGCATGCTCAGTTTGACCGGATCATGGTAACTGCAGCACCAAAAAACATTCCAATATCACTACTTGATCAGCTTGCTCCTGAGGGTATCATGATCATTCCAGTAGGCCCTCAGGGTTTGCAGGAACTGCTCAAGGTAACCAAGGATAAACATGGCAGTGTATCAGAGAGAAAACTTCTCGATGTTGTATTCGTAGAATTAGTGCGAAAATAGACTAATATTCTATATAATGCACCAAAAAATTGATAATCTTAATATAAATCATTAAAAATATTAAAAAAGTTAATATATAAATATTGACTTTTATATTATTTCCACTTAGATTGAATGCATCAGAGGAGTCGTTATGGAACACAATTGGCAGAAACTGCTCTCGATGACCGGGGGAAAGAAGTTTGTTATCACCCAGGTACGGATACCTGAGGACAACATAACCATAGAAGGTAATTTCCAGCTTCCTCCATTCGGGGAACTCAGCATGGAAGACCAGATTTTCATTGCAGCGTTCATCAAGACCAATGGATCGATCAAACAGATGGAGTCGATCTTCAATATCAGCTACCCCACGGTGAAGAATCGCCTAAATCGCATTGCTAACCAGCTTGATATCGTTGATGTCACGGTAAAGGTTTCCAACCCGGTTTCGAGTATCCTGGACCGAATTGAGCGAGGAGAGATTACCGCCAGCGACGCACTGAAGGAGATGGAATAATGCTACCAATGCTTTTAGATTGCAGGGTACAGGGGGAGAAAAGACCCCATAGATTCTGGTTTCCCTTGGGACTCATCTACTTGCTGTTTGTCCCTGTGCTTATACTTGGTGCAGTTGCCTATTTCATTCTTCTGCTTATCCCAGGGACAGCGAAGCAGGCACGCTCTTACTTTCCCTTGATCAAGGCGCTTCCATCACTGCTGAGTGCCACCATTGGAACGGAACTTGCATTTCGATCGAATGACAAAGATATAGAGATTCACATAATCTAGGAGAAGAAAAAAAATGAGTGAAGAAAGACTAAGAATATTGCATATGCTCAGTGAGGGGAAACTTACCCCCGACGAAGCGGAGAAACTGCTCTCGGCCATGGAGAAGGAATCTGGGAAGATGGAAAACATCAGGGAAACCCAACCAGGAGATATCCGGGGAAAGTACCTCTATGTAAAAGTAGAACCGAAGGAAGGGAAGTCCAGTGAGCGGGTTTCGGTCAAGGTCCCCCTTGCCCTGGTCAAGGCAGGACTGAACATCTCCAAGTTGATTCCCACCGAAGCTCAGGACAAGATCCAGGAATCCATGCATGAAAGCGGCATTCCTTTTGACTTCGGGTCAATTGACGCACAGAACATGCAGGAGATCATGGAAGCTCTTGAGCTGATGAGCATCGACGTGGACTCTGATGAGTCTACGGTACAGGTGTTCTGCAGGTAGGAAAAGGGAAGAAGGGTGCCTTTCTCTGGGCACCCAGCCTTCCATATATCAGGATTTCGTATCATAGGGAATTCTGAAGTACTCCAAGTAGTGCTTAAACGTATCCTGCGCAGCGAGGCATATATCACTAAGGAATCCCTTTTCTCTCTTCCATTCACTGAGACCCCTATAATAATAGAGCTTCATATCATCGGGTATGATAAAGGGGGTAATGTTTGAACGGAGGCACTCCTTGAACATAATCAATCTTCCGACCCGCCCATTACCATCTTGGAATGGATGGATAAGCTCAAAGTGAACATGGAAGTCAAGGATATCTTCAAGTGTCTTCTCCTCGATTGAGTGATAGGAGGCAAGCAAAGCTTGCATCTGTTCTGCAACCTGCTCAGGAGGCACTGTTTCAAGACCTCCAACCTCATTGGGGAGTTTTTTGTATGCTCCTATGCCAATCCAATCCTTTCGGCTATCACTAGTACCTGTCTTCAAGGTGGCATGCAGTTGTTTGATAAACGCCTCACTAAGCGTGAATGTTGCTCGATCAATCATCAGGTCAATGCAACGAAAATGGTTCACTGTCTCTACAATGTCGTCGACTTGCAGGATGGTATTCTCAAGGCTGATGGTATTGGTCTCATAGATATACCGAGTTTGTTCATGGGTGAGCTGGCTTCCTTCCATGTGGTTTGAGTTGAAGGTCATTTCTATCTGGAGTTTCTGGTAAATACCTCCCTTCCTCCTGGAGTGTTTCTCTTCCTTCAGGTGAGCCAACAGAGAAGAGGAAGTTCTCTGCGATGTCGTTTCTTTTTCAGGCTTGGTAACTCCATCAGGAATCATCCATGTTTTCCCTTTCGGGAATGCTCCCTCAGAACACCTTGAGCACAATAATTCCTCACCCCTCGTTCGCTCGCGGACCCATCTTTGGGCAATTTTTGCGACTAAAGTAATACCGCATAACATCCTCCCTTGTAATAGTATAGCATGGTATCGGCATAAAATTGAGAAATTTATAAAAAAATAGTATATACATGCCGGAATGTAACAGATACTCCTTTATGCGGGCATCACGCAAGGGAAGCGTTTCTCAGTCAAAGATAAGAAACATGCATTGGAAGTAAAATTCTATGTGGACGAAAGATGATGAAGTTTGCAGATGCATAATAAAAAGTATGGGTACTTGCGATATCTCTCATTAGAGGATTCTAGTCGAAGGTAAAGGTTCTGTTCTTATTGCACAGCTAAATAATCTGGAACTATCTTCCCCAGAATAACTACATGGATGGCGGTTGACTTTATATCTCCTGCTGGTAAGGTGAAAGCAGACACACAGGAATAGAAAACTATGATAGGATAAGGTTTTAAGACTTATCCAGTGTAAGTTGTTATCTATTTTCTGTAGTATGTATTCAACACTTTGGGAGATGCCATTTCATGTATAAGAAAGAAGCTCCATTGCCATCGATTTATGTATCCCTGATTCCTCTAGTCATTACGGGCCTAGCCTTGTGGGTGTCCATCTTCATGCTGGACACACAACCACATTTTGCTCTGTTTCTTGGTGCGACAACAGCTGGGGTATGTGCCTATGCGAGCGGTTGTCCTTGGGAAATAATCAGAGAGGGATTCAAGCAGTCAATTAGTAGGACTATTCCCGCATTATTGATCCTATTGATCATAGGGATGCTTATAGGAGTATGGATTGCCAGTGGGGTTGTCCCCGCGCTGATGTATTTTGGATTTAAGGTCCTGACAGCCCGATGGTTTTTACCGATTATGCTTGTATCTTGTGGTGCAATGTCGTTGATCACCGGGAGCTCTTGGACAACAATAGGGACCATTGGTGTAGCTGCTGTTGGTGTCGGTGAAGGACTGGGAATCCCAGTGGCCATGACAGCAGGTGCTGTCGTCTCCGGGGCGTTCTTCGGTGACAAGATTTCTCCCATGTCCGATTCCACTAACTTGACTTCTTCAGTGCTAGGCGTAAATCTCTTTGATCATATTCGGCATATGCTCTATTCCACAGTTCTTGTGATGGTGCTCTCTTTGGTGGTTTTTACTGTAATGGGATTCATTGTTTCTGGCGAAGGTGCCATAAGCGATGTTTCAACCTATACAGACAGTATCCTGCAACACTTCAACTTTACGTTCTGGCTCTTCATACCTCCACTAGCGGTTATCACACTCATTCTTCTCAAAGTTCCTGCCATACCTTGTCTCATAACCGGTCTCATTCTTGGAGGAGCTGCCTATCTTTTGTTCCAAGGAGGAAGCTTAAAGCTGCTTTTCGAAACAATCCATACAGGGTTTCGTCTTGATTCCGGTAGTGAATATATAGACAAATTGTTCTCCCGAGGGGGAATGGAGAGTATGTATAACGTTGTTGTCCTTGCTCTGATTTCACTTGCTCTCGGAGGTATCATGGACCGGACAGGGATGCTACACAGCATTGTCCTGAAACTTTCCCGGTTTGTTGGTACGGTCGGTAATCTGACTGTGACTGTTCTTTTGACCTCGATACTTATAAATATATTCAGTGCAAACCAATACCTTGCTGTCATACTCCCTGGGCAAATGTATGAGGAAAACTATCGTGCCAAGAAACTCAAATTAAAAAATCTTACCCGTACCTTGGAAGCTGGAGGTACCCTCACCGCTCCCTTGATTCCTTGGAACAGCAGTGCTGTCTTTGTGTACTCAGCCTTGGGTGTATCAGCGAGTGCATATGCTCCCTATGCAATATTCTGTTGGTTGTCTCCAATTGTGGTAGCAATATTCGCCTATGTGAATTTTTCTATGGAACGTGTAGCCCCAAGAGAGAAGGAGCCAGAGGATCAGCAATAGTCAGCAAGATTGATGATTCCTTGGTCTTCATATGCCAAATACTTCTGAAAAGAGGACTTGTCAATATGGGACGCCCATGGTACATTGAAAGTAGGGAATTCCCTACTTTGGAGGATAAAATGGCACAGCAATTTATTGACAATGCAAAAGTGATGGCCAAAGGTCAGGTGACCATCCCCAAGGACGTTAGGACAGCTTTGGGCATCGGAGCCGGGGATCGTGTGACTTTTCTAGTGGATGGAGGTAATGTGAGGATTATTAACTCAGCCCTCTATGCCATGGAGATTCTACAAAATAAGATGGCAGGTGAAGCACAGAAGGCATGCTTGGAAGATGATGAGGATGTGATGGATCTTGTAAGAAGCCTCCGCTCTGAGAATATTGAATGAAAATTCTTATTGACACGAACGTTTTAATTTCAGCAGCACTATTTCCCCACAGCACACCAGCACAAGCTTTTTGGAAAGGCAATACGTATCCATTCCAAGCTGTTATCTGTGAGCAAAACCTTGACGAGATGAAGCGTATTTTCACAAGGGAATTTTCTGATAAGCTTCCAGCCCTAGAGTCGTTCATCTATAACTCTCTTCTTTCAATTGAGATAGTTGATACTCCTGAAAGACCTGTAAAAGAGGAAAAGTTGATACGCGATATGATGGACAGACCTATATTGCGTAGTGCGATAGTCTCTGACGTGGATATCATTCTGACAGGAGATAAAGACTTCCTTGAGTCTGGGATAGACCGCCCTCGGATGATGACACCATCGGATTTTATGTTTGTTCATTCGTCATTTAAGATCTGACTCCAACATATCTGTGGTAAAAGTATAGTAGCGTCAGAGTAGATTGCATCATGCGAAAAATTATCGTTTTCCTTATGTTCTGTATTGTATTCATGCCAGTATTCGCATCGTCTCCAAAGTACCATACGGGGATACTACGAGTGTCGGGTTCTTTTCCTGGTATACACAAGTGGATGCAGGGCTCAAGGTAGACCTTTCCCAAACTGTGGCGCTTGGCTTGACGCAGCGTATTGCCTATGGGTATACCTTCCAAGAGATCCTAGGGATGACGGAGATCAGGGTGTAACTTTTGGATGATTTGTTCTTCCATATCGGAGCATCGTATCTGGTTCAAGAATCAGCACAATTACAACCCGATTTTGCTACTAGAATGCTTCCGTATCATGGTTTCGGTCTTTACATTCCCATCGATAGAAACAGAAATTTCTTCCTGGTTCCCTGCATAGAGATGAATCAGTCCTTTTGTCTTTCAGACGAGGTGCGACCAATCTATACTGAGTTGCCATTTGCCATTGCAGGGCAAATTTCGCTTTCGTGCGAGTATCGGCCACAGTGATTGTAATTGCCAAGTTCTATAGAACGTACACCAAGAATCAGGGAATATTGACAAACATAGGGTTTCTCTCTACTCTATCCGCATATAAAGTAAGGAGAAGGCCTAGTAATGACAAAGGGGCAAATGGAAGCGCAAATAAGCGAAGCAGTGAGTACCTTTGAAATCAATTACATGGGTCGTGGCCCGAAACAGATAAAGACAACGATACTTCAGGATTTGATAATCATTAGACTCAAGGGCTTCCTAAGCCAGGTTGAACAGAAGCTGGCAGAGAGTGGTCAAGGAGTAGAATTATTAAAGCAAATTCGTACCAGTTTGTTTGAAAGCGCGAGTGAGTATTTCAAGCAAACAATTAAGGAAGTAATCGATGTTGAGATTGTGAGTTTGCATTCAGATGTGAGCACACGAACAGGGGAGAAGATTGTCATCATTACCTTGGATAAGAATCTTGAGAAGAGCTTTTCCAAGTAGGAGTTTACGTTTTTACAAATAAGCAGAGGGTCCCTTGATCCTCTTGGAAGATAACAGGAAGGGTTATAAACCAGTCTTGAAGTAGTCCAGTGTTTATCGGTCATTACCGGTGGATGCTGGATTTTTTTGTTCTGAACCAAGGCGAGGAAGAGCGGGTGGGAACATTTCAAAAGCATAACACCATGGGCAGGAGTTAGTCTCCTATAGGCACATGGAAAGGGGAACACTATGAACAAATACATTGAAAGAATGGTATTACCTGCAGAGTTACAGGCAATAGTAGATAAGGGAATGCATATAACCATTCCTGAGACCAGAGAAGAACTCCTGGAACTTGCTATGGGGGGCAAAGGCTGCAACCACTTTGAAGTAGCCTACGATGTACCAGGCAAGGGGCGTATAGCTGAAGTGTCAGTCGTCAGGAGCAAGAATGGTGCAGTAGTGAATTATCATGATGCTTATATGCGACGTCGTGATCCAGATTGCATGTTGATTGCAGACGAAGGAGCAACAGACAAGCCTCGATACAAGGATCGATATAAGAAAGATTTCTCTTCACTCAGGGAAGAAACCTTTGCGTGGCTTTCCACGACAGATTTGATCCTGATGCCGTTTTCTACAGGTCTTGATACCAAGGAGATCCCCTCCCTTCTGGTTGCGCCGAGCAATGCTGGGTTTTTTGCAGGTGGGCTTGCTGACTTGCAGAAATTCATCCCCGCCGAACGGATTCCCGAAGGATTTACCCCAGAGGCGATTATCTATCTTGCTCCTACCTTCCGGCACACCCACTTCAATGGAAAGCAGATGGTTGTCCATAATAGGTTGGAATCACTCTACGAGATGTTCGCCTACAACCTCTATCCTGGCCCAAGTGCAAAGAAAGGGGTATATGGACTGTTGCTGACCACCGGGGAGAAGGAAGGTTGGGTTACCGCTCACGGTTCCACGGTCAGGGTCATTACTCCCTACGACAATATCATTACCATCATGCATGAAGGGGCAAGTGGTGGGGGCAAGAGCGAGATGATCGAAAAGATCCATCGTGAAATGGATGGGAAGATACTCCTCAGTACCCATACAGAAACAAAAGAGAAAACATATCTCGCCTTGAAAGAGCCATGTGAACTCCGCCCGGTTACTGACGATATGGCATTATGCCATCCGGATCTGCAGAATTCGAGTGGAAAGCTGGTGGTGAAGGATGCTGAGGATGGTTGGTTCCTTCGGACAAACCACATCACCAAGTATGGTACCGACCCCTACCTCGAGGAGCTGTGTGTCCATCCTCAGGAGCCCCTTATCTTCCTGAATTATGAGACGGTTCCACTTTCGACCTGTCTCATTTGGGAGCATACGATGGATGCGCCAGGAAAACCCTGTCCCAATCCCCGTGTGATCATGCCAAGAAGACTGATCCCGGATATTGTCAATGAACCGGTTGAAGTTGATATTCGGAGTTTCGGGGTGAGAACCCCACCTTGCTCGAAAGAAAATCCCACCTACGGGATTATCGGCATGTTCCATATGCTGCCTCCCTCCCTTGCATGGCTATGGCGATTGGTTGCTCCAAGAGGGCACGATAATCCAAGCATCAATGACACTGAGGGTATGAGCAGTGAGGGAGTTGGTTCCTACTGGCCTTTCGCTACGGGAAGGATGGTTGACCAGGCTAATCTTTTGCTCAAGCAGATTGTTGACTTTCCTGGTACCCGATACATCCTGGTTCCCAATCAGCATATTGGGATCTACAAGGTTGGGTTCATGCCCCAATGGATAGCAAGAGAGTATCTCTCAAGACGAGGAAGTGCAAAGTTTCAGCCACATCAACTGAAACCTTCCAGAAGTCCGCTTCTTGGCTATTCACTCGATAGTGTGAAGGTGGACGGGGAGTATATTCCCAAGGAGTTGCTCGAAGTTAACCGACAGGTCGAGGTAGGTACGCAAGGATTTGATGCGGGTGCTCAGATTCTGTCAAACTTCTTCAAGAAAGAGCTCGAGAAGTTCCTCACCCCAACGTTGGACCCTTTGGGCAGGAGTATCATTGAAACCTGTTTACGGGATGGGACACTCCAGGAGTATCTGGACCTCGTCCCCATGAAGATCTGATGGTATGTGGTGCAAGGCAGGGATTTTCAATTTCTGCCTTGCTTCCTATTCCTGGTCAGGGATTGTGTTATGTAAGAATGAATCTTCTTACATTTCATCCTCATCAAATTCCACTTCTGCTTCAGCTTTCTCATGAATTTCAATCCTGGCATGGATGTCAACTTCATTGACAAACCAGTTGTTTGCACGACAAAGCTGCATGAATTCAGCAATTCGGTTTACTCCCGTGATTTCATGTAGTGTTATTACAACACCGAAATGTAAGCCTTTGCCTGACTTGGTTTCCAAACGTTCCTTGGTCTTGATGCTGATACCCCAATTGGGTGACGATTCGCTAAGTCGTATTCTGGGACGGTTTCGGGCCTTTATCTCTTCATGAAAATGTTTCACGGTATCCCATTTTCGGTAATCCCGCCGTACTTCCTTTTCAAATAGACAATGGGCTTCGTCGTCACCCTGAGCATTATTGTTTATTGTCTTGATCTTGCCCTCTTTTTTTAACCTTCCCAGATGTATGTCCATTTCGGTATCGGTATAGTCAACTCCTTGAGAACGGGAACATTTTGGGAAATAACAGAGTGTGGCTTTTGCAATATAGGGGAACTGGCCTTTGTGAAGGGGGACTGGAATGGTATACGCATAGGTTTCATATGCTTCAACCACACCGTGTACTACAAAGCGTATTTCTTCATTCGGAGATGTCAAAATATCTTGTATCTTGGTTGGAACAACACCGAAGCCGATTAAATTCTGGTTGTTTGAATCGATCTTCCAGCCTGCGGCAGAATCAAGTAGTAATGCTTTGGCAATCTCTCTTGGGAATCCCATTACATGTATGAGATAGGCCAATTTTCGGGTGATCCAAGGAGCTGCAAATGAAGTACCCAATTCCTTCACCCTTCCACGGTTTGAGTAGACGATCATGCCATCTTGGCTGTCTCCTCCAAATACAGCGACATCTGGTTTGTTGAAAAAATGTAATGCAGGTCCCTTGCGAGCATATTCCACAGGATTTCCTGCCAGAGTCACTGCATTGACCACAACCGAGTTGACTGAATCGGCGGGAGAACCAATTCTTGGACGATCTATATGACGATTTCTATTATTTGTGCCGGATACTACGAAAATGATGTCATACAAGAATTGGAGCTCATCAAGGAGTGCTGCCTCAGGAGAGATAAAGTTCTGGTCGGTTTCCAAAGGCGACCCGAGGGATATGTTCCACACCTTAATATCTCTGTTCGTTTCTACGATAGAACGTATTACTTTCATCAGATAGGCAGAACTGTTTCGTGCATGCTTGGCAACGCCAAAATGACGCACACGAAAACGTCCACATCCATCATCAAGATGCTCATTGAGAGTAGGTCCATCGACAAGGATGGATGAGACAGCGGTTCCGTGCGCGTAATCTTCATCTTCAATAAGATCAGGGGATATCATACAGTGATACTCCACCCATGAAGAGAAATATGAGGATTGGTCGAAGAGCGTATCGATAACTCCTATTACTGGTTCATTTGTAGGTTCAGGGATAGAGAATTCTGATGAAAGGGTTCTTGTCCCATCAAGAGAACGTGCATCGATTCTCCCAAAATCGGAGACTGTCATAGCAACAAGATAGGGGCTTTGCTGATAATCTTATGGTACTGTTCAGGAGTTACCATCCAGGTAAGATCATCCAGGATTCTGATGGGTTCTTTTTGTAAGCCAAGATTCTTAAGAATTTCTTCCCGTTTTATGCCGGTATCGTAAAGCGTGATAATTTGACTCCCCGAAATGGACATAGTTCGTTCTTCAACGTTAAAGGAATCAAGGTACCAAGCATCTTTCAAAATCTGACAAAATGCAGACTTACTCAATCCATGTGCAGTGAGTGCTCGTTCTTTCTTGATTTTCCAGGAAAGTTCGTCCCTTGAAAGTTTTCTCTTGAGCTTTGTTCGTTATTGTTCAGGATATTTATCTCTTCAGCCGTGATTGTGTTGTTGAATTCCTCTGCTAGTAGTGGAAACTTTCAGAAGTTTTTCCAAACCCTGCTCAATGGCGTGAATATTTACACAATACGTGATGATGTGTTTGGGGAGTAGTGTCGGTAAATTTAGCACCGACAATCGTCCTGCTGGGTGATTCTGATCCATAGGAAAGGATGTTGCCCATCCTATTACTTTTGCGACGATATCTTTGTAATGGATTGAGACAAGTGGTTTGAACGGACTGTGAATTTCTTTCAGTATCAGTTGCACCTCTTCAAGAGACTGAGCCAGTCTCTTGGTATCTGGAACAGCGACGCTACATCTTGCGAGGGGGGCGTAGCAGGTCCTGGACGGCCTGGGTTGGGAGCGTGATTGAATGTTCCTTTAAGTTCCAGAATTTTGTTCATCGCGTAACTCCCAGTAGTTCACGTGATGCCAGCTCTTCGAAACTTTTGTAGGATTTCTATATCACGTACAGAGAACCCCGTCATTTTGAGCTCTTTATAATCTCCTGTAAATCCTGGTTTTACCTGTTTAAATAATCGTGCAAGATAGTCGAAATCCTCATGGGGTTGCTAAATGCTATGGCAGTTTTAATGAGATTCTTCAATTCGCCCGGATAGGGAAGAGGGTCCATCAGCGCAATGATTTTCCTAAACAGCCGAATATTCTTCCTTTGAACTTGAATTGCTGCAAGAGATCCTCAAGAATAGTCTCTGCAATTTCCCTTAGGTCCGTATTTGTATAGCTTTTAGAGCAAAATCAATTACTTTGTCAAATCGACGGATACGAGCCTTGTCAAATGATTCATACAAATTTGTCGTTGCCAGCAATACGATTCGACTGCTGAGGTTATCAAGTCCTTTCAACTTGCAACGGATGTAGCCCTGCCCATCTCTCGTAAATCACGTACACTCATTCTATCGAGAGCAATTGAATCCAGTTCATCGAATAAGATAATGATTTGTTCTGGATAGGGAACTTTATTTATTTCAGCAAACAGTTCTGCAATATTTTTCGAAGTTTGTCCCATCTTGCTGTCTACAAGCAAATCAAAATCTACTATAAGAGTTGTCGGGTTAGAATTCGAGCGAGCTGCTTTGCACTTTCTGTTTTTCCGGTACCGGGAGCCCCTTGAAATAGAAACTTATTAACCCCTGCGCCATAATGACAGCATTCACAATACCCATCAGTTCTTCCTTGATGCATTCTGGGAGGGTAGCGTAGTAGGTGGACATTCAATCTTTCTAAGATGGTCAATTTTTCCATTCAGTACTTGTGGTACAAAGGTATTCTTGTCGGATAATAACGCCATGATATAGTCACCAAATTCACTATCGTTGTTCCTGTTGAAATCAACTGCTATTTCGCCATACTTCATCACGGAAAGCTCCATCATTTCTCTCGCTATAATACTTTATTAGGTTTGTACATTTCTTTTTCATTGTATCATTCCTTTTTAGATGGAACTCTTAATAATTATCTATGGACAGATATATATGTTTTGGGACACATATATAAAAACAACTATAACTATACACATAATTTTATGTTCGTACGAAGTTGAAACTCGAGGCAATGAAGAAAGCCCCTTATATTATGCATTGATGGGAATTCAAGAAATTATAACGTTTGCTTGTTCTGTAAAGGAAATCCTTTTACAACTAGTGCCGTAAAGTATATCTGGTGCTTTCCAAGAGGTTTCTTTCTTGTACTATTCCAGCTCCTCATTCAACAACACATAGTGGGCATGGTCTTCCCACTTCCCATTGATCTTTAGGTAGTTCTTGCTTACTCCCTCATAGAAGAATCCGTTCTTCTTCACAACTTGGATTGACCTCTTATTCCTCGGCATGATGTTCGCTTCAATGCGATGAAGGCGGAGATCGTGGAAGGCAATTTCAATTATTTTTGCGACTGCTTCATTCATGTATCCATGGCCGGTGGCTTCTTCATCCATTTTGTAGCCAAGAAAACATGACTGGAATGGTCCCCGTACAATGTTTGAAAGGGTTACGTTTCCAATAATCTGTTTCTCCGCAATTCGTGAGAGATAGAGGCTCAGTTGCTGCTCTTGGGAGTCGAGGAGAATTTCCTGCTCGATTTTCTGGAGGATTGCTTCTTCACTGTAGTATGTGTCATCACGCAGGGGCTCCCAAGGGCCAAGAAACGTTTTATTCTTTACCAGAAACGCTTGGAGATTTTTTATATCAGGAATGGTAATGGTTCTCAGTGACAATCGTTCTGTTTCATAGCATTTCATACAATCCTCCTGAAATGAGAGGCTGGGTACCACTTGAAGAGTGGTACCAGATTCAGTGATTGATGCAATGTGGGAATGAGGTAGAAGATCCTCAGGCGAGCTCTCCAGCCGCCTTGATTTTTACCACTGCTGGGTGTTGCCGGGATAGTACGCCAAAGGAACATCCTCCACGTCGACAGTCTCTACCGTCTCCTTCAGGCTCCGCTCTTGACAGCCAAGGCAATAGCTTCCTGTTTTGCAGCAGCCAACGCTTCATCCTGGATGTCTTGTCAAACGAAACAAGCTTTTCATATGTCCTCACCTTGCTGATCGCAGAGCCAATGGCGTGGCGATCCCAAAGTGGGGAGGGGTCTGTACACTCTTGGCCCCCACAAGGTTCTTGGGGATAATGGTGACCTCCCCCAACAAGAACCACGTCCATCTCCTCGGCGGAGATCTTGATGGCATCGAGTGGTCCTCGACCAACATCTTGATGGCATCCATTCCCTTCTTCACAAATGTTGCATCGAGGTGTGCCACCCTGGAAGGGTCCCAAGCTTAGCCAACCCAGAAGCCACAGCCAAGTCAGTTGCGGTGATGGTGTCACCACCGAAAATCAATGCTTTCTGGGTAATCTCATAGCCCACACTCTCTGGTCACCTACTGTCACACTGCCATCATCCTGTTGTTTTACGGTCTTGAACCACCTCAAGCCCGATGGAAATGACATCCGGCATTCGGAAATTGGTGCGCACCCCTCCGATGGTAACGGCGACTCCTCTCACGAGGGAACCCATTTTGGATGACCCCAATATCGGTTATTGGTACCCCCTACGTCTATCACCACCGATTCCTTGATGGAGCATAGGTAATCGGCACCACGGATACTATTGGTAGGGCCTGTGAGCAATAGTCAGGATTGGATAACGGCGCGCTTGTTCCATGGTCATGAGCGTTCCATCATTCTGTGAAAGATACAGCTCAGCATTCACCAATCCTTCCTGTCTCAAGCTGAGGGCGAAACCATCGGTAAACGTCTTAGCAGCCTTATGGAGTGCCGCATTGAGAATGGTTGCGTTCTCTCGCTCGACCAAGCCCATGGACCCAATCTCACTGGAGATGGAAATATGGAGTGACTTCTCCCATGATTTCCTACAGATTGCAGCAGCTTCCCTTTCCTGGTCGTCGCGCTAAAAGCAAAGACACAACTGATGGATACCGCTTCCACACACGTCCCTTGAGGAGGAAAAGGCTTTTGCTGCCTCTCTGTCGAGAATGGAGCTATCTCCCTGCCATCATATTCATACCCGCCACCTATGATTGTCGTTGCAATTGACACTTTGGGTGGCTCCGCCCAGTCGATCATGGGAGGAATGGCCACTGCTGCTGGAGCACCAATTCTCCAGGATACCGATTTTTGCCAGATGCTTGCGTTCAACAATGGCGTTGGTACACTGGGTCGTACCCAGCATGGCCTTTGTGATCAGGGATCGGTCAATCTTCGATACTTCCAGAATAGTTTGGAGCGCAGGAGGATTCCTCCTGAGATATTGTCCTTGCTGGTTGGTTGCTTGATTTCTGCAATAACGAGATTATCATCGATCAAGACGGCGTCGGTGTTGGTCCCCCAACATCAATTCCCCCAGACGGTAATGCATCACTTTGCCTCCTTGAAGCTCCTCGAGCGGAATATAGTCTGTGTCACACCCAAAATAACGTGGTCCACCAAAGCCAGTCCTTTTCGGTACGCCACATGGGGAAACATGGCAGGCCTACGACCAGTACGCGTTTGCCATACTTGAGGGCATCGGTGGTCACAGGGAGGAATGTCTCCGTATCGACGAGGCAGATCAAATCTGGTACCGTGGCAACATATTCTCGCCATCGACTATGGCTGTCAGGTTTTTCATTCTGGAACTCCACCTTTGCCTGCTTTCCCTTACAGTCGGCAATTCCCTCAGGACCACCGTTCCGAAATTGAATGCTCCCCGTGTTTCCTCACCGCGTGTGCGATATGGCTGTTGGTGTACATTGGCGTTGTGGTATTGTTGTTGTTGCGTTTGTTTACGTTGTGTTACTGAGTCTATTCCCTTGAACAATCGATACCCACCGGTAAATTCGAGGAAGTGCTCTTCAGGGGAGTTTTTCAGTGCTTTTCTTCCTGACCGGATAGCCTCTCCCAGTTCCTGTGATCGAGTCACGATATCCTTTACGCCATACTGTTTGACGGTTCTCCCATCCATCGGATACAGCGCTACCGCCACCGATCCTCCACAGCTCATGGTCACGCCCGGGCAAGCTCCTCTGTCCACTTATTGGAGATGGTTTCAAAGATGACAGCATTCCCTTTCTCATCCCGGTCAATGCCATGGGGAGGCGCTCACATCCCCTATGGAAAGGTTACCATCTGCAGTTCAGGAAAGGCTCTGCCCATTCATCGACATCCACAAGGAAGACCCAGGAAGCTGCGCATACGATGGGAACATGCTGTTGAACCCCCTGCTTCCATGGGCATGAACGCATATACTTTTTTCCCGAAATACTTACTTACCAGATCATAGAGAGTGCCTTTGCCTCGCGTCCATTGGCTGCTTTCTCTGCGAGCACGGTTGGGGCTCCCATCATTTGCCATGGGGACGATCAGGGCATCATCAGGTATCTCATCCACACTGAGCAGCGTTACCGGTCCATGTTCCTTGATGGCTCCCATTGCCATAAGTTTGCCGATATAGGGATCTCTTACCACCTCCGGCTCCCAGTAACGAGGCACCTAGGGCGATGTCTTCAATCTCTTTCAATCCGATCAATCTCATGCTTTCACCTTCTTGTTCTTGAACAGTTTGTTGAGGAGGATATAGCTGACCATGGAAACCACGATGCCATTGATGGGGCCGATGAAGAATACGGCGATATTGCCTGTTACATAGGCAACAACGGCACCCAATACAAAGGCGATGATTCCGTCAGCGCGAAGCCTTCAGTGATGATCACCTGATCCTTCTTTCCCTTTCCGATTATCCAATAGGAAGCTATGATCACCCCAGCAATTGGGGGAATGAACGCAGTAAGGATGCTGAGAAAGGCTTGGAACTTGCTCATCAAGCCGATTGCTGCAAAGAGGGTTCCCAGGGACCCTGCTATGGCTGTGGCAATCTTGAACTTCTTTTCACCTACCCCAAAGAAGAGGTTGGAGACAGCAATACCCCCACTGTAGGCGTTGGTCACGTTGGTGGTCCAAGTGGCCAGTACCAGGAACTACCAGACCGAAAGGCGGGAACACCTACTGATGCAAGTACGGCAGAGATGTCATACTGTCCCGTTACGATGGAGAGGACTGCACCAATGAGGATCATAAGCAGTCCCACCGGCAATACCCCAAGTACGGAGGACTTGATTACATCACCGGTTTTTGCAAAGCGTGAGTAATCCCCACTGATAACCCACCGAGCGCGAAAGTTGCAACGGTGAGACTGATGCCGGTAACCAAGCTCATCGGGGCTGCTGGTTGATAACTACTGATAATGGAAATTCCGTCATTCTTGGTGAAGGCGGCAAACACTCCATAGGCCATGACCAACAGCAAAGCCGGAACCGCAATATAATTGAAGGTATTTCAAGGCTTTGTATCCGTACATTGCCGTAAGCAGCATCAGGATACCCCATACAAGCGAACTTACCGGTACGGGGATATTCACCCCTGTCATGGATGCGACCATGGATGAGAACGAGGAGCCACACACACACAGCACTCTGGATCCCAAACCATCCGATACATGCAATGGCAAGCATCAGGCTGATGATACTGGGCACCTTTCTCTCCGAGTACTGCTCCAGCCATCGAGAGCAGTTGGTAATCCCGTGTCACAGCCCTCCATGCCCATGAAGCACATGTAGGTACAGACTATTCCATACCCGAGAGCAAGACACAGAGAACGACTCCCCTAGTGTGAATCCCATGCCGAGAATTCCTCCGATCATCAGACAAGGTACGCAGATCATGCTGCCGATCAGATCATGGCCAGACTGCCCCAGCTCTGTCGCTGTGAGGCGGAAATTTCAAACCACAATATTTGTGCTCACTCATATAGCCACTCTAGCAAGTAATTAAGATTTGCTTGGAGCATACATGGGGATTACCGTTTTGTAATTATCAATAGAACCCAAAAATTTACTTTCATCTTTGTCCAAAGGACAAAATCAGGACTCTAATATCCTTCCGACTCCCAAGGCAAAAGCAGAAAGGGTTCAGAGGGAAGGCGGTTATCTCAGAACCGAGCAAGGTATTGTTGAGCTTTTGTGCCCGATACTTCACGAGTTTGTATGGAGATTGAGCTTATGAGCAGTCTTTGCAATCGATCCTTGACAATCAAGCAATAAAACTGCAAGTGTTCTGAGGCTTTCAGCATCTTGTCTTGTTGGACGAAGACAGTGGAGTTTGGTCTTCGATGGAGAGTTGTCCTGTTCGATACACTCCAGACAATCCTTGGCGAACGCTACATCCTGGGCTGTGTAGAGACGTTTGTCAGGAAAGATGGAATGGCATGCTTCCTTGGTCTCTTGGATGGTAAGGTATGAGAGTCGTACCTCTGTGGTGGTCAGGGTGTGTTGGATGGAAATACAGTTCCCTTCAGCTCGGCAAGATCCTGCGCGATGGCATCACGCTCTCCAAGGCAGGCTCCATCGGTAAAGGCAACGATTTGTTTCTCATAGCTGTCACAGATGCAAAGCTTGTAGTTTTCCTTCAAAACTTCCGCAAATCGGTTTCTATACAGTTCCTCGGCAAACCCTTTGCTTTCTGGAATGAGAACCCACATTTCCTGGAGCGCTGCCACGTCAATGTGGAACAGTTCACTTAGCCTCCCGCATCTTGATCGGTTCATCACGCAGGATGGTCTGATCATCTCCTCTGAGATGAACTGGTTATGCTGAGGATTCCAAATGTTTACAAATAGTTGTACGACTTCATCTATCTGTCGCAGTTCCTCCTGTGACAGTACAGTCCCCATCGGTCGTGATGGCATACAGAAACATTGCTGGACCCTTGCTGGCGGTAATTCTACGTTTGTTTTTTCCATTCGGGAGGAAGCGATGGGTATCAGTGCTTTGACAAGGATAGGTTCTGCGGCTAAGGGGTAGGCAACTGCATTGAGCAACGTATTGTTTTGGTCGGTGAGAATGAAGCTGGTATGCAATCGATCCCGCAGCATGGAGAGCAGTGTATCCATGGTCCTCAAGTGTTCAGGGAGTCTTGTTACCTGGTTCAATAAGTCCCCTGAGAGAGACTCTGTTCTGTTCGGTCCTTTATGATCGCTTCCATAACGGGGGTGATGACCTCGCTGTAGCGATAACTGATGTTACCCTCAGAGCATGACGATAAGGGCGATGCCATTCGCATTGGCCACATCAAGTACCCGTTAGTCCAGGATTCTTGTACGATTATTCCAAGGTAATAGAGAATAACAGCGACTTCGCCATAGTTTGTTAGAGCCTCAAGGATATTTGCATTGTGCCTCGACGTCTGAGCGTATGTTATACCAACAGGTAAGTGCAATTTCACTGCCGATGAATCGATTCTTCTCGAAAAATTCATCCAAGCAAGGCTGTGGGCTCGGCATATTCCAGGACCGAGACGGAGGTCACCGGACGTGCAAGGGCTTCATGGCCTGCAACTACGGTTGCATCTTGAGACAGGGAAGTTCAACAACTGGGATAGCATAACACTCATGGTGCTACGCTAGTGAATGTTGTGTTGCTTGTAAGTGTTGGATGCTTCTCCTCAATGAAAATACTGTGAATACGAGCATCGTCATGTGCACCGTTTTCTGGAATAATCCAAATACTGTGTGGGCGTAGGTCATGCTATACTTTCAGCAATCTTTTCCTTGGAGGTATTACCAGATGGCTGAACACAGAGATATCATCATTGTAGGAGCAGGAATATCAGGATTGACTGCTGCCACCTCCCTCGCCATGCGAGGCCACTCTGTCTTGCTTCTGGAGAAAGGAAAGGTGCCTGGAGGGCTGGTAAACTCTTTTACTCGAGAGGGGTTCCTCTTCGATGGGGGAGTGAGAGCCCTAGAGAATGCTGGTATGCTCAAGCCCATGCTGCAGGAGCTGGAGATTGATCTTCCTCTTCTACCAAGTAATGTTTCTCTCGGGGTTGAGGATAAGATCATCAATGCAAATTCCAAGGGTAGCCTGGAAGCATATAGGAATCTTCTCATGGAGCTCTATTCTGAAAGCAAGGAAGATGTGGAGAAGGTCATCAAGGTCATTGGAAAGTTCGACGTGTATATGCAGGTGCTCTTTGGGAGTGACAGTCCATTCTTCAAGGATGCAAAGCGAAATCTTCCTTACTATTTCACGACGTTCCCTCTCTGGTTCCTTCGCTTCCTCGCAACCGGAGCTGCGATCATGCGCATGCGAATGCCGATGGAGCAGTTCCTCTCTGGCCTCCTTGAGAACAAGCCACTCAATGACGTCATCAGCCAGCACTTCTTCAAGAAGACCCCTGCCTTTTTCGCCATGAGTTACTTCTCTCTCTATCCTGATTACCTCTATCCAAAGGGAGGGGTGGGCAGTATTCCCAAGGCTTTGACTGAGCGCCTTGTGGCACTTGGCTCAGAGGTGAGAACAGAGACTGAAGTGACACATCTGGATGCATTCCATAAGACACTTACCGATGGGAAGGGGAATGAGTACAGCTACGACAAACTTATCTGGTGTGCTGATCTGAAACATCTCTACCGGAGGGTCTCCTTCGAAGGTTTTACTGAGAAGGAGATGAGTGGAATTGCCAGTGAGCAGAAGAAGGTGCTCTCCAGCCGTGGGGCAGAGTCAGTATTTACCCTCTTCCTTGCAGTGGACTTGCCCCCTTCGTACTTTGCAGGTATTTCAGAGGGACATTTCTTCTATACCCCGTCAAAGCAAGGTCTTGGGGAACTTCATCGCTCTGAGCTCACTGCCATCCTAGAAGGATGGGAGCATTTGGACAGGGAAGCATTCTACACCTGGCTTTCTGCATTCTGTCGCTTGAATACCTATGAGATTGCAATTCCTGTACTCAATGATAGGAGTGCAGCTCCAGAGGGACAAAGTGGCCTCATTGTCAGTTTTCTCTTTGACTATGAACTCACACGAAGGATTGAAGAAGGCCGTTGGTATGAGGAGTTCGAAAGCCGTATCAAGGAGATGATGATTGCCTCCCTTTCTGCTTCGGTCTATCCACAGCTGGAAGAACATATCATTTTCTCGTTTACAGCGAGCCCTCTGAGTATTGAGCGAAATATGTACAGCAGTGAAGGCGCCATTGTCGGCTGGTCATTTGAGCAGGATATTCCCATAGACGCAGGCATGCTCAATATGAAGAAGGCTGTGCTTACCCCCATTCCTGATGTCTATCGTGCAGGGCAGTGGACGGTCAGTCCGGCTGGCCTTCCTACCTGCATCATGACTGCGAGGATGGCCGCAGACTTGGTGCATACGGGATGAGCATGATTTGATTGTTCAAATCCTAGGGATCTCCTGTTAATACATATGAGCAGTAGCAGACAAACTCTGAGACACAGTGATGCTGCCTCAGCAGGGTAAGCCTGTATGCTGCCATGACGAATAATTGGAAATGTGTTTCTATCCATACATAAGACCAAGAGGACTTGCTCTATGAAAGTAAAGCTGTTTGAGTTTGGTATTATGAAACCGTATGGATATTTCTAATCTTTGTTTTATCAGTGACAACTCTCTCGCCTTAAGTCGGGAGTCTTCTCGTGCTCTTTCTTATAAGTGCATTCAACAATCGTATAATAATTGACCCGAAAAGTAGAAAAAGATTGGGAGGATTAGTATCTTCTATGATCAGCAACAATTCATGCTTGTTTCATACCTCTTACATACTTTCTTCATGTATTCGGGGTTTAATCAAAGCAGCAGACCATAGAGCGGATGGAACGCTTCCTCTGAGAGGCCTCTTCCTTCCAAGGGTTTGTTTGGGAATGGTTCTGAAAGACAGGATCTTTGTACCGGATCTGGGAAACAGGAATAGACTTTGTCGTTTCTCCCTCATCTTTGGGTATAGGGCTTCCATCCAGAACACATACCTGGGAATGAGGGCACTTGCCCGATTTTATTCAAGGTCGACTTTCTTGGAAGTCTTCTATATATATTGCCTCCTTAGGGAGGTTTTTCTGTCTTGGGTGGTAAGCAAACTGCCAACTTCAGCTGTCCTATCCTCATGGTAATAGGATCTGGTGAACAGGGGAGTATCTGTAGTATTTCCAGCCGTGTAAAAAAATGACAAATCCACCATTCGGATTTTGCGTTGTCGCTCTATAGGATACTCCCATTTTTCCCGACAAGGTCATCAGGCAACCCATACCCCCCCGTCTCAGCAATCCTTGTACCATATATGGATGTACCCAAAGAATGGTTGACACCATTCCTCAAAATCTCTTGTGATACCAACCCCTAATCTCCGATATGGATACGGAAAGTTTCTATTTGACGCAGACACTAATAGCGTATATCATGATATATGTTAATTAGGAGTGGCAATTTCAATGAAAAGAGATGCATATATCAAACGTACCCTGAGGTTGAATAAAAGACTCGCTACCAAGTCGCAATTCCTTTTAGGCCCTCGTATGACAGGAAAGACCACCTACATACGCAATGAATTACAAGACAGGGTGAGCCTTAGCTGGAACTTGCTTGACGGTAGGCTTCGGATGAGAGTACTCTCCGATCCAGGCATTCTCAAGGAAGAAATTGAAGCTCGCGACTTGCATGATTGCCTCGTGGTGATCGATGAGATTCAGAAAGCGCCACTGCTGCTGGAGGAAGTGCAATTTCTCATTGAAGAGAGGAATATCCGGTTCCTGCTCACCGGTTCAAGCGCAAGAAAACTTCGTTCAGGCGGGGTCAATCTCTTGGGAGGAAGAGCCGGTCATATCACCATGCATCCTTTGGTATTCCCAGAGATACAAGACACCAATTATACTTTGGAAAGGATTTTCCAGTCAGGCTTATTGCCCTCAGCCTTCTGCTCTGAACATCCTGATGAGGAACTTAACGACTATGTTGCTTTATACCTCAACGAGGAGATACAGGCAGAGGGAGTAACGAGGAAACTTCCCCAATTCTCACGATTCCTAGAGGTAGCCGCCCTATCAAACACACAGATGATCAACTTTACCAATATTGCCAGCGATGTTGGTGTCTCCAGACAAGCTGTTACCGGTTGGTATCAGGTCCTCGTTGACACCCTGATCGGGTATGAACTCCCTTCCTTCACCAATGGAAAGAAGAGAAAGACCTATGGGATGCCTAAGTTCTATTTCTTTGACCTTGGAGTAGCCAGAGCTCTGCAGAATGTTCCTGTCCCCACCTCAATCCAGACAGAATATGGTGCATTTTTCGAGCATTATGTGTTCATGGAGCTACGTTCCTACCTCGATTATATCCAGAGCAAAGAAGTCCTTAGCTATTGGAGGACCACAAGCAACTTTGAGGTTGACTTTGTGCTAGCAGAGAATGTAGCAATTGAGACCAAAACCACCAAAAAGGCAGATTCCAAGGATTACC
Organism: Sphaerochaeta sp.; assembly: GCA_018399495.1. Lineage (GTDB taxonomy): Bacteria > Spirochaetota > Spirochaetia > Sphaerochaetales > Sphaerochaetaceae > Sphaerochaeta. The sequence continues at coordinate 32,578 of JAGYOG010000027.1, forward strand.
GAGGACTGAAGGCTTTCATGGAGGAAGGGATATGCGATCGATACATTCTGGTATGCTGCGAAGAGCGGCCAAGGAAGTTGGGAAATGGTATTGAAGTCATGCCTTGGAAATATTTCCTACAGCTTCTTTGGGATGGGAAGATCGTGTAGCCAATTCATGAAAAAGTCTGGAGTATGGGAAAGAGGGAGGTCCATCCCGTTTCGTGTTGTTTCTGAGCAACAGATCATTTTAGGGGCCTTGCTTATGTTGATAGAGTGCTGAAAGTAAAGAGAATCTTTAAAGTAAGCTATATGACAATTCTCTATAGGCTGTTTCAGATTGGAGAAGCCTCTTCCTATACCAATCTTATTATCAGATTCCGACAGGAATATTCTGCTAAGTATAAACATGATTTAAAGGGAAATTTTGAACCAAATTCCTTGAGAGTAGGACCTTCAGATTTGGTTGCAAAAGAGGACCCTCATGGGCTTGATTTCAGCGACCTTATGGAGGAGCGTTTCGCTCGTTTTGTGCGAGAAGCTTATGAGAGGGAGATTATATCGATGAGCCGGGCTGGTGAAATGCTCAATCTATCTATCATGGAAATGCGAGCTCTTGTTCGTACATGGAAGGAGTTATGAACAGTGCCGGATTCAACCGTCTGTATTTAGGAAGTTTTAGCATATACTACCATCGCCCATCACCTCTACCCATTAAGAAATGATGAGGTATCCCTAATTCTACGTCTTTTCTACTCTTTTAATAGAGCTTTCCTGCTTTGCATACCATGCCACTTCTGTATACGCTGTATGCCATGGAACTCCCTTACTTCACTGGTATGGCAACTGGAGCCAGCCTTATTATCCATGTGGTGCGCAAAATGCGTTCGTTCTTACCCAAGGTATCAAGCAACATCGTTTTCTTGTTGCACTTATCTGTTCTCTCATGGATGCAGTGCTTATTGCCTTGGGCGTTGCAGGGGGTGAGGAGTCTTATCGGCCAATCACCCCATCTGCTTACCGTTGCTGCCGGCGGAGGCGCTCTCTTTTTCTTTTTGTGTGGCCTGAAGAACTTGTTGACCACTCAAACCTGTTGAGGGTTTTAGCGGAGACTGAACATAGTGAAACAAGTAGGCCCAGATAGTGCTCACTACCTTGGCAATTACCCTCTTGAACCCCCATGTCTATCTTGATACGGTGGTGCTCCTGGGAAGTATCAGCAGTACCTATGTTGGGCAGAGTAGGTACCTTTTTGCAGGAGGAGCTGTTTCGGCGTCTTTTCTCTGGTTCTTCCTCTTGTCCTATGGGGCTGCAGTTCTTGCTCCTCTTTTCAAGCGGACAATTACTTGGAGAATTCTCTATAGTCTGATCTTCTTGGTCATGTGGCGTATTGCTTATTCCTTGTTGGAGTTTGCAGGAATTCTGGATGCAATGAAGAGCCTGTTTTTGTAGAGAGCGTTCCTTAATGTAGTTACTATGGGTTGGAAAGCTTATCTTTCAACCAAATAAACTGCGTAGGATTGATTGTATGATCTTTGCTTGAAAATTTTATGACATAAACTTCTATCTAGAGACCTGCATTCGATTACCGTTGTACGAGTAGTTTGCATTTCACTTGTGTCTGTGATATTATGATTAACATAACATGTTAACTAAATTATTGGTTGATGGGGTAATCAGCAATGAACGATGAGAAACTAACTAAGCATACATATCAGTTTACCCCAGACTATGCAGTTGCTCCTGGAGAAACCTTGGCTGAAGTTCTTGAAACCCTTTCAATGACACTGAAGGAGTGTGCAACACGGTGTGGTCTGACAGAGCAGTCCATGATTCGAATCATCAAAGGACTACAGCCCATCACCTATGAAACAGCAGATAGGTTGGAAATGGTCACCGGTGTTCCCGCCCGGATGTGGAATACTTTGGAACTTCAATACCAGGAGCAACGAAGGAAGATCAAGCAGAAGAAAAGTTATGAGCAAAGCATAGATTGGTTGCATGGTATTCCTACGAAGGAATTGATTGTTCGAGGTATAATAGAGGCATCTGCCTCAAAGGCAGATATGGTAGGGGAGTCGTTACGATTCTATGGGGTAGCCAGTGTTGATGCATGGAAGGATGTCTGGATGGATCCAAAAGTTGCTGCCAGGCGTTCTGATTGTTTTGAGACAAACATAGGAGCAGCTTCTGCTTGGATTAGGATAGGAGAGCTACAGGCACAGGATATTGTATGTGCCCCCTATAATACGGATAGTTTTAAAGCAGAATTGAAAGAGATACGGGAGCTCACTACCAGTGAACCTGTACTGTTTATGCCAAAGATGAAAGAGTTATGTGCTTCTTGTGGTGTTGCTCTTGTCCTGGTTAAAGAGATGAAAAAGGTCCCTTGGAATGGAGCATCAAAGTGGTTGTCTCCTTCCAAAGCGATGATATTGGTTAGCCTTCGAGGAAAAGCAGAAGATCTTTTTTGGTTCTCCTTCTTTCATGAAGCCTACCACATACTGCATGGCGAGAAGAAACGACTGTATATTGCTGAGGAGAGAAGTACTGATCGGCAAGAACAGGAAGCAGACAGGTTCGCAGCGAATATCTTGATCCCTGAAGCATATAATAAAACCATTAGTCAAATTATCTCAAGAGAAGAGGTTATTGCTATGGCAAAGCAACTGGGGGTCAGTCCCGGGATCGTGGCAGGGCGCTATCGTCACCTTACAGGGAATTGGTCATATTTCAAGGACCTGACAAGGTCCTTTGACTGGGATGAGGTCATGTAGTATTCTCTTTTCTCGTGGCATTAATTACCTATTACATAAGGGAGTTTTACTGTGGCATTTCCAGAACAAGAGTGGAAGAAAGCAAAGAAGCTGTGCAGGCT
>JAGYOG010000028.1 GCA_018399495.1 Sphaerochaeta sp.
AAGAGTGACCTTCCCATCCTCTCGATTACAGGAAGGGATGATCCTATTCCTGGAGGAGATCGAGGCTTGTTAGATACAGAAGAATCCTTGAAGCGAATCGGGTATCATCGAATCAGTTGTACCGTCTTCGAAGGAATGAGACATGAGGTACTGATGGAGAGAGAGAAGGGGTTGGTGTACAATCAGATCAAGGATTTTCTGCTTGCTGGCTCTGAACAGACTTGACGATTCCCCTTTGTAGTATGATGGTAATAAAAGAGGGTAGTACTATACCTCAATTGGTTTTTCGTTAAGAAAGGAGCGATTGACTATGAAAAAGCATGCACGGGAAACAATCAGACGGCCCAGAGAGTTTGAAACAGACTTTGAATGGGATGATGAGAAAAAGATGGAGAGCAAGGAATCTCATGCATCCGATGATAACGACTTGGACGATAATGATCGGTACAAGAGTGATGAGGATGAAGATATATAGGAATTCTCTCAGGCTTTATCCTTTACACTCTTCCTCTCTTCAGGAGGAGTGTTTTGCAATTAGAGCGGAAAGTATGCCTCTGCTAGATGTAACGTTCCTGCCTGGATTTGAACCGTTTTCCCAGAGCTTCGGTGGAGTACCTGGTTTGAGGCATTCAGAAATTCGGTGGTAATGGTGTAGGTTCCTTCTGGGAGGTCCACATATCCGACCCAAGCATCAGAAGGGAGGAAGTGGGTGCCACGAACATCAGCACTCTCTGTTACATCTCGAGCGATACGGAAGATCATGCCTAGAAGCTGTTCGCCTGCAGTCACGTTGTTATCCTGGGCAGCATATTCGTCATAGAGGGCAATCCCCACTGCCTTTGCCATTGCCCGAGTAATTGCTTTCATTTTGATCAATTCACTCTTCGTCTTGAAGGTATCAATGGCAATATTGCTGATCGATTCTATTCTTTGTAGGGGAATCACTCCCTGTCCCTCGATTGAAACGCGTACAGCCTGTACTTGGGACGCAACCCCGACAAGGACGGGGTAGGCTATCTTTGCCCTGTTGTAATTGGAAACATACACCCTCTCCATGCGTTCTTCCTTCAACGGAGATTGGCCACTGAAAGAGACGAGTTGAACTCTCCCCTTCTCCTGCGGAAAAGGGTCTTCCTCAATAGACACTACGGAAGGAAGCGGGAATGGGTAGAGCGATGGCTGAGAGGTAAAAGCGTGGCGTACCTGATCAATTGCATAATGCAGGGTGTTCTCTTCTCCCAGCGACTGAGCAACCGAGGCGCTCAGGTAATTGGCGAGTGCACTTGTGGAGAAGGATGTTGCATAGGTTTGGACCTCAGGCGTGTCCAATCCTTCCTCTCTCGCATATTCAGATACCTGCCTCTCATATTGTTCATACTTCTGTTTTAGAAATGCCTGTTTCTCGATGCTCCGATTGAGTTCTACCAATGCAGCTTCAGTTTCGCCGAGGTGCATATAGTTCAGGGCTTTGAAGACATTGAGATACATGTCTTCATACTCTTCCCCTTGGTAGGCTTTGGTGTTGTCATTCACAAGGAATGAGGCAATATTTCCTGAAACACTTTCTGTGTACGCTTCCCAGATAAGTCGTTCGGATTCACTGAAGTAGTTGTTGGAATCTTTATAGTCACCACTGAGACGTGAGAGGATGCCTAGGTCATAGTTGACAATAATCGGACCCTGTTTCTTGAGAAGGGAAGGGGCTTCCAGGAGTAGATTTTCATATGCTCCTTGATACTTGGCACCCTTGTAGAGTGACTGGGTTGCTGAAAGGTCCATAAAGGAAGTGCACCCGTTTAGCAACACAATGAGCATAAGAAGGAGTGGGAAAAGCAACACGTATGCTACATTCTTTCGGTATTTCATTTCATCCTTCCTATTCTTGTTATGGGCACAATGTAGCATTGGGTTATGCGTGGCGCAATAATGAATCGCTAAAAAAATGTAGAATGTATCATTTTTCGCACATATAATTCCTACACAAGTGATGATGAGTCTGTTACACTGTCCGCATATACCGCATCGGAATGTGAAGGAGATTTGTGATGAAACGTCTAAGCCTCTATGGCCTTTTTATGGTGCTGTTGTCTGTACTCTTGCTCTCATGTCAGTCTCCCGTATCGGTTAGCCGTATCAGTACTGACACCGATATAGACTTGAGTGGGAATTGGAACGACACCGATATTCGTATCGTGGCAGAGGCTCTGGTAGGCTCCAGTCTAGCTTCTCCATGGATTACGCAGTACAAGATGGCTCATCCTGGGGACAATCCAGTGGTCATTGTAGGAACATTCCTTAACCGGAGTAGTGAGCACATCGATACCTCAATCATATCCAAGCGTTATGAAATGGCACTCATCAATTCGGGAAAGGTAGATATGGTTGCTGATCAGAGTTTCCGTGCTTCGGTGAGGGAAGAGCGTGAGGAACAGCAGTTTTTTGCAAGCGAGGAGACCGCAAAAGCCCTTGGTAAGGAAATCGGGGCTGATTATCTCTTGCAAGGATCGGTGAGAACCAATCTCGACCAGAGTGGTGGCCAGATGGTGAGGACCTACTATGTTTCAGCTGAATTGATCGACATTGAAACCAACAAGAAAGTGTGGGTTGGAGAAGAGACAATCAAGAAGCTCATTAAACAGAGCAAATATAAACTGTAGGAGGGTACATGAGAAACTATCTTGTGATACCTGTATTGCTTTTGTTGGTGATGGGTATCTCCTGTACATCCTTTGGAACCTCCAAGGTTCCTTCCTGGATCGATCATCCATATGATTCTGCTTATGATGAAGACACTTACCTCTGTGCAGTGGGTTCAGGATCCACCCGCCAAAAGGCTGTTGATGCAGCGCTTGCCAGCTTATCTCAGATTTTCAATGCGCAGGTTCGCTCGGTTACCGAGGTAAGCAGTTTTTCCACCGCTGCTACCGATACACTGGGGAATGTGACGTTTACTGAAGACTCTGAGATGATGGATTTTGGCAGTGTCACCAGTGAAACCGATCAGATCATCGGTTCTGAAGTCGTCAATATCTACACCGACGAGCTTGGCAGGGTCCATGCTCGTGTTGCACTCCATCGTGAGCGTACTGCCTCTCTGTATCAGAAACAAATTTCCGAGTTGGGTAGTTCCATTGCACAGCTGAAGATGCGCTCAGCTTCTGCTGATACCCTGCTCGGAGAGTATGTGTTGCTACTTGAAACACGGGATATGGCAAAGCAACAACAGGCACTGTATGACCAGTTGCAGGTGTTGCTTAGAAAACCCCAAATGCAGGTGCTTGCCCCTATCGACCGTATTTTGTCAGCGTTGGCCCAAGAAATTTCCATTGCAGTGGAGATTTCTGAGAATGGAAGTGCCTCTCCTGTGCTCAAGGCCGCATTCGAACAGGGGCTACAGGAAAGGGGGTTTGCGACCGGTGCGCAGAATCCCTATGCAGTATTGGATGTTTGGTACACCGTAGAGCCTATTACGATGGAGGGCAGTCCCTATGCTTATGCTCGGTATACCTTGGCTGTTCAGCTGAAGGACAGTAAGCAGGTTTATGTCTCTTATGAAAAATCAGATAGAGAAGCGGCCATGTCCGAGAGGGATGCTCTTGCAAAGGCTTTGAAAGCAGCAAGTTCATCTGGTGTTGATGGATTCTTTACCCTGATGCTGGAAACGCTTGGGGATGAAACATAGTTGGAGGATAATATGAAAAAGATGCTAACGATTCTGGTGCTTGCACTGCTCGCACTCGCCATGACCGGTTGTGCCACCGCAAAGGTTCCCGAACCTGTCGAACCTGCTCGTCCAGTAATAATTGGTGCTGAGGGTATTCCCCAGCCGGATTGGGTTTACAAGACTGTTTCAACCCAAGACATGCACTTTGAGACCGGATACGGCAAGATGAGTAATAAGCAGAACTCAATCAAGCGTGCCACTGTTGAAGCAAAGAACAAGATTGCTGCTTGGATCAGCACACAGGTCAAGGAAGTCGTAGTTACCTACGTCAACGATGCAGGCAGCGGTGATGATCGTCAGGTTCTCGATGCAATGGAAGTGATCAGCCAGCAGGTAGCAGAGGCAACCCTCTCAGGTGTCAGCACAGAAGAAGTCTGGGTCGACGCTGAGAATGGTGTGTGGGTGCTTTGTTCCATTCCCATCGCCAATATCGAGCAGAATTTTGAGCCAGCTTCAGAAGCTGTTGCAGAAGCCTTTGTCGAGAGTGAGGCAGCTGAGGCAGCCAATACTAAGATGAAAGAAGCATTCGCCAACTTATTGAAGGGAGCTAACTAAACTTGTCGGTACCCAAGTATCTCGTAGCTATATGTCTTCTGGTGGTGTTACTCTTTTTTAGTTGCACCACCAGTGTCCCTCAAGCTGAGAATGATTCTCTCTCCTACTTGGATGTGAGTAATTATCCTTCCAATGTGTATGTGGGGCTCTCTGGGCCATACTCAACACAAGAGAAAATGGTTAGTGAGGCAATCCTTTCAGCGGCGAGGTCCATACATATTAAGCAGGCTCTTGCCCTGGACAGCAGGCTGGTGACGTCGTATCGATCAGACAAGGGTCTGCAGTCTTTCGCCAAGGATGAAGCTGCCTCCTTCGATGATACATCTATGGCTGAAACCATCAACCAACTTGAAATACTGGATGTTTACTTCGACCGGGACGCTGGTGCTGTCGTGGTAGTTGAAAATACTCAGGAGGATGGCAAGGCTCGAGTTTATGAAAGTAAATACAACAAGGAAGGTAAACCGACATGGCTTACTTTGTATCCCAAGGTGGAAGGGTATCGCTTTGGTGTTGGCTCTGCAAAACGGCATTACTTTCTCAATAATTCATTGGAGGCAGCAGATTTTGCCGCTGCTCAGAATCTTCTCGATCTAAAGACAGAACATGCCTATTCAATCGAGAACGTGACTACAGAGAACGAGCTGATGGAGCGTTCGCTCTACCAGGCTCAGCGTGGCTTGCTCAAGGGTTTTACCATCATAGCCCGTTACTATGAGAAGGAAACAGATACCTATTGGAGCCTTGCTGCCTGTCTGGAATAAGGAAAATCGCTATGAAACGAATCATGTTGGTGAGTCTCTTGTGCATTTTGCTTGTAGCCTCATGTGCAATCACCCCAAAAACCAATGCAGATGGATCCCCCTATTGGACTACCCATCCTCCAAAGAGTACCCGCTCCTTGCACTACGAGGTGGGGTCGGAGAAGCAATCCACTCCGCAGCTCAGCAAAATGCGAGCTGAATCGGCCGCTCGGGATGCCATTGGTCGATGGGCATCCATCAGCGTGGACAACGCACTGGTCACTTTTGTTGAAGAATCTGGGGAGGTATTGAGGACCAAGCAAATGCTGGAGGTTCTCCAGAACCTTAGTGTCCAAACGGTGAATATCGCCTTACGGGGTGTCTCCATTGAGGAGTATTACAATGCTCCGGATGGTACAGTCTATGTTCTTGCTTCCTACCCGGTAAAAAATCTCAAGGATGCATACAAACTACAGGCAGAGGAGCTGGAACGGCAGTATGAACTTGAAAAGACAAGTGCTGAAGGTGATTTGATCAAGGCAGAAGTCTTGCTCTCCTATCTTGATGCACTCCTGGAAGAGGAAATCTCAGAAGAGTAGTTTTTCATCTTGTTGTTTACGGGCCGGAGGGATTATTCCTTCCGGCCTTCACTTTGTCTTGACGTTGAGTTGTGTTTTCGTCATCTTTGGTATAGGAGAACCTAGTAAATGAGTAAGATATTAACACTAATCCTTATCATCCTTGTTCTTGTGGCAGGGGTGGTTTGGACAACACAAAAGCCAGAAAGTGGCTCATATGAAAAAATTACTGCTGAAGTTGCTTTTTCCATGATGCAGGAAAAGCAAGATCTTGTCGTTGTCGACGTTAGAACACCAGGAGAGTATGCTGATGGACACATCCAGGGGGCCATCAATGTCCCCTTGCAGTCGATTGATGCTGGAGATCTCTCCTTGATTTCTGATAATGATCAGACTTTGCTTATATACTGCAGGAGTGGTTCACGAAGTGCCACTGCTTCCAAGGCATTGGTAAAACAAGGGTATATATCGGTGTATGATTTCGGCGGCATCATCAATTGGCCGTATGGGACGGTCAAATAGGAGGAATTGCTGTGAGGGCATCATTGCTGTCTCTGAAGTATCCCGAATATCTGCATATTTGCTCGGGTGGAACATTGTATTATGGAGCTGACCAAGAGTGGTTTCCTCAGTCTTGGCAGAGACGGGCAGGATGTGGGCCAACCACAGCAAGTCATCTGGTGTTGTATAATCTTGGAAAAAGACACGGAGGACCTGCAGTTGTAGATCAGAACCAGATGGTCGCCTTGATGCAACAGCTCTGGAATCATGTGACCCCAAGCTTGATGGGAGTTCACTTGGTCAGTCAATTCACCAAGGGGCTCTCCACTGCGCTCCCAGAGCAATCCATCGAGGGAGAGTTGGTAAGTTTGTCCCTTCCCAAGGCAAGAGAGATACGTCCTCCCTTTACGATGGTTGTAGATTTTATCAAGGAGAACCTTTTACTGGACCAGCCGGTGGCATTCCTCAATCTTCATCACGGAGATGTAATGAACCTTGACTCCTGGCACTGGGTCACCATTGTCGCACTGGATCCTGAATCAAGGATGATTCGTGTGTATGATGGGGGAAAAGAGTGGGTCATTGATTTGCCTCTCTGGTATGAGACCACGCCCAGAGCTGGAGGTTTTGCTTCTATAAGGCGTTGAGTATCCTCTCCACGAGGTGTGGGTCAACCTCAATTCCTGAGAGCTTGGTAAGAATCTGCTTAATATGTTCTTTTGTTGCAAGGTCCAGATGCTCTCTCTCCCAAACTTCTGCCAAACGTAAGAGCCGGGAAAAATAGGGGATTTCCGTACCTCGTAATCCTTTCAGATAGCCGCTCCCATCCCACCACTCATGGTGATGTAGGATTAGTGGTGCTAGATCTACAGTTTCCTCAAACATATTGAGGATACGGTACCCGGCACTTACATGTTCTCTATACTGTTCTTGCACCAATGTACTTCGGTTTTTAGAGGTAATTACCTCTGGTTCCAGCACCACCTTCCCGATATCATGATAGAATCCTGCTCGTTTAAGTTTGCTTGCTTCTTCATCATTGAGATGCAGCAGTGCAGCCAGACAGGTTGCGTGTTGTTGTACCATAATTGCATGGTTGCGTTCCTCAGGAGCTTTTTCATAGAGTATCTCACTGAGATCCTGTAGTTGTTGTTTTTGTGTTTCTGTCCTACGAAGTGTTTTTTTGCGATACATCTGATCCTCTGCCTCATCAAAGGCTTCTTGGATCTTTTTCTGCATAGATGATTTGGTAGCACTACCGAGCGCAATGCTGCGCTTCCCAGGACGAATTCCATCTTGCTCCAGATGCTCCTCGATTTTTTTCATAATATATCTTGCTTCATCCCCATCAGTGCGTGGTAGTAGTATAAGGAACTCATCCCCTCCAATCCTACTGACAATATCGGTGGTCCTGCATGATAGTCGTAGGCTTCTGGCTATGCTTTGGAGTAGATTGTCTCCCCTGGTGTGTCCAAAGATGTCATTGGTTAGTTTCAAGCCATTCACGTCCCCAATAATGATGGAAAGTGGCAGTTGCTCTTCCGTGTCGAGCCTTGTCATGGCCTCATCCGCATAGGTACGGTTATGGAGACCGGTCAGCTGGTCGTGCATGCTGAGGAATGCAATTTTCTCTTGATTCCTTTTTCTGTCAGTATTGTCCAGGAAGGTGATGACTGATCCGGTAATCTTGCCATTCTGCATTTGTGGGTAGGCGTAGCACAGTACATCGAAACAAGTGCCATCTTTCCGCCAAAAGACTTCGTTTTCCAATGCAATGCCATAACCCTTGGAAAGGTTGGACCTAATGGGACACGTCTCTTCATCTATAGGAATGCCTTCCCTGGTGTTGTAATGAATCAACTGGTGCATGTTTTTCCCTAGGAGATTTCGTTCATCGCTGTAGCCAAGCAAGCGAAGGCAGCTTGCATTGCAAAAGATGCAGCTTCCTGCTTCATTGGTACCAAAAATGCCCTCAGCTGTAGAATCAAGGATCAGCCTGAGGTCTCTTTGGCTCGCTTCCAGTGCTGCCGCATTCTGTGCTTTATGCATGTTTGCCCAAATTCCAGAGAAGAGCAATTGGATCTGGAACCCTTCTGTCTCGTTATAGCCACCCCGATTGTCGGCAAGCAGGAGCATACCGGAAAGCGTATCGCCGGCCATGCAGGTGCAAACAAGCAGGTTCTCTACTGTGATTTTCTTCCCGGTGAGGTAGGAGAGAACCGGTTCCTCGTTTACCTGCTCATTAATGATAAAGGATACCGCATCTCTCTGCTGGTTGAGATAGTGTTCTGCTACGGAAGAGGGGACTACCATACCTTGTTTCTCAGTCAGGTTATGGAGAGGGACCTCTTCTCTTGTAGCTTCAATGGTTATCGCACCAGACTCCTCATCAATAAGGAGCAGTATGCCAAGTGTACTTCCATTGATTGAACAAACTTCTTCAAGAACATTTGTCAACTGGTTGTTGGGATCCTTGATGGAGGATGAGAGGAGTTGGGAGAATGCAGCGGTACGTGTAAGATTTTCTTTGAGTATTTGCTCTTGGTTTCTTTGTTCAGTAATATCCTCAGCAAAGGCTCCAAGTCCAATGGTACCATCAGGAAGGAGTAGGGGGAATTTGGTTGTCTTATACAGCCTCTCTCTCCAAAGGGTCTCCTTCTCTACGGTCCTCTGTTCGTTCAATGCTTCTTGATCACTCTCTACCATCAAGGAAGCAAAATCGTGGTTGGCTACCTCTTCGATCCGTTTGCCAAGAATTGAAGACTCATCACAGGAGAGGAGCCGATAAAGGTTTTCATTTACTGTCAGGAATCGACCATCACTGTCCTTTATGTAACTGTAACGGCTGTCAGTATTAAGAAATTGCTTGAGGAGCAAGAAGCTGTCCTCATACTTCTGTTTCTCTTTTTGTAATCGTCTATTCTGTCGTGATTGGAAGACCAAAAAAAGGATAAGGAAGAGAATAGTAAGCAATGATGTAGCTACCAAGGCAATGGTTATCTGTCTATTACGAATTAAGAGTCGCTGTTCCTCGCTTTTATCCTGCAGCATGACCATGAAATATGGTGTTCCAATGTTCCCCACTCGTTGCACCCCTACCTGAAAATAGAGAGATTCATCATCACTGGTCTTGAGAGAAAGCATCTGTTCATGCAAATCAATGAGGGAGGGAGCTGTGATTCCAATGAGTGCCGGAAAATTCCTTCCTACCAGTCTGTCTTTTGGTATGGAAAAGAACTCAGCACATGCAGGATTTGCATATCGTATAGAGTTGTCTCTTTCATCAACCAAGAGCATGGGATGAATTGCGTTTTCAACTCCTCTGTCCAATGCAGGAAGGGCTTCACCGATTAAGGAAGCTAGTGAAGAGAAAAGCAGAATGGATAGGATGAAATATCTACGTATCATAAGTCGTCTCTTGTTCCAGTAGGAGTATGGCATCAGAATATGCTAATGGTTTGCTGAGAAGATATCCTTGGAGAAAGTCACAGTGTGCTTCTTTCAGGTAGTGCCTCTGTGCTTCTGTTTCCACTCCTTCAGCTATGACTTGCTTCCCAAGATGATGAGCCATGGAGATGATGTCTGTCACCAGAGAACGGTCTCCCGTTTCTCCTAGAGGTGTTACAAAAAGTCTATCCAATTTCAGGATGTCTATTTCCAGCGAACCCAAACGGGAGAGGGATGAGAATCCGGTTCCAAAGTCATCAATGGAGATGTAGATTCCGAGCTGACGGAGCTCTCTCAGTTGGCTCGCTATGAAATGGAGATCTTGGGTGAAGAGAGATTCTGTCAGTTCCAACTCAACTTGATTGAGATTGATCTGTTTTCTTTCTGCCAGTTTCTGAAGTTTGCTCGTAAAATTCTTTTCAATCACCTGCAGTGCCGATATGTTGATTGCTACATGGATATTCTCATCGAAATGTTCTTGGATGGTATGGAGAAAATCAGTAGCAAGGTCAATGATCTTGTCTCCCAAGGGAATAATGAGGTGTCTCTGTTCGGCCAAGGAGATGAACTCCAGAGGAGGAATTGTTCCTAGTTTCGGGCTTTCCAGCCGGGCAAGTGCCTCAAATCCATAGATGTTGGTGCTCTTTGCATTTACGATTGGTTGGAATGCAAGCGAGAGGATTCCTTCTTCTCCCCTGATGGCTCGCTTGAGTTCTTGCTCAATCGTATCGTTGTGCAAGAGCAACTCTTCCATGCTACTGTCATACTCTTGGACGAAACTTTCCTCTGAAGTAGCATTCAGTGCGATGGAGGCTTGTTTGATAAGTAGCGAAGGATCGTGTCCCGCGGTATAGGAAGAGGCTATCCCGATGGAGAAATCCAACGAATTTACATCCTGGTATTGAGAGCCAAGCAGCTGCATTGAAGCGATAAGTGCATCAGTTTGCTTTTGTCTTTCATGTGAGTGCATCAAGATGATAAAACGATCATCAGAGATGCGGAATACTTGTAGGTTTTCTTGGCGATTCTGGAGAGCAGACAATATATCGGATATGTGGATCAAGACCTCATTCCCGTATGCATATCCATACATGAGGTTTATTGCCTTGAAATTTTTCGGGTTAAGGATCAGACATGTCAGTGGGGTGGAGTGAGACTCGCTCACCAATTCATTGAAATAACGATGGTTAGGTAGTCCTGTCAACTCATCATGGTAAGCGATAGTCACGATATGTTGGTTCTTGCGATGGGTGTGCATGATCGAGTAACTGAAGAGCAGGAAGAACAACCCCAAGGTAATGCTTATGACCAGTATAAGTCCAGACAATAGGTTCTCTGCAACGCGCATATCATAGAAGAGCAGCAAAGAGCCGCTTAACACATCCTTCACTCGGATGGGCATGCGATATACGAGGTAAGGGGTGCCTTCCCACTCAATATTTCGGTATTCACCGAACATGACTGGCAAGTTATGTTTGGTTGCATTCACCATGATCTCATTATAATCAGGAGAGGAGGATGCGATGATTTGCCCCGCATTGTCGAGAAATACTATCTGTGCATGGATGTTGTGCTCCATCAGTTCGTTTATCAAGTACTGCGAGTCAAACTGGGCATACAGCTCACTGATGGTCTCCGCCAGCAACCCAACTTGCACCATTCTATTATCGGGAAACCGGTAGTACCCATATTTGTAGAGGATCCCGGAAGTGGTATTCCTGCGGATTTCCTCAACGAAGCTCATCATCCCACTCGCATGGAAGTTCTGGGTTGGGTGTCCCTCCTCCGATTGCCAACCGATAAAGTTGCTGTCACTGGAGTGGGTAAGTTCAAGGTTTTGGTTGTAGAGATAGATGACGTCCACTTCCAGATATTCTGCAAACTCAGCCAGGACTTCATCGGTGAATGGTTCTGCATATTTGCTTAGTATTGCTCCAGCGACGTTCAAGGTGCTGTGCATCTGCTGATCAAGTTGATATTCAGCATCAATTATAATGCCAAGGCTTTCAGCATAGCTTCTGGCGAGCAAGGAGGCTTCCTTAACTTTCTCTTGATAGTAGAATTCCCTTGCAATGGTTATCATATAGAAACCTGCCGCAAAGAAAAGAGCTAAGATGAGAATGATTGGTATGATGACGGAGCGCTTTGAGATTCCACTCCTCTGCTTCAGGAATGAGCTGTGCACATTTCCTCCTCATCGGTGTTATTACGGTACCACCAGCGATGATATGAGTCAATGAAACAGTACTCCCCTTATGGCTCTTTCCTAAGGAGATGAAGGAATGCAGTTTCATAGAAGAGGGTACCTGTTGGACATGCATCCACGCAGTGTCCACAACCTACACACTGGTCACTGACGACTGACTTTCCCTGCATTGCGTACTCCTTGATGGAGATAGAAAGAGGACATGCCCTATCACATGCACCACAGCCAATACAGTGTGTTTTTCCTGATTCAATGCGCATTCTTCCAAGTCGGGCAAGAACCGCCAGCACTGTTCCTAGTGGGCAAAGATGACAATAAAGGCGTCCTACTGAAACAACCCAGAAAGCCATCGCGAGCATCAGGTTTGCCAGCAGGTACCAGAATAGTTCAATCATCCGCATGATTTGCATCGTAGCACTGGAAAACGCAACGGATGGAACAATCAACCAGAAAACGGTAAAGAAGAGTGCAATGAGTAGATACACCACTCTGATAGAGCGTAGGGTCTTGAGTGTACCCTCCTTGAGTGGATGCCGCACCTTGGTTAAAAGCGGGATGGCGGGATCGAATACCTCGGCAGCAAAGCCGTTGAAAAGGCAGAGATGAGAACAATGTAATCGTCTTCCGAATAAGACGGTGGTTATACCGACCAAGATGCTGTAGACCCAGAAGAATGTGAGTGCCCACCCAATTCCATCCAATCCAAGGGTTGCCTGATGACTTTGCGCAAATGACGAGCTGGGTATGCCTGCCTGTAGAGGGATGGTTGTCCAGGGAAGGGGCATGGCAAAGAAATAGAGTTCAGGATTGCCGGCGAACAATGGCAGGAGAATATGGATCATGAGCGCACTGACGGTGAAGCCGATGAAATTCTTCAAGCGCATGCCTGCTTTCCCTTTTCGTTTGGCGATATGGTAGGTAAGTACCCCGCACAATACTATGAGAAAGGTTTTGAACTGGTTTTCATAGAAGTGCCACCAGGGAGCAACCTTTGCTGCCACCTCAGGAGAACCTCCTTGGTTCAGTGAGGCAAGAACAAGAGAGAATATGATATAGAGGGCCAGCACTATCTGGAGAGCCCTGATTTCCTTGGTTTGCTTCATGCTGAAGGGAGTTTCTTTTGAAGGACCAAGACCCCGAATGAGATAATGAACGCAGCGATTGCAATCGCTACCACCGTCAGGATCAAGGGGTAGTTGCTGTTAAATCCTTCTTGGGAAGTGTGTTTGATCAAGATTCCGATATATGCCCAGATTAAGGTAAGCAGGTACACTGCATCACGCCTGCGGAAAGCCCAAGAGAGAGCGATAAAAATCCCCACGACTAAAACAATTGCTGTCCATGTTGGCTCGCTGATTCCCCAACCTGACCATCCTATTGAGACGAAGAAAACAGTTACATTTGCAATGGTCGCTACGGTAATCCAACCCAGATAGACCGAGAAAGGAACCGCGAGGGCCCAAAAGGATTGTCTGTCCATGGATTTGAGGTCAATCAAATCATTGATCCTGATCAAGCAGACAAGAAGTATGAGCATCAAGAGCAGGGAGAGTCCGATCATATGATAGTGCCAAGAGACGAGCCAAACGATATTCACCACACTTGAGATAGAGAATATGATTTGAATGCTCTCATTTCCTTTCTTGAACTGGTAGATGGTATGCAATGCAAGCAGAATATAGATAACACCCCAGATGGAAAATGTGATACCGGCAGGCGCAAACAGATTAGTATAGGAGTCAGAAACCTCCCCGGTACCTATGCCGCCGATGGGAAGTATGTTCGCCAATGCATTTACGGTTATCATTGCAAGATAGGTAAGTGCAACAAGAAAAGCCAAGCTGTTTGCCCGTTTGTTCATAGAAGCCTCCTAATGATTCATCCAATTCCAGTGTAAGGCAAGGAAACCCATTCGTCAAAAGAAATGGAGATTTACACCCATATCGGGTATACTGAGAGTCAATCAGGAGGATTGGATGTATACACCAAAACCAGAACGATACGATTCAATGCAATACAACCGTTGCGGAAAGAGCGGTCTGCAATTACCAGCCATCTCTCTAGGACTATGGCACAACTTCGGAGACCAGACGTCCCTCTCCAATGCAAGAAAATGCTTCATACCGCATTTGATCTTGGCATCACCCACTTTGACCTAGCGAACAACTATGGTCCACCTCCAGGGTCTGCAGAGCTGAATTTCGGCAAGTTGCTTGCTCAGGATTTTCCTTCTCACCGTGATGAGCTGATTATTTCCAGCAAGGCTGGATATTTGATGTGGCCAGAGTCCCTACGGGGAGTGGGGGAGCAGGAAATATCTCCTCAGTAGCCTTGATGCATCACTGAAGCGGATGGGTCTGGAGTATGTCGATATTTTCTACAGTCACCGTTATGACCCAGATACCCCTCTTGAAGAGACCATGGGAGCACTCGCTTCCGCATATAAGGCGGGTAAGTGTCTCTATGTCGGGATCTCTTCTATTCAGCAGAAAAAACGAGGGAAGCTCATGCAATCCTGAAGGATATGGGTGTACCGCTTTTAATCCATCAACCTTCCTACTCAATGTTGAACCGTTGGGTGGAGGATTCACTACTCTCTACACTGGATGAGTTGGGAGTTGGGACAATCTGTTTCTCGCCACTTGCCCAGGGTATGCTTACCGATAAGTATCTGGGAGAAATTCCTGAAGACAGCAGGGCGGCGAGAAAAGGAAGCTCTCTCAGCCAGCAAATGTTGACCAAGGAAAACCTTGAAAATATCAAATCGCTCAATGCTATCGCTCAAGAACGTGGCCAAAGCCTTGCACAGATGGCACTTGCTTGGTGTATGAGACGTAAGGAGATTACCAGTGTACTCATCGGAGCCAGTTCTCCTGAACAGATTAAGGAAAATGTCGCAACCCTCGGGAATCTGGAATTCAGTGATGATGAACTTAAGAGGATTGATTCCTTTGCAAAGGAAGGAAATATAAACCTTTGGGCAAGGTCAAGCAGTAATTGACATTTGTATCGGCTTCTGTTATATTGTACCCAACTTAATTAGGAGAAACAAGCCTATGGCTACAGTATATGATTTTAAAGCCGTGAAGAATGATCAGAGTGAGTTGGACTTTTCCTCTCTGGAGGGTAAGACCCTGCTGATTGTGAACACCGCAAGCAAGTGTGGGTTTACCCCTCAGTATGAGGAGCTCGAAAAACTTCATAAACAGTACAAGGACCGATTGCTTGTAGTGATTGGGTTTCCTTGTGACCAGTTTGCCCATCAAGAACCGGGAAGTGATGCAGATGTCAAAGAGTTTTGCTCAATCAATTATGGAGTGACCTTCCCCCTGATGAGCAAGGTACAGGTCAATGGAAAGGATGCCCATCCTCTCTTTGCTTGGCTGAAAAAGCAAGCTCCAGGAGCTCTTGGAGGAATGGTCAAATGGAACTTCACCAAGTTCTTGGTGGAGAAGGATGGGGTTACGGTACATCGATATGCCCCAAAAGATTCTCCCCTTACCATCATCCCGAAACTAGAGGAGATACTGTGATGGCTTATCCACAACTGCTGCTTTCAAACCAACTTTGTTTTCGGTTCTACGCTTTGGAGCGGGAATTGATGGCTGCGTATCGCCCATTGCTCAATCATCTTGGACTTACCTATGCACAGTACATCACCATGCTCTATCTCTGGGAACATGAGGAAGGAACGGTCGGGGAACTGTGTATGGCGCTCAGTCTCGATACAGGAACGATGAGTCCATTGCTCAAAAGACTGGAAACATCCGGCATGATCGAGAGACATCGGCTTCCCAGCGATGAGCGGACAGTGATGGTCCAACTTACCAAGAAGGGAAGAGAGCTGGAACAGAAGGCAGTCTCCGTCCCGGAGCATATTGCTTCTTGCTTGCTTTCCGATGACAAGAGTGAACAGGGACGGAAGTATCAGGCGCTGAAAGAGATGCTTGATGAGACCCTCACGCAATTGAAGGAATCCCGTAATGAACGGGAACAAGGAAGGTAAAAGAATGAAACGCAAAGCCTTACTCTCCCTTGGTGGATTGCTTGCAATGTTTGTGATGCTTGCATCCTGTGCAACTTCGAGCAAGTATCCTCCTTTGGATACGGTTGGTTCCCTTGACCTCGATCGCTATCTGGGATCTTGGTATGAAATTGCCCGTTACCAGCATCGCTTTGAAAAGAACCTGGTGGGGGCTAAAGCAGACTATTCCCTCAGAGATGATGGAAGGATCCAGGTGGTCAATAGTGGTATCAAGGGGGACCTGGAGGGCAAGCTCTCTTCGGTTAAGGCGCTGGCATGGAGACCTGACGATGAGGTCCCTGGTCGATTGAAAGTCAGGTTCTTCGGACTATTCACTTCAGATTATCTTGTTTTTGGACTGGATGAAGAGGAGTATCAGTGGGCACTGGTCGGCAGTGATGACCGTGACTTCCTGTGGTTTCTCTCACGTACACCCGAGGTGAGTGATGCTACGCTGGATATCATGAAGGCTATTGCTGTAGAACAAGGCTATGATATGGAACAGCTCTTCCTGGTTCCCCAGAAAGAGCGTTGATAGCAGATAATTCGTTTTCGTTGGGAAGACACTCCTATTGGTTGCCTTCCCGTTTTTTTAGCCAACCTTCGTTTTTGACTGCTCCTCTTTATAGTTGGTCATCAATACGGGAAGTCCCTGCTTCTCAAAGATGGATCGTGCCATGGCCAACGCTTCCTTGGTAGGCTCACTTACGTCTGCCAGTGAGTAGGTAAGATGCAACTGTTCCCACTTGTACTGTCCCATGCGATGGTAGGGAAGCAGCTCAACCTGCTCAATACAGCTGAAGGAGGAGAGAAAAGAGGCCAAGTCTTCCAGTTTTTGTAGATAGGAAAGTGTTGCCAGGGTATTGGCATTCCCCATCCCGGTAAGGCTGAAGCAGAGTTTATCATCAAGGCTCTTGATATCGAGCAAGACCATATCCACTGCATCCAGTACCGGCTTTGAGATTTCCAAGGGGACACTCCCGGCAGTATCAAGCGCTGTGTGGATTTCCTTCTCTTTCAGTCGGTTGATGAGCTCCATGGCGAACTCTGGTTGTCTCAGTGGTCCTCCACCACTGATGGTCACTCCTCCGTCCTTGATGAAGTTCTTATAACTGAGGATGTCATCCACCACCTCGTGGGCACTCTGGAGTGTACCTCCCTTCATGTTCCACGTGTCTGGGTTGTGGCAGTATCGGCAGCGCAGGGAGCATCCCTGCAGAAAGACGACCTACCTGAGTCCCGGTCCGTCCAGCGTCCCAAAACTCTCAACACTGTGAATATTTCCCTGTACGCTCATATGCATATCTCCTTACAGGCTTCCGTGGAAGGTGCGGTTAATGACATCAAGCTGTTGTTCACGTGTAAGCTTGATGAAATTCACTGCATAGCCGCTTACCCTGATGGTTAGCTGTGGATACTTCTCGGGATGGTACATGGCATCGAGCAATGTCTCCTTTTCCATGACATTCACGTTGATATGGTGTCCTTTCTCAATAAAATACCCATCAAGCAATGTGACCAGGTTTGCCACCTGCATCTGCTTGTCCTTTCCAAGGGTCTGCGGGATGATTGAGAAGGTGTAGCTGATTCCGTCCTGCGCATCATCATAGGAGAGCTTTGCCACACTCTTCATACTTGCAACACAGCCTTTCTTGTCCCGTCCGTGCATCGGGTTGGCTCCCGGTGCAAAAGGCTCGCCGGATTTTCTCCCATCCGGGGTGCTCCCTGTCTTCTTTCCATAGACCACGTTGCTGGTGATGGTAAGCACAGAGAGGGTGGGGATGCTCTTTCGGTAGGTTGTGTGTCTCCTCATCTTTGTTATGAAACCTCTTACCAGGTCTTTTGCGATGGAATCGACTTGCTCGTCGTTGTTTCCATAGGTGGGGAATTCTCTTTTGATCTCAAAATCTACAACCAGCCCCCGCTCTTCTCGTCTCTTCCTCCGTTGATTGCGTAGAGCAAGGTCTTCGCAAGATTCACCCGTGCACCAAAGAACTGCATCTGCTTTCCCAGTTCCATGGCTGAAACACAGCAGGCAATCCCGTAGTCATCACCATAATCCTGTCTCATAAGGTCGTCGTTCTCGTACTGGATCGAGGACGTCTCAATGGAGAGACTGGCACAGAATTTCCTGAAGGACTCCGGCAGGCGATCACTCCAGAGTACCGTAAGGTTTGGTTCAGGGGCCAGACCAAGATTGGTCAGACTGTGCAGGAAGCGGTAGCTCATCTTGGTAACCAGATGTCGTCCATCATGACCTACACCGCCGATGGATTCAGTTACCCAGGTGGGATCACCACTGAACAGTTCATCATAGCTGGGGGTCTTGAGGAATCTGATGATGCGGAGCTTCATGATAAAATGATCTACCAATTCCTGGATTTCAGCTTCACTGAAACGGCCTTTCTTGAGATCTTCCTCTGCATAGATGTCAAGGAAGGTGGAAACCCTGCCCATGCTCATTGAAGCCCCGTTTTGTTCCTTGGTTGCAGCCAGGAATGCAAAGTACAACCAATGGATGGTTTCCTTGGTATCTGCTGCCGGTTTTGAGATATCATAACCATAGGAGGCTGCCATTTTCCCCAGTTCCATGAGGCTGCGGATTTGTTCGCTGAGCTCCTCACGGTCGCGGATGACCTCCTCATTCATTGCATCAAAGTGGTAATTGTTTTTGGCACTCTGTTTCTCCTTGATCAGATAATCGATGCCATAGAGAGGGACCCTTCGATAGTCACCGATGATCCTTCCCCTTCCGCACGCATCGGGAAGCCCGGTGATGATGCCGCTGTGTCGTACCTTACGCATTTGCTCTGTATATACGTCAAACACCCCGTCATTGTGTGTCTTGCGGTACTTGAATACTTCATCGATGGATTCTGGGAGGGTCCGGTCATAGGCTTTCAGCTCCGTGTGTACCAGCCTGATACCCCCAAAGGGCATGATGGCTCGCTTCAGCGGTTCATCTGTCTGCAGTCCAACAATTTGTTCAAGATCTCGATTGATGTATCCGTCCTTATGGCTGACAATAGTGGATATGGTATGTTCATCAATGTCATACATTCCGCCACGTAGGCATTCAATCTCGAGAAATTCCTTGAGTTCTCCCCACAATGTTTCTGTCCGTTCAGTGGGCCCTGCAAGGAAGAAGTCATCCCCGTCATAGGGGGTGTAGTGCTCCGTGATGTACTTTCTCGTATTGATTTCGTAATATGTATCTTCACTTATGGTATTTCCCCTTTCTGTAAGTTTTCGTATACTTCAAATAGCTTAGAAATACCATGATTACGATATTCGTTCTGTGATTGAAATCACAAAACAAGTAATTTAGTAGGAGTTAGAAATACCGTGTCTGATGTATGTGATGGTTGTAGCAATGATCTCTGTCTGAGAAATGTACCACTCTTCTCCTCTCTGCAACGTGATGCTG
This sequence comes from Sphaerochaeta sp., assembly GCA_018399495.1. GTDB lineage: Bacteria > Spirochaetota > Spirochaetia > Sphaerochaetales > Sphaerochaetaceae > Sphaerochaeta. The sequence goes on from JAGYOG010000028.1 coordinate 19,206, forward strand.
TCCACGTGCTTACCAGCGAGATGGAACACTGACGCTATAAGAAGGGAGAAATCATCATACGGGAAGGAGAGAAGGCTTCAGCATTCACTGTCATCAGCGAGGGGAGTGCAAAAGCATACCGCATCACTCCGGATGGAAGAGAGTAAATTCTCTATATCTTTCCTGCAAACGACTACTTTGGGGCCAGGTTCCTCTTCACGGAGGAGCGTGTTCCTTACACAGTGGAAGCTCTGGAACCGACTACGGTCTGCATCCTGAACAAGACCAATTTTGCTGCCTTGCTTGCTGAACACAGCCAAGTTGCCATTGAGATCATCGAAGCCATGGCAAACCGAATGAGTCGCCTTGAAAGTGCAATGCAGAGCATGGGAGGGCGTAATGCCGATATGCGGATCGCCAGCCTTCTGTTGGAGTTCAAGGATTCTTATGGCCACTACAATGGAGAATTCCTGGAAATAACCCTCCCCTTGAGTAGGGAGGGGCTTGCCAATTACCTGGGAATTGCTCGCGAGACGCTGAGCCGGAAGCTTACTCAGTTCGAGGAGGATGGTATCATTCTCGCTGTGGGAAACCGGGTGATTCGAATACTGGACCTTCCGCGGCTCACCGAACTCTCTTACCTCGTTGACTGACTGCAAGCTATTGTTTGCTTGCCTTCTCATAGATTGCATCTATTTCATCCCTACCCATCATTTTTGCCAGCAAGAATGCTATGATGATGATACCTGGGATGTCTATAAGCAACCGAGTGAGCGCAAAAGGTGCCCCCAATGCTGAGAACTCAAAGAGAATCATTGGTATCTTGGTGGTCGACCATGCCCCGATGAAGATGAGGATATTGGAAAATGTTACTCCCTTTTTCATAAATACCGCCGCAACAAGGAACGCCCCATAGAGAGGTCCTGCTGCTACAGAACCGATGAGCAGGGAGAGAAGGATGCCCTTCAATCCACTTCCCTTCCCCATGAATCTAACCATTGCCTGTTTTGGTACCCACACATCAAGCAACCCCAAGAGGACGAAGATTGGCGGGATGACCAACAACATCTCTTTGAGTTGCATGACCGTACTATTGAACACACCTTTTCCCAGTTCTTGATTGAAGAGGCTGATAGCGCCAAGTAATGCAAGGACGAGTAAAAAAGAACTGTAGCGTTTTATCACTGCTGTCATAACACCACCTCCAAGACCTTTCCAATGGAGAAGGCGACAATGAATGAGAAAATAAATGCAAGTGTATTTCGGTACAGTGCCAATCGTTTCCCGAAATACTGTATTTCAATGGGAAGGGTTACAACCCCCACCATCATCAACGTTGAGATAAAGGCTCCAATCTGCATATATCCAGCCCCTCCATCCAGGAGCAATGCCGCAGTGGGGAAGGCTACAAAGCCGGGTATTAGGGTAATTGAGCCAACAACGGCAGCCAAGACAACCCCTATCCACCCTGATTCCTTGCCGATGATTTTCACGATGGTCTCATGGTCGAGAATGCTGAGCAGGAGACTTACCAGAAGAATAACAACAAGAAATTGGGGAAGAATGTTCTCAAATGCTTTCCACGCTTTCTTAAGCGCATTCTTTGTCTTTTCCCTGTCCTTAAGAAATGAAAGCATCAATAGAAGTGCTGTAACACTATAGAGTATCAGGTTCATATAGAGGTCCTCGTAAAAAGATATCTCAATGTATAGCAAAAATACTTGCTATTGACAATCATATGTGCATATATTGTGTATATTAGGCAGGCGATGAAGAGATTTATAGCCTAGCGAACAAACTTAACTTCCCATTATTTCCTTGCGAAATCTCTACCGGTGGAGTACGCTTGTGGTAGAAGGGAGTTAGATAACATACGAAATGGAGGTTATGTATGGCAAACGTACAATCGATTTTGGACCAAAAGGGTAGCACCGTTTATAGTATCACCCCTGAAGATACTTTGGCACATGCTCTTTTGAAACTGACCGAGCACAAGATTGGTGCATTGTTGGTACTCAATGAGAATGGTGATATCAAGGGAATCCTCTCCGAGCGGGATATCATCTGCCATTTTTCCCATAGGCTTGAACATCTCAATACAGCCAGCATCCCTGTCAAGGAAGTAATGACGGTAGGTGTTACCTGTATCAAGCCAGAGCAGAATCTTGATGACTGTTTGCAGCTCATGACCGCAGGTAGATTCCGCCACCTTCCTGTTGTGGATACGGACAAGGTGATTGGTATGGTGTCAATCGGCGATGTAGTCAAGGCAGCTCTTGAGGAGCGTGATTTTGAAATCGGCGAATTGGAACATTATATTACGAATGCCTATTAAAAGAGGCGATAGTATAAATCTTTTTCTGAAAAGCGCTTCACTTTTGGAGCGCTTTTTAGTTTGCCCAGCATGGGCAATAACTAGGTGGTGAAAGACCACTGTGGATGCGGTACTGCCAAGAGGTAGAACCACTAGATGACGGCAAGTGCGACCATGCGAGTTGTCGTGTGAAGGAAGACCGACGGCAAAGTCCCGAGCCAACGAACAGAAACTGGATACAAGGCCGGTTGACAGGATGAGTCTGCAAAAAGTGACAAAGTCCAACCGCAAGCTCAACAGGTAAATCCAGTGGCCACATGGGATGAACGTTATTGCTCTTAAATGGGGAGGTCTGCGTCCTGTTCTCTAGCCTGCAATATTGGCTCTGATGAGGACAAGGCATGACAGTGCCGAACACGTCGCTTTGTGAGAAGCTCGTTTCCGATGACAACCACTTGGTATTGTTGGAATGCGAGTATGAGTGGAAAGGATGACTTTGCTCCCAAGCAGGAAACAAGCGGAGAAAACACACTTCCCAGCGGACATTTTACCTTGGAAGAGCTTACTTGGATGCTTAATGCCATGTCCTCTGATATCACTTTCGTGGGTGCTGATGACAAGGTCCGTTTCTTTAGTGAAGGTAAGGAACGCGTATTCCCGAGAACACGCAGCATCATCGGACGTGATGTCGAAAATTGTCATCCACCGAAGAGTCTTGCCGTGGTTGAGAAGCTGGTCTCTGACTTCAAGGCTGGGACCAAGGACAGTGAGTCATTCTGGATCCAGAAGGGTTCCAAGTTTATCTTGATACGCTATTATGCTGTGAGGAACAATAACCAGGAGTATCTGGGTGTGCTTGAAGTGACAGAAGAGATTTCTGAGCTGAGAAGCCTGGATGGACAGAAAACCTTGCTTGGTTGATTGTAAGACCAAGAAATAAGAGGAGCTACAGGACGGTCAATCCCTCTGTAGCTTTTTTTTCATCCTGTCGATGAATGTGATGTAGGCATAGATCTGCCCTTGTATCTCGCTGTTCTTTAATTCACCACGTCCCACCCAGTCCTGTCCTTCATAGACAGTAAGATGGTGTAGCTCACCTTCAATATCGATCAGAGACAGGGGAGCCATTTGCTGTCGATTCTCAAGGTATATCAATGTCCTGTCATATGCATCATGGAAGACCCGTTCTTCGCCAGTGAGATCATCATCAAGATTATGTGTAGTATTCATTGCAATTCCTATACTGAGCGAGCAGATAATTTTTCAAACAGGGAAGTCAACATACGCTCTACCTCAGGATTGCCGAGGCGGTGTATCTCTTCCAAAGCTCGCTTTCTATAGGATTCTGCAAGAAATTGCGCTTTTTGTATACCACCCAGTTCTTCCACCAATGTGAGAACTTTCGTTGTGGTACGTTGGTCCAACGGGATTTTTCTGTCGGTAAGCACCTTCTTCAGTTCTTGTTTGCCCAACTCGCTTTCTATTTCCAAGGCGCATATAAGTGGTAGGGTAGGGATGCCGCTTTTAACATCCCCACCGGTATGCTTACCGAGTTTTTTGCTGCTGCCGATATAATCCAGGATATCATCCTGGATCTGGAATGCCATTCCCATGCAGTAGCCGATATGGTGGGCGAGCTTGTTCATAGGATCATCGATTTCTTGCAGTGCAACTCCACTGTAACAGCTAAGTGCAAACAGACTGGCGGTCTTTCCGCCAATACGACGAAGGTAGGTACTGCGGTCAATGAAAAAGTCTCCTTGTCCCGCATCTTGGTCAAGTTCACTCTCGCAAAGACGCGTCAGCGCCCGTGATACAATCTTGCTGTCCATTCCTCTCTCTTTGCCACTGGTAAGCATCAGGGCACGTGCCAAGAGAAAATCTCCTGCCAGTACAGCCTGCTTGGCTCCCACCTTCGCGTAGACAGAGGTTCGTCCTCTTCGTTTCTGGGCACCGTCGATGATATCGTCATGGACCAAAGATGCAAGATGAATGAGCTCAATAACCGAACCCACCCTGATTGCATCATCACTGCGATCCTCATCACCGATCATGCTGGTGATGAGTACCAACGCAGGACGGAGCATCTTACCGGTGCTGTTCACATGGTCTTCCAGGATTGGCCTGATAAAACCATGTGCTGTGGCAACGGTTTGCTCGATAGTGTTGCGGACTACCTGCAGTTGTGTTTGGATGTGAGGCTCATCGTCCCAAAAATCTGACATGATTGCCTACTTCCTGCCCAACTTCTTTTCCATCTGCTTCTTCGTGAATGCAGGTTCATCGAGGTAGAAATAGGTTTTCTTTGCAAGTGGGGTCTTGTTCCAAAGCTTCTTGATGTACGGCATGACCCAGTAATCCAATCCAAAGGCCTTTCCAGCTCCGCCGAGCATGACAATGGATACTGCCATATACCAGAGGATTTCCTTGCCTGCCAGTGCTCCGATGAGGAACATGATAGAGAGGCCGAGGGAAACAATGGCTGCGGGAAAGGTGAAGAGACCGGCGAGGAACAGCAGTCCAATACCGAGCTCTGCGAGGACAATCATGATCTGGAAGAAGTAGGGAGCCTGTGCCACGAAGGTATCATTAATCCAGGTGAAGATGGCAAGAGGCTCAGAGAGGAGTGGTGGTGCAAACTGTTCAACTGCACCAGCAGCTGCATCTCCTGCCGCTTGACTGGCTGAAGCCCAGCTATCATTTGCAGCCTGACTGGCTGATGCTACTGTCTCTACCGCTGCCTGACTGGCAGATGCCCAGCTGTCAGCTGATTCTGCCCCAGAAGGAGCACCCCAATATACCTTTGATCCTGTGGTATCGGTAAGCCACCCTTTGCTGACCTTTCCGATACCTTCAATGAGCCACATGACTCCAAGGTACATTCGAAGGAACACTGTCCAGTAGGACGGAATTTTGTAGGTAGCCATGCCACCAATCAGGGAACGTCTATCTTTAACCTCAAGAATTTCATGTTTGATATACGCCCAGATTGCGTTGACTCCACATACCCCGCTCTGATAGTACAGATTCACCAAATGCTTAAGTGCCATGGCAAAGAACCCTGAGAGGGAGATTCCAGCAGTATGGCTTACTGCGTAGGTTCCACCAATGGATACCATGTACCCATGGAAATTTGATTTATAGGGTTTTGGAGGTGTTGCCTTCAAGCCAAGCTCTTGCTTAATGGTATAGATTATACCGTCAGCAGCAGTCTTTGCTGTCTGTTCTGCTGCCTCAACAATCTGCGGGACTGCACGATTATCCTCGATGAACCACATTCCATCTCCTGCAAGATAGACATTCTGGTGATCGGGACTCTGCATGAACTCGTTTACTGCTTTTCTTCCAATCTTGCCGTTGGTAAGGGGAAGTTTTTCGCAGAACTCAGTGCCACGTACACCACAGGTCCATACCAACGTCTCTGTCTTGATGACATCCCCATTCTTGGTAGTGAATCTATCTGCTTCGACATTGGTGATTAGGCTATTGAGCATAATCTCAACACCCTTCTTCTCCATACGTTTGACTGCTTTTTCCCGTGGTTTTTCAGGGAGCATGTTCAAAATGTTTCCCAGACCCTCACAGTTGATTAATCGTACTTCTTTCTTGAAGTCGATACCATGCTTAAGACAGAGAACGGGAAGCCACTCGGTAAGTTCTCCTATCATCTCTACGCCGGTGAATCCACCACCTGCGACTACGAATGTAAGCATCTGCTTGCGCTTTTCTTTGTCGGCTTCTTTGGCAGCTTCTCGTACCATGGTTTCGATATGGGTGCGAACCTTCAGTGCATCTTCAAGACTCCATAGATAGAAAGCATGTTTCTTGACTCCGGGGATATTGAAATCAGCAGTCTGGGCTCCAGTACTGATCAGAAGCTGGTCATAGGAGTAACTTGATCGTTCTCCTGTAAGTACCTGCTTCTCGAAATCAATACTGGTAATCTTATCTTGTACAACATTGACCATCTTGCCAGAGAATATCCGGTCGAAAGAAATTTTGACCGACGCCTCATCAACACGATTGCCTGCAACTTCATGTAGCTCTGTCATGAGTATGTGGTGGCGGTTCTTGTCAATTAGGGTAATCTCAACCTTGTTTTTCTGTTTCTTAAATGACTTGTGCAGTATTTTTGCCGCATGCACACCTGCATAGCCTCCGCCCAAAATAACAATCTGTTTCTTATCCATCATCACGTTCCTTGTTGGCCCCATGCGGGTACAGCGAAATTTATTAGGAAGGTGAGAAAAGTCATTTCTAACTCACCTGGTCTCACAGAAATGTACTCTAGCATAAAACTAGGAATTAATGCAATTATACCATGTTTTTATCGATACAAAATACACAAATCCTTCTCCATCCTAGTGCTGCAGGTGTCCTCTCTTTATAAGGTAATTCTCCTGCAAGCGTTACTTACAGTAAAGAAAATTTGAGATTTTATTTGTGTACATTTTTGATATCAGAGTATATCAATAGGAATACTATTATGGATAACATTAGTATATATAAGCAATTAATAGAACTATATCGTTACTAAAAATTAATATTGATAATATTAAGACGATATTGCATAATTGTCATATAACGGTATATGATTATATATAAATAATTTTTGAATGATTTTCAAGTATTTGAGGAGTATCTTACCATGAAGAAACATCTATTGCTGGTTCTGACCGTCTTAGCCATCATGCTTATCTTTGTTGGCTGTGCCAAGTCAGAGAGTGAAGAAAACCGGGCAGCTGGTGCTGCACCGAAAGCTGAGCCGACTGTATCCGCACCGGCACATGCTGCAACCCCAACGTATGCAGACGGCGTGTATTTCGCCGCCGCTGACAGCTTTGCTTCTTCCGGATGGAAGGAAACTGTGACGCTCACAGTAGAAGGTGGGAAGATTACTGATGCTGATTGGAATGCAGTGAACATCAATGCTGGTGCAGACAAGAAGAGTTATGACCAGGCTGGAAAGTACAACATGGTAAAGTTTGGCAGCGCGCAGGCTGAGTGGTATGAACAGGCTGAAAAGGTTGAAGCATATTTGCTTGAGACCCAGGATCCTGCAGCCATCACCTACAAGGATGATGAAGGCCATACCGATGCTATCGCTAGTGTATCCGTCCATGTTGATGCCTTCTTCGACCTTGCAAGCGAAGCTCTCGCTTCCGGACCTGTTGGTCGTGGTTCCTATGATGATGGGGCATACTTTGCCATCGCAGATTCCTATCCCTCCTCCGGCTGGAAAGAATATGTATCCTTGACCGTGCTCAATGGCCGTATCGCTGCTGTCAACTGGAGTGCAGTCAACAGAGCTGGTGATGACAAGAAGCCGTATGACAAGGCCGGCAATTACAACATGGTTAAGTTTGGTGGAGCACAGGCAGAGTGGTATGAGCAGGCAGATAAGGCTGAATCCTACCTCTTGGAGACCCAAGACCTCGATGGTATCAACTACAAGGATGATGAGGGTCACACCGATGACATCGCTGGTGTCTCCATCCATGTTGATGCGCTCTACAATCTTGCCAAGGAAGCCCTTGCTGCTGGCCCGACTGAGATTGGTCTTTTCAAGGATGGTTCCTACTACGCCAGTGAAGATGCATTCAGCTCCTCCGGTTGGAAAGGCTACGTTTCTCTTCTGGTCAACAATGGTAACATTGAGAACGTCTACTGGAGTGCAGTTGACAAGGATGGCCGTGACAAGAAGCAGGTAGCTGCTGAAGGTGGCTATGGAATGTTGGCACGCAGTGAGATCGGCAAGGAGTGGCATGAACAGGCTGCTGCTGTCGAAGCATACCTGCTCTCCACCCAGGATCCAAAAGAAATTACCTACAAGGATGAGGACGGACACACCGATGATATCGCTGGTGCAACCATCCACGTCAACGATTTCTATGCCTTGGTTGAGGCAGCTCTTGCTGCAGGACCGAAGCAGTATTAATCGAACGTTTCATATCTCCTCCCCGGGTTTTTCCCGGGGATTTATTTTTTCCCTTCACGATACATCTTTGTTATAATCTTGGCGGGGGAGTTCCATGGAGATTGATTATGTCTCATTGTTTATTTTTACCTTTGTCACTACGTTCACCCCAGGTCCAAACACCATCAGCAGTGCAATGATGGGAATACAGGCAGGGTATAGGCGAAGCATGCCGTACTTCCTGGGAATAGCAACGGGTTTTTTCTCAATCATGTTGTTTAGTGGAATCTTTGCTTCTCTCTTATCCCGTGTCCTTCCCGAGGTGATGCAGGTGTTCTCCTTTCTGGGAGCAGCCTACATCCTTTATCTTGCCTATCGTGTCCTGCATGCAGACTACACGCTTTCGCAGGAGAATCCCAAGGTGTTGGACTACAAGGATGGTTTATTGCTTCAGCTCTTCAATCCGAAGGTACTGGTCCTCGCGCTTACCCTCTATACTACATTTCTCAGCAGTATGAACCGCAGTGTACAATCCTTGTTGTTCAGTGCTCTCTTCTTTACGATGATGAGTTTCTCTGCAATCTCCCTGTGGGCATTTTTTGGAATCACGTTCGCACATGTCCTCATCTCACAGAAGGCCAGACGGATGGTAAATGGTATATTGGCGCTCTTGCTTGCCTATAGCGCAATCACGCTGGTTATTGCCTGAGCAAAACAAAAAACCCCTGCCGGGTAGGGCAAGGGTCCTCTGTTGTGTATAAAACGGTACTATTCGTCGTCCTGTGGGGGCAGTATCTGCTTCAGGAAGGCTAGGGTACGCTCTTCCTTCGGGGCGCTGAACATCTCCTCAGGGGAAGCTTCCTCAAGAATGACTCCTTCATCCATGAAGATGACACGGTCTGCGACCTCTTTGGCGAACCACATTTCGTGGGTTACCACCAACATCGTCATCCCCTTGTTTGCAAGGTCAGTCATTACCGAGAGTACCTCTCCAACCAACTCTGGATCGAGTGCGCTGGTAGGCTCATCAAAAAGCATGATCTCAGGCTCCATGGCAAGTGCTCTGGCGATAGCAACACGCTGCTTCTGCCCGCCACTAATCATTGCGGGATAGATGTCTGCTTTATCACTCAGTCCGACTTGTTCCAGAATCTCCAGAGCTTTCGTTCTTGCTTTGTCCTTGGGCATTTTCTTGACATGAACCATGCCTTCCATCACATTGCCGATGACCGTCATGTGAGGGAAGAGGTTGAAGTGTTGGAATACCATCCCAAGACCCTGACGGACCTTGTTCAATTGTTTTTCCTGTTGCTTAACCCGCTTGCCGTCGACATAGATCTTTCCTTTCTGGGCTTTCTCCAGAAAGTTGACACAGCGCAGTAGTGTGCTCTTTCCACTTCCCGAGGCGCCGATGATTACTACCACCTCACCTCGTTTGACTTCAAGGTTGATATCCTTGAGAACTTCGAGGTCTCCGAACCACTTCTTGAGATGTTCTATCTTCAGGATTGTCTCATCTGTCTTGTGTGTTTGTTTAGTCATGGTCACTCACCTTCAATCTTTGTTCGATGCGATGCATCACGAATGAGAGCAGGCTCGTCATGATCAAGTACCAGATGCCAACAATAAGGAACATCTCCATGTACATGAAGGAGGAGGAGCCCATCTGCCTTCCCTTGAGCATAAGCTCAGGAACGGCGATTGTGGATGCAAGGCTGCTGTCCTTCAATGCGATGATCAACTGGTTGCCCAATGGGGGGACAGCTCGCTTAAAGGCTTGAGGGAGCACAATGCGTTGCATTGCCTTTCCCTGCGTCATGCCCAAGCTTCGAGCAGCTTCCATCTGTCCGTAATCAATGGACTGGATGGATCCGCGGAAGATTTCAGCAATGTAAGCACCGTTATGTATCCCGAGTGCTATGATTGCAGAGGGGATGGGATCGATGGTTACAATACTGGTGAGCCCATAGTAAATAATAAACAGTTGCACCAATAGTGGTGTTCCTCTGATAAGGAAGATATATGCTCTACTAAGAGAATTTATCCATTGACGTTTGGAAAGGCGGCCGAGTGCGGCCACCAATCCAATAATAAGACCAAGTAGAATCCCAAAAAAGGTGATCTGTAGCGTATAGAGTGCTGCATCAGCGAATTGGAAAAATCGCTGAGGGATCACCGTTAGATCCCATGGTAATATACTCATTCTAGGATTCTCCCTTACTCTACGGTAATATCTTCACCGTTGAACCATTTTTCACTAATCTCTTTCATGGTGCCATCGGCAAACATTTCGCGGAGTGCAGCGTTTACCTGTTCACGCAGCTCATCGTCATCCTCATGGAATCCAATGCCCATGACTTCACTGCGAAGTACCGATCCTACGAGTGTAAGCTTATCACCTTCTTTAAGCTGAGTGATGGCATTCAGTCCTACAATTCTGTCAGTCAGGACACCGTCAACACGGCCGTTGAGCAGTTCGATTAAGGTCTGGTTGTCATCTTCATAGAGCTTGACTTTGGTGCCAAGAACCTTTGCGTCGTTCTCAAAGGTAGTACCGGTAACAAGACCAAGTGTATGTTCGCTGGTCAAATCATCGACTGAATTGATTCCACTATCCTTCATGGCAATCAACTGTGGGCCACTGTAATAGTAAGGAATGGAGAAGTCGATGACTGCCTCGCGTTCCTCTGTGATTCCCATACTGCCCAAGATCCCGTCATAGCGTTTTGCTCTGAGACCTTCAACAATACCATCCCATGCGGTAGCTACATACTTCAATTCCTTGTCGAGGCGGCTGGCAATCTCGGTAGCAACATCAACATCAAAACCAATGATGTCACCATCTTCTGTCATGTAGTTGAACGGAGGATATCCGCCGGAACCTGAGAAGGTAATGGTATTAGCAGTTTCCTGCTGACCCTGCGCGACCAAGGCAGGAAGCGAAATCAGTAACATCAATCCAATAATTAGCAACTTTCGATACAATTTGTTCGTATTTTTCAAAATAAACTCCTTTGAAAAAAATGATATAGAATTGTAACAATGAATAGGTAATTTACACAACAGCCTAATAGCTATTTCTTTACTCTTAATGGTTTGAGTGTATTTATACATTATAACATAGTATGCTATAAATAGTTTACTAGGGGTACTTTACTCTTGATTAAAGAAAATAAGAATGCTATAAATTATAACATGTTTTCGAGATTATCACGCCCAAAAGTCATAGAAATTGTCAATAAGAAGAATCATGTCACCTATTTATACGAGGACCAGTACTACTGGGACCATGAAAAAAAACAGACACGGCATAAACGACGTTGCATCGGTAAGCTTGATGTCGTCACAGGAGAACCAATCTACAATCCTGTATACCAGCAAGAGCTTGAGAGTCAAGGCGCAGAGACTGTGAAAGCAATTCCAACGTTTCGTTGTTATGCTTTTGAGCAATTGCAGGAAGTGGTTGAGAAAGAGCTTTCTCTCAAGCTATGGATGCAACCGCTCATGAGCGAAGAGAAGATAGAGAAAATCCTGTATCTTGCTTGGTACTTGCTATGTTCGAACAATCCTTTGTCCTATGCAACCCATTGGAAACAGGGAATCTATGGGAATGTAGAGAGTCTCTCAGAGTTGCAGGGAATGCTCCGTTCCTTGGATGCTGAGTTCCTCAGGCTTTGGCAACAGCGTTGTTTGGAGAATTTCGATACGGAAGATAATGATATTATTTTTGACTTATGCAGTACTGCCAGTTACCAGAATCACAATCCATTCCTGCAGTATGGTTACAATAGGGATATTGAAGCCCTGGAACAAAACACCATTGTCTTGCTTGCCCATGGGGATATGCATCTTCCGTATTCCTTTCATCTTCTGGATGGGACCATGCGTAGCAGCAAGACCATCGCTGGTGTGATGGATACGCTTGAAGTCGATACCGATACTGTGCTGATGCTCAACCGAAGATATTTCTCCGTCCCCAGGATTCAGGAGTTGGTGGAATTAGGCTATCAGTTCATCATTCGCATCCCCACTCGGAAACGTTGGTTGGAACAGTTCATTGAAATGCATCGTAAAGACATAGTAGAGGGAACAGCGCTCAATGATTGCAAGGGCAGGGAATTGAGAAGTTTCAGCATACCCGCGCCGTTCCTTGAGGAAGAATCGCTCACCATCCATCTCTACTATGATGAGCAGTGGAGGGAGAATCAGCGAAGCAACCTGCTTTCCCTGTTGGGAAGGTGCAAGCGAGAGTTGGAAATTGAAGTACCGCTTGAGGAGCATGCTCGGTTGTATGAAACTTATTTCAAGGTACGGAAACGACCCAATGGGAGCAACAGAGTAAGTCTGAGTCGGGACCCACTGAGAACCTTTGAGGCTTCTCAAGCAGGTTTCTGGGCTGTGATTACAAATACAGGGATTTCAGCTCAGGAAGCCCTGGCCAAGTATGAGCAACGTAATGACTTTGAACATCGGTTCAATAACCTGATGAATCAGGAAGATTGCAGAGTTTTGCACATCCAGTCTCCCCAGTATTTTTCGGGTAGGGTATTCCTTCAACTCATCTCGGAAATCATCCGACAGAATTTATTGGAAAAACTAAAGGAGACCTCCTATAGCCTGAATCAAGCTCTTTTCACTGTCATGGATATTCAGGAAGTGACATTCAGCCAAAATGATATTCCTTATCGGAGTGAACTGAACGAGCTAGACAAGGATATTCTCGGGAAACTGGGCCTTGCTGTCAAAGAAGAAGCGTAAGAACTGGCCTTCTATTCTTCAACATACTCAAACAGATTTCCCGGTTGGCATGCAAGATTCTTGCAGATGGCTTCCATGGTAGCCAACCGGACAGCACTTATTTTTCCTGTCTTGAGGTTTGAAAGGTTGGCTAGTGTGATACCCACTTTCTCTGAAAGTTCAGTGAGTGACATCTTTCGGTCGGCTAGCACCCTGTCGAGGCGTATGATTATTGGCATCTTGTGTACCTATACCGTTTGTTCAAATTCATTCTGCAGATGCAGAGCGTAGGCGAATACGTTTCCCAAGGCAAGGAGGGCTAAGGCGTAGAGAACTTCCGAAGTAACGGGGGTGAAGCTGAAGTGCAGTAATTCCTGGGCAGCCGGTCCAGCGAGTTGCAAGAAAAGATAGAGATGCAATTGCCTGAGGTAGGTTGCAAGCAACAACAATAAGCCCATGGAGCGAAGGGATTGTGGCAACAACTCTGTGAAGCCATTCTTCTTGGAAAGTGATACCACCGCTTTTCTCAGGAATAAGAGAAATAAAAGCGACAAGAAGAGGGTAAGCACCAATACTATAGAATAGATGCTGTACGCTCCTGCGCTCTCAGCATGCACGGGAAGCCTAAACTGCAGTCCATTCTGCATCAGCACAGGCAAAGTGACCAGGCTGGCAGTCCTTACCGAGGGTGCAATGATGAGATATCCGGCTAGAACAACGAGAGCAATGCCACCGATTATCAGGATGATTGTGAGTAGCAAAAGGATTGGTTTAAGAAATGGGTTTTTTTTATGATTAGTCATATTGTTCCTCATGAATAAAGTATGGATATACGAGAATTATTTATCGTATAACGATAAAAATGACAAGACTTCTTCTGCAAAATAGTTCGAGGAACTGGTACATTAGCCTTCTAGTGGTTGTGATTTTGCTGTTTCAAAGAGGAACTCCTTCTGAAAATCCTGATTGGGAAAAAGGAGCCTAGTTGTTTCGTAACCAATACTGGAGCAAGAGGCCAATAAAAGAAAAATCCTTTCCTGCTATTACTTAAGCAGAAAAGGATTAGTAAGTGCGGTAAACTGGACTTGAATCAGCACAACCTTTCGGTCACTAGCACCTCAAGCAATTCTATTTCTGAAATTTTGTATCAGTCTGTATCACACTGTATCGTGACTTTCACACATTCAACACGTTACTGTACCACACTGTATCAGTATGTACCTACCGAATCGAGTAGACTTTTGATTAGGCGCTTGAATGTAATGAGTGATGATTTTCTGTTAGACATACTCCCAACACCATTGGAATGATT
>JAGYOG010000029.1 GCA_018399495.1 Sphaerochaeta sp.
GACGGGGACTTCCCCTTGTTGCCATGCTCGAAGCATTCCTCGCCCCGTTCACGGTATTCCTTCATTTTCCTCTGCACGGTCCTGAGCGACACATTGAGTCTCACCGAGGCCCTGAACCTGTTGATCTTGCCTTCTACCGCTTCCTGTACCACTTGCCTTGCATCAGCATCCCATACCATACTGTAACCACCTGTAATTGGGTGGGGATTGGTTCACTAGTCGTCTAAAACAGAAGAACCAATCCCTCTTGTTTTCTTGTAGCCTGGACTATACCACAAAGACAGGTAAGAAATCCCCTTCCTGTGCTAATGTGACAAAATCCCTTCCGTTACCTCAAGACATTATCACTTCCCAATGAGATGATATTCGAAAGACAAATATTTCTTGTTGTCTTTACTCTTACTTTCACCTATAATTAGTACAGAGACGTGATTTATACCCCAACTTGCAGCGTCTAAAAACAACTCGCTAAAAGGAGCCCTACAATGTTGCAATCACAGAACCATGTTCCTTGCATAAGGCCTCCTGAAAAACAGGAGGCATTGTATGACTTGACGAGATTAGTGGCTGACGATCAATTCATTACACAAGGAGCATAAAATGCAATACACACCCGTGTACAAACTAACAGGCTATCAGATCACCGAAACCTATAGTGTTGAGGATGTAACCTATACTGCTGAGATCACCATAGGCAATCTCGGTTTCTCTACCGGTATGGCAGGATATGATCCTTATTCTGCCACCATGAAACTTACCGAAATAGGGGGGAACCCTATTGGCACTATCCATTTCAGGTTCCCCATGGTACAAGCAAAGGATGAGCATCATCCCAAGAGGATGTTAGCTATGGAGAATAAATGGCTTTCCCCGAGAAAACGTGAATTTTCTAAGTATGGAGAGAGAATGATGAAAGCCGGGGTTTTGGCATTGCTGGAAGAGCAGAAGCTCTTTCAGACAATCAACAGGAGTTGTACTCATTTCTCTTTCAACTGCTCGTAAACACTTCAACGCGGTTTCTCCCAAGTTCCTTGGCCCGGTAGAGTGCTTTATCGACCTGACGGAAAATCTTGACCTCGGAATCATCAGGGAGTACGGGAGAAACCCCGAAACTTGCAGTCACCTTTCCAACCTGCTCAAATTGTTTGTTCTCTATTTCTCTACGCAACAATTCTGCCAGTGCTTTCCCTTCGCGCTGGGTAAGGATAAGGAACTCCTCCCCTCCCCAGCGAGCAAGGGACTCCCCTTCCTCTAATGTATCTTGGACCAATTTTGAAATTTCCTTCAGCAAGATGTCGCCTCGTTGATGTCCATAGGTATCGTTTACCATCTTGAATCGGTCTAGGTCGAAAAGGATGACAGCGGTAATCGTAACACCTCCCATCTTATTCTGTAAGATCTCTGAAATAATGCTGTCAATCTTACGTCGGTTGAGCAATCCAGTGAGAGCGTCATGCTCACTGAACATGCGTAGTTGCTGGTTCTGTTCCTCAATGAGATTAATATTCTTTTGTTCCTGTATATAATAGCGATAGTTAAGTGCTGAGATGGTCCAAGCAATCAGATTGTTGACGATAAAATCAATTTGAAATGGTACATTTGAAGCAATCAAGGCATGTGAATTCAGCATGACAATTGAAACAATGGCAAACGTTGCGTAGAGGATCCCCGACTGAACATAGTCAAAGAGAAACACCACAGCGCCTCCATAGATGAATGCCAGGTAGAGCGTTGGGATATTCAAGATGATTCCCTTATTTGCAAACATCCTGTTGAGCGCGATGACCATACCAAGAGCAAGAGGCAGCATCTCGAAAAATGGATAGCCCAATCCAGAAATGTTTTTTTTCGGTTTACTTATCAAAAAACTGATGAAACAGAGAAACGCAATCAGAAAGGCACTCAAGAAATACTGGACTCGCACCGGAGCTCCTGGTTGCACCAGAAACAAGCCATAGAGCAACTGTTCTACTGCAAGTAATGCTGAGATTATTCTGGTAGCTTTCAAGTTCCTGATGAACCGTTTGGTTTTCTGGTCGAGGGGAGTCATACCCCATATATACCCTATTTCCTCAGCAACGTCAGCAAAAAAAATGTACCTATTGCAGTAATGTCTGCAGGATATGAATATTGAGAGGGAAGAAACGGTATCGCTTCTCCCCTGTTTGAAAATCGTAATGCTTACTTGTTGATCAGACGAACCAGCAAGTCACGAATCTGCTTGCCATCCTCGGCAGCTGTGATTCCACCAAAAGCAACTCTCTGATAAATCAGAAAGAGCGTGTTATTGAACTCAGTATCGTTGGGTACATGGTCAGTCTCTGCTGAGGAGTGAGAACCAGCAAACTGCCTGTAGTTCAAAACCTTCTGATCTACAGGAGAGGCTGCCCCAGCTGCACGAGCAGTTGCTGAAGCTGGGGAATCACGGTCACTTTTCAGAATGAAAGGTATCAATACCTCAGGGCAAGCCCTGAACCCAGGAGGCGTTGCTTCCTTTTCCGTCCCAAGGGACGGGGTATCTCACCTTGCTTTCCCTGCACTCGCTCGGGAGAAGAACCATCATGATGGTTCCTTTCCTCTCGCTCCGTTGGGGAATCAAAACAGCTTCCGGGTCATTGACCAAGGAATCTATGACCCTGAACACATACGTATGTTCATAATTTTCGGAATATTGTCCCTACTATGAGAAGAGTACACTTTCTTCTTGGGATTCCCCATCCCCTACAGAAAAATGCTTGATGGTGGAAAGAAAAACAGAAACTACTGAAGGGTCGTACATGGTACCACTACAGCGCTTGATTTCTTCAATAGCCACTTTCTGAGGCAACGGATTCTTGTAAGACCGTTCGCTGGTCATCGCATCATAGCTGTCTGCGACACTGATAATCCGCGCAGGCAGGCTAATAGCATCCCCCCTCAATCCTCTGGGATATCCGGTTCCGTTCCACATCTCATGGTGTTCCAATATAAAGAGTGAGAGGTCACTGTACTCAGCAGAAGCTGAGAGGATTCGATACCCAATCTCAGGGTGTCGTTTTACTGCTTCCCATTCACTGTTCTCAAGTCCAGTTGGTTTATTGAGAATGGACTCATTGATCCCAATCTTTCCAATATCATGCAACAAGGCCGCTATCCGGATACGCTTGACCTCACTCTCTGGAAGATGCAACTGCTGAGCAAGGAAAACGGAAAGTGCACTTACCCGTCTGGAATGTTGCAACTCTCGGGGACTTTTTGCAAACAGTGAATTAATAACCAATCCTATGGATTTATTCTTTGCACTCGCACTCTCGTAGATCTTGTTCCGTTGCAGGTTATCTTCAGCACGCTTGAGTGTCTCCTGCAAGCTTTCATCCCCTACTTCTCTGACAGCATACCCAGAAGAGAGAGACAACCTAAAACTCTCGATACGAATATCCTTGGATCGTTTTTCTATACAAGCCAGCAGTGCTTCCGTTGCCTGGACAGAATTACCGTGAAGAAGGAAGACAAACTCGTCACCACCATAGCGTGCAATGGTTGTTTTTTCATTGCTGCACATCCTGAGTATCTGTGCCGTAGCCTTGAGCATGGAGTCCCCCACCTCATGCCCAAAACTGTCATTGATGAGTTTCAGTCCATTGATATCCACCAAGACAAGGGTGAACGGTCCAGCATGTTCAAGTCTTTTCAACTTGCTCTCGAAATAGACTCTACTGTACAAACCAGTGAGGTAATCATGGTTTCTCTGATAGATCAATTTTTTTTGGTTCTCACGGATTTCTGTTACATCACGACAAACAACAACAGCCCCAAGCAACACATCATGTTCATCCCGGATCGGTGAGAAACTGTAGCTACCTATCCATTGTTCTCCTGTCTGTTTCTTTACTACTGTATATTCTGTGTCCCCTGCTTTCCCAGAGAGTGCTTGGAAACCCGCCCACATCTGTTGCTCCAACAGGTTACCCTGACTGTCATAGGCTTCAAACTGAGAAGAGAAAGCCTTAAGGGTATTAGGACAGTCTAAACGCTTTGGAAATCGGTAGTAGTGTAGAAAAGATTGGTTTACCAGTATGAAACGACTTTCAGGGTCAATGATGAATACAGAATCGAGCATACTGTTGATTGCTGCATCAAGTGTGGCCTTGCTTTGTGCAAGTGATCGCTGTGCAATTTTCTGGTCCTCAAGCGCATTGAGGATGATTTTTCTCCCCTGTTCGGTCTGTCTTTGCAATGCTTGGAGTGAACGCATGGAGGAAATTCTCTCAGTGATATCAAAGAAGGTTATAAGAAGAAACCGATCCAGAAACGCTCCACTAATTTCCATCTCCAACACAGTACCGGTTGCCGTAACCAAGGAAAATTCTTGTGAATCGATATGTCGAGACTGCTTTTCCATGGACTGTTCGACAGCCTGTTCCCAATCTTCCCTTGCTTTTTTCCGGTACGTTGGATCTGGATACACTTTCTCATACCAAGTGTCGACATCTTCAATTTCACCAAGCTTGAATTCAAATGTTGCATGCCAGGCTTCATTTACAGAGACCACCGTCCCTTCCTGGGTAAGGAGTACCATGGGTACAGGGGCATTGGAGAATAGTTGCTTGAATTTCATTTCACTGTCTGCCAATTCATTTTCCGCATCTTTTCTTCTCCTTACCTCCTTGCTGAGCTTTACGATCCAGAACACTAAGGAAAAAGCAACAAACAGAGCCACGCCAACGATCAGGTAAATAGTTGTGCTCTGTACAGTCCTTTCATACTGCAGGGGGAGATATGCCCGATATAATTGCTCTCTAGTCTCGTTGTCTATTGCTTGGAGAGCTTTGTTGATAATGGGAAGAATCGATGCATAGTCCTCGTGCACAGCAATGGAAAGTGAATTCATGTATGCAGTAGTGCCTACTACCTTGACCTTTCTTGTAAGTCCCAGCTTTGCCCGATAGTGGTTCGCAACCAGGAGGTTTTCAACCAATGCAAAACACTCTCCCCGTGAGACCATCAGCAGTCCTTCTGAAACAGAAGAAACCTCAACCAAGGAGAGATTCGGGTAATCCCTGGAAAGCCATTCCTGGGCTGCATAATTCGAAACCACCGCAGTCTTCTTCCCTTCCAGCTCAGCCAGGCTGCCGATATACCCCACCTGTTCTCCTGCAATGATTGCAAGAGGCACCGTCAGGTACGGTTCACTGAAACGCAGTGTTGCCTCTCGCTCTTCAGTCTTGCTGATGCTCCCTGTCATTGCAATCTCACCGGAGAGCAATTTGTCATAGGCTTCCTGCCACGAAAATCCTTCAACAGGAATGAAGGTTAATCCACTGAGAACACTGATACTCTGTAAGTATGCAAAGCTCAGTCCCGTTGGCTTACCCTGGTTATCGAGATATTCCAGAGGTTCCCATGCAGGATCGACCAATACAGAAAGAGGTTCCTGTTGAGTGAGCAAGATGCGCTCATTTTCACTCAAAGATGCGAAGAAAGAGGCATCAGAGGCAAAGAGTAGGGATGAAAGAAACAGAAGAATCATGAGTATTCTTGGGCGCCTAGTGTTCATGTATTCTCCTCTTCTTCTACCGATGAGTAACGGGACGTTCTTCCGAGTTCCTTGAGGAGTTCATTTACCTCTCCCTTCAGTTCCATGATCCGCTCTTCCCTCTGGCTCATAACTGCATACCAGCGCTTCAGCTCATCAAGTTGTTCCTTGTTCTGTTGCTCAATTGCCTTGCGTTCGGTAATATCCAGACCTTGGGCGATGGTGGCCACAAGTGAGCCGTCGATCGGGTCAAAAATAGGTCCTGCATTCCAAAGTATGGTTCGAACTTCTCCTTTAATGGTTTGAATATGAATTTCTGCATTGGAGAGACTGCGTTCAGTTTCCAGACGATTTTGCAGTCGCTCGAGTTCCCCTTCTCCCAGTGAAGAAAATACAGTTCCTACATTTTTCCCTACAATCTCCTGCATTGGGAGCCCCAGCAGAGAGGAAAAAGAGTGATTGGTCCTGGTAATGCCATAGGAGGAGTCCCAGACAAGGATTGGACTGTTTGATTGCATGAGCAGTGCATCAAGATAATCATGCGTTTCTTTCAGCTCCAATGCCATACGCTTCTGCTGGGTAAGCAATTCGGTGTAGACAATGATCCCCCCGATCTGGCCATCCTCCCTATACCAGGGCCGGCACTCCCAACGGGTGTAGTCCACACTCCCGTCATCATGTACAAATGCATCATCATCCCCGGTAACAATTTCACCATGGAGGCAACGCTGGTGAACAACTCTCCACTTCTCGGGAAGACCCGGAATTACTTCGTAATGATGTTTTCCAATAATTGCGTTCCCATCGGGGATATGGTACTCCTCACAATATTTCTGGCTGACATAGAGATAATGCAGGTCTGTATCATGTACAGCTATGGCATACCGTGAATGCTCTATGACATAGCGAAGTAGCTTCGAAGTATACTGAAGCGATGTTTCCTGTGTTTTGAGGGTTCTGGTCTTACGTTTCTGTATGATTGTTATGACCGTGAGAAGGATAAGCAGTCCTAAAAGAAATACTGCCACACCAGAAATGGTGAGGGCAAAATGCCCTTGGGGTGTACTGAAAGGCAAGTTCAAATGTGTTACTCCCTGTCCTCCAAAACAACGTATGACAATACCCTAGCATACCCGCCACTCATCCTGCTAGCTCTTCTTGACTTACTTTGCAAATATTTTCCTGATCGTTCCGATCAAATCATGGCAGTGCTCAAACTCCCTGTCCCTCACTCCTTGGTGCGCATTTCCCATGATATAACCTTTGCCTGCCGCCTCAAGCATGGGAATGTCATTCTCGTCATCCCCAAAAGCATAGGTGTGGGCTATGGGAACAGAGAAGTGTTTACTGATTGCCTTCAGCGAGGTTCCCTTCGACGTGGGACATATGTCAAACATCTCTTTTCCTGTGGTAACCACATGAAAAGATGGACTCCATGCCTCACGGCTTTTTGCCAGGACCGTAGGCAGATTGCCCTCGCAAACTGCTGTGATCTGCAGCACGTCACCGGGAACTTCGTTGAATGTCTCAAAAAACCTCGTATACCCTTTTGCCAGATAACTCTTTGCCTTCAGCTGTTCGCGGGAGGAAGTGGGCAGGAAGATTGCCTCTGTCGTTGAGATAAGCGCAGTGGCTCCCCAGTCATGCAGTGAAGAGGTTATATGCTCCGCCAAGGAGTAATCTATGCCGTGATTGGGAAACAACTCTGTTCCCTGGTACAACACCCTGCACCCATTGGAAGCTGAAAAGACCACCTTAGAAGAGACAGGTGAAAAGAGGGGAAGGAGTGCCTCATGGAACCGCCCGCTGGATATACAGACCAAGAAATCGGCCTGTCTTGCTTCTTCTACCAAGGCAAAGAACTCCGATGAGACGGTTCTCTCCCCATGGGGAAGAATCGTTCCATCCACATCACAGAAAACTATACCGGCATATGTGTGCACATCCACCTCCAAAAAGTTGTTCACCAGTATGGCTGATATCCCTCCCGGAGGCAAGACAAGTGAGTTTTCCTCTTGATTACTTAACAAATATATAGTATATGAAGAGTATGAGTACCGTTTTGATTGGAACTTCAGGCTACAGCTATACCGAGTGGATAGGACCAGTGTATGCACAGGGGACCAAGCGTGAGGATTTCCTCGCCCAATATGCCCAACTGTTTCCCACAGTGGAGCTGAACTTCAGCTACTATCGCATGCCTGATGCCACGCAACTTGCAGCAATGCACAAGAGCGCTTCGTCCCTCCAATTTTCCATCAAGGCTCACCAGAGTCTTACCCATACCATTGATCCAGCTTCCTGGAGGGAACAGGCACTCTCGTTCTCCCATGCCATTGAACCACTGGCTGAAAGCCAAGTGCTCAGTGCTGTCCTCCTGCAATTCCCCTACTCGTTTCACTATGAAGTGGCAGAGCGCAAATATCTGGATTCGCTCATTAAGACCCTTGCCCCCTTCCCGCTTGCCATCGAATTCAGGAACAGCAGCTGGTACAACAACCGTACCCTCGACTCACTACGAGAGAGGAATATAGCCATTGCTTCTCTTGACCTGCCCTCGGTGAAAGGCAATCCTCCCATGATGGATGTAAAAACCAGCAGCTCACTTGCCTACATCAGGCTCCACGGGAGAAATGAGGAGACTTGGTGGGGATCTGATAGTGCAAGCCGTTATGATTATCTGTACAGTGCGAAGGAACTTACCAATCTACTTGGTAGGATTCAATCGTTTACCACCCATACACAGAAGGTACTCATCTACTTCAACAACCATTGCAGAGGTCAGGCAGTAGCCAATGCGCTGACGCTGTACCAGTTGGCAGTGGGAGGCAAAGCATGCAACCAACAGGTGCAAGCATTATCCATATCAATGTAACCGATTTTGCAGCGGCGGTAGCGGTTGCAAAGAATCCAAGTCTCTCTGAAACTCCATTTGTAGTCGCCTTGGAGGAATCAGCAAGGACTGTCGTACTCACCCCATCCCGCCGAGCGTGGGAGGAGGGGGTACGGACCGGCATGCCCCTCCGCCTTGCAAAGCAGATGATTCCCTCCCTGCAGGTACTCCCTTGGGACAGTCAAAGCACGGGGGAAGCCGATGCAGCAATCGCCACCATCGCACAAGCATATTCCCCCAGCATCCAGTGTGATCGGGGCGGTCATATCTATCTGGACATGCAGGGAACCACACGTCTCTTCGGCCCGGTAGTGGATAGCGCAGTACAGATTCGGGGAGAGATCCGGAAGAAGCTGAACCTTGAAGCTTCCGTGGCCGTAGCCTCCAACAAACTGGTTGCAAAGGTGGGTACCCGTACCACTCGCCCTGCCGGATTGATTCAGGTAAGGGAGGGAGATGAGGCCTCATTCCTTGCTTGGCAGGATGTTTCCTTGCTGAGCGGTGTGGGTTCTGCCACGGCCCGGCTGCTCTCTGTGGCTGGGATTACGACAATTGGCCAGATTGCCGCCCTTGAGAATGATCAGGTACTAGCCTTTCTGGGAAAACGAGGCATTGCCCTCCGTAACGCCGCCCGCGGACTGGATAGCAGCCCACTACAAAACGGATTGTCAGAGAAGCGGATTGTGCAGAGAAAAATCAGCTTTGCTGAGCCAATCCTCGAGATGGATTCTCTCAAGGCCGCTGTGGTTGTTGCTGGGGAAGATGCTGCCTTGGCTATGCGATCTGCAGGACTTGGTTCGGCAAAGATTCACATAGCGTTGCTTTACAGCGACGGAAGAAGAAGCGAGGCTTCCCATCGCACCAAGGGACAGTGGGTCTATGACCATGAAATCACCCTTGTCGCATGGAAGGTTGCACAGTTGGCAGCAAGCCGTAGGGTACGTATCCTCTCTTGTTCTCTCTCCCTCGCCGAACTCTCCCCACTCGCACCGACACTGGACCTCATCCTTCCCGATGCACAGCATCGCTCTGATTCCCTACAGCAATCAGTTGACCGAATGCGCCATAAGTTTGGTCCTGGTATCCTGACCCATGGGGCAGCACTTGCCCATGCGTAGCCGCCTAGCCCTGAGCACAGCCTACTCCCTTCTCTTCTCCCCGGTGGCAGTGGATGAACTCTTCGACCGACTAGATTCCATGCAGGTAAAACAGGTTGCCATCACAGACCGTGACAACCTCTATGGCTATCCTGTCTACCGGGAAGCAGCAAAAGAGAGAGGGATTTCCCTTGTCTGTGCGTGTCTGCTTACCGAGAAGACGGGAGACCTCTTTGCCTTTGTCCAGGATCAGAGGGGCTATGAGCTGCTCTGCAAGCTCATCAGCAAGAGGAATCTTGACCCTACCTTCTCATACAGCCCTACACTCAAGCAAACATCAGAAGGACTTGTGCTGGCAACCACAAGCAGTGCAATCCTTACCCAGCTTGCCGGTGCAGGAGCAGAGCTGTATGGTGCAGTCAGCCCTGACTCCCTGCAGATCGTAACCACCGCGAAGAAACTTGCCGTCCCCCTTCTCGCCATCGATGGGGCATTTCTCCTTGCAGAGAATCAGCGTGAGGTTCACCAGGTACTTCGAGCCATTGCCCTTCATAAAAGTGTGGGTAGCCTTACAGATGATGAGTATTTCCAAAAGGGTGGCATCTTGCTTGAACAGAAGGAGTGGGAGCAGGTCTTTGCCCCCTGGCCAGAGTCCATGGAGAACGCACAGCGTCTCAGGCCGTATGACCCGTTTTCCTCCTCCCTGATCTTTCCCACGTATCCGGTCACTGAAGAGGACAACGCAGAAGAGGAACTGAAAAGTAGGGTCTACCGGGGCGCAGAGAATCGCTATGGGGAGATCAATGACGCCATCATGGAACGCATCGAATATGAGCTAGGCATCATCAACGAGAAGGGGTTCGCTCCCTATTTCCTCGTGATGCACGATATCGTGCTGATGAGTAACAGGACCTGCGGCAGGGGATCAGGAGCTGCATCCATCGTCTCCTACAGTCTATTCATCACCAATGTGGACCCCATTGCCCATCATCTGTACTTTGAACGATTTCTCTCCCTTTCCCGCCAGGATCCACCGGACATCGATGTTGACTTTGCATGGGATGAACGAGACGGGATTTTTGCTGCAGTATTTGAACGCTTTGGCATTGAGCATTGTGCAAGGGTTGCAAACCACAACCGGTTCCGACTCCGCTCCGCCATTCGCGAAACAGCCCGATGCTATGGACTGAGTGACGCACAGATTACCAAAGCGATAGAGACATTGTTCATGAAGGGGGTTGATGCCCTGCTTGATCCACTTTGGCAGATCATCGTCCGTATTGCCACCGCGCTTGACCGACTTCCCAAAGAGATATCCATGCACTGCGGGGGGTTAGTCATCACACCCAAGCCGGTAACCTGTTATACCCCGATCCTTCGCTCAGCCGATGGGTATCCCTTGCTGAGTTGGGAGAAGGATGGGACAGAACAGGCAGGCTTTGTAAAGATTGACCTCCTGGGTAACCGATCCCTTGCAGTCATCCGTGACACCCTGCAAAACCTCCGGGAAGAAGGGCTGTTCATCGATGAGCAAACCTGGCAGCCTGCAGAAGATGCTGAAACAGTCGAAGCACTCGCCTGCGGGAACTCAATGGGTGTCTTCTACATTGAATCCCCTGCAATGAGGCAGTTGCAGAAGAAAACAGGGCGAGGAGACTTTGCCCATATCGTCATTCACTCTTCCATCATCAGACCTGCAGCAAACAAGTACATTAATGAGTACGTCCAACGATTGAAAGGCAAACGGTGGGAACCCCTGCATCCCCGGCTTGCCTATATCCTAAATGAAACATACGGAATTCTCTGTTATCAGGAAGATGTCTCCAAGACAGCCGTTGCCTTGGCCGGCTTCAATCAAGCTGATGCTGATCAGCTTCGCAAGGTCATCGCAAAGAAAGCAGCCGGAAAACGGTTGCAGGCATTCAGGGACCAGTTTTTTGCAGGCTGCCATAAGAATGGGGTAACCTCTGCTGTCACAGAACAGATCTGGCTGATGATGCTCTCCTTCGATGGATACTCTTTTTGCAAGCCCCACTCAGCAAGCTATGCCATGGTCTCCTTCCAAAGTGCATATCTCAGGGTCCATCACCCGGCCCATTTCATGGCTGCCGTATTGACCAACCAAGGTGGATATTACCGACCCCAGGCGTACATCAGTGAAGCAAGAAGAATGGGGCTTACCATAGCCGGTCCCGATATCAATACCAGCAGGATCGCATATTGGGCTGAAGGGAACACCCTCATCATCGGCCTAATGGCTATCGCTGAACTCAGCAGAAATGCCATGAAACGAATTATTGAAGAGAGAAAACAAGGTGGACGGTTCGCCTCCCTGGAAGAGACTTCCGGCCGGATCTCTCTGGATAGGGAAGATATGGTTGCCCTAGTAGCCTCAGGCGCGTTTGACTCATTGGCACCCGAGAGAAGACGAAGTGACCAGCTCAGGATCCTGCTTACCACCACACGTGCCGCCCAAGCCTATGGACAGGCCGACCTCTTTGCCACCCCTCGGTCCTACAGCAAACAAGAGCAACTTCCTGTTGCCGTACAACGACCATTCAGTAAAGAAGAGCTCCACAGTGAGTTTGCTTCCTTGGGTTTCCTCAGGGATTATCATCCCTTGGTCCTCTATGCACACCTCCTACGTTCGGTCCACCGTATCAAAGCCTGTGAGATCGATCAGAATGTAGAGCGGTATGTCACGCTTATCGGTTACCAGATCACCCAGAAGCAGGTATTGACCAAAACTGGAGAAAGTATGAGCTTTGTCTCCTTTGAGGATGAGACGGCACTCTATGAGACTGTGCTGTTCCCTGACCTTTATAAGCGTCTCTACCCTTTGCTGGCAGGTCGCTGGCCGCTGTTGGTCTTCGGCTTGGTAAAGAGTGATGAGGGTGCCTTGATCGTAGAGGTCCAGAACCTGAGAAAACTGGGCTCCTAGGTGGATGTCTCTGCCTCAATTCGCTTGAGATAGGCTTTCATGTTGAACTTTCGCTCCAGACCTCGGTCATTCATATAGCGGATGTTCCCAAATATGGGTCTCTCCACCCAAGGACGATCATGCTTGCCGAAACACCAGGCAACCCCGGCATATCCATTTGGATCGCGTCCATCTGCCTGGTAGGTATTGTTCAACCTCAGAGCCCATGAAAACCCCTGTTTGGGAGTAGGACTCCACTCCAGGATCTTCTTTCCCCAATACATCCGCAGATAGTTGTGCATTCCACCCAATACAACCAACTCCTTCTGTGCAGCATTCCAGTAGGGGTCATGGGTCTCTCCATTTTCAAGCTCTTCATAGCTGTAGGTAACTGGACGAGGATCTTCCTCATGTGTCTGTAGCGTACGCCTCGCCCAAGCCGGCAAACCTTCCCAAATATCATAGAAGGGGTTGAAAGCTACAAAGTTATAGGCAAGTTCACGTCTTACGATCAACTGTTCCAAGAACGCAGGCACATCACTTATATCCAGATCTTTTACCGCGTGGTAGATGGTAACTGGACTGATCTGCCCAAAGTGAAGATATGGACTAAGACCACTACTGTGATTCAATGCTGGATCATTTCGTTTTGTATCGTACCCGACCAGTTTTCGTTCGATGAAGTCATCCAGCTTGGAGAAGGCTTCTGTACTTCCCCCCCTCAAATGCAAGGCAAAGCCACCCTTTTGCTCAATTCCCAAGGATTCAACAAGCAATGGAATGTTCCCAAGATCAGCTGATTCAAAGGGAAATTCCAAGGAGAAACTCTTCGTAGTGACCTCAGGCAGCAGAATTTCTTGTGCAAAGTAGGAGATCATAGGTTCTATCTTTCTTCTCAGGGTTGCAGCAGAGTATTCCTCCTTGTCACTCACCGCCTCAACGGGCACCACCACATTTGCTTCCACCTCATAGAAGGAACACGCAAGGAAAGCGGAAACCTCTTTTCTCCAGGATCGTTCAATGTGGGTATATGCCCGGTCGACTATAAGACAGGCAATTTGTGATTGCAGTTTTTTCAATCCTTCCACCACTCCGAAAGAAGAAATAATCATGGGAATGGAGCGTTCCAAGAGCTCCTGTTGTACTTCTTTGATGCCTTCCAACATAAATCTATAGTGCCGTGCTGTGGCTTCTGCAAAATGTGGGTTGATTCCAAAATATACAGCCAATGGCTTTCTGAGAGCATTTGCATTCTCTATGGCGAAGGCGAGTGCTTCATTCTGCTGAACACGCCCGGAAGCTTGCATCCAGTACACTACATACTGCTTCTCATGCAATGTCGGCTTGTTATTGATTTTTCTGATTCTCTGTTCATCTACCATTATGCCATAGCGTACCATAACTCAATGGACGTAAGGTGAAAAAATGCAGCATTCCCCAATTGAAGAATGCCACATTGGTAAGGTAACAATTAGTTATCGTAACACGCTTCTTATGTTCCAGAGTTGCCAAGGCTCATAGGTCCATTTTTTCATCAGCTGAAGTGTCATCTTGTTCTCCGGTTCGGCTGACTCGATACGGAATAATACTGCTTTGTTCTCATCATCCTCTACTGACATATTTGGATTTTTCTCATACTGGTCACTCATCAACTCGAAATAGGCCTTGTAACGCCCTATCGAGTCCGCACTTCCTGCTTTGAGTTCCATACTTACCGGTTCATCGAGCGCAAAGAACTGCCGTTCAACCCAGTCGGTCCTCTGCCCGTCAAATTCCATGTCCCTGATTGGGGAGTTCATGAATGCATAATCAGTCATCCAGAGATACCGGATTCCTTGCAAGGTATAAATACCAGGTTCCAAGTTTTCTTTATAGAATACCAAACCTGCTTCCGTCATTCCCTCAATCACTGAGAAGGGAACCTCCTTCCCACTCTCATCCACCACTACAGGGAAAAATCCACTGGTGAAATTCACTTCAACAACATCATCATCCACAGTGCCTCGTTGTCCTTCGGTGTAGGCAACCAACTCAACGAACAACAAAGAGGAGTCACTTGTTGCCGGGGGAGCCACATCAAAACCGAGTAAACCTGCCATAAGCGAAGCGCAGGAACTGAACGTGAAGATAATCCAAACCAACAGCATTGCCAAAAGAACCTTCTGTACCATACTTCTTTTTTTCATAACCTATACCTCTTGTAGTTTTTGTATATGAAGGCTACGTCCTGTTTATGCCAGACACAAGTTCTAATTATCACCTTTTGGACAATTTCCCAGATATTTTTCATTCACTTTCTCCCTTTGTCTTTTCAATGTGACGTATTAGCGACCAAAACAGAAAAAACATTACCCATGATTGTTTGACAGAATTGATTGTATGTTTATTTTTCTTTAGCATGCAAAAAAGGAATCCACTATGGCTAAACAACTCAAAACCGGTGCAGAGATTATCGCACGAAGCCTTGAGGATCTGGGTGTACAATATATTTTCGGTCACACAGGGGCCGCCATTCTGCCAGTCATGGATGATCTCGCCAAGAGCTCAATTGAAATTGTCGTAAATGCCAATGAACAGTGCGCTACTTTCGGTGCCGCAGGGTACTCAAAAAGTAGTGAACAAGTCGGCGTTGCCATTGTTACCAGTGGACCAACCATCACGAATGCCCTTACAGCCGTCGCTGACAGTATTCCTCTTCTGGTAATAGCCAGTCAGGTTCCTGTGCATAAGCTTGGCACTGACTCTTTCCAGCATATTGATGTGACCTCTGTATTTGGACCCACAACAAAGAAGGTGTACTCAGTAAAAGCATTGAACAACCTTGAACATGTTATCAAGGATGCCTACTTCCTGGCATAGTCAGGGAAGCGTGGACTGGTTGTGGTTGATCTTCCGATGAACTTGCAACAGAAAGCGGCTGGGTATGAAGCACTTCCCCTTGGACAGTTCAGCACCGTCTATGACCAGGATGTATATCTCTCCTCCTCACAATGCAAACAGTTTTTTGACCTGCTCATGCAAGCAGAGCACCCACTCCTGTATTTGGGTGGTGAGCTTAACAGTACACGTGGCAGTGAGGTGATTCAATGTACGATTTGCAATTCCATCGGTAAATACCCTCTTTCTTGCGATTGGAGTCCGCTGGGATGACCGTGGAGCAGAAAAATTAGGTTTTGCCATTCAGGCGAAGATCGCGTTCATTGATATACATGCAGACAAGGTGCAGCAAATCCGAGGTGAACGACGGTCTGTATTCTCCTTTATTGGAAACGCCGCAACCATTCTCCATGACCTTTCTTATTGGGCAGATGCCCATGACCTACAGATCTCTATTGATGGGGGGGGGGTGAGACCATGCGGAGCATCTTAAACGTTACTGGCTAATCAATATAAGAGTGATGCGAATATAATTCAGATGGCACAGGTTCTGAAGACCTTGGATTCACTGATCGACGATTCTACCATCATTACGACAGGGGTGGGTAATCATCAACTGTATGCTGCACAGTACATTCGATGTCAAAAGCCTCGATCATTCCTCACCTGTGGAGCTTTTGGAACCATTGGAAGTGGCATGCCACTGGCGGTAGGCTCTTCCCAGGCAAACAAGAACAAACAAGTACTCGTGGTAGACGACGACGGAAGTTTCAGAATGAATATGGGAGAACTTTTCACTATCGGAACTAATTGCCTCCCCATCAAGATCCTATTGCTCAACAACAATGCTGATGTCATGGTCTACAATCTTGAGGATGCTGCATACGAGAGCAGGTACTCAGCCTCTTGTAGAAATGAGAATGTCATCTTTGTCAAGATGGCAGAACTGTGTAATTTCTCCTACAGCAGAAGGATTGAAAAGAAAGAGGAGATAGAACCAGCACTCAAACAGTGGATGGAGAGTAAGGGACCAAGCTTGCTTGAAGTGATCACCGACCGAGGGGAAGTAGTAGTCTACCCGGTTGTACGGTCTGGTGCTTCTTATGTAAATATGGATCTTGGTCCCTATATCAAAGAATAGGAAACAATATGAGCAGTATTCTTATGATTTTCAACCATGCGCCCTATGATGAAAGCGATGTCACATGGAATGTACTTCGCCTTGCAGGCCATACTATGAGAATCTTCTTGATGAATGATTAGGTTGATCTTGCCCGTGATTCAAACAAGAAACCTCTAGAGTATGATCAGGACCTATCAAAGATGCTTCGGAACCTGATTGCAAAAAATGTTCAGGCAAGGGTATGTGGAACCTGTATGGCGCGTTGTCGTATCCATAATACATGATATCACCATCGCCTATTGGAATTTCATCGTAGGATGGCCCAAAATCGAGGATGTCGTTGTAATAGGTACTATTGGTGAACTCCTCCCAGAAATTGAATGAATTTGTTACGTCAACTGTTATCAGAAGAGTCTTCGGCACTGATACAGTGAAGTTGTTTATTGTTGCATCCAGTCCACTCCCACTTTCTATGATAATCTTGGGTTCTTCATCATCCAAGGTGCCATTTGCTCCCCAAAAATCCTCATCAGTAAAGAGGTCGATGCAACCTTGATAGGGATGGGTTTCCTGGTCAAGAAAAAACCGTCTGTTTCCCTCTGAGTTTTCTAGTTCATGTCTCATCCATACCCAATTGGGCGATTCATCAATCCCTTCATTCACAACTATATCCCATTTCTGGAATTGTCCATCAACATTGAAGTACTGGCGAATGGTATAGCTTCCATGGAATGGGGCACATCCTGCATCATTGGTTGCAGTCACCAAGACATGAGAGGCGTCTGTTGACCAGGAAGGAACATTGAAGGACCACAGTACATTCATCTCCAAATAGGTGAAGCTCATCTCATAGGCCACATAGGTACCTGTTGGAATCGTTTTCCTTGCAAGGATAAGTCTTTCTGCCCCAATAGAACCGGTGAAATCAAGAGTTCTGCGCTCTCATCATCCACCAAGGTAACTTTCAGTCCATCATCACGTTCCAGAGCAAAATACGTTAGATGCATTTTATAGGAAGCAAGAGATATATTTGTCGATTCCCATGGGTCATCGTCAGCAGTTCTGATGGATCTACCCTCACCTGCAACCACTGCATTAAGCATGATCTCTGCCGTTCCATCAGATCCAAAACTGCACTCAAGCCCAAGAGAAATGAAACTGATCAGGATACCAAGGCAAATAAAACGAACGAGGCTTTTCATAAGCACCTCCTACGTCACCACCAAGATACTTTACGTATAATCTGAACCAATATTCTGACAATATCTGGATTATGTATATTATCGAAAGTGGTGGCATTTTTTCACCCTAAGAAAAACCTCTTCCAGTATACTGAAACCAGGAGTCGCTCATATGCATATACCGTACAACGGAGCTGGAATCATTTTCTGGACCATCACCGAAACAGGTGAAGTATCTTTTCTGATGGGAAAACGTTCCATACCTCCACAGAACCATATGTGGTCCTTCCCAGGGGGAACGTGGGAAAAAGGAGAAGATGGATATAATCAAGAGGGAAAGATTTCCTATAGAGAGACAGCTATAAGGGAAAGTCATGAGGAAGTGGGACTGGACGTCCCATCCCCAGAAAACCTGTTCCCACTCTGGTCTCTTGATGTGCCAGGTTTTCACTACGGAATCTATGTATATCGCCTCAAGTCTCAGATAAAACCACCTTATATCTCTGAATTCTCTGAAACAGGATGGTTCACTTTCTCTACTGTTCCATCTCCTACGGTAACCTTTGTGCGGACTCAGATTCGTAGGTTAAAACGCTATGTTGAGCAATTATGGAACTAGAGGGATCCAACGTATCGCACATGTTTTATGCTAATACTCATTATTGCATTATGTGAATTTGATCAAGAAAAAGGAACCATTGACTAACTAGACCAATGATCCCTTTCTCGACTGTTATTAATGTATACCTACGGCTTGATATGGCAGAAGTAGTAGTGATCCTCTGAAAGGCGCACCATGGGAGGATACTCCTTCTCACAGATTTCCCCTACCTGTTTATGACATCGACCGGCAAACGGACATCCCTTCACCTTTTTTGTAGGATCAGGAAGCATTCCTTCCAACTCGATAATTTCCTTCTGCTTAGTCGGATCAACCTCAGGAACAGCAGAGAGTAGAGCTTCAGTATACGGGTGGTGCCAATTCTCCATCACTTCATCACGTTTTCCATACTCAACTATCTTTCCTGCATACATGACCATAATGTAATCACTCAGATAGTTGATGACATTCAGGTCATGGGAGATGAACAAGTAGGCAACATGAGTGTCCACCTGTAGATCATTGAGCAGGTTGAGTACCGATGCCTGGACAGAGACATCGAGTGCACTGGTGGGCTCATCGCATACGATCAAATTAGGAGAAATGGAGAGCGAGCGGGCAATTGCAACACGCTGCTGTTCCCCTCCACTGAGCTGTGGCGGTTTCTTCTCCAAATACTCTTTACCCAAATCAACTTTCCTGAGAATATCAATGATCTTCTTACGTCGTTCATTCTTATCATTGATGTTCGCAAGCTTCTGCATGGTTCGACCAATAATCTTCTCAACGGTATGAGATGGATTGAGACTTCGCCCAGGATTCTGGAAGATGAGCTGAATATTCTTCAGCGTCTCTTTGTTTCGCTTGTTCCATGCAATGGAGATATCGGTATCCTCGAATATAACCCTACCCTTGGAAGGAGGGAATAATCCACTTACCATATGGCCGGTAGTGGATTTACCACATCCCGACTCACCAACAATACCCAAGATTGAATGAGGCTTTACTGCAAAATCAATTCCATTTACAGCATATACCTTGCGCCTTGTGCCATAAACCTTATGCACGTCCTCGAGCTTCAATAAATTGTGCTCGATATCAAAATCAGGATCATTCTTTCGCTTTTTTGGCGTTAGCCGTACCTTCAGTTTGTCAGGGATATCCTCAGCATACGCACGATTGCACGCAGCAAAATGGGTCCCCTCAATCTTCTTGATCCCGTACTCACTTATACAGGTATCGTTCTTCTTGTCACAGCGGTCAGCAAACGGACAGCCACCTTCATCTGTTCCCCGTTTCTTCACATAGCCGGGGATGGTATTCAGTTTCGTCTTTTCCTTCACTACCCCCCCACGAGGCATACAGTTAATCAAGGCACGGGTATATGGGTGAACAGGATTCTCAAAAATTTGCTGTTTAGGACCGCTTTCAACGATCTCTCCACTGTACATAACC
Source organism: Sphaerochaeta sp. (assembly GCA_018399495.1). Taxonomy (GTDB): domain Bacteria; phylum Spirochaetota; class Spirochaetia; order Sphaerochaetales; family Sphaerochaetaceae; genus Sphaerochaeta. The sequence continues at coordinate 19,663 of JAGYOG010000029.1, forward strand.
ACGATGTTCTCAGAAACTTTGTTGATAACCCCGATATCATGTGAGATGTAAATCATGGACATACTCAACCTATCCCTGAGTTCTGCAATTGAGTCAAGGATAACAGCCTCTGTTGTAACATCCAAGGCTGTGGTTGGTTCATCGAGAATCATAAGGTCCGGCTTGCAGAGCAATGCCATCGCAATACAAATTCTCTGCTGGATACCACCACTGACCTGGTGAGGATATCGCCTCACAATACCCTTGGGATCGCCGAGGTTCATCATTTCCAAGGCTTCAATCGTTGCTTTCCTTGCCTTTGCCTTGTTCAGTTTCTGGTGGTGCATACCTACTTCATCAAGCTGGAAACCAATGGTAAGAGAAGGATTGAGAGAGGAATAGGGATTCTGGAAAACCATGGCAATCCTATTACCACGAACGGATTCCATCTCCTTTTCCGAATTCTCAAGTAAGTTTTTATCCTTGAATCGAATGGCTCCCTCTACTTGAGCATTACTGGCAAGATAACGCATGATTGTAAAGGCAAGAGTACTCTTTCCACATCCAGACTCACCAATGATACCAATCGATTCATTATATCCAAGATTGAAGGATACATTGTTAACTGCAGAAAACAGTCCATCAAAGGTGCTGAATCGTACATGGAGGTTTTCAATTTCTAAAATGTTATCGTTCATGTATCAATACCTTACTGACAAAGTCAGAGAAAATTGAGATGGCAATCACCAAGGAAGCGATAGCCAAGGCTGGAAACAGAACCGTCCAAGGCGCTTGTGCAATGACCGGCTTGTTCTCGATAACCATCATACCCCAGTCAGGTGTGGGAGGTTGCAAGCCAACTCCCAAAAATCCAAGAGATGCAACCATCATAATCGAATAGGCAAACCTAGCAGTAGCTTCAACGATGATAGGCCCCGTAGTATTGGGAAGAATCTCTACAAACATGATGTACAGATGATTCTCTCCACGTATACGTGCCGCAGAGACATATTCCTGACTCTTTTCGGTCAACAGCACACCGCGGGATACACGGGCAGTAGCTGGAATGAACGCAATAGATACAATAATCGTCAGACTCACAATGCTTGAGTTTCCAAGAATACCTAAAATAACCATGGACAATACCAAAGGAGGAATCGCCATCAAAATATCCATAGTACGAAGGAAAGCTGTGTCAACTTTCCCTCCAAAATATCCTGCTGAAAATCCAAGCAATATTCCCAATAGCGTTGAGACCATAGAAGTTAACAACGCAACCGTGAGAATGGAACGACTTCCATATACAATTCTTGCAAGGATATCGCGGCCAAGACTATCGGTTCCAAGCAAATGACCATACTCACCAGGAGCTACCATTTGATTCATAGAATCCATTTGGGTATATGTATATGAAATCATGGAAGGTCCGACAGCGGCAGCTATCAGCCAGAATACGATAATAGCAATACCAATGATGGCCAATGGACTTTTTTTCAATTGATAGAAGAAATACTTCACTTCTGGCCTCCTTGGAATCTGATTCTCGGGTTGAGATAGCTATACATGATGTCGGTGATCATCGTAGAGACTGAGTAAATAATGGTTATCAAGAGTACACAAGCCTCAATAAGCGGCACATCGCGCGTCTTGATTCCAGTCATTAGAAGGGACCCCATGCCGGGGAATCCAAACAGGGTCTCAACTACGACAAGTCCGCCAAACAGCCAGCCCATGTTCATGCCAATAATGGTAATGGTTGGAAGCATTGCGTTCTTCAACGCATGTCTGAAAATAACATACTTGCGAGGCATACCCTTCAAGGTTGCTGCCCTAATGTAGTCAGAATTCATGACTGAAATCATTGAAGAGCGTTGCATTCTCGAGATGTATCCAAACATTACAAGGGTAATGGAAAGCGCAGGGAGAATCACAATGTTAAGATTCTGCCAGATGCTTTCCCCGATTGGAAGTACACTGACAATAGGGAACCATTTTAACTGAACAGCAAAAACAGTAATAAGAATTACACCGGAAACAAACTCAGGAAGTGCCATCGTGGCCAAACCGAAAAATGAAATAATTGAGTCAATCGGTTTTTTTTCCTTTACCCCTGCCAATACCCCAAAGAAAATTGAGAGCGGAACGAATATAATGAAGGCGGTCATGGCAAGTATTACTGAGTGTCCTACCTTTCTCCATAATATGGAGTTAATCGAAACACCTTTCATATACACAGATTCACCTAAATCACCGACTACTACGCCGCTGATCCATCTTCCATAGCGTTCTAGCAAGGGATCATTGAGCCCCCTTGCCTCTCTGAGGGCAGCAACGGACTCCTCAGTGGCGCTCTGGCCCAAAATCATTTGTGCGACATCACCTGGCATGATTTCAACAAGCAAAAAGATGATGAACGACATGACGACCAGGGTCGCAAGAAGCGACCCCAGACGACGAAGAAATATTTCCACTAATCTCTTCATAGAATATCCATGTACTTATACTGCGGAAGCTGAGAAAGAGGATGCTTGTAATCAACAACGCGATCACTGATTGCCACCAAAAGTGGAACCTGTACGTTGATCAGAGGACCATTCTCAAAGAACCATTCCTGCATCTCATGATAGTAAACCATACGTTGATCGGGATCTGCCTCTCTGGAGACCTTTTCAATAAGATCATTGAGGACCGGATCATCCAAGTGGGACTCATTCCAGGGACCATCACCCTTGAAGGCAAGTGCGAGCAACATGGAGGGGTCAATACGACCACCCCAACCGGTGAGGGTAATTGGAACATTCAACCAGTACTGGGAAAGGTAGATGTCACGGGTATAACCCTTCAGCACGATATCAAATCCAGCTTCAGCGGCCAACTCCTTAATAGTCTGGCTCAGCTCTTTACCAAATGGATGGTCAGAAGCGTAGTAAAGCTCAGTACTCAAGCCATTGGGGTATCCAGCTTCTTTAAGCAGTTCCTTTGCTTTCTCAACATCTCTTCCACGTAGTGGTATGTTTTTATATTCTGCCAAGGAAGCCATGATCGGGCTTTCATCATAGAAAACACCATCATTCAATTCCATCTTGGCAACATTACGTGCGATAATTTTAGGATCCATGGCATATTTGAATGCTAAACGAACCCTGTTGTCATTAAACGGAGCCTCATCCACACGCATGGAAATGAATCTCATTTCCTGATAGGGGGAGATGATTTTAATACCATCAACACCATCAAGACGCTGTTTAATTTCCGGTGATACGAAAGGTACTACATCTACACGATCGGATTCAAGCATTGAGATGCTCGCATCAATATCGCTTACGAAATAGATAGCAATCTGGTCAATCTTGGGAAGCCCTTCTACCCAGTAATTTGGATTCTTCTTAAGCAGTGCAGATTCCTTGGGAACCAACTGGCTCATGGTGTAGGGACCAGTTCCCATTGGCTTGGACTCACCCAAGGAAGCATAGTCATAGTCGCTGGAAAGGATTGCCATACTATAATCAGTCAACTGATACACAAAGGTTGGTCGAGCTTCTTTGAGCGTTATCTCGACAGTGTAATCATCAACGGCACGTACAGATTCCATGACTTCAAAGTCAGCCTTCTTCAAGTGACCAATACTAGGATCCTGAGTTCTCTCAAGGGTGTATTTCACATCTTCAGCGTTAAAAACAGAGCCATCATGAAACGTTACTCCCTGACGGAGTTTAAAGGTCCATACTTTACCAGCATCAGTTTCCCAGCTGGTAGCTAGCAAAGGTTCAAGTGCACCTGTTTCGGCATTGATTTCAACCAGATACTCATAAATAGATGAGTTCATGGAAAATGCCTGACCATCCCAGACACCTGGGGTAATTAATCCAGGGACCTGTTCTGCCACACGAATCTGTTTGACAGGAGCCGCTTTTTCGGCATCCCCTCCTGCAAATACCATCATCGGTATTGCAAGCAAAAGTACTACTAATAATGTACGTCGCATAATTCCTCCTAAAAGTTGTTTGAATCTTGACGTTCTCTTGTCGGAAGCTCCCCCATTAGGAACCATTTTACCAAATCATACAAACCATCCGTGCAACCATTGCACGTTTTATGGTTTGTGTAATTCCTGTATCCGACAACCCTATTAAACAATTAAAGTTGGCACTTTGTCAAGAAACACATTATAATTGTTTGCTATTAGCAATATTTTACAATAAAATCTCTTAGCTCAATCCCTCTCTCTTAAACAGCTTATCATGATTTTTCTTATATAAGAAATATTTTTTTCCTACTGCATTTTTAGAGATTGTCATGGTACTGCAAGAAATTTCATATAAAATCATTTTTTGAATTTTCTCGATATAAAATTCTGATTCGATGTTACTCTTTCACTATTCAATAGGCCCATTAAAACATAACAAAGGGAGTCAATATGAAAAAAATTACCATGTTTGTTAGTATCCTGTGTTTAGCAACTCTGCTTTTTGGTGCAGGAATCAGTGAAGGACAGTTTACCGATCAAAGCAATCCTGAATACCTCGAGCACTATTTTCAAATCATACTTCCCAACGATTCAGTTGAAATCGCATCCTTTGAGAAGGCACTCAACCAACTAAGCGAAGCAGTGATAGAAATCAAGGAGCAGAATGACATTTTCAAAGCACTTGTCGCTACTGCTGACCTCACTGAGCTGGCCTTGACCTATAGTACAGAGAAGGCATCGAGCAGGCTGGCCTTCCATGGTATCAAAAGCGAAATACCCCAGGATACAAAACCCTATCTGGCATGTGCACTTGATGCGTCACTGCTTCCCCCGTCTGTTGCAGAGGAAATTTTGGGTACATCACCTCTGGCCAGCTCCACTGCTTCAAATCTACTGATGAGCATCGCCAACGCAAATGGAGTAAGCAGAAACTACATCGGCAGTGTACAGGATAGAGACATCCTTATGCGTATTTCAAATGCATTCGATAGCTACACTCTCTTCTCCGATAACAATCTGGATGCAATAGGGGCAGAGGCAGTCCAGAGAAAAGCTTCCACCGGTTATAATTTAAAAAAAGACGTAGATGACGCACAGTTCCTTCCCTCTCGAACCATTCAGTATGGACATAGTGATGAAACCCATCTCAAACAACTTGTTGTTCTCCTTGCGAGTGAAGGGATGAATGCAAAACTGCAGATTGAACCGAAAGTCTCAATCTATGAATACTTACTCGACTGGGGTCCGGTACCTGAGCCAAGTCCCTATTATATGGTGCTTGAGAACAGTAAAGACTTCTATCTTGCCTATGCAGTTGAGTATGATGCGAAATTTGAGTTTGAGAAGGAAGAAGATCTTTTGAGATTCGACCAAATCATCAATACCTATGCAAAAAAGAATGATGGGAATCAGGCCAAAGATAGCAATGTAGCACTGCTGAAAGGTTCCTGGTGGCAACCCTTGTACAGCACCACATTCAATGCGGACACAGAAGCATATCAGGAAATTCTGGACTGTATCCTTATGGAAGAGGGATATTCCATCCATCCCTTCTCTTTACTTGAGAACAAAATCAATCTCATTACTACGTTGGAAAACCTTAGTGGATTGGAAGTACAGGAAAAAACCTTGTACGTAAATAATGCCTTTTACCGGTATCTCACTGGTTCAGATTATCAATAAGATTGTGTCTGTATGGATAGGCAGCCGATAAACAGCTGCCTATCCATACACAGGTACTCATTACATTTCAAAAACGGAGCTCGCCCTATGATTCCATACGTTCGTCAGAATCAGATCTATTCCTATATTAAAATGAAGCAGATTGCCTACATTGAAGATATTCTGGAAATGACTAAAGTTTCACTTCCTACAGTTCGTCGTGATCTCAAGAAACTAGAGGAAGAGGGAAAGATTATTCTCCTGAACGGTGGTGGAGTGAGGCCTAATGAAGAAGCTGACCACTCGGTTGTTGCCAGATTAGAAGTTAATTCTGAAGAGAAGTATCTGATTTGCAGCAAAGCTGCAAAATCACTTGAAAATAATGAATTCTTGTACCTTGGACCAGGGACCACGGAAAATTTCTTAATCGGGTTTCTTGCAGCCAAGCATATAACAGTGGTTACAAACGGTATATTCCATCTTCCGAAATTATTGGAATACAAGATCAAGACGATTGTTATTGGAGGAGCTCTGGATCATAGCTATGGGATCACCCAAGGTCCTGATGTATATAAGAAAATTGAGAAAATGAATTTCAGCACCTGCATCATCGGGGCTAGTGCTGTCTCGAACCAAGGAATATCCTCATTTGACCATGATGTCTCGATTATCAATCAGCTGGTGCTGCGTAGGGCAAAGAAGCGCATACTCATTGCCGATTCTACCAAGTTTTCTGCTTTCAGCCATCATGAATTTGCCAAGGTTGAAGATTTTGACTGTATTTTTACCACAGAGAAGGCTGGGATCGATGTAACAGAAATGAAAAATCTTGTCATCGCACAACCCTCAGACTTATAAAGGAATTGCCATGCATCATTGTACCAAAGCCATAATCGGAGGAACGGGAGTTGAGTCTTTGTCCAATCTAATGGGACCTTTTCCTGTTAAAACAATGTATGGAGACGTGCAAACGTACCGTTTCACACTTGCCGGGGAAGAGATTCTTTTCCTTCCCCGACATGGAAGAGAACACAACACCCCACCGCATGCCATCAACTACCTGGCACAGATGAAAGCTCTTTAACAAGAAGGTGTTTCCCATGTCTATGCCCTGCTCACAAGTGGATCAATGGATGAATCGGTCCAAGAAGGTTCCGTTGTCATAATTGAAGACTTCCTCGATTTCACTACTGGTCGTATCAAGACGTTCTTCGATGGTGATGACAACGAGGTCGCTCATGTGGATATGAGTGACCCGTACTGCAAGGATCTGCGATCATTGTTCACACAGGCCGCAGAAGAAGCAGGCATACCCATTCATGCCAATGGGGTGTACGTGTGTACCGAGGGTCCTCGATTCGAAGGCAAAACTGAAATTGCCATGTTCCAAAAATGTGGAGGTACCCTCGTTGGCATGACAGGTCTCACTGAAATGTTTTTAGCCAAAGAGCTAGGTATGTGCTATGCAGCAATCGGGCTCATCTCAAATATGGCATGTGGATTGAGAGGGGAAAATCTTGCCCAGATCGACCACGACCAGAGGATTGCCCAGGCAAAGGAGTCTGTGTTGCAGATCATCAGCAACATTTTTACAACAAAACCATTGACCCAAGACCATTGCGACTGTTCCAATACAGTCCTCCATCTATAAATCAGGAGTACTCTATGCCAACCATCGTTCCCGTTCGCTTGCAGCATCACCCAGAAAAGCTGGTACTACTCGACCAAACAAGACTTCCCATTGCTGAAGAGTTCTTATATCTCGATACACGTGAATCCGTATATGAGGCTATAAAGAAACTGCGCGTCAGAGGAGCTCCTGCCATCGGTATTGCTGCTGCATATGGTATCTATGTCTGTTTGTCTCAGAAGAAGTACCAAAGTCTTGAGGCAATGGAACAGGACATGAAGGAACTTACAGCGTATTTTGCCTCCAGTCGTCCCACTGCAGTCAACCTGTTCTGGGCTTTGGACCGAATGAAAAAGACTTTCACTGAATTCCGTAACAAGCAAGGTATCAGTCAAGCGGATATACTTGCATCGTTATTGCAGGAAAGCAATACCATTTTCAATGAAGATCAGGAAATGGGCAAGGCAATTGGAATGCATGGGTTGTCCCTCTTTGATAAGAGGAAACAGTGGGGTGTCATGACTCACTGTAATGCAGGAGGATTGGCCACCAGTGGATATGGAACCGCGCTCGCCCCACTCTATCTTGGTTTTGAACAAGGATACCACTTCAGTGTCTTCTATGATTCCCGTCAAGACCTTTATTGCAAGGAAGCAGACTTACTGCCTATGAACTTGCAAAAGGAGGCCTTGATGTCACTGTTCTTTGTGATAGTATGGTATCATTGGTTATGAAGGAGAGAAAAATAGATGCTGTGATTGTCGGTGCTGATCGAATAGCCGCTAATGGTGATACAGCAAACAAGATAGGCACCAGTGGTGTTGCGATACTTGCACGCTATTACAACATTCCTTTTTATGTGGCTGCTCCAAGTTCTACGTTTGATGTATCGACTGCAACCGGCAGTGACATTATTATCGAGATGCGTGATGGAGAAGAAGTAGTCAACGGTTTTGGAAAACGTACAGGGCCGAAGGATGTGAAAGTATACAATCCTGCTTTTGATGTCACTGATGCAACTTTGATTACGTGCATTATTACAGAGAAGGGAATAATTGAAGCTCCGAATGCTGAGAAAATCAGAAACCATATGGGCATCTGAGTAGACGAATGAAGAGATGAATCATCATAAAAATGATGGATATCACAAAATAGTCAGAAGGAGATAGAAATGAAGAAATTTGTTGGTTTTATTGCAATGGTTCTTATTGCAGGAATGCTGTTCGCAGCAGGTTCCACAGAACAGGCATCCCAGGAAGCAGGCCTGAATATTGCCATTATCACTACACCTAGTGGAGTAGACGATGGTTCATTCAACCAGGATAACTACAACGGCATCCTGGCATTCATTGATGAGTATCCAGAAGCACAGGTGACAGCAATTCGTGAGCCAAGTGGGGATGTTGCAGCGGCTTTGAAGACTGCCGCCGATGTTGTCGCAGAGTACGATGTACTTGTGTGTACAGGATTCCAGTTTGCAGGTATTGGTGAATTGGCAAAGGAAAATCCTGAGACCAAATTCATCCTGGTAGACACCTACCCCACTGATGCTGCAGGTAATACCGTTGAACTTCCTAATGTGTATGCAATGACGTTCGCAGAACAAGAAAGCGGATTCTTTGCAGGTGTGGCAGCTGCTCTTGAGACCAAAACAAACAAGATTGCAGTGGTCAATGGCGTAGCCTACCCCTCAAATGTTAACTATCAGTATGGTTTTGAGTGTGGTGTCATCTATGCCAATGAGAAACTCGGTACCAATGCAAAACTGGTTGAACTTGCTTCACAGGCTGGAACCGATGTAACTGGTGCTAATGTGGGCGGTAACTATGTAGGCTCCTTCGCAGATGAAGCAACCGGTAAAGTCATCGGGCAGCAACTGCTCGGCCAAGGCGTAGACATCATCTTCGTTGCAGCTGGAGCAAGTGGAAACGGAGTCTTCACCGCAGCAAAAGAGAGTGATGGAAAACTACACGTCATTGGATGCGATGTTGACCAATGGGACGACGGGAAGGTCGGTAGCGAAAACATCATCCTCACCAGTGTACTGAAGGTTATGAGCCTGAATGTGCACCGCACCCTCTCCAGAATCCAGGAAGGGACCTTTGAAGGTGCAAATGTGTTGCTTAAGGCAGATACTGATTCAACAGGGTTTGTGAAGGAAAATGGTCGTCACCAGCTTGCATCATCTACTATCGAAAAACTCGATGTGGCTTACAAACTGGTCCAGGACGGAACAATTGTTCCTGCATCTAACTTTGGTGGATTCACCCCTGAGGGATTCAAGGTAAACTAATTCGGTGAACAATGGTACTGGTATCTTCATGGTACCAGTACCTCTTTTTGTAGGGGGCGAAACAACGTGGACACCTTGGTTGAATTCCAGCACATCACCAAACGATTTCCCGGGATAATTGCAAACAATGACATCTCCCTTTCTATCAAGAAAGGAGAAATCTTGGCCATTCTCGGTGAGAATGGTGCAGGCAAGTCGACTTTGATGAGCATGCTCTTCGGTATGCAGACCCCTGATGAGGGGGACATACTCATTCGGGGAAAGAAGGAGTACATCTCCAGCCCCCTTGTTGCAAATGACCTTAATATCGGAATGGTACACCAGCACTTTATGTTGGTGGAGAATCAAAGCATTACCGAGAACATCATCATGGGAATAGAACCAAGGAAACGATACCTTGGGCTCTTTCCGTATGTAGATGTACAATCCTCGAATGAAAAAGTACGACAACTATCCAAGCATTATCAGCTGGAAGTGAATCCTGAGGATAGTATCGAGGACCTTCCAGTCTCAACACGCCAACGGGTAGAAATACTGAAAATGCTCTACAGAAATGCAGAGATCCTTATTTTTGATGAACCCACCGCAGTGTTGACCCCACAAGAAATCGAATCGTTGTTGGGTATCATCAAAAACCTTCGGGAAAGTGGAAAGACCATCATTCTCATTACCCACAAGCTGGATGAGATCAAGAAGATTGCTGACCGTTGTGCTATTCTCTGTAAAGGAAAAATGGTGGGGGTATATGATGCAGCCACCACCAGTACGCAGGAAATGAGTGCTTTGATGGTGGGACGAGATGTCTCCCTCACCCTCTCATCAACTGAACATACCCAGGGTGTTGAAGTTTTAAGAGTCGAAGAACTATCTGTTGAGACAAATGACCATATACGAAAAGTTGATAAGGTGAGTTTCTCTCTTCATGAAGGAGAGGTCTTGGCCATAGCTGGCGTTTCCGGGAACGGCCAAGTTGAGATTGCAGACGCTATAGCAGGGCTGCTCCCAGTCAAAGAAGGAACAATATTCCTTCAGGGGCAGGACATCAGCGGAAGTACTGTACGCGAACGTATTGAATCTGGTGTGGCCTACATTCCAGAAGACAGGCACTCGATGGGATTAATCCTTGACTTCCCCCTTAGGGAGAACCTGTGCCTAAAGCAGTACTACCAGGAGCCGTACAGCAACTCCCGAGGAGTACTACAGGAACAGGAGATGGATTCTCTTGCAACAGAGCTTATCTCCTCTTTTGATATCAGAACTGGTTCAGGGGCTACCACACTGGCAAGAAGTATGAGCGGGGGCAACCAGCAGAAAGCCATCATCGCCAGGGAAATCAATCTACAGGCGAACCTGTTGATGTTTGTACAACCCACCCGAGGTTTGGATGTAGGAGCTATCGAGACTATCCATAAGAAGATTGATGAGCTCAGGGCACAGGGGAAAGCAATTCTGCTCATCTCATTGGAATTGGATGAGATCATGGAACTCGCTGACACAATCCTGGTCCTCTACAATGGAAAGGTGCAGACCATAAAGGAAGCATCCGCAATGACCAAACTTGAGGTTGGAGAGTATATGATGGGGGTGCATGTTGAAAAAGCCTAATCTTGTCAAACGATTGTTCATGTTCTGCTGTGGTCCAGGCAAACATCAGTTACTTAGAGTGAGTCTGTTCTGTATCTTTCTCAGCCTGCTTGCGGGTATTGTGTTATTGCTGCTTCTTGGAAAGAATCCTTTTGAGGCTTATCGCAGCATCCTCCAAGGTGCAGGCATTCTTCCTAAGACTCGATATGCTGGAAGAAAGAGCCAACTCACTGATTTTATGAGTCTGCTCAATTACACTACCCCCATGATTTTTGCTGCTCTTTCTGTTGCGGTAGCCTTGAAATGTGGAATCTTTAATATTTGCGTTTCTGGCATCATGGTATTCTCCGGATTCATTGCAACCGTCTTGGTTGGATATTCATCACTTTCCCCGCTTATTGCAAAACCCTTGGTTATCTTAATAGGGGTTGTCGCTGGTGGATTGATCGGTGTGTTGATTGGGTATCTCAGACACCGTTTCAATATGAATGAGGTGGTTGTGGCAATTATGCTCAACTACATCATAAGCTATGTGGTCAGTTTCTTTATACAAACCAGGTTTGTAGACCCGATCACCCGTCAGTCGGTTGAGGTCGGACAGAATGCACGTTTGACACTCTTCGACTACCCGATCATGAATTTGAAGATGGAAATCAACTTGGTATTCCCACTTGCCCTACTCACTGTGTTCTTGATTCGTTACTTCATCAACCGTACCCGTTTTGGGTTTGAACTGAAAGCAGTAGGACTGAACAGCAAAGCCAGCAACTACGCAGGAATCAATGTAGGAAAAACCATGGTGACGACAATGTTGATCAGTGGTGCACTTGCTGGTTTGGCCGGTGTTACCTACTACCTTGGGAGCAATGCATCAATCCAGCCAAGGGTGCTTCCTTCTCTGGGTTTCGACTCTATAGCGGTCGCTCTCCTTGGCAATACAACAGCAATTGGAAGCTTTTTCGCTTCCCTACTGGTCATGGCATTCGACTCTGGTACAACCTACATGTCTTCACGGATGCAGGTTCTCCGTGAAATCGCCGCCCTGATTACCAGTATTCTATTGTTGTTTAGTGCAATTGGGATTTTCTTCAGGGCACTGGCAAACCGGTATGCCCGTGAAGCTGAGGAGGTTTGAGTATGGACAGCATCATCATCGAGGGAATTGCATTCTCCATCCCGCTCTTCATCATCGCAATCGGAGGCATCTACAGTGAAGGCAGTGGCGTCATCAACCTGGCTCTTGAAGGATTGCTTGGTTTTGGGGCATTTGCAGGGGGCCTGAGCTATGCATTGCTAAGCAGTGTGATCACGGGGAATCCTCTTCTGCTTATCTATGCCTCCCTGGCATTTGCCATGGTTGGTGGAGCGTTGCTTGCTTCACTCCATGCACTGATGTGTATCAAGTTCAAGGCTAATCAGGTTATCAGTGGTGTGGTGATCAACATGCTCAGTGTTGCCTTGACTGCCTTTCTTGCAAACCAGATCAATGCATCAGTGTTCGGACAACCATCGAACAAGTTCCTCTTGGAGATATTTCCCAAGGTCACCGTTCCCCTTCTTTCAAGGATTCCAATCCTTGGATTTATGTTTACCGATTTGTACACCTTTGTCCCGATCATTATTGTAGTTGCACTCTTTATGACGTATCTTTTTTATAAAACACCATTTGGGATGCACATCCGTGCCTGTGGGGACAATCCAAATGCAGTAGCAGCTGCAGGGGGAAATGTATCGAAGATTCGATTTGCCTCTGTCCTGGTCAGCGGTGCGCTGGCAGGGCTTGGGGGCATGTGCTTCGCCTACTCCATCTCAACCACTTTTTCGCCCAATATCTACATGGGCTTTGGCTATCTTGCCATTGCAGCCTACATTTTCGGTTCTTGGAAGATCAGCCGTACATTCCTCGCATGTATTCTCTTCGGGTTTGCCAGAAGTGCCGGCTACGTCCTTGTACAAAAATTAGAACTGCCATCTTCCTATGGGGATCTTGTCCTCACCCTGCCCTATATTGTTACCTTGGTTTTGCTACTCTTCTTCTCTTCCAAGACCAAAGCTCCGAGGGCTCTTGGAGATGTATATGAATAACTAGTGCGGGAGTCGTCAGGCTCCCGTTCGTAAGTATCGATTTGGTGAGTATATTGCAGACAAAATGCTTTTAACGTAATAAACTTCTTCCTAACCTCTTACGTTATTCTTGCTAACATATCCTATAGCCCCTATGCTTCAAGAAGTATAAATGATTACGC